>CAZYVD010000029.1:0-31015 GCA_964651045.1 uncultured bacterium
TTATAGGAGAATAAACAAGAGCTGCACCAAAACAAACCGCAGAAACAAGAATCCTGCAGAGCTTAAATTTTGAACTGAGACGCTTCGGTGTCGCTTTTAAAAAGCGGCAACATGCTGCAACAATACATAAAACGAGAATACCTATATTTTTAGTAAAGAAAATATAAATATAGAAGTTTTTTCATTTTCTGCTTGACATTTCAATAATTGTTTATTATAGTTTACTTGATTTAGTTATTTATTAATACTATCTTTTCTTCTATTTGATATTGTCCCTTAGCTTGGAGGGGAAAATTTTAGTTATAGTGATGTATTATTTTATGGTTTTATCCATAGATAGAAAGAATACCAGATTATTGGATGGATTTTAGTTTGCTGTTTTAGGCTAAACATTACAGCCAGTAAGCAGTTAAGTAGTATAGAACTATTAAAATAAAGGAGTAATAACCCGTGACTCAAAAGTTAACAGCTATTATTGAACGTGAAGGTGACGGTTTTGTATCATTATGTCCAGAACTGGATATTGCAAGTCAAGGCGATACCATCGAAGAAGCTCGCAATAATCTTCGTGAAGCCTTAGAGTTATTTTTTGAAACAGCTTCACCTGAAGAGATAAATAAACGCTTTAGAAATGAAATCTATATAACTCAAGTTGAGGTTGCCCTTGCCTAAACTTCGAGTTCTATCCGGGAAAGAAGTATGTGCTATTCTTGCTCGTTTTGACTTTAAGGAAATCCGAAGGCGAGGAAGTCATATTGTTATGCAGAAAAAAATCAGCAATAGCACTATTACTGTTCCTGTACCTGATCATAGGAAAATACGAATTGGAACATTGCAATCAATTATACGACAATCCGGTATTCCCCTAAGCGAATTTGAAGACCATTGACCTGTAAATACCAAGGATATCTGCTATACTATTTTTTGAAATTCCTGCTTGCAAAAGTGCTTTAATTTTGTATATTTTACCAGGGGTTAGTTGCTTATAGGACATCTATGATCCTGTTAGTAGTGACTTTTTTCGGGGTTAACTACTAAATCTAAGCAATTAACCCCTCTTTTATTAACAGTCGCACTTATTACTTGAACTTACGAATTCTATTTCTGACAAGACAATACTATTAAATCTACAGTGACAGGAGAACATATGAATAGGATTCTATTTGTATTCTGGACAGTCAATGCAGTATTTACTGGATTATCTCTATTTTGGGATTCATTACAGCCTCAACTCTATTCATATAAGGATGAACCAAACTATTTTACTTCTGAGGATGGATTGAGACTCTATTATGAAGATTTCTGCCCGAATAATAATGTTTCAGGCGTTGTATTAGTAACACCTGGTATTGGCGGGATAATGAATGGTGATTACGATAAGTTTGGAAATTTCTTATCGAAAAATGGATTTGCCGTTTATGTTCTGCATCCAAGGGGTACGAGTTACTCTGAAGGAAAGAGGGGTGATATTTCAGACTTCAATTTAATTCTGAAAGATTTCATAAACTTTATTGATTATATTAGAGGACTATATTCAGGAAAACAATTTTTTCTTTTTGGACACAGTCTTGGTGGTGCAATTGCCATCAAATTAGGGGTCGAGACGGATTCAGGAGTTTCCGGAATTATCCTTGTGAATCCTGCATATAGATACTCAAGACAGTCAGGCCCTTCATTCTGGACTGTGATCTCCTATGCATTTAATTACATCTTCAGACCTTCTGCTCTTACAGTCAATATGTGCAGTGACCCGGAAAAAATTAAACATCCTGCTGACAGGAAAGAAGCAATCGATCGATTGAATGATCCTCTAATAGTCAAAAGGTTCAGTATGCGATATATGGCTGGTGCAAGAAAAATTATGCAGGAGTCGCTAAAAAATGCAAGAGTTATCGATGTGCCATTATTAATGATATACGGTGCAGAGGATGAAATTATCGATCATACAGGGAGTGATGAAATATTTAATATATGGAGATGTGCGAGAAAGAAGAAAGTTGTGCTTCAGCAAGCAGGTCATGGTATTCATGCAGTCAACATGAGTCTGAAAGTGATTCTTGAGTGGCTCTCTGATATATGTAGATGATTTAATAAGTATGTTTGCCAATCCAGTTGCATCAAAATAAAATGTAACTGAAGATATTAGTAGTATTCAAATTTTCTTTATTCACTTTTGGACTGCGACGCTTTGGCGTCGCTTTTAAGAGCGGCAACATGTTGCCGCAATCCAAAAAAGAGATAATATAAATATGGAAGTTTTTTTGCTCGTCATTAGCATAGGCTTTATATTTCTGCAGGAAATTATTTTTTCTATGATGAATAAGTTTTTAAGGTTAATCAAGGTTTGGTTATTTGATATATCGAAACAGAGTTTCTTTTCAGAGCATCGTTCCCAGACACCAGTTTGGGAACGAGGAGTTATTTGGTCGTTATGCTCATAATTAATTCTCCTGTTTTAGGGTTACATTCTTATTATGAGACAACGACCAATCTTTAAAAAGTTCAATTCCCCTAAAGTTACTTTATTTTTGAGTCAATACGCAATAAATATATTTATCCCCCAACCCCATTATTTTCTTGACATTTATCTAACTCGGATTATATTAAGAGTATTATTAACAGATGGAGATGAAATGATAAACACATTATATCTCGTTCTTTTCGGCTCATTGTGGGGCGCTATCGAAGTGTTCGGCGGAGAGCTACTCTTCAGATACGATATTCCCTTTAAATCGGTCATACTCGCCGTGTGCGGCCTCTTCATTTTATCCCTAAGCAGAGGGATTAACAACAAACAAGGAACCTCATCACTGATTGCTCTCTTTTCTGCATTTTACAAATTAGTAAATACATCCCCCTATTTCTGTCATCTGACTGCAATAATCTCTATAGGCATCTCGTTCGACCTCTTTGCATCAATACTGCTTCGTCCGTCAAATACCAGTAAATACAGGTATCCAGCAGTAGCATTCTTAAGTGTTCTGACAGGCCGTATCCTCTTTGTTGCTTTAAGTGCTTTTATCTTTCGTATACAGCGGTGGGTCAATGGTAGCTCCAGCTACATACTGGGACATATATTCGTCCGTGGAACAATGGCAGCCATTCCATTAGTTTTTCTTATTCCATTAGGTTTTTTTATCGGATCAACAGGAAGTCTTTATCTATCAAAAAAACCGCATCTTGCCACGATTATCATTCTGTTTGGTCTTATCTTTTCGTGGACAATAGGCTTTATATAATGAGGAGTCATCATGAAAAATTTGAAATTATACATAGCTGCATTTCTTCTTTTTCCAGTCATCTACCTCTCTTCAAAAGACAGTGAGTATGATAAGACTCACGATGGATGTACAGACATCATTGTTGGCAAACTCGCCTCTGTTGATGGTTCTGTTATCACATCACACACCGGCTGCTGCAGCGAATGCAGGGTACATGTAGTACATGGACGAAAATATAAAAAAGGGGCAAAAGCACCTGTTTACTATGGTCTCCAGGATGTAAAAAAGCCTCTTAATGAGTATGGAAAAATTTTAGGATATATTCCTCAAGTTGAGAAAACTTACACCTATTTCCACTCTGGTTATTCTCACATGAACGAACACCAGCTTGCTATTGGTGAGAGTACCCTCAGCCAGAAAGATGAACTAAAGGTTGACATCACAACTGGAAAGCAGATAATGACAATAGAACAGGCAATGGTTTTTGCCCTGCAGCGTTGCAGAAGGGCGCGAGAGGCAATAAGGTTAATAACATCGCTTGTGGATAAGTACGGCTTCCTTCCATCATGTGGCCCTGAGTCTGAGGCCCTCTGTATTGCCGATCCAGAAGAGGCTTGGGTACTAGAAGTCTTCAGTGTCGGCCCAGACTGGAGCCCTGAAAGTGGAAAGCCTGGTGCAATCTGGGCTGCCCAACGTGTTCCAGATGATCATGTAGCAATTGTACCAAACTGGAGCATAATCAAAGAAATCGATCCTAATGACCATGAGAATTTCATGGTTTCAGAAAACTATATGCAAGTAGCAATAGACCACGGCTGGTATGATCCCAAAAGTGGTGAACCATTCATCTGGCAGAAGGCATACTCTCCGACTCCAAGAGAATGGGCAATCAGCCGCCTGTGGCTCTTTTATTCGACGGTTGCTCCAAATCTGAAAGATTGGCCTAACAGGAAGTTGACAAATCCATATAGAGGATACGATTCCTATCACCAGTATATCGAAGACATATCGATCTATCCATTCTCTGTTAAACCAGATAAAAAGTTGTCTGTCAGGGATGTAATAGATTTTCAGCGATCCATCTATGAGGGAACAATATATGACATGACGGCAGACATTGACTGGTTTGTGCCCGATAAAAATGGCAACTTGAAGAAGAGTCCGCTCGCTACACCATTTCCCACTCGCGACATGCGTGAGCTTCTCGATATCACATATAGAAGAATGGTATCAAGAGGGGGATATGGAATGGTTGCACAGTGCAGAAGCTGGCTTCCGGATCCTGTTGGTGGAGTCTACTGGTTCTATCTTGATAATCAATATGTAAGCACCTATGTGCCAATTTATGCTGGTGTCCAGCAAATCGCAGATTCATACAAAGAGTATGATCCTGACCACTTCTCCGACACATCTGCTCGGTGGGCAATAGATTTTGTAGACAACCTTCTGTACCTGAAGTGGCAGGAGGCAATAAAAGATTTGCGAAAGCTTAGGGATCCTCTTGAAGATAAATTCTTTAATGATCAGCCTGAGATAGATTCAAAGGCCTGCGACCTTTATAAAAAGGATGAAAGAGTAGCAAAAAATTTCCTTACAGAATATACAAATTCCTGTATGGATAGCGTTGTTGCGATGTATAGAAAATTAAGATATCTTCTTATTTCTAAATATACTAATAATAAACAGGGACTCTAAAAAAACATGATCATGAAGACAAGCGACTATTTTAAAGATAAAATATCGATAGTCACAGGTGGCGGTTCCGGCATCGGACTGGCGCTTTGTGAAAAACTTGCAGAATATGGATCAACAGTAGTTGTATCCGATATAAACAAATCAAATGCAGAAAAAGCGGCACTAAAAATCAACAATGCGGGTGGTAGAGCTGTTCATTTTACGACAGACGTATCAAGATTAGAAGATGTTGAAAGGTTAATTACAAACACATACGAAAAATATGGTAACCTTCACCTGATGTTCAACAACGCAGGCATAGGCATAACTGGAGAGGTGAGAGACATATCCATTGAGATGTGGGAACGCATAGTAAAGACCAACCTCCTTGGTGTAATCTATGGAACAACAACAGCCTACAGGATCATGATCCAGCAGGGGTACGGCCACATAATAAATATTGCATCGCTCCAGGGTCTTCTTCCCCTATCCATAAGCGTACCCTATACGGCCACAAAGTATGGAGTCGTTGGCCTTTCCACAGCCCTGAGACCAGAGGCTGCTGCACTTGGAATAAGGGTCAGCGTTGTATGTCCTGCCTTCATTGAAACAAAAATTCTAGACATACAGCCATGTCTCTGTGCAAAGAGGGAAGATGTCTTCTCACGTGCACCTAAAAACAAGATGAGTGCCGAAAAGTGTGCCGGTATTATTCTATCGAGAGTGGCAAAAAACAGGGGAATAATTACTGTTCCCCTTTATGCTGGAATACTCTGGAGGCTCTATCGATTCCTTCCTGCTGCAGTAGACATATATAATAAAAACTTCGTTAACTTTTTTCACAGGATAAGAGAAGATAACAGGGAACGTTAATTAATTGGTCTATCTCTAAAAACTGTGTTTTGGAGCATCCTCTAAATTACTCCTATTTCATACCCCAGATCCGATTCTTCGCTTTAAAAAATGGATATATGGAATCACAATATTGTTGTGCGGAGTCTGGGTGCCATCATATGTAATGGATACAATTGGTATTCCCGTCTCCTCCTCTATTCGCTTAAATATAGACTCACTAACCAGTGCAGGACAGCAGAAAACAGGATTAATGTGTACAAACAGTTTTATATCTGGATGATGTTCAATCAGATGAAAAATCTTCATGACGTTCTGTACAGACTCGCCTCCATGACGACTCGTTAAATGATAATCGCTCAGTCTTGTAAGTAAATCTCCACTGAATTCTGGGAGATCTTCTCTCAAAACAGGCCGAGCAATTTCAAAATATTTTTTATCAAAGTGAGAAAGAATTGTGAGAAGTGCCTTTTCTACTATTAGGTTCAGATATTTCTTGTCCATGGCCAGATTGCTAAAGTGTTTCGCCGCCATCAGTCTTACAAGAAAGTTATATGGAGTCGTAATGACCTCTGCACCTTCATCCTCTATTACACGAATAAGATTTTGATTGAATATATGATTGTCTCTTACATACAAATCACCTACTATTGCGACCTTTGGCAGCTGGCTACTCCTGTCCTGCCTTATTTCTAAAAATTGCAAAACTATTTCTTTGAACAACCTCTCTCTTGAGCCACCTGTCTCGATTGCACTTGCAAGTTGATCAACAGATTGCTGAAGCAGTGCATCGGTAACTCCTCTGTTTAATTCTCTCGGGCGAACCTTACAACCCATCTTCTGCAACAGACCTCCAAGAAGATATGCCTGGTATATATCGATAAGTACACTCTTTTTAAGGTCTATCATCTCTGTCGTAGTAACAAATACATCTATCCCGGAAAAATCACTGTTGATCTTTCTCAATAGCTGCTTTATAAATATTGGATACTGAGGCAGATTGCACGAAATCTGGCAAAGGGCATTTAAAAATATGGCGACATTTCTTGGATTGAGGCGGTAGACCTCTATCGTATGAGCTATTGCCTGTACAATTGCGCTCACAGGCAGACACTGACCATCATTAAGCCTGATACTGGCCTTAACAGTCTTCTCTGTCTCCATTATCGGTAGTGCCCTTATCCCATGTTTCCTGAATGCTGCAGTCATGAGACGAGTACTCAGGGGATCATAGTTGGGGAGGAGATAGGTCTTCTTTTCAAGACTCCTCTTTACATTAATATAGATTTTATCTACCTTTTTTATCTTGTAATGATAGTTTCTAAATGTCTCCACTGCTGCCTCAAGCCTTGTCTCATAACCTTCAACAGATTGATGTTCATCCATCTGAAGAATGAGGTAGGGCTTGTCATATCGATCCATTATCTCACGAAAATATGGAATAATAAATGAATCGGGTGAACATTTAAAGGCAGTTACATAGATCGGAAAAAGATTTTTCGCCTTTCCAATGATCTCAGCACTCTTCAACACCCTATCTCCATAAAGCCAGTGATTCCATCTTATGTAATCATTGGTGTGTTTTATTCCATTCTCATCCCTCAGTAACATATCCTGATAAATAACCCTGAGGCCCATATTATCGAGTCGAGGCAAAAGGTGATTGTTCATCTTATTATCAAGCACAAGATACGGCCTGCCTAGAAGCGCAACCACAACACCATTCTCACCTTCGAGTATTTTTCTCCCTTCTTCAAGCAGCATTCTCTGTTTTTCATCATACCATCTGCAAGACTCTATTAGAGCACTCTTTATCTCCTCATCATCATGTAATGCCCGCATCCTTTTGGGAAGACTCTTTAAAATAGATTCAAAAATCTGATCCATATCATTCGACATAGTAAACATGGGAGCAATAATCCTGTTGCTGCAATTCAGATTTTTGTTGTTCAATATCAGTGAGACTGCATAATTGGAATAGTAACAGTAGGTCTTAAAATCTCCTGATCTTTGATCCTGGAAAATTACGGGCATAAAGCAGTAGTCGCTTCTATCTAAAAGAAACTTCACATGCCCATGGAGAAGAGATATAGGAGAACAAAACTCCGCTCCTGCAATATTTTTTCCAACAGTCAACGTATCTTCTAATGAATTCGACAATACGACTCTGTATCCAAGCCTTTTGAAAAAGTATCTCCACATCGGCAGTGTATCCATGAAATAAAGCGTATTAGGTATTCCAATCTTTATACCCCCTCCATCCATTCTGCTCTCGATATTTTCATTATATTTGAAAATAGTGTTTCTTATTTTTTTCAAATTATCGCTACCCTTAAAAGAAATAGTTGGAGTCTCACTGTCTCTGCCGCACAATCTACCCCATACAACTCTTTCATCCTTTATATTTATTATCGTAATCTTGCAGTGGTTACTGCAGTCATTGCATACATCCTCATGAAGAGTAATCTTCTCCCTTGCAAAGTCGTGCCGGAAATTCTTATTAAGAGTGATTCCCATATCCTGAAGAATAAGACATACTCCTATTGCCCCTGTTAGATGACAGTAAGGAGAAACAAAAACTGGCTTACCGAGCTTCTGCTCAAAGGATTTTACTAAAGCTCTATTCTTTCCTGTTGCGCCCTGAAACACAATGCTTGATCCAATCTTATTCTGATGTGCAACTTTTGTCAGATAATTGTCCCGCACAGAGTGTAAGGCAGCAGCTAAGAGCTCCTCCTTAGCATATCCAAGACTTAGAAGATAGTTTAAGTCTCTCTCCATAAAGACTGTACATCTATCGCTTGTCAGCGGTGCTCTTGCCTTTTCGGCATAATTTGAATATTTTTCCAAAGAATATCCAAGCCTGCCAGCCTGTTCTTCAAGAAAACTTCCCGTACCAGCTGCACAGACATAGTTCATCCTGGAAAATACCAGTCTGCCCCTGTTTATAACAGTAAATTTCGAATCCTGCCCACCTATCTCTATTATCGTGTCCACATCGGGTTTAAGATGGTATGCGGCCCTCGCATGGGCCGAGATTTCATCAACAGCCCTGTCAGTCTTTAAAATCGTATGGATGAATTTGCGGCCCGAGCCTGTAGTTCCTGCAGCAATTAATCTGTACGATATACCATACTCTTTTTCTATCTTCTTTATCATCTTCAATATTTTCTGTACTGCCCTGACAGGCTGACCCATTGTTCGAGTATAGAGACCTACCAGTATCTTTCTATCCTCTGACATCAAAGTGGCTTTTGTACTCGTTGATCCGATGTCGATCCCGAGATAAACACGAACCTCACTGCTGACAGGTTTAATAAAAATCTCTGTTTCAATACCATCCTTAACAAATCTCCTGAAAATCTGGGAATCATCCATCCTGTATGGAATATCCGAAAGAGGAGCATAGAAGTACTTTCTTTTGCTGGGCTTGCTTTTGACAAAATCATCAACCGATTTCAGCTTCAACTCCTCATCACTTCTCTCTGCAGCTATTAATGCTGCGCCTATCGATGCTACCCTTTCTGGAAGTGGTATCTCCAGACTCCTCTTTCCTGTAAGCTCTTTAATATAAGAGACAATGACATGGTTGAGTGCAACGCCACCTGTTATTACATACGGTTCAGGTATGGTGTTGCCACGCGTTACAGTTTCTATTATGTTTCGCGCAGCGCCAAGACAAAGTCCGCGACAAATTGCCTCCAGAGTGTAACCCTTCTGCTGTGCATGGATCAGATCGGTCTTTGCAAATACTGCACACCTTGTGGCAATCCGTGGAGGATCACCATTGAATTTTTCTGCCAACTTAACAAGTTTTTTGCTCTCTTTCAGTCCTAATCTTACGGCCTGCTGATCCAGAAAAGATCCAGTTCCTGCTGCACACCCTGTGTTTGATATGAATTTGCTATACATCCCATTGCTGTCAAACAAAATCAATCCAAACTTCTCTGCACCTATATTCAGTATGGCTCGCATATCGGAACTAAAAACCTTCACGCCCTCTATAATTGCAACCTGATCATCAACCTCAACTCCATTACGAAGAAAAGGCCTCGCCTCTCTATTTATACCAAAACTTCTAATTCTCTCAGGAGATATTCTTTCTATCAATTTTCTCAGGTGGTGGTGAATATCGCCATGATGAAACATATAGCCCGAATCCACGACTCTTCGCTGATCATCCAAAAGAGAATATGAGATGGTTGCTGATCCTACATCTACACCTATATGATAAGTTCTTTTCATTTTCTCCTCAATTTTCATTAAATCTTTTCTGTCACCTCAATCCAATCTTTACGAGCAGATATCCCACAATCAAACCTGCCACAACCTTTACTATTGTATGAAAAATTCCCTCTCTCACGAAGCGCATGAATGCAGCCTTCACACTATTTCTTTCTCTTGTGATGGTTATCAAAACCTCTCTATTTATCTGAGGAATTATACGATTGAGCTGCTCATCGGTAAGACCGAAAACAACGAGTTCGGAATTATCGTCTCCATGCCTTCTTACTGTTATACCGACACCATCGGGAAATTCCTTTATCTCTCCACAACTCACTGCAGCCTTTGTCTTAGCCTTTTCTATCTTAACCCTTGCCTTGGCCAGCTTCTTCATATATTTTTCTTTCTCATCTCCCAAAATCTTCTCCCTCGGTTAGGTTAATATTAATGTCTCTTAACAATAACTATTTCGGATACATTTTGTTCCACCACTGAGGCTGGCCCTTCAGCCATCTGTCGAACCATGCAATTATTGTCTTTGTCCACTTCTTCCTCTTATTATGCTCCAGGATATGGTGATCCTGACCCGCAACCTCTACTAACTCAACCTCTCTGCCAAGAAGTTTGAGGGCAGTATATAGCTGAATACTCTCACCAGGTGGAACATTTGTATCTGATGTGCCGTGCAGCAACAGCAGGGGAGTTGTGATTTTATCCGCATTAAATAATGGACTCTGGTCAACATAAATATCCTTCCTGTTCCATGGAAAACTGTTAGCAGAGGCCGTTGCGCTGTACAGATAACCCCAGTATCCCTCTCCCCAATAACTTGCTATACAGCTTATACCCGCATGAGCAACCGCTGCTGCAAACATATCCGTCCTTGTCTGAAGAAGCATTGTCATAAACCCACCATACGAGGCACCTATGCAACTTACTCTATTTGTATCAACAAAAGAATGTGCAGCAAGAAATTTCTTCACTCCGTCGATAATTTCATCCGCAACAATCTTACCCCAATCATTGACATGAAGGGCTGAAAATGATTGTCCATATCCTGTAGCACCACTTGGCTGGAGCACATATACGACATATCCATTTGCTGCCCACAGCTCCTTGGGATATCTGCCCCCAAAATCTCTTGTAACAGGACTGGTACCGCCATAATAATAGACAATACAAGGATACTTTCTCTGCGGATCAAAATCGGGTGGATAGTAAATTCTTCCTTCAATCTCAACACCCCTGTTGTTGACAAAACTCCACTTCTCACAATCGCCAAAATGAACATGTTCATAATATACTCTTCCAGGATCGGACAGGATCCAGTGTTTTCTTCTCTTTAGATCGAGTACATAGGCCTTTTCAGGAAGAGAAACGCCAGAACCCATATAGACCATCACCCTCTTCTTGACAGCAATATCGAATTGAGAAACAACATCAATACCGGTCTCAATGAGTTCAAATTTTCTCTTTCTTAAATCATATCTGTATATATTTATTCTTGACCTGTCTCCCGTACTAAAATAGATACAGTTTTCTGTATTGCTCCACACGCCCTGATTTATGTTTGGATCAAACTCTCTTGTTATCGGATCAACCTCGCCAGTTTCGATATTATAGATAAAAGCCTGACTATCATAATCGTTCGGAATCATCCCCTCTGGCAAATTCTTTCCAATACCACCAAACGCCATTGGGCTTCCGATGATTAAAAGTTTTTTACCGTCAGGAGACCACTGTGCACTGTTTGCCCATCTGCTCACAAACAGTGTATCTGCCTCCATCGTATTTAAATCCAGAATATAAAACTCTGTTTTCTGAAAAGGCCTCTCTCTAAAATCAGAAACGGATCTTGTAAATATTAACCTGTGGCCATCACCACTGATACTATTCAGATCGGTAGAGAGTCTTCCTGCTGTTAGTCTCATCCTGGTTCCCTGCTTTAGATCTACCCTGTATATAAAACTTCTCGATCTATACCACGGCCACCGATCTGTCATTCCATCAAGTCTTTTAAGATCGGGTTCTCTTTCCTTTGGATTCTCTGTCACAGAGTAGAAGATATAATTTCCATCCGGAGACCATGTATGAGCACCAAGACCCTCAATATTCTCAAGTAGTGGGACTGTTGTACCCATATCTAAATCAACTACCCATAGAGTTGCTCCATTCTTACCACCTGTCGTATATGAAAAACGCCTGCCTTCCGGTGCCCATTGAATACTCGAGATAGAGTTTCCACCTCTGAAAGTTTGATAAAGTCTTCCGCTCTTAGTCCATCTGAGTTCCACCCACGATTCTGAACCACCCTGTGGGATGGGCCGATTTAGCCTCACAGCTGCAAGCTCTCCATCAGATGAAATAGATACACCTCTCACCCTTTCTCCATCAAGAAGATGGTTAACACTCATTGTCTGGGCAGGAGATGTTGTCACCTTAAAATCTTCTTCCTTCCAGTCAACCGGAATAGAAATCTCTGCCTCTATTCTCCATGTCGGGTTACTATCAGGAGTGTGGAGAGTCTTTATAAATAAAAGATGTTTTCCACTCTCAAGATCGATCTCCTTAGACACGGCTCCCGGCTCCTTCTCGTTGCTGTTTGAAGATTTTACAGCTATCCTTTTATTATCAAGATAAACAGAAAATAGTTGAAAACTCGATATTTTCAAATTTGCAGTTGTGAACCTCTTAACATCAAGATAGACTGCAAGAAAAGATATCAGGGTGGCATTATCATCTTTTGACTGCTGAAGAACAACAACATTGGAATCTGTTTCAACGATCCGCCACGTAGAGGGAAATTCCCCATTCCAGAGAATCACGTCTCCCTCCTCTGGCCACACTCTATCTTTTTTTAGACTCTCAAATTTCAGGAGTGAAAGATAGTCGAACTTTTCACCATTGATATTTTCTACATCATGAAAAACAGGCATTGCACTCCTGAGAGGACCGTTTATCAGCCATGAAGAGATAGCAATGGTTTTTACACTCTCACCCGAGAAAACTTCGGTCATAAAAGAGAGCAATACCAGGATAACCACCAATAATGATGTTAAAAATCTCCTGCCGTTCATTTCCGCACCCCTTCTTTAAGTAAAACTTTAATACAATATAATTTCTGTGAATCGCATGTTGTGAATCTAATAAAATAAATAAATTAAAGAAATCATGCAAATAGAAAAAGGCTGGTGATAAAAATAAAAACCCCGATTCCCTATTCCAATAATCACCGATAAATAGAGAATCGGGGTTTTGATCAGATTCTATTAATGGTTATTTCTTCTTTTTCGGACTCTTGTCTGGATATGGAGGAGCAGGAGGAATACTCTTCTCCTCTTTCTTCAGTTTTTCCATTATGACTTCAATTGCCTTGTTTAGCTGTTGATCTATTCCTGCAAACTCTTTTGCAGGATCATTATCAACCCATATATCTGGCTCTACTCCATGTCCCTCGATTATCCATTTCTTGCCTTCAACATCATAACGGGAAAACTCTGGTTTATTCAATGTGCTTCCATCAAGCAGCGGTAGACTTCCCCGTATTCCGACAACGCCTCCCCAGGTACGCTTACCTATCAGCTCTCCAATCTTCATCTTTCTAAATCGATATGGGAATAGATCCCCATCTGATGCGGAAAATTCGTCTATAAGACAGACCTTTGGTCCCCAGATCATATCAGAAGGATCGACATCCGGAATAGTGTTCCTTGCTATATCGATCATAACTATCTCCCTTCTCAAGCGCTCAATGATCATGGGAGATACATTTCCGCCACCATTTCCGCGAACATCAATTATCAGGGCCTTCTTCTTCAGCTGGGGATAGAAATATTTAACAAACTCATTCAAACCATGAACACCCATGTCCGGTATATGAACATAACCGACCTTTCCTCCGGTTGCCTCGTTTACCTTTTTAATATTGTTCTGCACCCAGTTATAATAATAGAGATTTGACTCATCTCCGATTGGAACTACAACAACATCCCTGGCTCCTTCTTCCTTTGGAGATGAATTGAGTCTCAATGTGACCTGTCTGCCTACCGTATTTACCAGAGCCTGGTAGATGTTCTTCATACCCTTTGTCGAGACACCATTGACAGATAAGATATAGTCCCCCTCATTAGCATCTACTCCAACCTCTGTGAGGGGAGACTTACAAGATCCATCCCAGTTTTGCCCCCTAAGAATCTTCTCGATCCTGAAGTATCCCGACTTCTTGTCATGCACAATCTTGGCACCAAGCAGTCCGGTCTTAATTCTTTCAGGCCTAGGCATTTCTCCACCCGTTATATAAGTATGCCCACAGCTTAGCTCACCGATCATCTCGCCTATTACATAGGCAAGGTCTGCACCATGGTTAACATGATCCACCAGTGGACGGTATCTGTCCCTTATTCTCTTCCAGTCGACACCATGCATATTTGGTGCATAGAAAAATTCTCTCATCTGACGCCAGCATTCGTTGAATACTTGAACCCATTCACTCTTTCTATCCACTCTTACCTGCATGCCAGAAAGATCGAGCTTTTTATCAATCCGCAGTTTTCCCTTCGGCAGTGGAACAATGGCATATGTTCCTCTCTGTGATACCAACATCTTCTTGCCATCTGAGGAGATCTCGTAGCCTCTAATCTGACCGATCTCTGTCTCCTTGAGTTTGTCAAAATCGTACATGAGCAGTACCTGACCGCGATCCCTGCTTCCCCTTCTTATATAATAAAGAGTATTTGATACAGATGTCAGACTACGATATGATGCAGGCTTAATCGGCAGGGCTATGATGCGGTCCTGGATTCCGTCAATATCGATCTTTAGCAGGGGTTTCTCCTCCTTTTTCTTCTTCTCTTTCTCCCCTTTCTTCTTACCGTTGTTTTGCTTTTCCTCTTCTTTGATCGTAACTTCATCACTCTTTGGCTCAAACGGCGACTCTACAGATTTGTTTAATGTAACAAAATAGATTCTCGACATATCGAGGTATATATGGTTCCACTCAGTCCAGCTATAGATCGGTCTGAAATCTCTATTTGATACAAAAAAGAGATATTTCCCATCAGAACTGAATTCAGGGGATGATGCTTCAAACCATCCCTTTGTAATCGGATATGACTTCTTCTTCTCAAGTGAATAGACATAAATCCTGTTCATGGTCTTCTCTTCTGGAAATGTATATGCTATCCATCTGCTGTCTGGCGACCATACATAATCCCTTATCTCAAAAACCTTAGACTTGGCAACATCAACAACCTTTTTTGTTTCTATGTCTACATAACGAAGTCTCTGCAGCCTGTCTGACCACATAATCTTTTTACTGTCTGGTGACCATTTAACCTGATATTTGTAGGTCTCTGCTCCTCTTGTAATCTGAATGGGCTTACCGCTTCCATCCTGAGCTATGATATAGATCTCATCCTCACCAGTACGATCTGAGATGTATGCTATCCATCTGCCGTCAGGCGACCATTTTGGATTGCGATCATGTACACCGGAGGAAGCAGTGAGATTTCTCGTCGGCCCGTGTTCTGCTGGAACTGTAAATATATCGCCGCGAGCCCAGAAGAGAGCACGCTTGCCGTCTGGAGATATCTCATAACTCAATATGTTCTTACTGACATCTTTCAACACAGCTCTTCCTGTATTGTAATCGTCTGCAATTATGATTGAGACCTTTTTTACCTCCTCACTGTTGAGATCAAACCTGTATATGTATCCACCATTTTCAAATACTATTGCATTCTTACCAATCGAGGGGAACTTAATATCGAAATCTGTGAAATTGGTCAACTTTCTCGTGCTGCCATCACTCAAATCATAAACATATAGATTCATGCGCTGATATTCATCTCGATCGGACAGAAAATAGATCTTGTTTCCGCTCCACATTGGTATTATGTCCTGTGCAGGATTATTTGTGATGTTCTTTACTTTCTTTGTTTCGAAATCGTATATCCAGACATCGTCTGCCATCCCACCCCGATACCTCTTCCATGTTCTGAACTCTCTGAAAATTCTGTTGTACGCAAGTTTTCTATTATCTGGTGAAAACGAGCAGAATCCTCCTCTAGGCAGAGGAAGCTGATCTGGCATATCACCATCTGTCGATACAATAAAAAGTTCACCATTAAATGAATTCCAAGACTTCATTCTGGAACGGAAAACTATTGCATTTGAATCGTGCTTCCACCCCATCACTATGTTATTTGGCCCCATCCTGTCAGATATATTGTCCCTTCCGAGTGTTGCAGTATAGGTCAATCTCTTTGGAATCCCACCTTCTGACGGCATGAGATAAACTTCTGTATTGCCGTCATACTGGCCAGTAAAGGCGATCCATTTACCATTCCACGAAAATCGTGGAAACATTTCATATCCGTCATCACTAGTCAACTTCCTCGCTATTCCACCGGATGAACTTACAGTATAAAGATCACCTGCATAGGTGAAAACAATCTGATCCTCATAAATGGCAGGAAAGCGAAGAAGCCTTGCTTCCTCATGAGCAGTTAACAGTTGAGGAAAAACAATACACAGTATCAAACAGATTAAAATAAATCTCTTCATTTTTTTCTCCTCCTATCTATTTTTTTGGACGCTTTCTGAATTTTTCATATAGTTCTGTATGTTTGGTCTTCAACGAGACCTTCTCGCCTGCAATAAAAAGATGCTTAACATGAGTTGTTACTTCCAAGGGATCTCCATCTGTGACAATGATGTTTGCGAGTTTGCCTGGTTCGATTGTGCCTAAGATGTCACCAAGCCCAAAAATCTCGGCAGGATAAATAGTAACAGCCTTTAATGCTTCCTCTTTCGGCAATCCATAGGCTGCAGCCATACCAGCATGGTATGGAAGATTCCTCACATCTGCTGCACTATTTGTTATAAATGCAATCTTGACACCTGCCCTGTTGAGAATGCATGCATTTACATATCGAGCATCAAATGGATCTCTGGGGCCGGGGGTCTGAAGAACCGGTCCCACAAGCACAGGAATATTATGCTTTGCAAGAAGTGGAGCCACCTCCCATCCATCATTGACTCCGCTGAATATGGCCTTGACCTTCATGGAATCCACAAACTCGATTGCATTCTTTATATCTTTTTCTGCATTTACAGAAATTATTACTGGAAGCTCTTCCTTTATTACCGGAACTAGTGCTTCGAGCATCAAGTCTTTTTCCGGAGCAGGAAGTTTCTTGCTCCTTAGATAACTCTCCCACCTTTCAGAATATCTCCTCGCCTTATTAAATAGCTCGATGAGTTCACTTATTTGCTTCTCTGTCCTCTTCTTTACCGTTTCAGAACCTCCAGGCCTCCTTGCCCTCATGCCTCTTCTATCATCTGCAGGAAGCCGTGGAAAATTTATATGAATTCCTACAGGAGACTTCAATACCATCTCCTCCTGAGTCCAACCATTAAGATTGATAAAGGCGCTCTGTCCAGAGATTATCCCCCCACCAGGAACAACCAATGCAGATGTGATTCCATTTACCCTGCTTATGGGAATATGAACGCTGTGTGGATTTAATGCAGCCATTGCCTTTATGTGCGGATTATAGGTTCCTATCTCATATGCATCCACGGTTGCAGAAACAGCCCCTATTTCATACAAACCGAGTGTACACGAACCATCTATCATTCCAGGATATACAAACAAACCCCTTGCATCGATAATCTCGGCATTCTCAGGGACCTCCACATCATGACCAACGGCTGCTATCCTGTCTCCCTTGATAATCAAAGTTCCATTTTGTATAGTGTCTCCCTTTACTGTTATGATTGTACCATTCTTTATAACAAAATCTCCGGCAAACGAAAAACAGGGAACAAGCACCATTACGACAGCACCAATTAAAATGACACCAACTCTTTTTATATATCCTATTCTCATAATCTGCCTCTCAAATTTATTCACACATTTTAATCTTTGACAAGCCCTTCAACAACCTTCTCGGTTGTCTTTGCCCTGGTAATGTCAAAATAGATTTCTCCCTCAATTATTGTCATTTCTACTCTCGAATAAATGCTGAATGGATGTCCGTTAAATATCGCAAGATCTGCATCCTTCCCAACCTCAATGCTACCGCATCTGTTATCTATTCCAAGCCTTATAGCCGGATTGATTGTGATTGTCCTGAGTGCCTCTGTTTCTGAAAGTCCTCCATATTTTATTGTTTTGGCAGCCTCCTGAAACAATCTGCGTACTCTTTCTGGGCTATCAGAATTACATGTAACAAGCACTCCTCTTTCATGCAGTATTGCAGCATTGTACGGAATGGCATCAAAGGCCTCCATCTTATACGCCCAGCTGTCTGCAAATATCGATGCCACAACACCGTGGCTTGCAATCTCATCTGCTATCCGATATCCTTCGAGACAGTGTTCAAATGATCCTACTTTAAATCCTATCTCATCGCCAAGTCTCATGATCATCAACATTTCATCTGCCCTGTATGCATGACAGATTATATCGAGCCTGCCGCGTAAAATATCTGCCAGAGCCTCAAGACGAAGGTCTCGTTTCGGTGGAATGAGTCCTGCTGTTTTTTCCCACTTTGTTAATTTTATTTTGCCCTTCCTCTTCATCTCATACTCATCCCATTTCCTCAGATACTCTTTTGCCTTTGTAAAAGCCTCTCTTATCGTATATTCGATTCCCATTCTCGATGCAGGAAACTTTCTTTGCCCTCTGGTAATCGGTATGTTTGACTTTTTTGGATTCTCTCCAAGTGCAAATTTTATTGACTCTTTTGCACCTGGTATAAATAGCTCTTCTGCGGGCTTCCCAAACTTCAACTTTATAACCGCATTCCTACCACCTATCACATTTGCACTTCCATGCAGCGTATTTATTGCTGTCACACCGCCTGCCAGAGCACGCTGAAAGCTGATATCGTCATGCCTTATCACATCCTGAATGCTAACCTCTGGTGTTACCTGTCCTGTGGCCTCGTTTATTCCTCCCTCTATTCCCATGTGAGAGTGAGAATCGATTATCCCAGGAATCACATAATAACCGGTAGCATCTATTATCCTGACATCCCTTGGAGTCTTTATCTGCTTTCCAACCCCCTTTATCTTTCCATTGTGTATCCATATAGATCCACCATCGATTGTTCCATTTGTTACTGTCATGATCGTTGCATTCTTTATTACTAGATCTGGTCCCTTTCCCTCGATCTTTAGTTGAGCAAAGAGAGGAATGGTGATCATGATCGAAAAAATCAAGAAATAGAAGGAACCGCCTTTTCTTGCCATCCTTTTTATCATGGTCTATACCTCCAACTCTATTTATATCCAAAAGATCTAAACTATGTTGGGCTTAATAGCCTTCCACCTAGCGCTTCCCATAACACCAAGATCGACCGTACCATCTATGGTATTCCCTTCTACCTGGCCGGTGAATACCATTTCAAACTCCTGTCCTCCCACTGAAAGTTTAACACTGAACTCTATTTGATTGCCAGAGATAGAACCATCATAGATTTCTGCAGATCCAAATTCACTGCTGAACGTACCTGTAAGCTCCTCACCGCTCGCTTTAAAGATAATCTTTACAGAAACATCACCATCTGGAGATGAAACAGTTGCATCCCATGTACCACTAACATCCACATCTGCCTCATTGCCACTTTTCTTTTTCTTCTTCGGCTTCTCGATCTCAAACCTCTTCCCATCGACAAACACATATTTTACAGTGCTCTTCTCATCAAAGAAATCTGCAGTCATTATCACCAGATTTGCAATCTTACCCTCTTCAATACTGCCTATCTGATCTTCCACACCAAAAATTTCTGCAGGATTGATTGTGATTGCCTTCAGTGCTTCCTCTTTGCTCATACCGTGTTTCACAGCCTTGATGATATTTTTTCTGAAATCTTCCGGTTTATTTATTCCTCTAAAAGTAAATGCCAGCTTTAATCCCTTACTGGATAGAACAGAAGGATTCGAATAGATCTCTTTCTCCTCCTCGGTCTCTTCTTTTTCTTTATCCTTATCTGATTTTTCACTCTTCTCTGGACCCTCAACTTTTAATTTAAATGAGTATCCTGTAACATCTTCGGGTTTTGGGAAATTAAGACTCACAATAAGCGGCATTTCATAATTTCTTAATAGATCAGCAACCCTCCATCCTTCAACAACACCACTGAGGATAAACTTTACATTAAACTCTTCCGAAAGCCTCAATGCCCGCTTAATCTCATTCTCTTTATTAACATTTACAATCATTGGCATTGAGCCGTTCAATACAAGATTCAGTGCATCTAAAGCCTTGTTTTGTGTAGGACGTTTGATTCCCCTTTTGTGCTTTTTATATCTATCTCTGATAAGCTTGTAGTGTTTTGCATCATAGAACGTCTGACGTTGAAATGCTATTACCCCCATTAGTGTAGATGGATATTTCCCTGAACTGCGAGTATATCCAAGATGCATTGCAACAGGCGATTTTAAAATCATCTCTTCTCCTGTTCCATCATTCAGATTAATCAGGGCACTCTGTCCTATGAAAATGCCTCGATCCGGTATTGTCAGCACAGTTGTCACACCCGACTCTCTTACCTTCTTGATTTTAGAATCCTTTGGGTTCAACATGTCGGCTGCAAGCCTGTGAGGAGTGAGTGATTCAACAGGCTGTATGGAACCTTCAACTCCCTGAGGCCCTGTAACCGAACTGCTCTTGGCAGAGGTAGAAATCGCAACAGATGAATGAGCATCGATGAACCCTGGATAGACATACATCGTATCGGCATTGATAACATAACAACCAGCAGGAATCACAACATCAACACCCACAGACTCGATCAATCCATCCCTTACTATTATGGTACCGTTCTCTATCGTATCTTTTGTTACAGTTATAATATATCCAGCCCTTATTGCAGTAACCTCGTCACTACTTCCAAACAGCCGAACATAAAAGACAAATATCAATGAGAGGATAACCACAATACAGGATATCTTTTGATATGGAATGCGTCCTTTACGAATTCCGCTGATCATACTCATTCCTCCCTATTTAAGATTCTCTTCAAAGAGTTTGAAAATTCTTCTGTATTCGTCTGTCCAGCTTGAAGCCTCCACGAATCCATGTCCTTCAAGGGGATAGACCGCAAGTTCCCAGTTTTCCTTTCCAAGTTCTATTAATCTCTGAGTCAGACGAACTATGTCCTGAAAATGTACGTTTCTGTCCACCATTCCATGACACATTAGAAGTGCACCCTTCAGACCTTCTGCAAAATATATCGGGGAACTCTGATAGTAGGCAAGACTGTCGCTTATTGGCGTATTCAAGATGTTGCTTGTGTATCCATGGTTATAATGAGCCCAATCTGTTACTGCTCTGAGTGCGGCCCCTGCTGCAAAGACATCTGGCTCAGTGAACATTGCCATCAGGGTAATAAAGCCACCATATGATCCACCATAAATTCCTATCTTCTTCGGATCGACACCACACTTTTCTACAAGAAACTTTGCCCCATCAACCTGATCTGTAAGATCCTTGCCGCCCATGTGCCTGTAGATAGCAGTCCGCCAATCACGGCCGTATCCTGCGCTGCCCCTGTAGTCAATATCAAGCACATAATAACCATTATCCGCAAGCAGATTGTTAAACATATACTCGCGAAAATAGCTCGACCACCATTTATGAGCATTCTGAAGGTATCCCGCTCCATGAACAAAAATCACTCCAGGCCCCCCGGAAACAGGAGTAGACGGCCTGTAAAGCCTGGCATAGACCTCTACCCCATCTCTTGCCTTAAAGGTTATCACCTCAGGCTTTCTCCATGGATAGGATAAAAACTCATCGCTTATGGAATTAGTTATCTTTTGCGGTTCTGCGCCCGGTCTGTTTTCCATAATATACAACTCCCATGGACGATTCGATGATGAGTAACGAAGGGCTATCAATTTTTCATCTGGTGAAAGAATAGCCTCGTTTCCTCCTGTCATGGAAGTAATACGTACCATCTCTCCGCCATCTATCGGCATACGGTAGAAGTGGCGTACTCCGGGATGTTCCTTATTGGCAGTAAAATACCAGTATTTTTTATCTCTTGATATTTTGGGTGAATAGATCTCAAATTTCCCACTGGTCAGCTGTCTCTTCTCCCCTGTTTCAACATCCACAGTATAGAGATGTGAGTAACCCGACTCTTCTGACTGAAACCAGATATGTGTACCATCTGGCATCCAGCCTATGTTTGCACCACCCCACCAGCTTCTGATTCCAGGCCCACCAAGCCATGCCTCGTCATGCTGACGGTCGAGAAGCCTGAGCTCTCCGCTCTCTGGAATAAGTCTCATTATCCATCTGTCTTTGTTATCCAGAGAAAATATATCTACTACACAATATTTGCCATCTTCAGACCATTTTGCACCTGAAAACATTACACGGCGAACATCCTTTTTAACTTTATCCTTCAACTGTTTTTCTTTTTTCTTCTTTTTACCAATCTTCTGCTTCTTGTAATTCCTGAGATATTCAGGCTTATCACCGATTCCTGGAATTTTATCAGTGGAAAGATAATATACAGTATCTCTTTGGGTATCATATATACCAAAATCATAGAATCCATAGGGTGCACCCACCTTGGATCTTGAACTCATGGTCTCTGTATATCCCGACTCTGTGACATATTGTGGAACTATTGTCCTTTTTACACCGTGGGGAGAACTCCTCAAAATAAATGTTACAAACCTCTCATCAGGGCTAAGAGCAACATCAACAAGGCTCTTGCCCGCAATATTTATTGCGATCGGCCTTTTCGGTCTCTCAGCCTCTCTGTTCTTTCTCGAAAGCTCTCTTATTTCCTTTCTTTTTTTCAATATCTTGCTCAGCTTTAATGCTTCCCTGCTCAGCCACTTATCCTGCTCACTCTTTGAGTCAGACCTGTTGCGTTCCATGCCTGTCTGAAAATTTGTAATCTGTACTAACTTTTCATCATCGAGATATAGCATATAGAGATTATCGTCTTTGATGAACGTTATCTTTTTCTCATCCCCTGTGAAATTTGGATCTGTCTCATAATCAATCGTGTTTGTTAGCCGATCTACAATACCACTCTCGATGTGAAGCAGGAATATATCACCATTCTTTGAATAGACCTTTCTCGTTCTCTCTTTATCATAATCCCCATCTCTGGATGGAAGAGCCATCCTCTCTTCTCTTGTAACCTTCTCAGGTTCTCCACCATCTTTGGATACAAAATAGAGAGAATCGCTTAATGCCTCCTCGGGATTCCATCTGAAATAGATTTTCTCTCCATCCTCAGACCAAAATATGTTGCTTGGAGAAGTTCCAATCCATTTTGGATCTCTCATAATCTTCTCTACGCTCAATGGGAACAGATTCGTACCGCCCTTCTGTGCTTGAGAAGCAGATAGAATAAAGAGTACAATGGTTACAAAAATTAAATATGTTTTCTTTTTCATGATCTAATCTCCTCTATTGAATCTCTTTTAAAATCAACTCTATTGCCTTATCGAGCTGGGGATCTTCATTGGTTAGTTCATGATTCAGATCGTTTACAATCTTTACGTCTGGCTTAACACCTCCTGATGTTTCAAGATCCCTTCCATCGAGTGTATAACAACCCCAGAATGGAAGACGAAACGAGCCTCCATTGAGCAGTCTAACACTTGTCGTAAAAATGAGCCATCCATAGGTCCTGTTGCCAACTATTTTCCCTCTATTGAGTTCTTTAAACCCATTTGCAGTCATTTCACCATCACTCAACGTGACTTCATTTATCATCAATACGACAGGTTTATTTGCAAAACCAAAGGTTGACTGCTGTGTCTCCTTCATTCCTCTTTTCTGCCATTTCGCATATACAGGTTTTGTCAACGCCTGAATCACTCTGTCATGAACATTTCCTCCAAAGTTGTATCTGATGTCGAGTATCAAACCATCTCTCGGAACCGCTTCCCTCTCGAGTTCCTTGAGAAAGCGGCTCAAGTCTCTCCAACCCATAGCTCTCATATATATATATGCAACTCTGTCCCCACTCCTCTCTTTTACGATTCTCTTTCTACTCTCTATCCACTCTTCTAAAAGCAGGTTTCTCTCTGCAGACCCAGATATTGGTTTTACCTTTATTTCAATCTCCTTTCCAAATTTCTTGCTCCTGATCCTCAAAACGACTCTCTTATTCAACTTTCCATTCAAAACCTTCCAGATGTTTGTTTGAGTGTCGACTCTCATCTGGTCAATCGCTATGAGTTCGTCGCCAACCGCAACACTATCTCTGTGATCATACAGAGGTCCATTCTTGATGATCCTTTTAAACTTCACACTCTTTCCAGAAAAATCAAAGAGAGCACCAAGATGTGCGCTTGGATTCTCGGTTCCACTGCCACTGGGACTCCTTATACCAGTATGCGATGAGTTGAGGTAGCCTATCATTTCGTTTGCATAATCGTAAAAGTCTCTATCCTCTCTTACCTGTGCAAGAACAGGCCTGAACCTTTTGTATACATCATCCCAGTCTACCTTGTGGTGAGAGGAGTCATAATAGTAATACTTCAGCGTATAGTAGAGCTCTGAGAGCATCTGTTCATAATCGGCGGTCTTGTCTATCTTTATTTTTGTCTTGAACGAAACGCGACTGTTCTTTTTTGACTTTAAATCAATCTTTCCAATCTTTCCACGGCTTAGATAATAGAGATATTTGCCTTTTGAATCACACTGCAGACTCCTCAACCCTGTTATGGATGACATGAATGGCTCAAACTTGCCCTGCTCCTTTTTCTTGAGACTCATCTTCCAGAGATGACGCTTTCCATCGATATTAGAGACAAAGTAGATTGTGGCAGAATCAGATGGTGAAATTATAAATTCTCCATCATCTCCAAGCGTGTTCGTTACACTCTCTGTCTGGCGATCTATATCCTCCAGCCTGATCTTTATCCTCTTCTTTGATTGTTTTTTCAAAAACATCTTCTCAAACTTTGCCTCTGGATTCTTCCTGTTATTATTTTCTTTTTTTGCAAATAACTTCTCAAACTCATCCTCCTCAAACTCTGGCTTCTTCGGCTCTAGATAGAGACGATATAGATCCCACTTTCCTGTAAACTCAGGAAAACTGTGTCCAAAACGGTTTGATCTAAAGATTATTCCGCTTCCATCAGGAAGCCATTTACCATCCTGTTCATCATAAGCGGTGTTTGTTAACAAAGTCTTCTCCCCAGACTCTACTTCAACTGCAAATAGATCGCGGTTACCATTTCTCCACACTGCAACAGTAAGATATCTGCTGTCAGGAGACCAAGAAAAAGAAGCTGCAAAACGGCCTCCAAAGTCATCTTCCAGAACCAGTCTATCATTTTTTCCATCTTTTGTCATAATCCTCAGCTCTCTCTTTCCCCTGTAGTATGCTATCATTTTCCCATCGGGCGAAAAGGTTGGGCTGAGCTCATCCTCCTCCGATCTGGTAAGCCTTACTGGTTTATCATTGCCGAGTGCAGAAATCATATATATCTCAGGATTTCCGTCCATATCCGAGACAAACACAACCTTTCTCGAATCTTTACTCCAGTCTACATCTCTCTCCCTCCATGGAGAATTAGTAATGTTTCTTGCATATCCACCCTTACTGGATACAATGAATATCTCTCCCCTTACTACTGCAGCAATCTTTTTCCCATCCGGCGAAAGGCTGTACTCACTAACAGAACCATCTTTTTTATAGAATACTCTGTTCTCCTTCTCCTCGGCAGGTGCCTCAATCATTATCTGTCTGGAATCACCACTCTTAAGATCTGTCATCCATATTCCAAAATTCCTCTCATAGACTGCAATCTCTCCTCTTCTTGCAACAGAGAGCCATCTTACATCACCACTCTTAAATCTTGTAACAGGCTTTAACTCATCATCTCCATTCTCTGCATACCAGATATTGTAGTTCTGAAACTGTCGATCACTCACAAAATAGACGCCTCTACCTTCCGGGCTCCAGTAAGGCCAGAAGCTGTTGCTGGAATCTTCCACAACAATCGATGGTTCTTTCCCAACCATATCAAACATCCATATTTTAGAACTGTTACTTCCTCTATATCCCTTCCTCCACCAGTATCGATTTTCTGTTCCAAGAGAGAAAAGAATCCTCCTCCCGGATGGATCTATCTTTGCACAATAAGGCCAGCTCCAGTAGGTGTCTAAAACAGGTTCTGGATTCCCTCCATCTACACTGATCCTAAAAATGCTCGAAGATGAATGCCTGTCGGATGAAAAGAAAATCCACTTTCCATCTGGTGAAATGTCTGTTGCAACATCACTGCCTGTGTAATAGGTTAACTGTTTTGGGATTCCGCCTTCAACTTTGATTGTATATACATCGTTGTTTCCGCTTCTGTTTGATGTAAATGCAATCCATCTTCCATCTGGCGACCATATAGGTTCACGATCATACCCCTTATGATCGGTCAATCTGACTGCCATCCCGCCACTAATTGGCACCAACCATATATCACCCATATATGAAAATGCTATCATCTTGCCATCCGGTGAAACTGCAGGAAATCTGGCTCCGATCAGTCTCTTGGTGTTTGCCCCTGAAATAGCAACAAACAGCAAGATAAATAAAAGAAATGAATAAATTGTTACTCTCTTCATGGCTAATTCTCCTAAAAATTATTTTTTTACATTTCAATCAAGCCTGCAAGCTTGAGAATCTGCAGATAGTTTAAAATGCTCTTCAGATCAGAACTCCTGCCGTACTGGGCATCGAGCATCCACTTTATCTCAATCACGCTGTTTCTTCCATTGATGCAGCACCTCAGATCGCTCATACTTGCAATATCTCTCCATCTATATTTATACTTTTCCCTGGCTTCCTTCGAAACCTTATCGATATATTCAGAATATCCCCTGTATCCTGCCTTCTTCACAAGCTCTGTGGGTCTGGGGATCAATAGAGAGGCCTCTTTTTCAAGGTCTGTTAATATAACCTCTGGCGGCTCTATTTTTAACCTTTCTGCAACAGCCTTCATGTGTCTCTCTATGGCCTGGAGATGGCAATTCCCAACCGTATCGACAACCTTCAACATCTCTTTTACATATCCTGAAACCCTCTTTTTATCTGTCGCAAGTTCGAGTACAGATCTGAGCGTCTCTTCCTCATTCTTTATCGAAGCGTTTATGATCGACCTTGCCATTTTATAACACTCTATTATGCTTTCAGGAGTAGCTCTGTTTAATCTTTCCTGAGCAAGCATGAACTTGCGTGCCAGACGCCTGGTGCCATTTGCGGCAATCTCTCCAGCTATTCTGATTGCCATATCATCATCTGCACTGGCAATCGTATAGGCCGCTGCTGCACCAATGATGACAACCCGTTTTAGCTGCGTCGGATCCGACTTGTCCACCCTGTCGCCAGATGTGTGATACCATTGATCTGGCCATGCTATCATCATGACACCCGGTACTCCCACTCCCCAGTCATTGAAAACCTCATGATCAGAAGCGCCATAGTGAGGCTCAATTGTGTAATAGAATGGCTCGTCTGCCCCTGTTGGAGCAACGATCCTCTGAAATACTGTCGAACCGCTGCTTCTTGTATGGATGTGTTCTCTGCTCCTCTTTCCAACATATCTGTAGTAGTTCTCCATTACGTCATTTATATAATGAGGATTTCCATAGCTTGTCCTTATTAGAGACATATACGCCTTATTTTTGGTCAGCCATTCGCCAACCATATCCATGTTTATGTTGCATAGAGTTTTTTCCATGAGCCTTTTGTTGTTTTTTACCCATCGACCTATTCCTGAGAATTCCGGTCCCCAGACAAAACGTATCGTTCTCCTCTGACGTGGAAGCCTTCCCTCCTCTATCAATCCGTGCAGCACTCTTGCTACCTCGAGTATGGCTGCACTGCCAGACTTATTATCATTTGCACCCTGCTTTACGATTCCTTCAAAGAGATGTGCTGAAAATATGACCTCGCCAGCATCCGGATCCGTACCAGGAATATGACATACAACATCCTGTATCTCATACTTTTCCATCTTGGATTCCACAACTGCATGAACCGTGATCTTCTCGCCGTTAAGAAGTCTTTTCTTTAAGAAATAACCACTCCTGTATGGAAGATAAAAACCAAATTTGCTCTCTTGCCCCCCTCTCCCTCCAATTCCACGCCATGGAATCTGGATGGGATCGAGATAAGGCCTTGACATGCTGATCGCTACAACTCCGAGTGCCCCATATTTGATACATGCAATTCGATGTGCAGTATAGATACTTCCTTCAGTAACAACAATCTTTCCAGTCACTGTTGTACTGTCGATATCCTCTTCTTTTCCAGTTCCTATCCATACAAGCTCTGCCTCCACATCTGCAGGACTGCTTCCTCTTACAAGCATCGCAGTCATGTCCCTATAAGAAGCAAGCTTTTGATGAAGTGGTTTTACCTCCCAGAGCTCACCCCTGATTCCATCCCAGACCTCTCCTCCCGGAAACCTTTCGATCGCAGCTCCAGGAAGACCATACTGCTTCAGCCGATCATATATATACTTAGACTCATAAAATGTCGATCTGTATTCGTCTGATAACCGATCCTTATTATAGCCGCCCGTCTCCATTATTGTATTCCATGCCGTCTCTCCGGAAGCCTCACCTACAATTTCATCCATCTGATTGTCTGGAAGCAGTGTCCAGTTTACATACGGACTGAGCTGTGAGAATGCTACTTGAGCTGCAAACATAATAAAAATAAATGTAAATAATTTTTTACGATTCAACATATTCTCATCTCCTCCATATTTTAATAAACCATTTTAAAATAAAAAAGGCCTCGAACCACCCTGAAGTGATCCAAGACCCCTATTTACTGTTTGTAACACTTCCTATCCAAATCTATTCTATCTTTTTTGCACTGAAAACACCATTAGGCTGTTTAAAAATTGCCTCTACAACCTCTTCTTTTTTATTCAATTTAAATTCAATGCTGAAACCTGTGAGATCCTTTAGATTAAACTCTGTACCCTTATATGGAACCAGCCTGTATGAAGGTTGACCGGGCACTACAGCCACTAAAGTATTTTTGCCCTGCATTGTTACCGTTATTATCTGGCCTGATATTTCATATTTGCCAATAAATTTAGAAAGAAACTCAGGATTCGACATCTCTTCTGAAGCCTTGCGTACAAAAACTACTGGATCAACAGCTCTTTCGATAGGAACAGAAACCTTATCAATATCTCCCTTCCAGTTAGTGTGGAACAAAAACTTCAATTTTGCATCAGCCATTTCTCCTTCAGTAGCCTGAAAGATGTCGTAGTGAAAATGTTTTAATGAAGATTCTATACTATTATACGAAGCAATGAGTCTCTTCCCTACCTTTTTAATGTGAATTACTCCATATCCTGGGTTCTCATAATCTCCAGCATACTCATCCAGTCTATGCGACGGTCTTGTACCCTTTATAGGCTTCTCCTCTTCTCTCTTTTTCTCCTCTGCCTTCTTTGCACTCTCCTGCTGGAGTCTTATCCTCGAGTTCCAATCAACCGGTTTCTTACCCAGAAGAAGGTCTATGGCATAATAACTAATTATAGTCGGCAATGGTGTTCCATTCAGGTTTGTAAGTATGGCAATACCTATCCCATCTCTCGGCAGTAGAGAAACAAGTGCAGAAAAACCATCAATGTTTCCACCATGATATACCAGTTTATGGCCTCTGTATGTCCTGATGAACCAACCCATACCATAAGTAACTTCAGATGCTTCGTCATACCGCATTGGGCCTGGCACAACCATTTGCGGAGTATGCATCATTACTATCTGTGCCTCAGAGACTATCTGTTTATCTTTATACTTTCCTTTGTTTAGATGAACAATTATCCACCTGGCCATCTCTTCGGCATTCGAATTTATCGAGCCTGCAGGCCCTACATTGTCTATGTTTCTGAATGGTATCTTAACAACCTTATCATTCTTTTCTTTATATGGAAGTGCAAAGTCACTGCTCTTCTGTGATATATCAACAGAGAAGTTGGAATTTTTCATATTTAGGGGATCAAATATTTTCTCCTGAACCAGATTTTCCCAACTTTTCCCAGATACACGGCCTGCAAGGTAACCAGCAGTCATAAACATGAGATTCTGATACTGAAAAACGCTTCTGAAATCTTTACTGGGCTCCAAATATCTTAATCGCCTAAAAAGCTCCTCTCTTGTAGCAGGCGAATTGTACCAGACCAGATCGTGACGCGGCAGACCCGATCTGTGAGTTACCAGATCCAAAACAGTCATCCTCTGAGTTGCAAATTCATCTTTCAATCTAAATTCAGGAATATAATTTCTAATCTTCTCATTCCAGTCAATCATTCCCTCATCCACGAGTACTCCCAAAACAGCGGATGTAAATGCCTTTGTACAGGACCCAATCGCAAATAGAGTTTTTGAAGTTACAGGCAGACTCTCTTCAACGCTTCTCATTCCAAATCCTTCTGCCAGTATAACCTCATTATCCTTCACAATTGCCATGCCAAGTCCAGGAACCTTCCATATCTTCATGGTAGAATCAACAAAGGCTCTGATGCGGTCGAGAATCTCGTTTTGATGGAGTGTTTTCTCTTCAGCCTCCTCAATCTCCTCCCTCACAAGATAGAAATCAAAGGTCTGTCCACCCTGACTGAATTTCCCGTTTATAGAATCACCCTCCTGAGAAACGATCCCATTAAACGTTGGATCACCAGGAATCCCTGATATTTTAAAGGATACATTCTTATTATCAACAGAAATATCTGCTAACGGCAGATCTCTGGCCTGCTGGGCCGGTATATCTATACTGCCGCTCCATTCACTGCTCTTGTCTTTACTGAAATCTATAGTTATTTCGAGGTTCATTCCTGGTATTTCTATCTGCCCCTTCCACTTTCCAGATATATCGACACTTCCTGTTTCTGCAACCAAAACAGATAGAAAGAAAATTAAAACAATCATGGTAATAAAAGGTGCTCTTATTTTTGGAAGAAACATTTTCGGTGATTGTCGAGTAGACATCTTTACCTCCTTTCGGTTTAATGTCCCTCACAGAACCCTG
>CAZYVD010000030.1:0-29722 GCA_964651045.1 uncultured bacterium
GTGTATAATATAAATAGTGCTTAACTCTGTGTCCACTAAAATATAGCAAGTTCAATATAAATTTTGAAATATTCTCTTATACATCTTATAACCCCATGGAGGTTTGTCATGAAAAAGTTATTAATCGTAATTTTTTTACTGTGTTTTATAACTAATATTGCATTTTCACAGGAGACAATGAAAGATAAAAAAGGAATTATATTCACACTCGACGAACTTAATCCAACAGAATTCGATGGTGGAATAGGCGGAATCTGGTATATGAAAGATAACCTTGCTCTCAGGGGAATGTTCGATATGGGCTTTTCGAGCACAAAGAACGGTTCTACAACTACAGCAAGAGCATTTGGATTCGGCCTAGATGCAATAAAACCACTGCACCAAAGTTACATCGTTCCGTATGTTGGAGCTGGAACCGGCTTCTCTTCAAGTCACCAGAACACCGATTATGAATACTATAAAGAGGAAGTATGCCTCATAGGATGGCTCATAAGAGGAATACTCGGTTGCTCTTATCGTCCGGTAAAAAATATAGAGATATCTGCAGAATATCGTCTATATTATAAAAATTATAAAACCTGGAACAAAACTGAAACAAAACATACACTCTCGAGTTCCCCGCAGGGATTGGCTGCAAAATCTTCATCAAAAAGTTCTGTTAGCTATTTTGGCCTGAGCACTGCACCAAATCTTATTATTACAATATATTTCTAAACTGATAAATAACAAACTGTAAGGCTGATCCAATTAAACAGACCAACCTTATAGTTAACCTCTCCAGAATACAGTAAGCTTGAGCATGAAGGCCCTGTTTGTTATAATGTCTGCGCCCGGGCCTCGCATTCTAATCTCGTTGTAAACAAGGTAGAGATCACTTCCAGGAGAGTATATATACCTGAGCATTAGATTGCTTACAATTTTTTCTTTTCCATTGTAGTAAAGCTTATCATCGTTTAGCTGCATATAGGCTTTGAAATAAAACTCTGTAGAAAAGAAGAAAAACATCCTCAGTCCCATAGTATTTGCCTTGAAATCTCCTTCCGGCAGTCTTACATAGTTGTAATTATATTCAATCTCCATTCTTATCCGTTTTAAACTTGTAATGCTTGTGTTCAATCCTGCCCTAAAATTTTTACCTGTATAGTAGTCTCCATAGTTCAGGCCTCCTCTCACAGAGATCGGACGGCTGAAATCACTGTTTCCTCTTATCGAGCAGCTGTAACCAGAATAAACATCTTCTGGTATTAAAAATCCTGGCCTTACCTCCCAATCAAAGGGCAGAAACTCATCTTTCTTGCTAACGCTCAACGAGATCCGTGAACTGTTCTGAAAACTTATTGAAAAAGATGCAGAGATGTCGCTGTTGAGCATCCTTCCTGTATGATCGGATCTATATTTCCCATTTAATTGATATCCATACTGACGAACAAGTGAAGAATTCTCAGGCCTTGGTGAATATCTCATTTGTGCGTCTGTATAACGATAATCGACCCTTCGTATGAATCCCATCTCTGGATTAAACTCCGCGCCAACATCGACATGATAGAGATGAAAACGCCACAGATCGGTCTGGTATGACATGCCAAGACGATATGCAAGATTCTTATTTATATATTCTCTGCTCATAAAATCTTGATCCGGATCGAGTGTTGCTGCTATATATCCTCCAATATTAAAATAGTTGTTAAGTGGGAGATAAACATCTACTCCAAAGGATCTGTTGTAATAATCAGACCTCAGTTCCTCCTTATTCAAGACCATCACTCCTATGGAGCCTCTCCTCAATACATCTCTTCTGATTCTCAGCACAGAAAAATTTGTCGGCCTTATCCTGTCCTCTGGATTTTGAGGATCCAAGACTACTTCGTCTGTGAGCATGTTCAGAGCACCAATATGGTAATCTCCCACCTTGCCTATTAATTTTACTCCGCCTATTATGCGCGCCTCATGACCATTCACCAATCCAATGCGTCTGCTGTAGAACAGCTCCATATTCTCACCCCCACCATATCCCCTGAAAAATCGCATTGCGCCTCCACTGCTGCCAAACGAAAATATCTCAGCCCCCTCACGAAAAAACTCCCTCTTCTCGGGAAAATAGAGCGAGAAACGTGTTAGATTGATCTGCTCCCTGTCTGCCTCGACCTGAGAAAAGTCGGTATTAAGTGTTATATCCATTGCCATGTTTGCCGTGAGAGAGATTTTGGCATCAAGACCAATATCTGTGACTCCCTCCTCCTGAAAATCTGTAACCTCATCATTCTCGATCCCATTAACAAAATAGGGCTTCATTTCCAGATTTCCCCCCATCCTAAGGTTCTTCAGCCCTATCAGATTGCCTGCCTCAGAAATCCTGAACATCCCAAAGTATCCCCTGTCCCTTGGTACAAGCTGCCAGAATACATACTCATTCTTGCGCCTGATCATCCTGGCAAAATTTATTCCCCAGACACTCTCTGCCTTGGACTCAAATCTAAGAGTCTTCCAGGGTATTGCTATCTCACAAAACCATCCATTATTCTCAACTCTTGCCTTACAACTCCATATTCCATCCCACGCCTCATTGTAATCTCTTCCTTCATTTGCCAGCACCGCATCGCGTTTCGATCCGTTCGGATTTGTAGAAAAATAAAAACCGCTCCTGTGATCATGATAGGTATCAATCACAATCTCCAAGAAATCGTCCTGATAAACCATGGCGTCTCTGCGCATCTCCTTAGCAATTATCTTATCTGCTTCTGAATCGTAACACCTAAAACCAAAATAGATATTCTCAGAATCGTAAAGAACTCCTACCTCTGTCCGCTCTGTAGAGACCTCTCCCTCATGAGGTTCTCTCTGGATAAAGTTTGACTGAAACTTTACATCCTTCCATGCAGAATCGTTTAGTCTACCATCTATTACGATCCTCTTCCTTCTCCTAACTGCAGTAATATATCTTTTACCATCCTTATCGACAAGCACAACAGATTTGTTTTCAAAGGCCACATAGCCATACAACTGTGATAAAAGAAACATAATGATGAGTGCTACAAGAGTCTGTCCATAATATTTCACGATTCTACTCTTCATGGTATAATCCAAACAATAAATTTAGTAATCTTAGTTTAAACATCCAGTTACATTGGTCTGTAATTTAAAATAGATTTTAAATATTCCAAGAATAAAAATATTAAATATCTGTAATGATTGGAATAAAATATATTGCACAATTGCATTTCAAAGGCTATATTTAACATTAATTGTCAATACTATGGAGGATAGAACAATGAGAAAAAGATCGAGATTTGTTATTCTACTTGTAGCCCTTGTATTACTATTTACATTTCAATTAAAATCTTTGACGGCACAGTCCTCGCTACAATCAATAGAGAAGAGACTCGACAATCTAGAGCGCCGTTTCTATAACCTCTACCATTCGTTTGATGTTATAGAGAAGGCAATCGACGACATCCTCTGGTATCACAAGGTTGGAGATGTAGCATATATAGATAAGGTCCGTCATGTTGGGCCTCCACCACGAAATATACCCAACCCCAATGCACAGGGTGCAGGCAACCCAATCAAATTTTATTCATACATATTTATACCAAAGAAGATCGACAGGAGTAAAAAATATCCTCTTCTCGTATTTCCCCATGGAGGTGTTCACAGCAATTTCTCCACCTATTATACACACATAATCCGTGAGCTCATGGCCCAGGGATACATCGTAATTGCACCCGAATATAGAGGCAGCACCGGATATGGCAGGGGCATGTATGAGCTGATCGATTATGGTGGATTGGAAATAGAGGATGTCTATGCAAGTCGCAACTATATGATTGAAAATTATAATTTTGTAGACAAGAATCGTGTGGGCATTCTGGGATGGAGCCACGGAGGGCTTATAACTCTTATGAACATCTTCTCACACCCAAAAGACTATAAGGTGGCCTTTGCCGGAGTACCTGTAAGCGACCTCATTGCACGTATGGGATACAAGACCCAGGGGTATCGTGATCTCTACTCTGCAAAATATCATATTGGCCAGACAGCCTATCAAAATGTCGAGGAATACCGCAGACGCTCACCAGCATGGCAGGCAGACAAACTACAGACACCACTCCTGATCCATACAAATACAAATGATGAAGATGTAAATGTTCTCGAAGTCGAACATTTAATAAAATCTCTAAAAGCAGCCGGTAAAAAGTTTGAGTATGAAATCTTTCAGGATGCACCAGGTGGACACAGTTTTGACCGTCTCGACACAATGATGGCCAAGAAAATCAGATTGAAGATTTACCGATTCCTTGCAGGATATCTAAAGCCACCCTATCCATTTGGTTCTGTGAATGACTTAATCGACGCGGGATATAGATAGGTATACACAATTCGGTCGTTAGTATTAAAAATCGATGACAATTTTGGTGTATGGGAAGATCCACAGGTAAAATTTCGATGCTTATATTGCACTCAATAAAACAGGGTTAGAGAATAAATAGATGATTATTGTATATGGTAGTAGGAGAATATCGAGGAAGAAGATACTGTCCAAAAAATTAAGGGAGTTTCAGAGGTAGGAGTCCATTATATTATCAAGAGGGTCGATTTGGAACAATAACCATATTTCGTTTAATTTTTAATGATAGAGTTTATTTGATCTATTTTGAAGAATGATTACCAAACAGCCGATAATACTGTGTTTGTGGTTCACAACATTCACGCAAATACCTGATATTGTTTATACTTAACAAACATTGAAAATATTAACCCAAATCGTCCTTTAGTTTAAACTGGCTCACAAGTTCTTTCAGCATTTCAGTCTGCTGGTTGAGTCTCTCTGTGGCAGAGGCCATCTGTTCAACACCACTTGCCGTCTGTCGCGTTATGCTGCTTATCATGTTAACACTCCTCGATATCTCCTCTGCTCCCCTGCTCTGCTCCTCTGAAACAGAAGCTATCTGCTCTATCTTGGGAATCGCCTCCGATACCGAATGTACTATCTCTCCCAATACCTTCTCTGTCGTCTCTACTGAATCACGACCCCGCTCTACCAAATCAAATACCTCCAACACTGACTCAAACGCCTTACCCGCATCCTCCTGTATGGAATGTATCCTCTCTGCTATAGCCTTGGTCGCCTCTGATGTACGACCAGCAAGCTTGCGAACCTCTGAGGCCACTACTCCAAATCCCCTACCCTCTGCTCCCGAACTCACCGCCTCTATCGATGCATTCAACGCTAAAACATTCGTCTGAGAAGCTATGTCGTCTATCATCCACAGTATCTCTCCTATCTCCTTTATCCGTTCAAACAACTCCTCCATTCGCTCCTTCGTCCTTGTAGCAGAATAAACTATCTGCTCCATGCTATCCTTTGTCCCCTCCATCGCTCTACTACCTCCACCTGCCCTCTCACCTGCAACTACTGCTATCTCTGCCGTCTGTCGCGCATTCTGTGAGTTCCGTACTATTGCAGCTGTCATCTCCTGTACACTGGCCGCTACCTCACTGGTCTGACTCGTCTGCTCCTCTGCTCCACTGGCCAGCTGCGATGAGGTCGCACTTATCTCTCCTATCGCTGCCGCTACCTCTATCGTATTGCTCTTTACCTTCGATATAATATCGTGTAGCTTCTCTACAAATATGTTGAACCACCTCGCAAGCTCTCCAGTCTCATCTCTGCCCCTCACTTCCATACGACTCACCAAATCACCCTCACCCTGAGCTATGTCGCGAAGCCTTGAAACAAGCTCCTTCAGCGGCCTGGTTATCGTACCAGACAAAAAGTGTATCCCCACCACAAGAAGAAAAAGCGAAACTACTATTACCACTACCGACATCCTCGACAATACCACAAGCGGTGAATTGATCTCTCCTGTTGATACGCTGAGTATTAAGGTCCAGCCTAAAAAGGGAACCTGTCTATACATGAAATATCTCTTTTTACCATCAAAAACAACACGAGCAATTCCCTCCTGTCCTGCACTCATCCTCTGAAAAACATCCTCTATGCCAACAAATCTCTTATTATCAGCAGCAAGATCCTGTATCTTCTTTTTTAATACAAATTCCTTGTCAGGATGATATAAAAAAGTACCCTCACGATCTATTAAATAAACCTCTCCAGTATTAAATACATCGCCCAACTTGATCATTATTTCCTTAAATTTTTCAAAGAGGATATCGATACCACCTACTCCTAAAAGATTGCCATTCTTATCATAAATGGGATGCCTGTAGTTGATCTTCAACTCATTACTAATTACATCTATATCCACATCAAAACAGGGCTTTCCTGCTTTTACAACATTTATATACCACTCCCTCTTTCCGACTCTGTAATCATCTGCTAACTTTCGCTGTCCTACTCCCCTCGAATATTCATAATACCACTGTGTCTTCTCACTCGCTACAAATGCAGAGGCTATCTCAAGATCACTCTCAACCAGACTCTTGAAGTGATTAAATATTATTCTAAAGTCTTTATCGCTGTTTATATCAACCAATCTTTTATCATTCTTTTCAAGCCACCTTATTAATATCGGGTCTCTGCTAAACGTCCATGCTATCTTTGATTTTTCCGAAAGATAACCCTGGAAATCAAAAACAACAGTATTGAGTTTTTCCATCGCCTTGTTCTGGGTTTCTCTGACTAGAATTTTTCTTGAAAAACCGAAATATACAAAATATATTACCGCCAGAATTAATATGTTTATACCAATAACGAAGATCATGAGTTTACTTCTAAGTTTTAAGTTTTTAAACATTTGAAGCCTCTAAGGATAATTAAATCTATTTTTTATCTTGACCGTAAATTACTCTCCATTTAGTTTAAACTGGCTCACAAGTTCTTTCAGCATTTCAGTCTGCTGGTTGAGTCTCTCTGTGGCAGAGGCCATCTGTTCAACACCACTTGCCGTCTGTCGCGTTATGCTGCTTATCATGTTAACACTCCTCGATATCTCCTCTGCTCCCCTGCTCTGCTCCTCTGAAACAGAAGCTATCTGCTCTATCTTGGGAATCGCCTCCGATACCGAATGTACTATCTCTCCCAATACCTTCTCTGTCGTCTCTACTGAATCACGACCCCGCTCTACCAAATCAAATACCTCCAACACTGACTCAAACGCCTTACCCGCATCCTCCTGTATGGAATGTATCCTCTCTGCTATAGCCTTGGTCGCCTCTGATGTACGACCAGCAAGCTTGCGAACCTCTGAGGCCACTACTCCAAATCCCCTACCCTCTGCTCCCGAACTCACCGCCTCTATCGATGCATTCAACGCTAAAACATTCGTCTGAGAAGCTATGTCGTCTATCATCCACAGTATCTCTCCTATCTCCTTTATCCGTTCAAACAACTCCTCCATTCGCTCCTTCGTCCTTGTAGCAGAATAAACTATCTGCTCCATGCTATCCTTTGTCCCCTCCATCGCTCTACTACCTCCACCTGCCCTCTCACCTGCAACTACTGCTATCTCTGCCGTCTGTCGCGCATTCTGTGAGTTCCGTACTATTGCAGCTGTCATCTCCTGTACACTGGCCGCTACCTCACTGGTCTGACTCGTCTGCTCCTCTGCTCCACTGGCCAGCTGCGATGAGGTCGCACTTATCTCTCCTATCGCTGCCGCTACCTCTATCGTATTGCTCTTTACCTTCGATATAATATCGTGTAGCTTCTCTACAAATATGTTGAACCACCTCGCAAGCTCTCCAGTCTCATCTCTGCCCCTCACTTCCATACGACTCACCAAATCACCCTCACCCTGAGCTATGTCGCGAAGCCTTGAAACAAGCTCCTTCAGCGGCCTGGTTATCGTACCAGACAAAAAGTGTATCCCCACCACAAGAAGAAAAAGCGAAACTACTATTACCACTACCGACATCCTCGACAATACCACAAGCGGTGAATTGATCTCTCCTGTTGATACGCTGAGTATTAAGGTCCAGCCTAAATCGGGAATCGTTTTATAGATAAAGTATCTATCGCTTCCATTGAAAACTACCCTCTCGATTCCACTCGGATTCGAGCTTATCTTATCCATCAGAGTTTCGATATTCTGATAGTCCTTCATATTATCTTTAAAATCGCTCAGCTTCTTCTTTAATACATACTCTTTATTGGGATGGTATAAAATCTTCCCCTCCTCATCCACCACAAATGCATAGCCCGTTTTATATACATCGAGTCTTGACATAAACTTATCCATCTTATCAATACCTATATCCACACCACCTGCACCCAGAAACCTGCCCTGCTGGTTATATATCGGAAAAATATAAGACACATATATCACTCCATCAAGGATGTCAGCATTTACAAAAAAGTAGGGTTTACCGAGCTTCTTTGCCTTCTGAAACCACGGCCTGTTTCCAATCTTGTAATCATCTGGAAGTTCCCTTTCGATCGGTTCATAATACCACTGAGACTTCTCACTACCAAGAAATGCATAGTTGATATCAGGATCGCCTTCCATGAGTGTAAGAAAGTAGCTTTTTATTTCTTTATATACTGCATCCTTTGTCTCATCTACCTTCTTTGCTCTATTGGTCTCGAGCCATCTTGTTATCCGTGGCTGCTGACAAAAAGTCCATGCTATCTTTGCCTTTTCATTTATATATCCCTCCCACCGACTGACCATAATATTAACCTTCTCTAATGCCTTCTCCTGTGATTCTGTAATAAGTATCTTCTTAGAAAATCTGAAATAAATAAGATATATTATTGACAGAATGGCAATGTTAGTGGTTAAAATAAAGAGTAACATTTTGCTTCGAAGCTTGAGATTGCCGAACATTTTCACCACCTCATTGACTCTCTATCTGAGTAAATAGAATCTAAGCTGCAAGTTCTCCTATGACACGCAGCAAATCACCGAGTGCATAGGGCTTTTCAAGAAAACGGAATCCTCTCTTCTGTATAATTGGCCATCGAATATGGTAATCTGTATAACCGCTGCTAAAAAGTATATTCAGATTTGGCTTCTGTGTTAAAAACTCCTTAACCAAATCTACCCCGCTTCTATCTGGCAAAACAACATCGCTCATTACCAGATTAAAATTACCACCTTCCCGCTTGAAAATCTCCTCAGCCTCTCTGGCATTAGAAGCAGCAAAAACCTTGTATCCACTCCTGTCGAGTCCGCTCACAGTAAACTCCCTGACTCTCTCCTCGTCCTCGATAACAAGAATTCTCTTGCCATGGCCCTCAATATCCCGAGAGAATATTCTATCTTCCTCATCATCTTCCTTCTTCTTAAAACATGCTGGCAAATATATCGCGAAAGTCGATCCCTTATCAGGCTTACTTTCCACCTCTATCCATCCTTTATGCTGTTTCACGATTCCATAGACTACTGAGAGTCCAAGGCCTGTTCCCTTGCCAACACCCTTTGTGCTGAAAAATGGTTCAAAAATATGCTGTTGAATCTCTTTCTCCATTCCAACACCAGTATCCTTAACAGCAATGCATACAAACTTACCTGGATAGCTTTCAGAAGAGGCCCTCGTCTGATTCTCATTTATTATTTTATTTCTGGCCTCTATGTTTAGCTCTCCTCCACTCGGCATTGCATCTCTGGCATTCACTGCAAGATTCATAATAACCTGCTCGATCGTTCCCCTGTCGGCCCAGATGTTCCAGAGCCCTTTCTCAATGTTTGTATGAATTCTGATGTCTTCTCCAATCAATCTCTTGAGCATCTTGAGCAGATCCTTAACAACAATCGAAATATTTACTGACTCCAATTTCATCGACTGCTTGCGGCTGAAGAGAAGAAGCTGTCGGGTCAAATCGGCAGCCCTCTTAGCAGAGACAAGAATTTCATTCAGATCGTTGTATGCACTGCTTTCTGGTGAGAGCTCCATCAGTGCCATATCCGCGCTTCCAATGATCGCAGTGAGAAGATTATTGAAGTCGTGTGCAACTCCACCTGCAAGTATGCCTATGGCCTCCATCTTCTGAGCCTGCAAGAGCTGTTTGTGAATCTTCTCTTTCTCCCGCTCTGCCTTTTCTTTCTCTATTCTACTTCTCAACACAGTTATTCCAAAAGAAATATCACTGGCCATCTCTCTCAGCAGTTTCACTTCCTCCTCTTTTAGTCCATCCTCATTTGATGAGTAGATGTTCAGAACACCAAATACAGTACCATTACTCCTCAGAGGCAGGCTTATGGCTGATCGATAAACGCATTCTTTTATTTCCCTGAAATTCTTCTTTTTATCCAATTCATCATCACAGTAGGCTCTTACAACAGGCCTTGAGCTATTGATTGCCTCCTCTATGGGTGCAAAACACTTGCTTAAATCTTTAAAGTAAATCTTCTTATCATTCAGATGTTTTACATTTTTACCCGATTTTGACATGATAGATAAATACTCTTTATCATCTTTCTGAATGTAGCCAACCCATGCAAGCTGGAATCCTCCAACGTCTATTATTATATTGCTAATGCTGTCGAGAAGCGATACCTCATCGTTTGCACGCACAAGAGTCATATTGCTCTCACTCAGCATCTTGAGTGCACGATTCAATCTGTAGAGTTCCTTCTCTGTATTTTTTCTCTTTGTAATATCTGTATATACTGCAACCGCACCATGCAGCTCTCCTCCTATCCAGATGGGAGATCCTGCTACAAGCACATTTACAGCAGATCCGTCTTTGCTGTAGCGAACAGTCTCAAGCACCGGGAGTTTGATACCAGTCATTACCTTACGCGAAAGAGTCTTTGCCTCCTCGTACACATCCGGCCCTGTTATGAGCTGGTCAATGTTTTGACCTAAAGCCTCTTTTTTACTGTATCCAAAAACATTTTCTGCTCCCTTGTTCCATTCTATTACTCTGTTTGAAGCATCGAGCGTAATGATTGCATCTGGAATGTTGTGCAGTACAGATTCAAGATATTTACGTCTCTTTTCAATTTCATCTTCCATGATTTTTCGTTCTGTGATATCCTCCACAACGCCATCAAAATATCTCACCTTTCCTCTCCTATCACGAACTGCCACTGCATTCACAGATGCCCATATTTTTGTACCATCCACTCTCTTGAGCCTCAGCTCTTCGCCCTTAATAAATCCCCTCTTCATGAGCTTCTGACTCAGCTTCTCTCTTTCTCTTGTATCTTGATACAGATCAGAGACCTTTGTTTTAAAAAGTTCCTTCTTGTTTTTGAAACCAAATATCTTTAAAAATGCGGTGTTTGCCTCAATGAACTTTCCATCCGGCCCTGGTGTGTTTCTGTATATCCCTGCATTTACATTTTCAGTAAGTGTTCTATATTTTTCCTCACTCTTCTCTAATTTTCTCTTCATTAATCTTTGCTCTTCACGATCTCTCAATACCGCAATACCAAAACTGAGATCATAGGTCATCTCTGAAAGCATCCCTAACTCATTTTCATCAAACATCTCCTGATCTTCAGAAAAAATGTTCACCGAACCAAAACTATCTCCTTTATCCAAAAGTGGAAGGCTTATGAACGACTTAAAATTGCATTTAATTGCTTCTCTGCAGAATTTAGAATCCTCACAATCTGGCTGAGATAATTTTATGATAGTGCGCTTCCCCTTTTGTATTGTGTATCCCACCGGATTTGAATATCTGTTCCCAGAGAGGGTTGTAATATTACACGATTTTAAAAACCCTCTGTCATCTCCTGCCTTTGCAACCAGCTGTACTGCATCTTCTTTATTATGATCTATAAAGCTGACCCACACAAATTGATATTCGCCGAATTTTACAAGTATATTGCATACATTATCTATGAGTTCTTTTTCATCCACAGCCCTTACGAGCGTCTTGTTTCCTTCACTCAGTGCCTTGAGAGTACGGTTAATCTTTTTTAAATTTTGCTCTGCCTTCTCCCTTTCCCTTATCTCCTGCTGGAGCTTCTCATTCGTTAACCTGAACTCCTCAGTCTTCTGTGCCACAATCTGTTCTAAAAGTGTCTGCTTCTCTCTCAGCTTCCGTTCTGTTCTTTTATAAATATTTATCATTGACTGTGCATAGGCAGCAAACAGCAGAATGAAACAAATCGCAAGCATCCTTATCCACAGACTCATGGCATCTGGCATGAATAGTTCCTGAAAAATATCATTCTTACCGAAAATAAAAGAGTCTCTGAAAGATTCAATGATCCAGTAAAGAGAGCTGAAACCTATGCCAATACCAATAATCTCAAACTTGTTTTCCATTACAAGTTTCAACCTTGATTCTTTCTCGACCTTTGCCCCGACCGAATGGGCCCGAGTACTGAAAAGAATTATTATGCAGACAACCAGCATACGCATCCAGAAACTCATTGGATCCAGAACAAACATCCTTTCAATGATTGTTCCCCTATGAAAAATATAAACGTCTCTAAACGATTCCAGCACCCAGTAAAGACCACTCACCATAAACCCAATCCATATCAGACGCATAGATCGAATCATCTCTATGAAAGTCTTGTTCTTACCATCTGCCATGATTCAAACCTCATACTTTAAAGTCATCTTGGATCAAAGGAATCTAAATACTGCATGGCCTTTGATACATATTCGCTTTTTGGATATTTAGCTATTAATGTTTCAAAATTCTCTCTTGCAAACTCTTCATTACCAAGCATTTTGTTTATTATTCCACACATCAACAGCGCATCGTCAAACTTAAACGAAGAATCATACTTCAAAACCTTTTTGAATGCATCGAGTGCAAGAGAGTATTCTTTTAGGGCATAGTAACATTCACCAATCCAGTATTGAAAATTGCTTGCCAGCCAGTGATTTGGATATCTCTTCAAAAGACCTTTCAAGATTGTAAGAGCCTTTTGATATCTTCTCTGCTCAAACATCTTAAGACTTAACCTGTAATCCTTCTCAACCTTAGCATCCTTCGAATCAGACTTTTTATTGCCGGATTTGCTCTTTTTCTTCTCAATCAGCAGTCCACCCTCCTGCTGCATTTTGATTCTTCTCTTCTCTGGAACAACTTTAACCAATAGCTCTTTCTTCTCTCCCGGTTTTAATCGAATCTGATACAGACTCTTTTCAAACTTGTGGTACTGCGGAAGATTATTATCATAAAATTTCAACTCCCAACTTCCAGGCCTGAGGTCCTCAAACTTAAAATATCCCTGAGAATCGGTCAATCTCCTGAGCAGTTCATCATCTCTCTTCATCTCAACCAGTATGTTTGGAAGGCCATAACCCATACCAAATTTCTTGCCTCCACTCCCGCTCACAACATAAGTGTTCAACACAGCAGGCCCTCTCAAGTTGCCTCCAATATTCCCATCCTGACCCTTATTATCACCAATCTCTGAATATACTGCAACCCGTCCTGAGACTTCACAACCATCTGTTATTGTCAGTTCTATACTCTTCTCTTCTCCGCCTCTTACAACAATCTCCATTGGTGTCTTTTCAACACATACTCTATTGAGTCCTACATTTGCCTTGTCGAGTGTCAGATAGTATGTGCGCGGGAAAAGAGATGGGAAAATGAACTTCCCAAATCTATCGGTTACAGCGGTTGATCCATTGATCCTGATTATTAAATCCTCGATTGGTTCTGCTGTTATTGCATCTCTAACAACTCCCCTGACCACTCCAGTGTTTTTCTTCTTGGCTATAGGCACACCAACAGAAACCCGATATCCAACCATGATTGCAAGTTCTGCTTTATCCAGAGAGTGTCTTAAAATAGTTTTGCGGCCGAGCATGTATATCTGATGATCATTTGGCAGGGTGTGTCTGAGACTAAATCCAAAAATATTCCTGTCAAAATAGTACTCCTCTGGAGATTGATTGTTTTGATAATTTAAGTAAAATGAAGTCCTCTCTGTAAGCCACATAGAGATGTTGAGACCTGCAGTTAAGAGATGTTTCTTGTCCCCGGTAAACCATGAGTAGTTGTTGTAGTATATGTATCCATTAAAATTGTACTTTGGAGTGGGCTTAAAATAAGAACTAAATATGTATCTTTCGGTCGAGAATTGTTTATCTGTCAAATAATTCTCCGTAACACCGATCTCTGCACGTGCCATAAAAAAGAACTTACCCACCCTCTGGGAGAAGCCAAGCCTGAGCGATTTTTCCATATAGTCGTATTTGGATTCCGGAAACCTATCCTTTCTTGCATGTTCCTGTATTCCCACACGTATGTTTGTGTTGTTTCTGATTCTGTACTGAATACCAGCCCGATAGAACCTTATCAGTGGAGCCGAGAACTTCAATGTGTCGAGCTCAAAATTCTGTCTCTCATGTCTGACATTTACATTGAAACTCAGTCGCCGATTCAAGAGTAGATTCAATCCTGCAGAAAAATAGTTTGTGTCATGATAATAACCCGGAAAATCAGGACTGGCATAGATCCATCTCACAAAATAGTCGCTCTTTGAGTATCTGCCCTGAAGACCAAAAAGATAGGATGACTGCTTCTGATCTCCTTCCAAACCTGTTGAATATTCGAGCTCTACCTCGCTGCCCTTAATTGGCTCAAACTTGCCTGCAATACTCACCATGTTCTTTTTACTGTCTTCATAATCTTTATTCAGATAATTCAAAGAGATCATATTCTTACCGGAAAAGTTGTATTTAAAGTATGATGCTATCTCATCTCTTATTGGTCTAAGCCAACGTGATCTCAAATAGTATGTGCCAAAGGAAAAATTCTTGAGATTTATCTTGCTCTCAACACCCCTTCCATAGCGGGCCATCTCGGTTAGAGTTGTAAGAGTATAGATTCGATCCCCGACACTAAGGTTTAAATTTCTTGATTGGTAATTCAAGAAGTATTCATCCCTTCTAGCAAGGATCGATCTCTCATATATATCGGGGCCCCTCAACCTGAACTGAATGTGTCTTTCACCCTTCTCATCAAGCGATCCCTCTCCATAGACATCGGCCTGGAATCCGTATTTGGCGCTGCCGTTCTTCTGTAAGAATTGACCAAAGGAAAAACTAACAGGAATACGATGATACCTGTCCTTCTCACCAGTTGTTCGTGGAATTATCTTTACATAGCTCGTACTCTCTGAGGTTATCTCTTTATGACGTTTCAGGCTCGCAGTAAGACGCACCTTGTGATTGAATAGTTTGTTGCATTCACTATCGGTCTGAACCGTAATATCAACTCTGCTAGATCTGTATTTGGGAGTATTTAATTTCTCGATATTTACACTATATGGATAATCCCTCTCGCTATCTATATTAATTGTAATCTCTTCTGATGTATTGGACTCATCTATCAAAAGAAATGAAACCTTATAACTATCACCAGCTATTACAAACTCCGGTGATGAAAGTACCTCTGTTCTCAATTTATGATATTGTTTTACAACTACCTTTACTTTATATGAATCGCTGTATGTAAGAAACTTTCTTGAACCTGCACTGTAGATCACCTCATATTCTCCCGCCCCAGCATTCCTTGGTACAAAAAAACTTATGAGCCTTGTTGATGTCTGTGCAGGATCTAAATAGAATCTAAAATCGTTTGTTATGACTTTCCATCCCTTAGGAACATCTATCCTGGATATCAGCTCCTGACGCCGTGAGGTGAAATTACTTACTTTAAATAGGGTTGTTATTACCTCCCCTGGCATTGCATCAAAATGTTCTGTGCCACAGGGACGCACTTCAATACGCTCCACATCCTTACCCATTAGAGGAATGCTCAATAATAATATGAGAATGTAACGGAGCGGTCTCATCTTCCCTTCTCTGAATCCTCACTTTTTGATTTCAAATCCAGACTATCCTTTACTATAACATAGATGCTTGTCTCATCGCTTAGAGAAGGATACTCCCTTCCCTGTACTCTATATGTTACCTTATATCTGCCTGTATCAGCATTGCACCATACAATAAAGCTAACAACTTTTATTGTTGAGTTGTACGATTCCAGTTCAAATGGAAAATCGATACTTATAAGCTTCCAGTGCTTGGGCAGCCTTACCTCAGACTCAAACTCCTGACGCTTTGATGTCTTGTTTGTAACAGAAAACTCTGTAGTCACTATCTGATCAGGAAACACAACTATCAGCTCATCATCAACAGGTCTGACCTCGACACCAAAATTGCCAATACCGATGAAGCATGTCATCATACAAACAAAACAAAATATTTTCGACAAACTCTTTTTCATTAATATATTCTTCACTGTATTGCAAATTCATAGGTGATACCAAATATGTCCTCATTGCCACAATCGGCCACAACCAGTGCTTTATATCTGCCCTTGGGCACATCACTCAAGTCTATTCTCTGCCGTATGGAAGTTCCGGGGTATGTCCGCAACTTTCTCCCATCATACCTGCCAACCATCTTTCCATTAAAATCGTACAGCTCTACCCAGACAAATGGCCTCAGCAGACGTTCTCCTGTGTTCTCTATATCTACAAGAAATATCCTTTTCCCATCTTCATTGATGAGTCGTGATCCGATGAATCTTAAATTCCTCACACCAGAATCCCCCAAATGGGTTATCATCTGCACACCATATCGCATTATTGCCTTTATGCTTATTCCTTCCTGCTCGGCCTCTGGTTTAATTTCCGGTACCTGTTCTATCATAATAATGCTCCAGTATGTGCCGCGGAGCGTGTCTGACTGAGGAATCGTTATTGTATAATTGACAACGAGCTTCTCTTTTGCCGGTACTGTAACATAGGTAGGAGAGTATCTGATCCATGAGGCGTTTGACCGTCTCTTCTTTCCAGGGTCACCATACTCACTGTGGCCATCACAGAAAAACATGTAATCGGTCTGGTAGATCTTTGCGTCTGCAGAAGTTTCACCATTATTCTGAATCGTAATCGTACCCTGAATCCTATCACCTGGCTTTACTGTATACTCTTTTGTTAAACTTCCTATTACACTAATGCTTGCTGCAACTCTATCGTATGTAGCCATCGAGACGATGATAAGGAAAATATAATAGACTTTGCGAATCATTATTATCACCTCACTATTTATAACTCTGTTACTGTATATGTTATTCTCTTTTCATATGTATCGGGCGGAATATTGACCGATACGCCTCTCAATCTGTACTGCACCTCTATCCCTGTTCTTGCCCTTCTTCCTCTGAAAAAACTCCTGCTCGTTTGTCTGACCTCTTTCCAGTTTGTTCCTCCTCTTATGTTCCCGCTGCCGCTCCCGTCTGATGTTCTTCGAACCTGGAGAATCATGTCGCTGTGCCATTTTGTAACAACTGTTCCCTCTATATCAACTCGCCATCTACTGTTAGTGTTTGTAATATCGACAACGATCTCATCACGTGCACTGCGGTAATTTGCATTCAAATCGCTGCCAGGTCCTCCACTCAGATCGGATGAATCGATTATCAAATACCAATCTCCAGTGACACTTATATCTATTGCCCGTGTTCTCGGATCGATGCCAATAAGTATGATTGTACATATAACAAATATTTTTAATATATCTCTCATAGTTCTGTAACAGTATAAATTACAAGCGTTGAATATGTATCAACCGGGACCTGCACAGAAACATTCCTCAGCTCATATTGGATTGTAATCCAGAACCTGCGTCTACTTCCGCTGAAAAAACTTGTGGTCGAATTTGTCACCTGCTGGTAGTTAGTTCCTCCTGATATGCTTCCAAATCCGAATCCATTTCCCGACCTGTGTACCCACAGTTGAAGTCTGCTGTCCCAGTTTGTATCCTGTTTTTCAACATCTACCCGCCAGTTGTAATTAACAAACCAGTCCCAAAAGTTGCCATTCACGACCTTATCGATGTTTATTGAAACCTGATTCGTTGCACTCTGATATGTGCTGTTTAGATCGCTTCCTGCTCCCCCCTGTAAATCTGAAGAACCAATCGTCAGGCTCCAGCTACCTGTCACGGTAATTGTAACCTGTTGAGCCTGATGATTACCGTTAATAAGAATAAACAGAAGAATAAAAGTAATATGTCTTGTCAGCCGTATCATTTTAAAAATTGAGATGGAGGAGAAGGTAAATTTCACAACCAACCTTCTCCTCCATTCTCATTCTACTATTAAGCATCATCCGTTAAGGTATAGGTTACTGTGTAGTTAGCACCAGCATTGATTGTAAGCTGAGTAGGATCTGTAACACTGAGAGTGTATGTAACCTGAGCACCATCTGTACCACCCGTTCCTGTTGCACAGCTTCCGATACTTGTGATTACACTCTGATCCGTTGTAGAAAGAGTTACTGAACCTGCACTTGTACCTTCTCCAGAACCAGGGGTTGCCTGGACTGCAAGAGAAAGACCGCTGAGCATCGCAGCATCCAATTTTGCATCGATCGTTCTTGTCTGGCCAGATGCAACTGTCGAAGTGTACTGCAAATAAGTAGTATTGTCTGTATCACCCTGGGGATCGGCACCTGGTGTACCTGGTGCTGTTACTGTTAAAGTGATTGAAGCAGTTGTCACATTGATCTCTGCGATTTCATTGATCACGATTGTAACGGTATGATTGTCTGATCCTGTCTGAGCCATTCCTATTCCAGAAAGACCCAGCAAGAACATTCCTGCTATAACTACTACTAATAGTTTCTTCATCTTTCTCATCTCCTTTCTTGTTGATTTGGAAATTAAGTTTTGTCTCACTTAAATCTCACCTCCTTTCTCCTGTTATTTCTGTATTTAAATTAATTATTCCAATTTTTACCCATACCACCTTGTTCAAATTACATGCCAACTGTGAATAATGGTTAAAAATGTTTCAAAATCTTAACAAAAATAAGGAGAGAATTAAGATAAATAATGATATCTGTTAATGAAGAAAATCTGTGCTTACAAAGATGACTCTGATAAAGTTTAAAAATACAGTCAGAACTTGTTATTATTTAATATATTATATCTATTATTATATTAAATTTGAGAAAGTGGGATATATATCTATTGTTTGAGAATTTATTAGTCTATAAAATTATCAAGATTTAAGTTGAAAAAGATATTGCTTGTCTATAACAAAAATCCCTTTCAAAATGAAAAATTAATTCATTTTGAAAGGGACAAAGGTTCTATTAACCAGAGGAAAAATATTAATCACAAAAACATAGTGCTGCAGCACCCAATACTCCACCTCTATCCCCTAATCTTGATTTTTCGACTCGTAAAATTTCACAGGGCACTGGATTTATATTTAGCCTTAGCTCGTGATCCATTGTTTTGGAAAAATATTTAAAACCATTGGTTACAGAACCTCCCAATACTATCACTTCAGGATCGAGTAGATTCACAATAAAAGAAAGGACTCGCCCAAGATCAGATCCAAACTCCTTCCATGTTGCAAGAGCCTCCTCATTTCCTCTGGTGGCCATAAGAAAAATCTCTTTTGCACTAACCCTCTCGCCAGTGAGCCTGTAGTATATCTCCTCTGCTCCTCTTCCAGAACAGGTCTCCTCAAATGTCTTCCCCTTATAAGGAGTCTTCCATATCTCTGCAGCGGTTCCTGTCGCTCCGTGATATATTCTGCCATCCAGTACTATTCCACATCCCATGCCAGTACCGAGTGTCACACCGACAACCACCGAGGCGCTGCCCTTTAATCCAAAGAGTGCCTCTCCAAGAGCAAAGCTGTTTCCATCATTGTCGACAAATACATCAGTACCGAATCTTTTTGAAACACTGTCTCTCAGTGGATAAAAATTAAGGCTCGGCAGATTGGGTGCATTCAGTATTGTACCGGTTGTCAGGTCAAGGGGTCCTGGCGAGCCAATTCCTATTCCCGCAAGATCTTCGATCCTTGTACCTGTCTGGAGCAGGACAGTATCTAAGGCCTCAAAAATACGTCCCTCCACAAAAGCTCTATCTCTCTGGGCATCTGTTGAAAGATCAACAATCTTTCCTACAATCGATCCATCTTCTCTTACAATGGCCGACCTTATTTTTGTTCCTCCTAGATCAACTCCTGCTGCAATCCTCTTCAAAGCTCTCTCCTAGTTTTAATCTCTAAATTTTATACAATGATTCTCTTAATCGAGAATCATTCAGAGGATATTTGCCCTCCTCTACTAGCCTGTTTTCAACCGCAGCTATTGTTCCAAGCTTTACAAAAGTCTCATATGGAAACTTCTCTGACCTCATTGGGAAAATGGAATTGTTTGTAAGAACTGGGTCACAATCAATGTCAAATGGGCTCAGAGAAACCGACTCATCCCAATAATCGGTGCCTGGTATTGGTGAATATGAAGCGAGACTGACTCTTATCCCAAGCCGGAAAATAAACTCCATACTCTCTACAACCTCTTGCACCTCCTGGTCAGGAAGTCCCATCAATATATAGGCTCCAATTTCTCTGCGCTCAAATCCTGCCATTAAAAGAAAATTCACTGCATCAACCATCTCCTCATTTGTCACTTTAGATCCAATTCTCTTCTGCCGTATCCTGTTTGCAGATTCAAAACTCAGACGGATTGTCTTAAAGCCACTCTTCTTCATAAGAATGGCTGTTTCAAAATCGATCTCCCTTGGAGAAATACCATTTGGTGTATGGAAACCGGTGAAAATGTTTCTCCTCATTACCTCCTTCAGTATTGGGATGAAATGTTCCTCTTTTCTATATAGTAGTGCATCATCATAAAATGCAATATTCTTTACTCCCCTTTTACATGATAGATATTCTATTTGATCTGCAACCCTTTCCGGAGCAGTTTGCCTGTAGCGGCCGCAAAGAATTCTCGAAGCACAAAATGGGCATCTATTAGGACATCCTCTTGATGTAAGAATCGCTGCAGATTCCATCTCATGATAGAGGTCATATAAAGGAGGAGGAAAATCATTTAAGTCTGAATATTTATCAATATTCGATCTGTGTCCTGTTATCTCGTCTGCTATTCGAAGGGCTGCTATCTCGCCTTCTCCTCTAACAACAACATCTGCACCACTAACCCTCTCTGCATGTTCAGTCATAAGAGTGGCATATATTCCTCCAAGAACAATAGGTATGTTCCCATAAACATCTCTAAGCAAAGAAATCATATCCACAACACCCTGATACCAGTAGGTCATACCAGAGGTAACAAATATCAAATCTGGCAAAAGGGTTTTATTCAATTGATCTTTTATGATCCGGATTGGAAGCCCATAGCGGCCGTAGTGTCGTGGCACATCTTTTAAGACTTCTGGCTTGGAGATAATCTCCTTGTAAAACCTTCCAGTACCATCTCGCCGTACTTTGTCTTTATTATTTCTACATTGTACTGCGCTGCGGTTCAAACAATCGACCAGATCTACCTCATATCCATTTTCTCTTAATATACTGCCAATATAGAGAAGCCCCAGAGGTTTTATCCAGAAGTCATATGCTGCAAAATCAACAATCCATGGATTGACAAGCAGTATCCTTGGACTATTCTGCAAACCCGATCATCCCTGCGAAATAACTTTGTAAACCTTGTCGTGTTTGCGAACACGGTCATTAACCTTTATTCCCACCTCATCACCAACCTTGGCCTCTTTCACATCCTGATGATTGATCTGCATTGAACTCACTTCCTGTACAAAGTCTGTTGTATGACCCTTGAAATGCAGAACATCACCGACCCTTATGGTATCATTTGTAACCTTTAGTGCAACGACCCCGACATGTGCAAAAAAATCCTCTACCCTTGCAACTTCAATTTCTCTCTCCTCCATAGACACCTCCTTCTATTTTAAAGGCGTACTCCTCTCAATCTGAATGTCTCCGTAGCTCTCATATTCTTTGCCAGTATAAGTTGTTGCCTTTATATATACTCTATATATACCATTTTCTAAATAACTGCCACTGGCATCTTTTAAATCCCAGATATATTGATGATTGCCGCCCGATTGATAGGAACTCAGCAGAATCACTTCCAATTTATCCGGCTTGCTGTAAACTTCGATTTCAACCTTCATATTCGTAGCAAGATAGTATACAAAAGTGATCTGGTCAGAGCATGGGTTTGGAAATGGTGGACTTACGCCAAGAAGATCTGTGGGAAGCATAGAATCGATACGCGGCTGCCAGTCTGTTGTATCATCTTCAATGATATTACCAGCTGTATCTGTCCTGCAAATTCCTTCATAGTAAGGCCCCTTGGGTTCTGTACTCTTCTTACAGTCAGAACCAACACAAAGGAAAAAGATCAAAAGTAAACTCACAAATGTTAAAATTTTTGAAAACATTTAAACCTCCATAAATTTTAAGAATAGATTATGTTGTGTTATCATAATAGAATTTACCATCTATAAATAATGATAAATATTTTCCTTGTCGTATTTGAAGATCTTTTCATAATAGTTGGTTTCTCAAAAATGCTCAACATATGTAAACTGGTACGTTATGGTTCTTATCATTTATCGCTATTCATATTATATTGCACTTATACTTCTTAATAAAGTATCTAAACGACTTATTTTTCTTTTTTGCTATTTCAATAGAAAATATTTTCAGAATCTCTAACAAAAAATCTATTCTGGAATCAAACTTTTTTGGAATTAAACTATCAAATTGCTCTTTTGTAATTTTATCTGTACAGTAAAAATTACGAATCTTAAATTTCTTATATTCGGCAACGCCCATTCCTGCAAGATACCAACTCTCTATTTCCTTGATAATTACAATTATTCTATCAGCATCAATATTTTTTAAATTATTTTGTATTTCATTTTTTTTAATAGTTATACATGGAGAATTGTTGATGTCTGTCACATAAATATAGTCTGCATCCATTGCTTTAATACTTTTAATAAAATTATCAACTTTCTCTTTTTTTAGATTTGCATAACATTTTATTTCTACAAAATCATACCTTTTTTTTAATTTAGGTTCTAATATACTCTGAAAGAACCTTTTATCATCAATACCTTCAACCCATATGAATAATCTTCTATAACTCAAGATTATACCTCAAGTAAATCCTGTACATAAAGCTCTTCAATTCCTATCTCATTTTTTAGAAATGTCCTTACTTCCTCTTTATGAGCTGGCCTGGAAATCATAGAGAAACCTTTCTCATCACGAGACATGAGTAAAAGATTCTCTAAATCAGTATGTTTAACTATTTCAGGGTTATGAGTAGTAACAATAATTTGTTTCTTCCGCGAAGCATCTTTCATCATATCTACAATTTTAGCAATAAGATATGGATGTATATTTCGTTCAGGTTCCTCAATTATCGTTAATGGCTTTTCTTCGAAATATAAAACAATAATTAAAGCCGTTATGTTTATTGTTCCATCAGAAATCAAAGAAGCTGGAAGGTACTGTTTCTCAGAGTATATTTCACGTAATTTAAAAAGAAGAGATTTATCTGCAAACCTTTCTATATCAAGGTCATCTATGAATGGCATAATATCTTTTACTAGATTAAAAAGTTTTCTCTTTTTATTTTTATTTTCAATGATACTTTTCAAAACAATGGATAAATTGCTTCCATCTTCTTCTAATTCGGCTTTTCCTGTGATAGGAGTAGCTTTTTTGGGTAGTTTGGGATCAAAATCATATATAGAAATATTACTAAAAACCTCACTTAATAAAGGTATAAAAAAGAAACGATTCTCAAGAAGAAGAGTATTTGTCTGCAATTTTTTTTCTCTTAAAAATAGTGGAAATATATCATCTTCATCTATGGAAATACCCTCTGGTTTATGTAAATCAATATTTACTCTTCTATTAACACAAGAAATGTTCATTTCTCCTGGCCCAAGCTTTTCTTCTTCTATATTTCCTTTTAATCTAACAAATTCAAATTTCTGCGTTAATTTATCTCGTCGAATTTCAAATCCCAATCCCCCCTTTTGTTTACCTTTAAATCTTAATACAAATTCATAAATCGTTTCATATATTTTTATTCCTATGAGACCTTCATCTGTCCTCCCTCCAAGTAATCCAAATTCATGATCAGAAACAACCTTTAATGAAAGATTCTCAGAACTACCAATATTTATATTCCTAAGATATTCAACACCACCCTGCATAGATACCGCATTATTTAATCCAGAATATGCTATATCCCTAAGGAACTCGAGAATCTGTACAAAATTAGATTTTCCAGAAGCATTTGTACCTATCAGTACATTAAACATACCAAGCTCTACTTCTAACTCACCAAAGCTTTTAAAATTTTTTACACTAATTTTTTTTATACCCATAATCACCACTCCTTATATTGGCACTAGAGTATGGTCTCCAAATATATATCTCAAAACATTAAAAAAAACTCTATTTCCATCAGGATTTAATTATCATTTAGACGAGAATCAATAATACCACACAGAGATACAGACCCATCACGTCCTGACCTCTAAGGGAACTCATCAGCCAAATGATCACCTATTCTTAGAGATCTTTTCCAGCACCTCCTCAAGCTGTTTCCTTATTTCAGGGTTATCTGTACTGTTTATCATGGTCTTCAGATATAGAAGTGTAGATTCTTTATAACCCAGCTTCATGCTCAGTCCTGCCAGCAAATTACCAACATAACTGGGGCACTCTTTCTTTTTGACCGCTTCGAGCAGATATTTGACCGTCTTTTCTAAATCCTCTCTATACATCCAGTGAATCCATCCAAGATAGAATGGAAACTCCCAACGATCTGGATTTGCCCTGTATCCCTTTTCCAGAAGCTTCTGAGCCTGATCGACCTCTCCAGTATCCATCAATACATACAATCCGCCAAATATATAGGGAAACACAAAATGAGGATCAACACTGGTTACCCTGTCGAGCATTGGATAAATATAATCGACCAGGCCTCTGCTCTCCGCCTTATATAGAATGTGTTTTAACTCTTCCCTTATTTGAAGAAGAGTATCCGCTGCTGCCGAAACCTGACTGCTGACCGAGACTAACGGCTCCTCCCTTTCACCCTTTTTCAATGCATATTGATAATAGGGATTATCTTCATCAACTACCCTTCTTCCATAATAGAGCACACTTCTAATCCAAAGCCAGTCTCCCATTAAACCGCGGTACCCCATGCTGAGGTATTTTAACACCTCTCCCTTTGGGAGGAAAATGACTCTTTTATCTACAAACTTTATAGACCTGTATCTATCCATGGTTCTCTGAGTCCAGTTCACTATAAAGCAAAGCAATAATAATACACTCACAACTGATATCTTTTTAAGAGCTCCTCTCATCAAATCCTCTACTACTTAAGATCCCTTCTATGAAACACGGCAGCAGTCACTATTAATACAACAAGAAGATATGCCGTTCCATATACAATACCATACAGCAATGCATGGGGAGGCTGCTTAAGATTTTCAACAACAGCCATTTTTAGATTTAACGCCTCTAAGTTTGGTGCAATATAGTATATGATTTTTAACAACCAGTGATAACCCCTATCCGGATAGACCTCTATGTAGTCTCTAAGAAATCCACTGAGATGACCTATAACAAATACGGCGAGCGTGAGTACTGCACTCAATGTTGGGGCAGCAAAAGATGAAAAAAACAGAGAAAATCCAACAATCAAAAGAATCTCAATATATATCAGAACAACGGCAGGGAGAAGACCAAAGTCAATTATTCCCTCTGTAATATAATTTGTACAGAGCAATACTAATGTCATGATAATAACATTAACAGCAAGTGTCAGACTGAGGCCGAGATACTTGCCGATCACGATTTCCCACCGACGAATAGGTTTTGATGCTATGATATAGATTGTCCTCTGCTCAAGCTCCTGAACAACGAGTCTTATTCCAATAAATATTGCTATGAGAAGACCGAATATTGACATGGCAGAAAGACCAAAATCCTTGATTACCTTTACCTGCTGATATATAGACCAATCCCCTATGACAAGCGACAGGAGTATCAATCCTACTGCAAAGATCAATATATTAAGAAGCACACGGTTTCTTATCGACTCCTTAAATGTATTCAATGCAACTGTACATACTCTCATGTCATCACCTCCCAACCTCTGTCATGAATATCTCCTCAAGACTTTTTCGCTGAGGTATTACAGATATTATCTGTCCACCCCATCTCTCGATGCTCTTTACAAGCTCGTTCACCTCTTTCGAATCATTAAGCCGTACCATGACATTCTGATCACGAATGACAGTCTTGTATTTTTTTGTATCGACCCTTGAAAGCGCATCAGATTCGACCCTAAATGTTACATCGACAGAGGTTATATGCGAAGAGGTCAAATCGTCGAGTTTACCAATGTTAATGAGCCTCCCTTTGTTTAATATTCCAACACGGTCTGCTATCATCTCTGCATCAGATAGGATGTGGGAACTGAAGAATATTGTTTTCCCCTGATCCCTGAGCTGGAGTATTAAATCTCTAAAATCCTTACGTCCTATCGGATCCAGACCAGACATTGGCTCATCCAGAATAAGAAGCTCCGGATCATTTATCAATGCCTGTGCTAGCCCCAGACGCTGAAGCATTCCTCTAGAATAATTGCGTATCGCCACATCACTGCTCTTTTCCAGTCCAACCCTCTCAAGCAGTTGGGAAACTCTTCTTTTTCTCTCCTTGAAATCGAGTTTGAAAATCCTTGCGATGAAGTCTAAAAACTCCCTGCCAGAGAGATAACCGTACATATTAGGAAGCTCGGGCAGATATCCAACCCTCTCCATAGAATTGTGTGATTTGTTCTCCACTCCCAATATGAATATCCTGCCATTTGTTGGCCGCAGAAGACGAGTAAGGAGTTTGATGGTTGTAGTCTTGCCAGCGCCATTCGGGCCGATAAATGCAAAAACCTCACCCCTCTCAACATCACAATTTAACCCGTCCAGAGCAACTATCGGCCTCTTTCCCAGATCACCCCTGTAAACCTTTGTTAAATTTTCTGTATGGATTGCTAAATCAGCCATGACATGCTCTCTCTATATTAAAATTACGATTTATTCTTAGATATCCCCATCACAAATTAACCTTTATTACTCTCTATAACTTTACTTTTTTCTATTAGTTCCCTAATAACTTCCACAGCAGAAACCCCATCCTTTGCATATCCATCTGCTTTTATCTCTCCTGCGTAACGCCTTGTTACAACTGCTCCACCAACAACTACCCTTGCATCAGATTTAGCTTCTCTCAGTGCATTTATTATTCGTGGCATCTCTGTCATTGTAGTCGTCATCAATGCAGATAGGCCCACAATTTGGGCTTCGTGTTTAAGAGTCTCGTCCACAATCCTGTTAACCGGCACATCTTTACCCAGATCAATTATCTCAAATCCATGATTCTTTAAAAAGAGCCCAACAATATTCTTGCCAATATCGTGAATATCACCCTTAACAGTACAGAGAATTACTCTACCCCTTTCCTTCTTCTTACTCCTTTCAAAATGGGGCTCAAGTATAGAAAAAGCCTGCTGCATCGACTCTGCAGAAAGAATCATCTGGGGCAGAAAAATCTCTTTTGCATCATATCTATCACCAACTTTTTGAATTGCAGGTATAAGGATCTTCTCATTTATTTCAGGAGCCGACTTCCCACTCGACAGCGCCTTCTCTACATAATGAGAAATATCTGCTTTGTTTCCTGACAGCACGGCATTGAATATCTTCTCCTCTATTTCATCGAATCCTTTATGGACTATTATTGATGGTCTCTTTTTCTCTTTCCTCTTTTGATGACTGGCAATGAAAGCTTTTGAGTCCTTATCCCTTACTGTTAGAACGGATGCTGCCCGTACAGTTTTTATCATCAGGGGATCCCCTGGATTGATTATGGCAGCATCAAGCCCTACCCCCATTGCCATGCTCAAAAAGGCCGCGTTAATCAAACTCCTCTCAGGGAGTCCGTATGAAATGTTTGAAACTCCCAGTACTGTCGGGAGTCCGAGTTCCTCCTTTACCCTCTGGACAGATCTTAGTGTTACCTGGGCCCTCTTCTGTTGTGCAGAGACTGTGAGAGTTAGACAATCACAAATCAGATCCTCCCTTCTAATACCATGTGCTTCTGCCTGTTTGACTATCCTTTTTAATATATCGATTCGCTCATCCACACTCTTAGGAATACCCTTTTCATCAATAGCTAAACACAGAATAGCCGATCCATACTTTGCAGCAAGGGGAAGCAGCTTTTCCATGCTCTCACTGCTGCCATTAACAGAATTTATCATAGGTTTGCCGCTGCACTCCTTAAGTGCTGCCTCTACAGCCTGAGGATTCGTTGTATCAATGCTCAGCGGTAGACGAACCAAATTCTCAATGCTTCTGACAACCCCTGCCATGACCTTGGCCTCATCTATTCCTGGAACACCGACATTTATGTCAAGAACATGCGCACCCTCCTTTTCCTCACTCTGTGCCTCCTGCTGCACCAGATCCACTCTTCCACTCCTCAGCGATTCGGTCAGATCTTTTCTGTTCGTTGGGTTAATTCTTTCTCCTATTATGCAAAACGGAAATTCAGGACCGATCGATACTGTTTTAACACGACTCGATAGTTTTAAACAAACGGATGATTTTCGCCACAGGGGTCTTGCGCCACGAAGTTCTCTGCTCAACAGCGAAGTATATTCTGGAGTGCTTCCGCAGCATGTGCCCACAATGTTTGCGCCTAATTCAACAAACCTTCTGCCATAACTGGCCATCTCTTCTTGCGAAATCTGATAGGAGGTTTTATCATCCTCCACCCGTGGAATCCCTGCATTCGGTTCAACAACTATGGGCAGGTCTGTCGATTGAGCATACCTTCCAACAATCTCTATCATTGGCCCCGGGCCTGTCGAACAATTCACGCCTATTGCATCGACCCTCAGAGATTCGAGTACATTTGCTGCAGTCTCAGGATCTGTTCCTGTAAGAGTTAGAAAATCATCACCATAAGTCATGCAGGCCATTACAGGAAGCTCTGTGCTCTCTTTAATGGCAATCACTGCAGCCTTAACCTCTTTCAAATCAGAAAAAGTCTCAAGAAGGAAAATATCAACACCTGCCTTTGCAAGCGCTGTGGCCTGATCTCGATACGCCTGAAGAGCCTCATCAAATTTAAGATCACCCAGTGGTTCTATCAATTTACCTGTAGGACCAACAACACCGGCTATCAGGACTCTGCCATTTGCCTCACTCCTTGCAAGCTCTGCTGCAGCCCTGTTGATCTGCTCCATCCTCTCTTGCAGTCCGAACTCCTTGAGCTTTATCCTGTTTGCACCAAACGAATTTGTTGACAAAATATTTGCGCCTGCTTTTAAATATTCAGAATGTATCTTTCTGACAATATCAGGTCTTTCTATGTTTGCAAGGTCAATGCATGCTCCAGGACCAAGATGAGGCTGAAGCATTGTACCCATTCCGCCATCCAGTATTAAGATCCCTGAAACGAGCCGTTTTTTTAATTCAATTCTCTTCATCTGCTTACCATAAATTATTTAAAGATTAATAATATTAGAATATAAAATTATATACATGTAATTGCAAGAAGAATTTAGACAATAATTCAAATAGGGAAAATTTATCAATAAATAGAGAAAATTATTTAGATCGTTTTATAAATGATTAAAAATATAGTGATATAATATATTAAATATTAAAGTCTTATGGTAACATTAAAATAATAGCATTGCAATACTATCATATAAAACACTCAGAGCTGCCTTATCTAAACATCTGCCACAATGTTCTTTACAAAATAGAATTTTTTTTATATACTTTCTACATGCAGGATGTTATCTCAATTCGCGGAGCAAGAGTCCATAATCTAAAAAGCATTGATGTGGATATACCCCGCAAAAGATTTGTCGTAATCACTGGCCCTTCTGGCTCGGGTAAATCGAGCCTTGCACTCGATACAATATTTGCC
>CAZYVD010000031.1:0-29414 GCA_964651045.1 uncultured bacterium
GGGCAGTTTGACTGGGGCGGTCTCCTCCTAAAAGGTAACGGAGGAGCCCAAAGGTTCCCTCAGCACGATTGGTAACCGTGCGTAGAGTGCAAAGGCATAAGGGAGCTTGACTGCGAGACATACAAGTCGAGCAGGTGCGAAAGCAGGGCTTAGTGATCCGGCGGTTCCGAGTGGAAGGGCCGTCGCTCAACGGATAAAAGGTACTCCGGGGATAACAGGCTTATCGGGTCCAAGAGTCCACATCGACGACCCGGTTTGGCACCTCGATGTCGGCTCATCGCATCCTGGGGCTGGAGCAGGTCCCAAGGGTTTGGCTGTTCGCCAATTAAAGCGGTACGTGAGCTGGGTTCAGAACGTCGTAAGACAGTTCGGTCCCTATCCTCCGTGGGCGTAGGAGATTTGAGAGGATCTACTCTTAGTACGAGAGGACCGGAGTGGACGAACCTCTAGTGTACCAGTTGTTCCGCCAGGAGCATTGCTGGGTAGCTATGTTCGGAAGGGATAACCGCTGAAAGCCTCTAAGTGGGAAGCCCACCTCAAGATTAGATCTCCCTTCCCGATTTCGGTCGGGACTGAAGGCTCCTGGGAGATTACCAGGTAATAGGCCGGAGGTGTAAGTGTGGCAACACATTCAGCCGACCGGTACTAATCAGCCGTGAGGCTTGACAAAAATATTTTTTACTGTGGCAGTTGATAGGTTGCTTATAAGTTTGTTTCTCAAATTGTCAAAAAATTTTTCCTGGCGACCATAGCGGAGGGGAAACACCCGATCCCATACCGAACTCGGAAGTTAAGCCCTCCAGCGCCGATGGTACTACTAGGGAGACCTTGTGGGAGAGTAGGACGTTGCCAGGATTTAAATTGATAAGCCCCGAAAAATGAGGGGCTTTTTTATTACAATAAATTTATGATGTAAATTATTAGACTTAAAAACATTAAAAATGACAGTCCATGTAATACTATAATTATATTCTAATCACAATAAACTTTAACAAATACTTTTGCCTTATCTTTCAAGAGGATATTTTCCTACTTTTTTATCTGCTAATATGGTAATTTTATTAAGGATTTTCTTAAGGATGGCCTTTTCACTATCGATTGTTTTTTCATCAAGTGAAGGTGATGGGTAGAATGGTTCACCAAATATTACCACAGACCTTGCAAAAGGTAATGGCAGAAGATATCTGTCCCAGGAATTTAAATGAATAGATGGATAAGATGAAAAGGTTATGGGAATGATGCAGGTGTTTATCTTTTTTGCCAAATAAATAGCGCCTGGTTTTACCTCATGTATGGGACCTCTAGGCCCGTCAATCGCAAATGCAAAATCATAACCGGCTCTCATTTTTTCAATGCTTTTTATTAACGCTCTTGCGGGTGATTTAGAACTCGATCCATATACTATTCCATAGCCAAACTTTTTTAATATATTTGCCTGAAGGATTCCGTCTCTACTTGTGGAAGTCATTATGTGTATATTTTTATAAGACATATAATCTACGAGTAGAAATTGTCTTCCATGCCAGAAGGCATAGATAAGCTTTTGGCCATCTCTTTTTAGATCGTCAACTCTTTCTTTACCTATGGGAGTAATATGGTTGGTTATACTTACAGAACCTATTGCAAATCGTGCAATTGATGGAAGAATTTTATGATAGAAATATTTATTATTTTTCATCTTCATAGAGATTTATTAAAAACTTAACTTAAATATATTTAATATTAAAAATAATGTCAACATTTAAATTATTAATAAGTATTTGTTAATTTGGCAGAGTATTTGCAATATTGGTAATCACAATATAAATACAGATTTTAATAGAGATATGAAATAACCCTTTTTCCTTGATTTTGAACTAAAAATTTTATAAGTTCAAATTATTAAGCATTAAAATGGAGGTGAAAAGATGAAGATGGGCTGGAAGATTAGGGGATTTTTGATAATAATTTTGTTTCTTTTATTACCAGCAATTAGCTACTCATCTTATAGTATAAGAGTCAAAAAGCTCAATGATGGAAGCGCTATAACTTCAAAGACATATTTTTTAAACATAATGACTCATGAAGTTATCGCTCTTGAAATAACTGGAATTTTTACAAATGATTCTACAACAACAGATTTTATCATGTCTCTTATTAAAGATTGGCGAAGAGAACTGCCATCATATATTGAAGGTTGGAAAGATAAATCAATTACATTGGCACCTCTTAAATATGGAGAGTTGAAAAATGTAATTTATATTCGTCCACTACAGGCTTCAATTGATACTGTATATATTTGGTATAAGGAAGAAAGTGTTGATTCTCCTGGACAATGGAATGGCAATTGGTTTAGAATAGTAATAAATGTTACAGATGTAGAATACAGTGTCCCAACAATTATCGAAGAGCCAGAATTTACTAGAGGGTTAAATAATACAGTCTACTGGAATCCAGCAAGTGGGGCAAGAATTCAGGATGCCTATTGTTTTGATATAGAGGACAGAGAGAATTTAAAAAAGTCTGTTCAGAGGATATATAAATATAACGAAACAGGAGAACACCAATCACTTTTTGAGGGACTACTTAATGGCCACACATATGGATTCTTTGTAAAAGCAGTTCATGAGATAGGGAACGGAACAGTTTCTCTTTATTCTGACATAGTTTATTCCACTCAGGATAACACTCCCCCATCCGATGTCGATCAGATTTTTGCCAGATATATTGATTCAGAAAGAGTGATAAAAGTATCATGGATGAGTGTCAACGATTCTATCAGTGGAGTTGCATTCTACAGGATTTACAGGTCGAGTGATCCAGAGGGAGAGCCTGTATTGATTGATTCTGTAAATGCTCAAAATTTCATGCAGCAGAATCTTTCATGGAATGATCCCAATGTAGTATCAAATACAACATACTACTATAGAGTATGTGGTGTTGACTCGGTAGGCAATCAGGGAAAAGGAATATGGACAAGTGGAGTTTATGTAAGAGCCGGCGGGGGCCAATCATCGGGTGATGAAGATGATGGGGATGGGGATGATGATTCTTCGTCTGAGGCGTTGGAGTCAATTTATATAAAAGGTTCGATAGACACGCTCTGGATCGAACTCGATGGCAGTGAACTATGGCTTCGTTTTGAATCTGTAAGGGACGATTCTTCCTTCTTTGCATCAAAGCCTCAGATTGGGATGAGATATTTTGATAGCGGCTGGATTACTCCTAAAAGCCTGCGCAACAAAGGCTGGGTATCGTTGCAGAATCCAGACAGTGTATTCTATATATTTAATTATGCAGATTATGAGAACAACAGTGTTGATTTGAATTTTGTGAATGGTCATAAATATATAAGAGCGGTAACAAAGGTATGTCCTGCAGCCGATACTGTATTGGTTTACTTAGGTAATGTAGTTTCCGATTGTTTTCCTCCAAGTGATATCCGTAATCTGAAGATAGAATCGATGATAGATGATCCAGAGAGGGAATCGGGTTGGCATTTCAAATTAACTTGGGAGCCTTCATCTGATGGTGTAAGTGGTTTGAAGAGGTATCACATATTTCGTAAAATAAATGGAAAGGATCAGAGTTTTGTTGAGATTTCTAAATCGATTGTAATTACTGATAATTTTTATATTGACTCGACAGTATACAAGTCCGAAGGCATATCAAACCCTGTGGTAAGCTATCTAGTTGTGGCAGAAGATTTTACAGGTAACATTCGTTCGCCAGATGAGACAGATTGGCAGGTAGAGGAGAGGGCTCTCGGCGCTCCTTTCATATCGTTTAGCCAGGCAGATCCACAGGAGGTTTATCCTGATGATTGTGCCGGCAGAGATACAATCTTTACTAAAAATGAATCGGTTTCAATAGATATCAAAAATTTTATTACATCCGCTGTTTATCGATATATAGTTTCTGTTAATGGAGAAGAGACGATACTATTACCCAGTGGTACTGAACTAAATGTTACCCTTTCCGGTGATGAGATATCAAAAATAAAGGTTAGAGCAGATTATCATGGAAAACCGAGAAGCGTCTGGTCAAACACTAAAACAGTTATAAGAGCACTGAACACACCTCCTACAGCAGTTACTGCACATAATAATCCGGATTACTGGAGGGGTGACATACATCTCAGGTGGAATAGATCCTCATTAGATGTGGATCACTATGAAGTATGGCGATCAGAAGGAGGCGAGTATTATCTGGTCGACGACTCGGTTTCATCGTTTGATTCTGAGGTTCAGTGGACAGATTACTATCACCTCAACGAATTGAGTGGTGCTTTGGGGGATACAATGGTGGCCTACAGGCGGTATTCGTACAGGGTACGGGCAGTAAACATATTCAACGACAGAAGTGATTTTTCCTCTTCGAGTTCTTCATATTGCAACAGGCCTCCCATGATAGTATCGAATGACAATCCTGAGATCGAAGACAGCCGTTTTGTACTTACTGTGCACTGGAGAAGGGTATATCCAACGATAGTTGAAGATGGATTTCAGGTTATTGTTAAGGTATCAGAGGATAGTCTTGAAAATGTTATAAAGACTGCTATTGTAGTCGATGATTCTACTTATCAATTTCATGGAGCAAGGGGGGGTCACAACTACATCTTTCAGGTCAAAGAGATACCAAACGAATATGGCGACAGACCAAGCAGCTGGTCAAAACCATATACAGTATCCAGTCTTGTGTCTCTTACACCTTTTACTGTTCTTCCGCAGCCTAAAGGTAAGATATATGTCAACTGGGACAATCCAACAATCATAGAAAAGTTCAAGGTTGATTCTTTCATGATTTGTAGAAATGATTATTGCTGGTCGGTTCCCAATACAGTTATCGATTTCATGGATTCATCAGAGGTCTTAATCCATAAAAATGAGTATGAGTATAATGTTTTTGCAATAGATAGTTTAGGACAGGTTGTTGCAGCAAATGCAGGAAAGGTAATGTGTGATACCGGTGCTGCATTTATTCCGGAAATTTTAGATTTTACCTATAAATATTTTAACAGCAGGTCTTTAGAGGTATCGTGGGTATGGAGAGACATAGATGGCAATGCTCTCCATGATACGACAGAGGGTGCAGATAGCCTTATTATCCAGGCAAGCATAAGCAAGAGTTTTCCAGATTATGATACGTTAACAACAACTGCTGGTCCATTTGCAGCAGATCCATCCCTGAAAAAACGCATTATAAAAGTTCCTGAACTGCTGAACGACGAAAACAGGATTCTATATTTCAGAATAACAGCACTGGATGCATGGGGCCATCCTGCAAGGAAATACTGGTCAACAGATTTCTATAGTCAGAAGAGCATAATTTATGATACCATTCTTCCTGATCCGGTGACTGACTTAAGAGTGGTCTCTTCTAGTTCATATTACAGAAACAGAGATTCTGTTATTGTAAAACTCCAATGGAGGGATACAACGACCCTGAGCAGTGACAGGCTTCTTGGAAATATTGATTACTACAGAGTTATGCGTTCCTATAATAATGAAAGTATTGAGGTCGGAACAGTTGCTGTAGACTCAGGAGTGGCCGATTATAGCTTCACAGATACAGTTCGCAATTCTGATTATGAATGGTGGATAGTAAGTATAGACAGTGCTCAGAATTCAGAAACCAGTGAGGTTGTAACATCAAAATATTTTGTTGAAACACCACCTCCTCCCATACCAACCGGATTTAAGTCGTGCATGATTCAGCTTATTGAGGCCGACTCTGTAGAGTATTTTGTTGAGATTGCATCAAACCCGGATCACTTTATCGTGGCTTACGAGATAGATGATCCTAATATCAAGAATCGGCTTCTGTGCCAGAGTGGATGGTTAGATGCTGACTCATTCACATGCAAGTCAGGATGGGGATCTATCGTGATGGATACAACATGGTTCAGGGTAAAGGCTAGGAGGTTTGATGGATCAGAGAGCTGGGAGAGCGGATGGTCTTCCATTATCTATTATACGGAGGAGGATGGTTCAAAACCAGATGTAACAGGGGTCGATGAGACCGGTCTGCCGACTGTCTTCAGGGTTTTTCAAAATTATCCAAATCCATTCAACTCATCTACAGTAGTATCATATGAGATTCCAGAGGCTTCTGAAGTAATAGTTAGAGTCTACAACATAATGGGGGCTTCAATATCGACAATATTTAATGGCAACCAGATGGCGGGTAAATATTCTGTTGTGTGGGATGGAAGAGACGATGCAGGAAGGCCAGCAGCATCAGGAATATATTTTATTCATGTTGTCATGAAGAGTGAAAGGGGAGAAGTCTCGCAAAAGAAATTGAAGGTCATAATGATTAAGTAGAATTGGAGATTGATTTATGAAAAGAGCGATCTGTGGCACAAGAAGCATCCGAATATTACAGCTTTTTTTGCTCTTGATATTGAGTCTTTCAACTGCACAAGAGAGAAGGATTCAACAGTGGCCAGTACCCGAAAGTATCAGACCATACATTTCAGAGATGGTCTTTAACATTGATCCAACTCTTCATGCTCCGATGCTTAAACCTGAGCCTGAGTATACTGGAGGCCTTGAGAATACGATATACTGGTATGGAGACAGTGTCAGAAGCTGGATGGATCAATCAAATATGGATCTGCTCTTCTTTGAAGTACAGGCAATTTACGATGGGAAAGAGCTTTGGGGTTATGTAGATGCAGATGTAGATTCTGCTGTATTTACAAACCTTCCTGATGCGGTATCGATTCAATACAGACTGAGATATTTTGCAAAAGATGAGACGGGCAGTTACAGGATGAGTTACTGGTCGCAGCCTGAGATATCTATTCAGGATATAACGCCTCCTGTTGTCTGGCCAGATGAGTCGGGAATTTTAGAAGTAGAAGAGAGCGGGGGAAAGAGATGGGTCTTGAATCCATTGCTGAGAATTAAGATCACGGCTTCAGACTCCTTAAATGGTAAGGTTATGGAAATCGCCTTGCGTGAAAGCAGCTCTGTAGTAGATCATACGGTTCACGATTCCAATTTCATTCCTGAGACTGTTATTGAGGATACACTCCTTTTTCCACTCAAGTCAAGGGAAGAGATACCGGTTGTCATAAGCTGGTGGGTTACTGACATGGCTCTTCAGAAGTCCGAGGTCCTGTCAGATACAATATTCTGGTGGCCTGCTGTTGACGAAGGACCAAGACTCATCAGTTTTCCCAATCCATTTAATCCATATAGAGAGAGTGCATCTATTCAGGTAAGCGTCCCGGGTGTAACAGAAGCAAAGATATTTGATCCGTTTGGAAATCTTGTGAGAGTTCTGCACAAGGAGGAGTTTGATCGTACATTTGAGTGGGATGGCAAAAACGATCGTGGAGAGATTGTATCGAGTGGCGGATATATATGCGTCTTGAAGAACAGGCCTGAGGTCTACTGCAAGATTGCTGTTTTTAAATAAAATATGGATGAGAGGATAGATGAAAAATAAAATACAATGTTTAACCGTTACTCTTTTGATGGTTACGAGTTTTGCACTGGCTCAGGATGATGGTGGCGCTGCAGGAGGATTCTTGAGGTATGGTGTTGGTGGAAGGGCAATGGGCATGGGCAGGGCATTTGTATCGATTTCTGATGATGCAAGTGGAGTATACTGGAATCCTGCCGGAATAATCGGTGCTGAGAGGATTGAACTGACTTCTATGTATACAGATCTGTACTACGATACACAGTATGGACACTTGGGTTTTATATACCCCCGTCCTGGAAAGAATTTAAAGGACAGGGTTGCACGATTTCTTGTTGGGCCATACTCTTCGATCGGATTTGGATGGGTTGGACTCTTTATGAGCGGCTTTGAACAGCGAACTGCAACGAGAGAGTATATTGGAGATTTTGGGATTGGTGAGAATGGTTTTCTTTTTGCCTGGGCAAGAGAGGAGATTGGATCCTGGGGAATTTTCAGGTATGGATTCAGTTTGAAATTTGTAAACCAGAACTTTACAGGTCTCAGTTCAGAGGACGGAGAATTCGATGGGGCAAGGAGAGATTGGAGTGGTGGAATGGATTTTGGTATTATTTTTCAGCCTATTAATGCCCCGATTTTTCGAATATTTTCCTTAAAATATCTTCTCCCATTAAGACTGGGTATTGTGGCACAAAATATAATTCAGCCTTCATGGAGTGTCAATGGAGTACAGAAAGATATTTTTCCAAGAGTTGTGCGTTATGGAGTAAGTTACAGATTGGTATTAAGGGATTGGATACCAGAAAGCTGGCGGTTTGTGAGGAGCATGGTAGGAAGTTCTCAGATACTGCTTTCCTGCGACAGGGAATATACCAAAAATACCAGATCTGCAACATATTATGGTGCAGAAGGAATATTCAGGATTTCAAGGAGTGGATTTGCCGTCTTCTCAAGGGCAGGCTACAACGATAAATCCAGAGAGGTCTCTTTTGGATTTGGAATATCGATGCCATTTGCCTCCACTGCTCTGGTAAGAATTGATTATGCCTATAATCTTCATCCATATCTGCCAGAAGACAACAGATTCTTTCTTACAGTGAAGATGGGGAGAAGAATGGATGCCGATTATTTCATAAAAAATTCAAGGCGCACGGATCAGAGCAGAAGAGAGAGGAGGAAGAATTTATTGAGTGTGATCTCAAGATACCCGAATGATCATCTGCTTGAAGCAGTAGAAATGCTTGCAGAGACAGAGGACAGCATCCTTACACGCAGGTACTATAAATTGACAGGTGGGTTAGGGCTCGCAAGATCGCTGTTCAGAGAATCGAAAAATCTTTTGATTCAGGGTAAAATCAATAAGGCAAGGAAAAAGGCACTGAAGGCAGCAGAAGAGTATGCAGGGATTTTCTACAGCATAGAGAATCCATTGAGTGAAGAAGATGTTCTCAACTACGGCGAGGCATTGATAATTGCACAGCAGCCGGAAGATGCGCTCTCTGTCATAGAGGAGGTTCAGGAGCAGTCTTTGAGATATTACTATTTACTTGCAATATGCAAAAGGGCTGTCGGCGACTGGGATGGTGCCCTGAGCATGTTCCAAAATGCCGTAAAGAGATACGAGAGCGAGCAGGACGAGAAGAGCATGGTATGTCTTTCGTTTCTTGGGCTTGGAGAGGCGCTGATCATGAAGTCGCAGTTTGACTCTGCAATAACAACATTTAATGTAATCCTAAAGAATTATTCTGGCAGGCTCGATTCCGACTATCCGAGGTATCCTACAATTGCTGATGGATATGTACTGGATGATGCACAACTTTTAAAGGGTATTTGTTACATTAAAATGGAAAAGTACATGGAAGGAATTAGTGAGCTTTTAAAAACATATCGCTTCTATCCAGGGCTCGATTATGGTGTTTTCATAGAAGAGGCTGCCGAAGATGTAATTGCAAAATTCAAGAGTTCAGACTTTGATGGATTGATGAGTCTTATACAGGGATTTTTTGACCACTATATAAATGAGCATATGTGGCCCCCGGTCAAAGGGAGAAGGTAAATCGTTTTCTTATGAAGAGACTAACCTTAATTACATTTATACTGGCAGTTCAGATCTTTTCATTATCAATCTCTCTTTATGGAGAAGAGAGGAGAAGAGATTTTTCAGGAAAGGTAGTGCTGCTAACACCTTCCAGGAATGAGAAGATAAGAGGTGGAAGGCTTGTATTCAGATGGAGAGTTGAGATAAGCGACAGCTCATTTTCAGGGGTTAAAGAATATGAAGTTGTTTTTGAATCACCACGACTCAATTTTCTTCGTCGATTTAAAGTTGTTTCACAAGACTCGTTGAAAAACGAATCGATTTTAGAATTTAAGGAGTGTCGTGATATATTTCGACGGCACGGAAGGTATTACTGGAAGGTAATAGCATTTGATGATATGGGGAGGAAGATTCAATCAGAGAGGCGTGAGTTTGTTATAGAATCGCGTGTTACATACAGAAGAAGGGGCACATGGATTTATCCCTATCTGTTTCAGTTTCAATATGTTCAAATAGTTCCGACTGATGAATTGAAAGATTTTTTAAAGGATCTCAAATCAAAAGAGCAGTTTGAAGATTATTTTAATGCCGGGATAGTGATTCGTCAGGAGGTTTTATCAAGATGCTCATTCGAGTTTCAGGAAAGGTTCTTTATTCTATCTCACTTTGGTCTTGGATTTGAAGCCTCAACTAGGATGAGGCTATTTAATACGGTCTACTTTTCAATATATCCAAGAGTGGCTGGAGAATCGATCTGGTTTTCAACAGGAATAAGGAGGTATTCAAATCATCTCTATTCTCTAAGAATAGGGGGTGACTGCACTATAAATCCGAATAAAAGCATTACACTTATTGGAAGCTGGATTCCTGCTTACAGAATAAGATATGAAAAAAAGGGAGACAACCTCTGTACCTTTATGGGAAAAGGATGGGAATTTGGAGTGCGTTTAATCATTCCTGAAAGCATGATCGAGACGTTTCGATTCTTGGGAGTTGAAATTGATTTCAGGAGAATTCCACTGGAGTTTCGATTCGCAAAGATTCAGGATTCTTATACCGGCACTACTGTAGAGATGAGATACTTCAGCATAAAATATGTTATCATGTAGTAGGGCTCATTCGTCATGGAGGAAAATGGAATGAATCTAAAAAAATTACTTGCCATGTTCTTTATAATCTTTGTTGCCGTCAATCATCACTGTTTTGCATTTGAAGGTGAGATACGGCTTCATCTGAACGATTTGAAAAGAGTGGTTCACAAGAATATTCTTGGGGTTCCTGATAGAGTAGATGTAACAATTTTCTGGGATGCATATAGCAGGGATGGAGGCCAGTGGGTGAGGTCAGACATTTCGACTTTTGAATCCTTCACTGCAATCTGTGGAGAGAAGGGAGATGAGAAGAGCATTGAGGAGTCAGAACAGATAGATCAAAATTTTTATTCTTTCAAAGACAGAATCGCAGGAAAGGAGTATTTCTTTACTGTTAAGGGGAAGATGAAGGGAGGAGAGGTTATATACTCTGATACGGCATGGGTAGTTACAGGAAAGTTATACACAGATATAAACGCTGCTTCCATTAAGTGGTATCATTGGATTCCTTTTAATGGCAGAATACCTCTGTGGGTTCTAGGCAGAGAGAGATTCTATGACGGAGCCACACGGGCAGGTAAAATCGCATTTTGGCTGATCTGGAATTTCTTCCTTGCAGGCATGATGATATGGGGTTTCTTCTGCATACGGATTCTTAGTTTAGGGAATGTGTTTCCGCTGCGTAGGGGGCTTAGAATTGGAAAAGGATATGAAGGCATATACAACAGCCTTGAGTCGCGGGAGTTCAGGAGCATTATAGAAGAGTGGAGGGATATTGTAAAGAGGTGCAATGAGAATATCAGAAGAGAGTTGGAGGAAGGAAGCTGCTCTGATATAACAGAAATAGAGAGTGCAAACACTACCTTCTGGCGTGACAAGGGGGCAAAGGTGATCAGAAATCTCATCCGACGAGTTTCTCTACCGAGCATGATCAGGTTTCCTGCTGCCAGAATCATAAAGGCAGGACTGGAGAATCACGAGTTAGGTGGATTTCACTGGCTCGAAGTGTCAAGAGAGGTGGATCGTGCAATAGAGAACAGGGCATCCTCTGAAATAGAAAGATTGCGGAGGGAAAGCCTCATAGACTGGTTGTGGAATCTAGGCACTCTTGCTCCTCTGATCGGACTTTTTGGAACAGCCACGGGAATTTCCCATGCATTTGCAATGTTAACTTTTGTAAAATCAAATATAACCCAGTCTGAGCTGGTCAAGAGTCTTGCTGGTGGTATTTATGAAGCTCTTTGGACCACTATTGAAGGGCTATTTGTTGGGATCATTCTCATGCTTCTCTACTACTGGTACAATAACAAGTTAAGCTGGATCTACTCCAAGTGGGAGGAGATCTATGTTTATGTTGCCGAAAAACTATAAAATTAGGTTCAGCAATGGCATTCAAACGTACGGATGAAAAAAAGGGGCTGAGTCTTCCAGGACTGATCGATATAATTTTTCTTCTGCTGATATTTTCGCTTGTTACTCTTTCCATCTCTCAGGCAAGAATAGAGAAGAATGTAGCTGGCAATAAGGAGATAGAATTTGACCTTCCTGAGATGAGGAGTAGTGATGTGGTTGAGGCTGACAACCTTCTCAAGACATTGATGTTCCAGATAGAACTTGTAGATAATTCGGATGAAAAGAGTGGTAAGGTTGTTTATGTTCTTCGGCCTCTGGAAGACAGGCCAATATCGATAAGGGGTGCAAGACAGAGAGCTTTACAAGATTCACTATTTGCCGTTTTTCCAGAAAATTTTCTCGAGCTAAATGATAAAGATTTCTCAGACACCCCTCCATGCAAATTGATAGAGAGATCGATAAGAGAGTACAAGGAAAACCATTTTTTCAATCCCAGTCCAGCGAATCGTATTGAGATTAGAGCAGTAAAGTCAACAGAATTTCGCATATTTAACTACATTTTAAATCTATGCAGCAGCTACGGTGATACGATTCCACAGGTCATCATACACACTCTTGGTGGCAGGGAGGTGAGAGATGGCATTCAGTAAAGTCAAGATAAAGAAGGATAGACTGGAGCTGGTCTCTCTGATAGATATGATATTTATTTTACTGGTATTTTTTCTTGTAACAAGTTTTGTCATGCGTACTCCTCTTCAGGAGACGATTCTATACATTCCCACACCTGAGAATGTTTTGGGAAGAGCTCAGATAGTAATTCAAATAATAGACAAGAATCGTGTGCTGTGGCTCGATGATAGCGCATCCTCAATAGTTGAGCAGATAGAAAGAAATTACGGGTATCTTTCTGAAACACGTCTCAGGAATCGGATATTTTCTGCATTGATTAATGAGAACATACTCTCTTTTTCTCAGATGCAGGAAAGATTGACGCTTCTATGCAACAGGGCAGATGAGAATTCATTTTCAGATTATTTTGTACTGATCCGATGTCCTAATGAAGTTCCATTTTCAATGGTAATAAGTATCATATCGAAGATAAATGATACCAGATACAGAAATATTCGGTATGGTTGTGTGGGAGGCACACTCGATGAGATTAAGAATTCCAGGGCGATTCGAACTGCCGTTGAAAGATATAGAGGTAAGATCAGGAAAAACATTATAATAGATTTTTGATACAGGGGAGAGAGGACGTTGAGAGGCGATCTCTATACAAGATACATTGTTGGTGTTATAGGAGCATTGTTTTTTTCTGTCATAACATTTATTATCATAAAACAGATTGCCTTCTGGCGCCTTCCCTTTGACAGGGTACAGATTCCATCACTTCTGTATCATGAAAAGATTGAAATACCACCACGTCCTGGTATAAAGGGAATAGTGATATCAGGACCCGAAATAAAGCCTGCCGTCTTTGAGATAGACCTTTCTCAGGCAGGAGTAATTCCGCTTGACTGGAATAGATTAAATTCTGTCGATCCGCATGCAGACATAAAGGTCAAATGCACTCTGAACAAACAGGGAAGGCTTACATTTTCGCGGAACGATATTTTAATGGAAGGGCACACAGAGGCAGGCGTGATGATACAGAACGCATTGAGGACATGGATATATAAACCCTACAAGATGGGTATTATTAAATTCTGGTTCAATCTTCCATCCAAGGGGAAAAAACTTATAATTGATACAGGCGGCCTTTACAGGAGAGGAGAGCTGCCGCAGTATGTGCCTCTGTATGACGGACTGATATATTATATAGAGGGCATTACAATTGATGAGTTACAGATAAAGTAAAACTTTTAAAATATGGGGTAAATTTGATGCGTAGAGTATTAAAGGTAATTTTAATAATAATAGCTACGATTGGTTTCCTGGAAGGCCAGGAGTTTTATAAATCAAAGGGATTGGAGCTTTTTAATCAGGGTAGATATAGAGCAGCCATTGACTCGATGATGAAATGGGCAGATAGATATACTTCTGAGAGGGGAATCACATATTACTATATAGGAGAATCCTATTACAATCTTGGCCTTGATTCAAGACGACAACAAGAGGCAGTCGACTATTTTAAAAAGTCTGCAGAATTTTTCAGGAATGCAGAAAAGCAGTCGGATATAATCTCACGCTATCCTGATAAATTGAAAGAGACAAAATACAAACAGGGATGGTGTTTCTTTAGACTGGCCGAGCTGGAGAGGGATCCTATTCAATCCCTCAATAAGGCAGTGGCTGTTTTCTCCGAACTTGCATCCTCTGGCAGAGACACACTTTCAATTTTCTCTCTATATATGAAGGGTGAGGCTTATTACAGGCTCAACAGATGGAAACAGATGGTTATGTCCATGTCTTTAAATCCTGGCGAGAAGCTAACGGCTGCAAAACAGATAGTCGATTACCTTCAGAATAGTGAGAATGCATTCCTTGGAGTCGTCAGGTCGAGAAACATTAACAAGTATCTTAGATATTGTGCAAGGCTTCGATATCAGGACATATTTGTCGAGTATGGCAGACTCTATGATCAAATGGATCAGGAACTCATCGGTCAAATAACCGATCCAAGAAAAAAGGGTGATCCTCTCCAGACAGCAAGGTTTTACTTTCAGGAGGCCAACTATTGGTCTGTTTATTCATCGATGGATGTTGAAGGAAAAAGAATATTAAGGCCGATCGTAATCTATTCTGATCTGTTTAAAAATCTAAATCTATTTCTCATAACAGGCGATGATAATGAGAGGCAGCGTTTCAACAGCGTGCTGGACAGTCTTGAATCTTTTCAGTTTCAGAATGACAGATACCTTTTTATGGGTTTCAGAGACAATAGAAGTGGTGTTGATGAGGATGTATATTATCGCCTGATCGACCCGAATACGAGCAGTTATATTAAGGCGGCAAAATCGTTTCCAGAAGCGCTTTATTGGCTCGGCTGGGCACAGTTTATTGCAAACAGGAGCGAGAGTGAAACAAACTTTAAGAAGTTCCTGGAAAACACAAGTAGTATCACAAATGACCCCAGAATTAGGTTTCTTCGTGAAGATGCCAGATACAGGTTGCTTCTGCTGAGATTTGATGAATATGCAAATGACAAGAGGGTCTTGAGGCAGCTCAAGAGTCAGATCGAAAGATTCAATCCTGAAAATGCGTATATAAAGGATCAAACAGATCTTCTTTATCAGTTAGTAAGAGTCGGTCTTGGGGAATCGATCTGGGGAAGCATATTGGGGGCTCAGAATAGTGAAGAGAAGTTTAAGAATGCATTCACACTGATTCAGAATATGATGGTGAGGGCTACTAAGGTAACGGGTAAGAAAAGGGTACCCTATCTTGAGTATTTAAACCGTCTTTTCCGCATTACAGAGGATAGAAAAAGAGAGGAGACGACATTTTTTAAGGGACTGACAGAATTTCTTCGGGCAGAGATACAGGAGACAGACAAAAACAAGAGGCGTTATTACTTCAGTTCTGCAAAACTGCTCAGCTCTGTGCGTGGTGTCTATAAGAACGAGGCCGATTATGTAAGGGCGAGAAGTTATTTTGCTGCAGCAAAACACGAGTCGAACGAGAAGCAGAGAACAAGAGTACTGAGAATGGCCAAACCGATCTTTATAAATCTGATTAACAGGGCCCATAGCTTAAGATCTGTTTACTATCTGGGCGAGATATTCAGAATAGAGGGGAACGATCTTGTCGCAAGAAAGTGTTATGAAGTAGTAAAAGAGAAGACAAGGAACAAAATAAGTGGTGAGTTCTGGTACAACAATGCAGAGGCAGGAATTCAGAATTGTGGATTTATGGGTGACTCTACAAAGCTGTCCAGTATAAGAATAAATGAGGTTTTATTTCCTGAAAGTCTGCTTGTCATGAATGGTGAAGTAATATCTCTTGAGAAGTTTGCCGATCCGGCATTTGTTAGACGGCAGTACTGGGAAAGGGCTTTAAATCTGATACTTGAGTTTGGAATGACAAAGAGATCAATATATCCTACAGATACGAGACCGTTTAATTCTCGCTTCTGGCAAAGATCTTTTGGTAATGTAAGTGCAAAGATATGGGAGAGACGGGGTGCAATCACATCCGGTCTTGAATTGGTTGTCCTGTTCCCCGATGGAGTGGATCGTGATGTTGAAGTCAGATTTAATGGACTTACTATAACAAAGTCCAGAGATGGGATATATCAGAAAATACCAATAATGATGAATCAGGTAGCAGAGATAAGAGTGGAGAGTCCGCAGTTCTATCCATATATAAAGACAAAGAGATTTACCCGGCCTGGAGTAGAGAGGATCGTTATCCCACTGCTTTTCAGGAAGATGTTTTTGAGTAAGGGTTTCGGAGTGGATAAGGATATACGTGTCGCCTATTTTACAAGAAGGCTCGACAAGAGTATAATAGTTTATCCGGCAACATATCCATTTTCGGCAACTACATATCTCTATAAAGATTTTCAGTCGAATCTTAACTACAGAGATTTTGCCTATTCTGCTGTGATGGATGCATTTCTTGTTGTTCATGGGGATCCAAAGAGCCTGCTTGTCTACAGCAATGATAACATGATATCAAAAGAAGGGGTTTTGAATTTAATTGTACCCGAGGGAGTAGATACATTAAAGAGTCCTGAGGGAGTTGCAGTAGATTCAAAGGGAAATATTTTTATTACAGATTGGGACTCCCACCGTATATTTGTGTTCAGGAGTGATGGATCTTTTGTTAGAGTGTTCGGGAGTTTTGGATATAATAGAAGGGGAGAGAGTGGCAGACCCGTTCATCTCATGTTTCCTACTAGTATAGCAATAGCAGAGGATAGAGAAGGTGTTCTCATCGAAGGCAAAAGAGTCTTTAGAGACCCATACATTTTTGTTGCAGATAGAAATGGAGTTCATATATTGGATGTCGAGGGACACTATTGGGATACTATTGAACCACAAGGGATGGAGAAGGGCACCCTCTATAGCATTGAGGTGGCTGGATACGATGAAAATCAGCGTCTCTATATAGTCAACAGAAAGAGCGGCCAGATTCAGAGGTTCAGTACAGGCTCTATAAAGAGATAAATATAATCAATATAGTACCGAGCTCCCCACCATATTGAGATTGTGATGAAGTGAGGAATGTAATTTAGGATGTTTTGATATGCCTGCCAATCTTCCTCCAGATTATTATGCGGCAGAGAGGAGATATCGTGAAACGAGCGATGTCTCCGAGAAGATTAAAATCCTGAGAGAGATGCTGGCAATAATGCCTAAGCACAAGGGTACCGAGCATCTTCAGGGCGATCTGAAAAGAAAGATTTCAAAACTTCAGAGTCAGGCAAAAAGGAAAAGTGTTAAAAGCAGGGGGAGCAGTTTATATCACATTCCAAAGGAGGGAGCTGGACAGGCAGTGCTTGTTGGTCCACCAAATAGTGGAAAATCGTCGATACTGAAGGCCCTTACAAATGCCGATACTACTGTTGCGGATTATCCATTTTCTACCTTTAAGCCTGTTCAGGGAATGGTGAATTTTGAGGACATTCAAATTCAACTTGTAGATCTTCCTCCTGTTTCTTCACAGTTCAACGAGTCGTGGCTTTTCAATATAATAAGATTATCAGACCTTGTTGTATTGGTAGTTGATCTGACTGTAGATTTTCTTGATATACAACTTTCTGAAATGATGAAAATATTGAATGAGAACAAGATAGTACTCAAGAGGAGAGGCGAAAAAAATCCCCAGAGTTCTATAGCAGTAAAGAGTTGTTTAATATTTGGTACAAAGCAGGATCTTAGCGGTTCAGAGCAGGGTCTGAGTGTTTTGAAGAGTTCATTTGGAGGAGAATTCCCTGTTATATCTGGTTCGGTAAAGAGTGCAGAGGACATGGAGAGAGTTGCAGAGGCAATATTTAAGGGTCTGGATGTGATTAGAGTATACACAAAGCCGCCAGGAAAGAAGTTTGATTTAGGAAGACCCTATATACTGCCTGCAGGATCGACTCTCTTAAATGCGGCAGAGGTTATTCATAAAGAGTTTGTGCAGACTATGAAATATGCAAGGATATGGGGGGAGGACAAATACAGTGGGCAGAGGGTGGATAGGGAGTACATCCTCCAGGATAGAGATGTGATAGAGATTCATACAAGATAAAGAGAAAATATTATGAGCGAGCATGTTAGAAGATCGGTTGTTGCTGGAACATGGTATCCAGGAGAGCCATCAATGCTGCAGAAGACAATTAAAGACTATTTTGATAATGTTGGAGATAATCGGGTTGAGGGTCGTGTTGTGGGTCTTATCTCTCCTCATGCAGGATATACATTCTCAGGACAGGTTGCGGCATATGGATATAAACAGATAGCTGGCAGCAGTTTTGATGTTGTTGTACTCATTGGGCCAATACATCAGATGCTTTTCGGAAAGTATTTGATCAGCAGTGCAGACTGCTATGAGACTCCTCTTGGTAGGGTTTCGATTGAAAAGAAATTGGTTGAACAGTTAAAGGATCAGATAGAGATAACAGAGGTGGGTTCTGAGAATGAACATTCAATCGAAATTCAGCTTCCTTTTCTGCAGGTAGCACTCAAGGATTTTTCGATACTTCCTATTATGGTGGGTCTGATCGATCCATATGGTGTGGACGACATAGTTATGTCATTATCAAATGTATTAAAGGACAAGAATTTTCTTCTCGTCGCAAGTTCAGATCTTCACCATATTTCAGATTACAGAGAGGTAGAGAAAAGAGATGAAGAGCTGATCTCTGCGCTCTCACGATTCGACTATGAAGAGATCATGGATGTATTGAGCAGGCCAGATTCTACTGTGTGCGGAAGAGTGCCGATTGCGATTACAATCAGTGTGGCAAAGAGAATGGGTGCAGATCGTCTACATGTTTTATCTAACACAAACTCTGCCGAAATTACTGGTCAAAGGATACCCGGTCAGTATACTGTTGGCTATCTGTCTGCTGCTATTGTCAAAGAATAGATATTTTATTGAGTTTATATTAGGAGTATCAATATTATGATGAAAAAAAATGTTATTCTGTTTTTAATTTTTATAATCGGGTATTCATACGGTCAATCGGGCTGGTACAGGCAGAGTCCGCTGCCAGTGGAGGATCATCTATACGATGTCTTTTTTATTGGTCAGAATGGGTGGGCAGTTGGAGAGGGCGGAACTATTATTCATACAACAGATGGTGGCGATGAGTGGAAGATACAGGAGTCGGGAGTATCAATGGAACTATACGATGTCTATTTTGTAAACGATCAGGAGGGATGGATCGCGGGAGATTCTGGATATGGATGGGCGGCAGGTGGTTCTGGAGCAATACTTCACACTACGGATGGTGGAGCAAGCTGGGATGTGCAGATAAGTGGATCGCAGTGCAGGGTGCGGGGTCTCTATTTTATGGACAACATGAGAGGTTGGGCAGTCGGATTTTCCGGCACAGTATATAATACAACAGACGGCGGAGAGAGCTGGAATTATCAATGGGCTGGAGTGAATAATTTTCTCTATGATATCTTTTTCCTTGATACAACACTCGGATGGATTTCCGGTAGTAATGGAACCGTGCTCCATACTACTGATGGTGGAAAAAACTGGATACAGCAGGAGTCCAACAGCTGTTACAATCTGTATGAGATCTATTTTGCAGATTCTGTGAGGGGCTGGATAATTGGAGGATTTGGTGGAACGGAGCTTAAAGGTGTGATTCTCCATACCGTGAATGGTGGAAGCAGTTGGGAATATCAATATGACACACTCGGCTCATACTTTCTCTGCAGCAGTTTTGCAGACAGTCTTTCTGGATGGATCGCAGGTAGATATGGGATAATTGCCAGGACTACAGATGGAGGGACTACATGGGTTTACTGTAATTCAAATGTAAATCAGAGCCTCTATGGAGTCTCATTTATCGATAGATACAATGGATGTGCTGTAGGACTTGGTGGAATCATCATATACACAACAGATAGTGGAGTGAGCTGGGACCAGCAGAGTCGCGGCACATCAGATCATTTGAATTCTGTATATTTTACAGATGAGAATAATGGATGGGCAGCAGGGTATCTCGGAAGTTTATTAAGAACAACAGATGGGGGGAACACATGGAACAGAAAAGATATTGGAATCGATAATGATCTATACGGTATAGATTTTTTTGGTAAAGAAGACGGCTGGATAGTAGGCGAGGATGGTGTGATTCTTCATACTGAGAATTGTGGTGATGATTGGATGATTCAGCACAGCAGCTTCAGGATGGATCTTTATGATGTCCATTTTATTAATAAAAATACTGGCTGGGCTGTGGGAAAAATGATTATGCGCACGACCAATGGAGGAAAAAGCTGGATGGGTCAGGGTATGAATTACCAGTCTTTAAGAGAAGTATTTTTTATTGACACTCTCACAGGATGGGCTGTTGGTAGAAGGGGGGTTGTAAAGTACACAACTGACGGTGGTGAGACATGGGGAGGCAAGAATATGACCACATCCTCAGACCTGGAATCGGTCTTTTTCTATGATAAGAATCATGGGTGGATAACAGACGAGATGGGTATGGTGTATTATACAACAGATGGTGGAGTGAGCTGGGATACAAGGACAGTATCGGTGGGCAAATCGCTGCACAGCATATATTTTACAGATATCCAGTTTGGATGGATCGTGGGTGATGATGGTTCGATTTTTCATACAACAGATGGTGGCATCACGTGGGAACTTAAGGATTCTGGAACATCTCGAGATCTCTACAGCGTACATTTTCCAAGCAGGAATAAGGGCTGGGCAGTAGGTAGATATGGGGCCATAGTTCACACCGAGACTGCAGGAATAGAGAGTGCAGATGAATACCCAAAAGATTTTAAGTTGGACCAGAATTTCCCAAATCCGTTCAATCAAAAGACTAATTTATATTTTACACTGTTTAAATCGGCTCGTGTCAGGATTGTTGTTTTTAATATAGAAGGCAGGGTGGTCAAAGTGCTTACAGACAGATATTATGGTATCGGTAACCACTGCATAACATGGGAGGGTAGGGATAGACATGGCAGGCTGGTGCCGAGTGGTGTATATATTTATCGAATTTCGGTCTCTGGCGAGTCTTTAAGTAAACAAATGCTTCTGTTAAGATAGGGGAAGAAGAGACTCTTCGGAGAAATTCAGAATATAATCATCGAAAATATGATTAACCGGGGAAAATAAGAAGAAGTTATTTTTGTAGAAATCGTAATGGTTGGATATATGAGGCCAATACAGCATATCATGAAAAGTGCTTTTATAGATTGTATCGTAATATAGACTCAAACATAAAAGAGAATAATAAGATTGTTTTTATATGAATCCCGATTTAACGGATAAGAGATCGATTTATAGCTATTATTTATCATCTAAATAGAATGAGGTTTGAGTAGGAAACATTGCTTATCCGTTAATTCGGGATAAATCAAGACTTAAGTATTTAATTTAAAATTTTCACGAATGGGAGGCCGATATGATTTTAAGAAAAGTTGCTCTATTTGTTATGTTGTTTCTTTCGATCTCATTTGCCCAGGATACGATTCGCGGTACTTACTCATATACCTATGGAGATAGCGAGAGTTTAGTAGAAGCGCGTCAGACCTGCAAAGATCTGGCGATTCGGGAGGCAATAGAGTCGTACTATATCTTTGTACAGTCATCAACCGAGGTGGAGAATTTTCAGTTAAAAGAGGATATAGTAAACACTATTGCAGCAGGATATTTGAAGAATATCAATATAGTCGATCAGAAAGAGGAGGGACGCACAATAACAATTACCATAGAAGCAACAGTAGATCCTGATAAGATCAAGGAGGTTGTTGACACAATTATCAATAAAAAGTCTGCGGAAGAAAAAGAGACAGAGGCAGAAAAAGACACGACAGATGAGTTAGAGTCTGAAGAACCGATTGAGGCTGGATCAGGGGAATTTTTTCTTAATCTTATAAATAGATATGAGAAGCGGTTCCAGGATATCGGAAATTTGGTGAGAGAAAAGAGATACCAGGAAGCAGAAAATATGGCCGTCGACCTGAAGCTCACAATAGAGAGGTACAGACCATCAGGTGACAACTACTTTCATGACCTTTTATACAGGGCGATAAAGAATCACATGCTGGTTGTTGTCTATGTTATAAAAGCAGAGAAATATGAAAACAGAGGCCAGATTTTCAGGGCAAGGGCAAACTGGAGGCAGGCATCCAAGAAGGCAAAATATCTTCGGACCTCTGTTAATATGCTGAAGGATTTTGAGAATTTGAATGCAAAACAGAGCGAAATCAGAGACTACTGGGTCAGGAGGTGTGAGAGAATCCTGGACAGAATAAAGAGAAGAAATAGAATATTGAGGAAGGGGATAAATGGTTAACAACAGATTTATCGATATAGTAAAAAGATTTGAAGCAGTGATGCAGAAGTCTGCACAGGAGTGGAGGAAAAAGAACTTCCCGAGGGCGATTGATAACTGCAGTGTAGCGGAGAAGATTATTTCCAGTAACATGCCATCCCCATTGATGCTATTTGAATGGAGAGGCTGTATGGCTCTGAGAACATATGCGGTATTGGTATCAAAGATGATAGAGGTTGATCTTCTGATAAGCAGAGAAGAGAAGAGTCTTGCAGAGGAGAGAATCAAACAGATAAGGCGATGGGGAAGACTTCTCGGAGAGCAGATGAATGAATGGAGAAAGAGTCCGGTGGAGGATGAGACGAAAAGACTTCTTCGCCGCAGATGGATTGGATATTTGGCATCATGTGTAAAACATGCAGAAAATTATCTGGATAAAAAATAAATCTTAATGGAGAAAAATAAAATGAAGAAAGAAAAATGTTTAAATAGAAGAAGTTTTGTGAAAAAGAGTCTGAAAGCAACTCTGCTTGGCTCTCTATTCCCATATATAAATAGGGCAAAAGAGATTGAGTTTAGATCAAAAGTATCTGATAAAGATCCGACTGTTGAATACAGAAGGCTTGGTCGAACGGGACTCATGGTAAGTGCAGTGGGTTATGGTGCGATGCGGACGCGGGATCCAGAAGTAATTCACAGGGCCATCGATCTGGGTGTCAACTACATTGATACTGCTCGTATTTATATGAAGGGATATAATGAAGTAGTTGTTGGGAAGGTGATGAAGAGTCGCCGCAAGGAAGTAGTACTTGCAACAAAGATACTACCAGATCTAACGGGAGAAGATGAAATACTAAAATCACTGGAAGAGAGTCTAAAGGCGTTGCAGACCGAATATGTGGATATAATTCAGTTGCACAATCTTAAAACCACAGATCAGGTTGAGAATGAGAGCGCCATGAAAGCACTTCTAAAGGCAAAGGAGCAGGGCAAGGCAAGATTCATCGGTTTTACAACTCATAAGAACGAGATAGAACTTCTGAAGAAGGCCATAGAACTGAATTTCTATGATGTTGTGCTTGTAAAATACAATTTTAAATCGCCAGAAGAGCTTGGAAGCGTAATCAAAAAGGCTGCAGATGTTGATATTGGAATTGTTGCAATGAAGACCCAGGCTGGTGGTTATAAAGACCATTCAATGGGAAATTTGAGTCATCATCAGGCAGCATTGAAATGGGTACTGCAGAATCCAGGTGTTGCAACTGCGATACCCAGTATGGTTACATTCGGCCAGCTTGAGGAAGATATCAGAGTGATGAAAAAGAAGATGGGATGGCAGGATCGAAAGATATTGAATAGATATGGGAATGCAATAGATAAAATCTACTGCAGGATGTGTAATAGATGCAGCGATAGTTGTCCTGAAGGAGTCGATGTATTTGAGGTTAATCGATCTCTCATGTATGCAGAGGGATATCGGGACATCAGACTCGCTAAAAGCAGCTATTCGATGATTCCATCTGAGAAGAGGCCTCACCACTGCCTTAACTGTGATAGTTGTAAGGTGGTTTGTGCTTATGGCCTTAATATCAAGATGAAGATGGAAAGAGCACTGGAAATCTTTTGTTAAGAGGCAGAAATGTTTAAGAGACATGTCTTCTTGTTAGTAGTAATATTTTTTAGCTGTAGAACAATTGAGATGGGGTTCGATCATCTATTCCCCGATTCTATCCAGACCGATTGGAAAGCGAGTAAGATTAATTATTACAATCCAGAGAACCTATATGAATATATAGATGGCGAGGCAGAATTATATCTTAAATATGGTTTTCGGCTTCTCGGAGTAAGAACTTATTATAGTACAGTAGAAAAAGAGAGTATGGTTACAGTAGATATTTATGATATGGGCTGTTCTCTTAATGCATTTGGTCTTTATTCGAATTACCGAAATCCTGAATATAAATTTATAGATATTGGTACAGAAGGTTTTGTTTCTGAATATGAGGTTATTTTTATTCGCAACAGATATGTTGTAGAGATCGGAAGCCAATCTTTGTCTGGAAAAGATAAGGGACTCTTAATAAAGACTGCAAGGGCAATTTCCGAGAGGATTGGTGGATCTACTGAAATGCCCGCAATACTCGAAATCCTTCCAAAGGAGAATCTTATAGACAAAACATTGAGATATCAATCAAGTGAGATGTTGAGTCAGGAATTCCTGCCAGGCGGACTGGAGGCAGGGTATAGAATAAACAATACAGAGGTGACAGGATTTATAATTCTATTTGATGATTCATTAAGAGCAAAAGAATCGTTTTTAAAATTAAAATCGTTTCATATGAATAGCGGAAAAGAGATCTCATCTGTTTCAGAATTTAAAGAACAGGGCTATCGATTCTATTCCGAATATCATGGTTACACACTCATATTACTCGTGGATAAATACATTGTTGGAGCAACAGATCTAAATAACATTGAAGATGGAATTCTCCTGATAAAGAAAATAAAAAGTGAGATTGAAAAATAGCCACTGGTGAATCTTGAGAAAAAGAGCATTCATAATCCTTCTTTTTTCTGCAATCATAAATGGTACAGCACTTTCACAATCTGTGAATCTTCCCATTGATCACTGGGCATATGATTTTCTGGAGCGGATGGAAGTCAGAGGAATCATAACAAGGTATCACAATTCTTCACTTCCTCTGACCCGTCGTGAGATTTCAAGATTCGTCAAAACGATCGACCGAAGGCTCGAAAGAGGAGAGATCGATTTTTCAAGAGTGGAGATGAAATATTTTGAGAGAATAAAGGGTGAGCTGTGCGATGAATTGAGCAGTGATAAAGAGATTGAGATTAAGGACATTGAGAAAGAGCCCCATTTTTACACATGGGAAGATAATTCAGTAAGAGTACATCTGGATGCACTCCTCGGTGGAGAGATGTGGCTGAGGAGCGGCAGTATCGAATCTTCTCAGAGAAGAAAACTGCAGCCATACTATGGAGCAATCATTCGCGGCGAGATATGCGGTGTTGGTTTTTATTCAGATAATAGGATCTTTGCAGAATGGGGAAGTGGAAAATATCAGAAAAATTACAACCTTTCTCAGGGATATCCGCATAATGCAACAGAAGATGGCAGAATGGCAACATGGGATACATCTGAGAGTTATCTTACTGTTGGGTGGAGAAGATTCGGGCTGCAATTTGGGCGCGATAATGATAGATGGGGACCTTCTATGTCGGGTCTTATACTTTCTGGGCTCTCACAATCTTTCGATTTGTTAAGACTTTCTGTCGATTTAGGCAGAGCACGTTTTACATGGTTCTGTGGTGAACTAAGAAGCAGCTATTCTCATAAGTGGATATCTGCTCACAGACTCGAGGTTTCACTGACAGATTTTCTAGATTTTGGAATCAGTGAGTCAGTAATTTATGGGAAGCGTGGAATTGAACTTGCGTACTGCAATCCATTGATACCGTTTCTAATAGCAGAGCATACTCTAGGAGATCGTGATAATGTAAACATTGGCATCGATTTTGAGGTCAACAGAATTGGGACTCTTAAGCTCTATGGAGAACTCTTGATAGATGACATGCGTTCGCCGTGGGACCTCTTCTCAAACTACTGGGGCAACAAGCTGGCATTTACACTTGGAGGATTGTGGGTGGATTGTTTAAAAATGACAGATACTGATCTTCGTTTTGAGTACACAAGAATCGATCCATTTGTATATACCCATGAAGACAGCGTGAATGTATATGAAAACTACAATCTCCCCTTGGGTCATTTCATGCAGCCAAATTCTGAAGGCTATTTTTTCAGATTGGACCACAGGTTTGACATATTCTTTTCAACATCATTAAAACTCTCTCATATCAGACATGGAGAGGGCGACAGGAGGAAGCCTCATGATGAAGGATATGGTGAGTCAAAGAAATTTTTATCCGGTGCTGTTGAGAGTACAACAAATGTAGGCATGGGTATCTATTTTGAGATGATGAGAGACTTATGGCTCTATATGGAAATCAGTCGTGTGTGGATCAGCAATAAAGATAACATTTTACACAACCAATGCTGTTTTTATGAGGCATTTATCAAACTTTCAATAAACTGGTAGGTTAATCAATAGGAGAGTTTAATGAACAAGAATCAGTACATTGACCAGACTGCAGAGATAGGAGAGGCAGTAGATATCGGCCATTTTGTAGTTATAGGAAAGAATACAAAGATCGGCAGTGGATGTATAATCGGATCTGGTGTTGTTATCCACGATGATACGATCATAGGAGAGTCTGTAAGAATAGATGATAACAGCGTGATTGGCAAACTGCCGATGAGGGCAAAAAGGTCGATCTTTAAGGAAAATAAAAAGTGGTCGGGATGCACAATAGGAGATGAATCAATAATAGGCACTCATGTTGTAATATACAGAGGATGCAGTATCGGAAGTAACGTGCTTGTTGCAGATGGGGCAGCGGTGAGGGAAGATGTCGAAGTAGGCGAATATACAATAATAGGAAGAGGTGTAACGATTGAGAATCTCTGCAGAGTGGGTAAGAAGTGTAAGCTTGAGACGGGATGTTATATCACAGCCTATTCTGTGGTTGAAGATTATTGTTTTGTTTCACCAATGGTCACAACTACAAATGATAATTATCTTGGAAGGACAGAGGAAAGATTCAAACATTTCAAGGGTGTGACATTAAGGCTCGGAGGCAGGATAGGTGCAAATGCCACAATTTTACCGGGTGTTGTTATTGGAAGGGATGCAGTTGTTGGTGCAGGCTCTGTGGTCACAAGAGAGGTAAAAGACAGGGTCGTTGTTGTTGGAGTTCCTGCAAAGGAGTTTGGAAGCACTCCAGAAGAACAACTGCTCGAAAATCAAAACTGGGATTAAAGACTTGCGTATAAAATTCGCTTGACAATAGATTAATATTTTAATATATTTCAAAAAGATTATAGATTTGTTATTCGAGTGAGGATTCGATGGACGAGAGGATTCAAAAACACATTCGTGAATGTGAGAAACTTGTACCATTCCTCAAAGTTGTATCAAATACGACACGTTTGAAGATTCTCTGTATACTTAATGAGGGAGAGAGGCGTGTTGGTGAAATACAGAATTTTCTTGGTGCAAAACAATCTTATGTGTCTCAGCAGTTGAAATATTTAAAGAATGCAGGATATTTGACCAGCAGAAGGGATGGAACACAGATTTATTATTCACTAATCGATAAGAAGTTTACTGAGATATTGAACTCTTTAAAAAGCATTATCTACTGAATATTTACCATGCCATATTATTCACCGATCCATCTTAAAGATGGATTTTTTTTATCCTGAGTAAAATAAGGAGTCGTTCAAAAGAGTAGTTTGAGGTTTATCACTAATAGGGGAGTTGCAACACAGTCTCTACCTCTCTAATGTCCCAATCGATCAAGATCATATTTTCCCCTCACCAGATTTGACTATAGCGTTTTACAACAAAATACGATGTTGTGATGCTTCAAATGCATTTTTCTCTTTGCTTTCTTTGCTGGAGGCTTGTGATGGATCGGAGGGTGATAATGATTAAGATTTCATTCTTCAGAGACTAAATAAAAATCGCCAGTGGCATCCTTTGCAATGAATATGAAACTTCTCTGTATGTTTCTGTAGTGCCATATTTCATATCGTGATGAAGTTTCAGAGGAGGTGATCGGTCTTTCAATGTCTGAGGGGGGTCCATATAGAATATATATACGTCCCCTGTCTGTTTTCCATCCGTCGATGTGTTTGTCAAATGGAGTGAAATTTTTGTTTGCAAAGTTGACTCTGCGGTAGAATTCCTCTCTTAATTCATTGACTTCGGTCTCAGGCTCGGGATCCCTTTCATCCCAGAATTTTTCGACTAGTTTGATCTGTTCATCTACGGGTTTTTCTATTAATTGCTGCCACTGTTTTCGGTCCATTATATATTGAAGCGTTTCGATAGCAAGGCGAAAGTCGGTCATCAATGTAGACTGTTTTCCCCATCTTATATAAAACGGACTCCGCAGGGATATTTTTTCCTCTTTATGATAGAAAAATATATTCAAGTAGTATTTGCCAAAATTAAGATCTTGATCAATATTGATCGAGATCGGCTGTATATGTTTTAAGAGATTTATCTTTATGGAATCTTCGAATAGTATCTGCTTATTGTTGCTTGTTGTAATCTTGCGGTGCATATTTATTTTGAGTGGAATATTTTCCGAATAGATATAAAATTTGGCATAAAGATGTGGGTTTTTAACAGATCTAACAGGGGGAAAAGATGGGAATAGATTCTCATCGAGAGTATCCCCATCATGTGTCTGATAAAATATAAGGTCAGATACAGAGAGCGAGCTTGAATAAAAATCGGGAATAACAATCTCTTTATTCTCTACTACAGGATTGTGTGTTTCTAGATCAAGCAGTTCGATGGATACCTTATATCTTCCTGGATGTATCATAAAGCTGAATCTGTGTGTTGCAAATTTATTACTGGAATTTGTTTCTTCATATGATCTAACAAAAATTTTGTCCCTCTTGATCTTTCCATCAATGTAGTTTCCCTTTCTGTCTCTGATAACAACGGTCGACTCATAGCGCGACTCGAATAGTGTGTCATTAACAACAAAATGGAGAAGATCATATGCAATTTTTAAATAGATTGAAAATTCAACCTTGTCGCTGTTTTCTATTGGGTTTGAGTATGTTTTGTATTGGAATAGAGATTTCTCCGACATCATGCTCTGGAATTGAGACCTATCGCTCATGTACTGTCTCTGTCCAAAGGCTGTTGCAAATAGTGTAACAAAAATTAGAATGTGTCCAAACCTCATAAACCCAAACTCCATTTACTACCAATTTTTCATAAGATAATACTTCTATTTTAATTAATCAAGTCATTTGTAGAACGCTCTGTTTTGATTCATTATAGTGGTTTAGTTCAGACCACAGGATATTTGATAAAGTATTAAATATGTGAATATGGGGACGGGATAACATAGTGAATTTAAAGCAATTACGAATCATTTATTAAAAAAAGGTTATATTGTTTTTGTTGAGGCATGAATATTGCAATTTTTGCATCGATAAATATTT
>CAZYVD010000032.1:0-29209 GCA_964651045.1 uncultured bacterium
TCAAGAAATAACATCTTATAGTTTGTAAATAGTAAAAATGAGATCCATTAATTCAGAACTTTTTAAAATAGATTATCAATCAATGATTTAATGAATTAAAGTGATTCTTATACAACCTTCAATTTACACCTTATATAAGGCCTTACTAGTGAAATCCCTTGATCTGAAATACAATTGATTGGGGTTTTCTTAATGGTCTATTCATAAATGTATGGTACTTACACTAACAATTTTAACCGTTCTATATTCAAATTTTTATTGACTTTTTCAATAAATATTTTATTATATAAAAGGCTTTCATTATTATAAAGAATCTTCCTTATCAAGCCTGTATAGTTAAGATTGTGAAGGCAGGACTTTTCTGTACAACACATCTTAACTAATGTCCGATTATTTATATATAAACTCAGATAAATTTTTGGAGGCAGGTAGAATATCAATTATTACATTATTATTTCTACTTAATTTAAATTATTAACAAAAAGAAGGAGGTGTTATGTAATATGAAAGATATCAAAGTTGCAATAGTAGGCGTTGGAAATTGTGTCAGTTCTCTAATCCAGGGAATCCATTACTACAGAAATGGTAAAAAACAAGATGCCACTGGTTTGATGCACTGGGATATTGGTGGCTATAAACCTAATGATATTAGGGTTGTAGCAGCTTTTGATATCGACAAGAGAAAAGTAGGAAAAGATATCAGCGAGGCTATTTTCTCAGAACCAAACTGTACAACAATTTTCTATAAAGATGTCCCAAAATATAATATAAAAGTCAGAATGGGAAAAATACTTGATGGTTTTTCTGATCACATGCGAGAGTATGAAAATAAGTATACCTTTATACTCTCAGATGAACCCGAACCAACAAAGAGTGAAATAGTAGAAATACTACAGCAATCTGAAGCCGACCTTCTTCTAAATTATATTCCTGTAGGATCAGAAGAAGCAACAAAGTTCTATGCTGAATGTGCATTGGAGGCTAATGTTGGATTTATCAACAACATTCCAGTATTTATTGCAAGCAATCCTGTATGGGCAAAAAAGTTTAAAGATAAAAACCTTCCAATAATAGGAGACGATATAAAGGCCCAGTTAGGAGCAACAATAACACACAGAGTGCTCACAGATCTGTTTAAAAAAAGAGGAGTAAAATTAGAAAGAACATACCAGTTAAATACAGGCGGCAATACAGACTTTTTAAATATGCTTAACCGCAAAAGATTGGCCTCAAAAAAGGAGTCTAAAACAGAAGCCGTACAATCTGTTGCTGCTGAAAGAATCGATGATTATAACATCCATATAGGGCCCAGCGACTATGTACCATGGCAGAAAGACAACAAGGTTTGTTTCATCAGAATGGAGGGAAAACTTTTTGGAGATGTGCCGATGAATCTTGAGTTGAGACTTTCTGTTGAAGATTCTCCAAACTCGGCAGGAATAGCAATAGATGCGATCAGATGTGCAAAGCTGGCACTCGATAGGGGAACTGGTGGTGTTCTATATGGTCCCTCTGCATATTTCTGCAAACATCCTCCTCGCCAGTATACTGATGATGAGGCCTATCATATGACAGAGGCATTCATCGATGGTACATGGAATAAAAATACAGAAAGTAGTGAGGCTGCAGTTTCATAATTGTTTAAAATATCAATAGACAATCCCATTTAAAACAAAACCTTCTGAAATATAATTTCAGAAGGTTTTAATTTTATTGACGATTTATCATTTTAATTCAGCACCACAGTGTGCACAAACCTTCCACTCCACTTCTACAGGTTTGTTGCATTTAGGGCAATTGGCATGAAGCCTTTTTCCACAATTAGGACAGAACAAAAAATCATCCTCTATTTTATTCTGGCAAACAGGACAGACACGACTTTGTTCAATCTGTGAAGATTCCGCACCGCTATCACTGCGTACAATCAAATAGATAAGCAGCCCAACAATATTCCCAATAAAAACAAGCAGGGCCCATAAAAATCCATTCATTTTCCTGGACTCAGCATCTCGATATACCCAGACAATCACACCAATCCATAAAAAGAGAAGGACCAGAGAAAATAGAACTTCAAAAGAAAAGAAATGTATAAAATTACGGCTTCCGACGCCAAACATCTCTGCAAATGGATGTCTTACGACACCTCTAATACCAGAAATATATCCAAGTGGAATAAAGAATAATGGAGTTAATTGTAATGCAACCAATATAATAATGAAGCTCAGTAAGACAAGCCCGATCGTTTTACCCGTGGATGTAGCCATCATAAACCTCCTCTTTAAATATATGAACACTTAGCTCTTTTAAATTTATTGATTAAAATAGGTGCAAATAAGATCACATATAAATTCTGCAGTAAAATGGCAGACACAATCAGGGTTTCCATAGAAGCAAACCTTTCAGTACTAAATTTAATCAAAAGATAAATAAGCCATGCAAAAGTTATAAAAACTATTGATAATATACACGCAAGGATGCCAGCAGGCATGGACGAAACCTTTCGATCACTCCTTCCAGCCGTTCTGTATGAAAATATCTCATAAATTTTAGTATGACAGATTTCCCTTGTTTCCCTTACAAGTGACTGTGGTGGAAGAGCCGCAGATTCATCTCCTATATTTTTTCTGATTAAGTCGAGTCTATCTGCATAAGCAGTACACCTGCTGCACCTTGAAATGTGATTTTTGATTTTAACATTCATACACTTATCGATCTTATCTGATTCTTCGAGCAATAATTTCTTAACCTTTTTGCAATTCATGATCATTATCCTTATTAATTAATTCTATATATACTCAATTTATCTTGAAGATGCCTGATTGCACGATAATGTAAAGATTTAACAGTACCGACAGGAATCTTGAGTATATCCCCTATCTCTGCATGCTTAAAGCCTTCTATCTCTTTTAAAATAAATACTCTCCTCTGCTTTGCAGGCAAACTTTCGATAGCCCTATTTATCTCATTCATCAAATCTACCCTCTCTGCCTCATCCATTGATGGTTGTATTGTGCCTTTTATATTTCCAGTATCGTATTCATCAATACTGTCTTTAAAATAGCTTTTTTTATGAAACACTCTTCTGATTCGCTTTTTCCTCAACATGTCCCTGTGAAGATTTGCCGTTATCGATAAAATCCATGCCTTTTTGTTTCTTATATTCTCAATCCTCGGTAAATACTTAACCACCCTGAACCATGTCTCCTGAAACAGCTCCTCTGTCTCATCACTGTTTCTCGTTAAATAGTATGCAAAACCATAAATGTCTGCATAATATCTCTCATATATTTCATCAAAGATATTTCTATAATCACAATTCAAATTATGGTTATCCTGTAATTTATGCTCTGTTACTATATAAGACGTACAACTACTGGTATAGTTCTATTCGCATTAAAAAAATCCCTCCCTCTTCCACCAGGAGGCCTCAATAAGCAGAAGAGACGAGGGATTTCAGGGGACTCTTAACTCTTACCTCATACGGGATAGAATTAAGATGATTGATGACTGTTAATAAACTATTTAAAAATTTCCATCTCTTTGTTTTATTCTCTCTGTTTTCTAATATATGCCGGAATATTCAGATCATCCTTTGAAACAAAGGAGAGACCGCCATCGTTTCCAAATATGTCGCCAAGAGTCTGTTCTAGAGGTTCGTTTTCCCATTTTTCAAACAGGGGAGAATCTTCTGTTCCAATACGATGATAATCTCTCAATCCACTCTTTATACTACCAAATCCATTATGGTTGAATCCAGTAGCTATCACAGTAACTCTTATATCTCCATTCATAGATGGATCAATTACAGCACCAAAGATAATGTTTGCATCTGGACCAGCAGCATTATAAATAACTGTGGTTGCCTCATTTATATCACTCAATGTGAGATCTTTTCCGCCAGTAATATTCACAAGTACACCCTTTGCACCTGCGATAGAGGCATTATCGATCAGAGAACTTGTTATTGCATGTTCTGCGGCTTCTGTAGCACGGTTCTCACCCGAGGCGATACCAGAACCCATAAGTGCATCACCCATGTTGCTCATTACTGTTCTAACATCTGCGAAGTCAAGATTTATAAGACCAGGAATGTTTATCACATCAGATATCCCTTTTGTTGCATGCATTAAAATCTCATCTGCAACACGAAAGGCCTCATCTATCGGCATATCCTTCGGTACGAGTGTAATGAGCTTTTGATTTGGAACCACTATCAGAGTATCCACGTTCTCTTTCAACTCCTTAATGCCAATCTGAGCCTTTTCAGAACGCTTCGGCCCCTCAAATACAAAGGGAGTTGTTACAATACCAACCGTCAATGCGCCAAGGTCTTTTGCAATCTCAGATACAACTGGCGCAGCCCCTGTGCCTGTACCGCCTCCCATTCCACATGTAATGAAAACCATGTCAGTATCGGACAGGATATCTATCACGGCATCTTTATTCTCCTCGATTGCCTTTCTTCCTACTTCAGGATCTCCTCCTGCACCGAGTCCCTTGGTCAAATTTTTACCTATTTGAATTCTGTGCGCTGCCTTGTTCATCTCAAGAGCCTGAAGATCGGTGTTTATGGCAATAAAGTCCACTCCTTTTAAATTCTCCTCGATCATCCTGTTTATGGCGTTACCCCCGGCGCCCCCTACTCCAACCACTCTTATCTTGGCCGCATGACTATCTTCATCTGTAAAATTGAAAGCCAGCGGCTCACCAGACTTTGAGCCTAAAAATCTTTCTTCTTCCATGATGGCCTCCTGTTAAATTTAAAATTTGCTGTTAAAAATATTCATTAACAATATTCTTCATCCATTGATATATCCTGTTAAACAGACCAGACTCCTCCCCTCCAAACTCCCTCAGACTCTCTTCATTGTTCCAGCCGTAGAGTACCAGCCCAACTCCGGTCGCAAACACCGGTGTAGATATTCCCTCTGTAAGCCCTCTTACTCCTTTTGGAACACCCAACCGGGCAGAAAGGCCAAATATCTCCTCTGCCAATCTTTCTGATCCATCAAGCAGAGAACCACCTCCTGTAAGTACAACACCTGCTCCAATCAGTTCTCCGTACTCCGACCTCTTAATCTCCTTTGCAGCAAGTCCCATTATCTCCTCCATTCTTGGCTGAATGATAGATGCAAGACTGGATACCGAGACCTCTCTTGGCTCCCTGCCACCAATCCCCGGCACACTGAACCTCTCATCTTTTGAAATCATCTCTTCATGACAACAGCCATATTTTATCTTGATCTCTTCGGCCTGTTCCAGAGGTGTACGCAGGCCCAGTGCTATGTCATTTGTAACATTCTGCCCACCCAGGCTGATTACCGCCGAATGTCTGATAGCTCCGTCATAAAAAAGTGCAATGTCTGTGGTGCCGCCACCCAGATCTATCAGAGCAACACCAAGCTCCTTTTCACTCTCATCAAGCACTGCACAGCTTGAAGCCAGTGGTTCCAGAACCAGACCAACCGCCCTCAGACCCGCCTTATTTACACTCCTTACTATGTTTTGAGCAGAAGTAACAGCACCTGTAACAATATGAACTTCCGCCTCCAGTCTTACTCCAGATATTCCAACAGGATTTTTTATTCCCGACTGATTGTCTACTATGTATTCCTGCGGAAGCACATGAAGAACCTCTCTATCTATTGGAAGGGCTATTGCCTTTGCAGCATCGATTACACGATCAACGTCGCTGTGTGTTATCTCGTTGTCAGATCTCGATACGGCAACTACCCCACGACTATTGACGCTTCTTATATGATCTCCTGCAATGCCCACTATTACATCGTCTACCTCAACTCCGGCGGTCAGCTGAGCCTCCTGTATTGCCTGAACAATGGATCGTACGGCAAGGTCAAGATTTATCACAACTCCCTGCCGCAATCCTTTTGAGCGACTCTTTCCCACACCAAGTATCTGCAGCTCCTCTCCAATGGCCTCTGCTATTACAACACCTATCTTGCTAGTACCGATGTCTAAACCAGTGATTATATTTCTTCTCCCCCCTTTTCTGCTCTCTTTTGATCGTATCATGCCTTCATTCCTACTATTACTTGTCCTTTGAACCGAATATCGATATAATCGATATTCGACAAATTTCCTTCACTCCTGAGCCTCTTGATGATTGCATCGAGGCATCGGATTTTCCATCCAAATTCATCCTTTCCCATTATCACTGGAACTACAGAACTGTTTGTATATACGATCAGACCTTCAGGATCGCCAACATATACTTCAGATATCTCATCATATAGCTGTGGTACTTCTCTCAACACCCTGGTTAAAAAGTACAGGCCATTACTTACCTGCTTGCCTCCTGCCCTGCTTCCAGTCGAGACTCCTCCCTTGAATCCACCCGAAATTACTGGCAGATCATACAGTTTACCAGGCCTTGAGGGCAGTACCAATCCCTCAGAATCGATAGAGTAAAATTTTCCCTGAAAATTCAAGAGCGCAATCGGGGCCTTCTCTATCACCCTTAACTCAATCCTGTCAGGAAGTCTTTTGTGAACATCGACATTTTCAATAAAAGGATTTTTCATCAACCTGGTATAGACACTGTCCAGACATACATTCCATATAGAACCATTCTTTTCAATGCCGCTTAACTTCAATATCTCCTTCTTCGATACAATCTCGTTTCCATCTATATCTATCTCTCTAATCTTAAATTTCTCTGCTTCACAAATCCATCTTCCATACTGCTGAAGCAAAAGATAGCTCAGCAGTAAAAAGATACCAACATTTAACACATATCTAACGACAATCAACATACTCTTTGTCTGAACTTCTTTTCTCATCAATTATTAAATCCTATTAGATGAATCTCGAGTTCGAGTTCCACACCAAATCGAACCAACACTCTCTTTCTCACTTCCTCTATTACCCTTAATACATCGCTGGCACTGGCCAGACGGCAGTTTACTATAAAATTTGCATGTTTTTTGGAAACCAGAGCATCTCCTATTCTCAACCCCTTACACCCTGCCTCATCGATCAATCGACCTGCATAATCCCCTGGTGGCGATTTAAATACCGAACCAGCCGATGGAAGAGATAGGGGCTGTTTATCTCTCCTTTCTTTCAAATATAGATTTTGAATATCCTCCATCTTTTTGGGATTCCCCTCCGATAGATAAAACTCAACCTCCAATATTATTGAACTGGCTGGTATATCTGTATATCGATACCCAAACTTTATCTCATCTTTGCCAATCCTTTCTACTGTTCCAAATTCATCGAGCAGCCTGACTCTTCGAATTGAATCAAAAATTTCACATCCAAAAGCTCCTGCATTCAAACGGACACAACCACCTACCCTTCCAGGGATTCCCACAAGCGATTCGAGTCCTGACAGTCCACGCTGAGTACAATATTTTATGAGATCTCTGAGAAGTACACCGCTTCCTGCAGAAACCTTGTAATCGGAAGATTTAATCGTATCAAATGTCTCGGAAAGATCTATCACAATACCTCGAAATCCCGAGTCGCTCACAAGGATATTGGTACCGTTCCCGATGACAAAGTAATCGATCCCCTCCTGTCTGCAAAAATCGACTATTCTGTTCAGTTCTGCAAGGTCCTGAGGATATATGTAGTAGTCAGAAGGTCCCCCTATCCTGTAAGAAGTGTGCATAGACAGAGGTTCATCAACAAGTATTCTGCCGTGAACAATATTTTTCAGCTTCTTAAATTGTTCTGCCTTCTCTTTCATCTTCTAACCTATCAAATCGATCAAGCGCTCTCCAACCTTCCAGATGTCACCGGCTCCCATGGTTATCACCATGTCACCTTCACGAATGTTCTCTTTTAGATATTTTATAAGCCCATCATGATCCGGTTGATACACAACATTTCTGTGCCCAAGAGATACTGCCTCGTCTGCTATGAGTTTGCCGCTTACTCCCTCTACAGGCTTCTCTCTTGCAGGATAAACATCTGTTACTATCAGCACATCAGCATCAAAGAATGACTGGGCAAAGTCGTGGCAGAAATCTCTTGTCCTCGAATATAGATGCGGCTGAAAGACTGCTATTACCCTGCGATTCCATCCTATTCTTGCCGCCCTTAAACAGGCCTTAATTTCTGTGGGATGATGTGCATAGTCGTCTACTATCAATATGCCTCCAATGCTGGCCTTTATTTCAAATCGGCGGTGAACTCCTGTAAACTCCTCAACTGCTTTTTGTATTTTGGAAAATGGAATCTCAAGCTCCAATCCTACTGCAATACCTGCCAGCCCATTTTTAATGTTGTGGATTCCGGGAAGCTTTAGTTTTATTCTTCCGAGTCTCTTCTCCTTCCATAGAACAGTAAATTCACTCGTGAAGCCGTGGTAGAGCGGATCGACGCCCCTTACCTCTGCCTGCGGATTGAAACCGTACGATATTATCCTCTTCTGTAGATCTGGCATGATCTCTTGGACAGACTCCTCGTCAAGACAAACAACAACACTTCCATAGAATGGAACTTTATTTGCAAATTTTATAAATGTTTTCTTAATCTCATCAAGATCGCTGTAACAATCGAGATGTTCGGTTTCAATGTTTGTGATTACTGCTATAGTTGGGGTCAATTCAAGAAAAGAACGATCATACTCATCGGCCTCAACAACAAAATAATCTCCTTCGCCCAACCTTGCATTCGATTTCAAACAGCGCAGCTTTCCTCCGACTATTAGAGTTGGATCGAAACCTCCAGCCTGAAGAATGAGGCCTGTTATCGAAGTAGTTGTAGTCTTGCCGTGAGTTCCGGCAATTGCTATACCGTACTTCATCCGCATTAGTTCGGCTAACATTTCTGCCCTTCTTATAACCGGTATTTTTCTCTCCTTTGCAGCCCTGATCTCTATATTATCTGAACTAACTGCTGAAGAAATTACTACAACATCTGCACCTGAAACCTGATCGCCCCTGTGACCCTTATAAATTGTTGCACCCAGTTTTTCAAGACGCCTTGTGACAGATGTTAGCTGTAAATCAGAACCAGTCACAGTGAATCCTGAATTTAGAAGCACTTCTGCGATTCCACTCATGCCAATCCCACCTATTCCCACAAAGTGGACTCTGCGAGTTCTTCCTAAAACACGCCTTTTAATGACTACTCCTCCTCACTTTTTAATCTTAGAATATGATCCACGATCCTTTTGCTGGCATCGGGTCTTGCGAATCTTTTTGCATTCCTCCCCATCTTTTTTCTCTTCTCACTATTTTTCAACAGATCTTGCAAAACCTTCTCCAGCTCTCCTGAATAAATCCTATCTTCAAGCACGAATTCACATGCTCCTGCCTTCCAGAGAGCTTTTGCATTCTCTTCCTGATGTCCTCCTGCTGCCCCTGGAAGCGGAACAAAAACAGAAGCAAGACCAAGCCGTGTAATCTCTGCTATCGTTGTTGCACCTGCCCTGCTGAGTATTAGATCACTAATCTTATAAGCAGATGCCATGTCGTCAATAAAAGGGAACACGCTAATTCTGCCCCCATATTTTCTCACACTTCGACTCACATCATCTGCCCATCTTGGGCCAGCAGACCAGAGAATCTGAAGGTCAGGAATCTGCATCAAGTGATCCACCATGTGGAGAACTGCTCTATTTATTGCCGCAGCACCCTGGCTCCCACCAAAGACAAATAAGACAGTTCTTCCGGGATCGAGTCCAAAATCACTCATGGGCCGAGTTGTGGTAAGATCTGCACGTGTCGGATTTCCAACAACCTCCAGATTTGACCTTTTCTTAAAATATCGAATCGATTCATCATAACTTAGAAAAACAATATCAACAAGAGATGCCATTACCCTTGTCACAAGTCCAGGCAGAATGTTCTGCTCCTGCATTATAGTTCTCTTTCGCAGGACAACTCCTGCGGCAACTACTGGCCAGCTCACATATCCTCCGGTACCTATGACAAATTCTGGGTCAAATCTTTTTATTATTAATAACGACTGTGTCAAAGAGACCACCATCTTCATGGGAAATAGTAAATTTCTTATTAAACTTCTTCTGCTCAGCCCACTTATCCAGACTCTCTTAAAAGTGTATCCCATTTCTGGAACAACCCGGGCCTCGAGTCCTTTTTTTGTTCCTATGAAAAGAATCTTACAGGAAAACCGCCTTCTCAACTCATCCACAATCGCCAATCCTGGATAAAGATGTCCACCAGTACCTCCTCCTGTAAGAACAACCCTCATGATACTCCACCCTCCTGTCTGTAGAGAAGAGTGCCCCTGATCCTTGTAAACTCTTTATAGGGCACAACAGAGTGCCGCGATATGTTTAATAAAATACCGACGCCAATAAGATGTGCAAGAAGAGAAGATCCTCCGTAACTAATAAAGGGAAACGGAAGACCTGTTGTCGGTAGAAGATTGACAACGACTCCTGCATTAACAAGTGCATTTATTAGAATCATTGAAGTAATGCCTGAAGCAATCATGAATCCATAGCGGTCAGGAGCTCTCAGGGCAATCCTGATGCCCCTCCACAGAACTATCAATAGGATTCCAAAGAGAAATACCACTCCAATGAAACCCATCTCTTCACCAAAACATGAGAGTATAAAATCAGAAAAAGGCTCTGGAAGGAAAAATAGTTTCTGTTTTCCCGCACCATACCCTGTACCGGTTATACCCCCTGATGCAAATCCGATGATGGACTGCTTTACCTGATAATCGAGAGTATGAGAACCTGTTAATGATCCAAAAAAGTTGATCAGCCTCTGCTTCTGGTACGGGAACATGAAAAGCCCTACTGCAATCAGAGGAATCAATACGGCCAACATTTTGCCGATCTCTCTCAGTTTAACACCAGCTGTATAAAACATTGCAATAACTATAAAGAACATTACAATAGAAGTTCCAAGATCGGGTTCAAGAAACACAAGCCCGATCACAATCAAAGCCATCATATAATGGACCATTAGATTGTTTTTATTCAATTCATTCAATTCCATATCGCGACTGAATATTGCAGAAAAATAGAAAATCAAACCAATCTTCATGAACTCAGAGGGTTGAAACCTTCTCCCCAAAAATAAAATAGATCTTTTGCTTCCGTGAAACTCACTGCCCAACAGAACAACTATCAACATTACTGTTAGGATGAAAAAGATTATTGGAGTCATCCACCTGAAAATGTGATAATCGATCCTTGATATTATCACAAGAAAAAAGAGCCCAATCAGCACATTTAAAAAGTGAGCCTTTATAAAACACATCGAATCATTATACCTTTCTGCTCCTCTAAAAGAACTGGCACTGTAGACCATCAAGACTCCTATTATAAGCAGTATGATTACAGCAGATAGAAGAATCTTATCTTCATTTTTTTTCTCTCTATAATCCATCAGAGATCCATCACCAACTTTTTGAATTTATCTCCTCTGTCCTCAAAATTTTTAAACATATCGAAGCTTGTACATGCAGGTGAAAGCAAAACGCTCTCACCTGGCTCGGCCATCTCTGCTGCCCGCTCGACTGCCTCTTTAAGTGAACGTACCATTATTATGTTATCAATACCTTCAAACGATCTTTTCATCTTCTCTGCCGCCTCACCAAGCAGCAAAACGGCCTTCGTTTTTTCTTTTACTATTTTTCTTAGAAGAGTAAAATCTGAATCCTTATCACGACCGCCAGCAATAAGGACCACAGGAGTATCAAAGCTGTCCAGTGCATACCAGACAGAGTCGATATTTGTAGCCTTCGAATCGTTTATCCATCTTACGCCATTAATTTCCCTTATAAACTCCATACGATGAGGAAGCCCTGAAAAATTCTTCAATGCCTTGCGAATGGATTCGACCGCTGCCCCCATCAGACGCGCACTGAGAGCCGCAGCGACTCCATTGGTTGTGTTGTGTTCTCCCCTGATTTTCATATCTGATACATGAAGCAGTTCCTCATCACCCTCATTCATCCTGAGCACTATCACTCCACTTTTAACAAAACCACAAATTGGTAAATCCTTCTCGACCCCAAACAATACCTTCTGAATCTCATACTCACTAGCAAGGTCGAGTACTCTTCTATCTTTCCCGTTTAAAATTGAATAATCTAATGATGTCTGGTTCATGAATATCTTTGACTTGATCTTCCCATAAATTTCCATTGAACCGTGCCGATCCAGATGATCGGGAGTAAGGTTCAGGAATACTGAAATCTTTGGATGAAAGCTCTCTATTGTCTCAAGCTGGAAACTACTTACTTCAAGCACAGCAACCCCGTCTGACCCAACATTTTCAACGTGATCAGAAAATGGATTTCCTATGTTCCCTGCAACGATATATTGCCTCCCGTCCATTCGAAAAATCTCTCCTATGAGTGCCGTTGTTGTTGACTTGCCATTCGATCCTGTAACTGCAATTATTGGAGATTCACAAAACCAGGAGGCCACCTCAAGTTCACCTACAATGGGTATCTTGTCCACCGCATCTCTAATCACAGGTGCAGAGAGCGGAATTCCAGGACTTGGTATCATGAGGTCAAAATCATTTATATCAAATTCGTGGCCGCCAAACTCTGATGGTATGCCCAATCTTTCTAAAAGTTCGGCCTCTCTTTCTTTATCGCTTATTTTTTCAGATTCACTTACAAAAACATAACCACCATACTTACTGAGCAATTTTGCAGCGGCTATACCACTTCTTCCAGCTCCAAGTATGACAAATCTATAATTTTTTATATTTGATCTATCGATCCTCAAAATAAATCCTATATGGTTTAAGTTCCTGATTCATCTGACCTTAAATGTGCCAAGACTCAGCATTGCCAGTATTATACCAATGATCCAGAACCGCACAACCACCTTCTGCTCTGGCCACCCAAGGAGTTCAAAATGGTGATGAATAGGAGCCATTCTGAATATCCTCTTGCCTCTGAGCCTGTAAGATCCAACCTGCAGAACAACAGATACCATTTCAGCTACAAATACACCTCCAACTATCGGGATCAGAAGCTCTTTTTTCAAGAGTACTCCTATTGTACCTATTACACCACCGAGTGAGAGTGCTCCGGTATCTCCCATAAATACAGAAGCAGGATGGCTGTTGAACCATAAAAATCCAAGAGATGCTCCTACAAGAGCACCGCAGAAGATTGTTATTTCACCTGCTCCGCTAAAGTACATCACATTCAAATATTCACTGAATTTAATATGACCCGATACATAGCTCATACCGGCCCATGCGATTGCTGCTATTCCAACAAGGCCAATCGCAAGGCCATCGAGACCATCTGTAAGATTAACCGCGTTGGAAGTTGCAGTAATGACAAGAACAACTGCCGGAAAGTAGAACCATCCAAAGTTAATTAAAAGATTCTTGAAAAATGGCACACTGGTTTGCCAATGTACATCTGCATGGCTGGATCCGATTAATACATTGGAATAGTCAGAAGAAAGAGTAATCACTACTGCCACTATGATTCCAATTGTTACCTGCCCCATAAGTTTGTATCTTGCTATCAATCCCTTTGGATATTTTTTAACAACCTTTAGATAATCATCAATAAAACCAACACCTCCCATGAAAAGAGTTGTGAAAATCAATAGCTGTATGAAGTGATTGTCCAGACGGGCAAACAGCAGTGTCGGTATAAGAAGGGAACACAGGATTATCAATCCCCCCATGGTCGGAGTCCCCTTTTTGTTCTGATGCGTATCTGGTGTATCCTCTCTAATCTCCTCAGACAGGCCCCGTTTTACAAGCCATTTCAGAATAACAGGTCCGATGATCAGTGTTATGAAAAGTGCCGTAATTGCCGCAGATGCGGCTCTTACAGTAATATAACCGAGTAAATTGAATCCTATAAAAACATTTCTCAATGGATATAAAAGATGATACAACATTTAAGACTCCATGCTCTATTTTAAATTTTTCATAAGCCCATCCACGATATCCTCCATCTTCATACCTCTGCTCCCTTTGATCAGAACAGCATCTCCTTCTCTGACAGTCTTAGAAAGATTATTTAGAATTTCACCTTTCGATTCATAGTGAGATGCTTGTTCCATTCCAAGACTCTTTGCCCTTTTGTAGGCTGCTCTCATCTGGTTTCCAAAACAGTAGAAAATATCCATCCCAAAATCGTATACTGTATCGCCAACCCTTGTATGTTCGGCAATGCTATGTGTTCCGAGTTCAAGCATGTCTCCCAGAACTACTATCCGTCTATTAACACCTCTCATCTCTTTGAGAGTTAAAAGCGCCTCATAAAGCGAACTCGGATTGGAGTTGTATGTATCGTTTAATATCTTAATTCCTGAGACCTCAATTATTTCCATCCTTTTTTCGAAGGGTCTGTAACTTTCGAGCCTCTCTTTTATCTTCTTCCAATCAATCCCAAAACTCCTTGCAACTGCTGCGGCTGCAAGCGCATTGTACAGATTATGCCGTCCATATATCGAGAGGCTGATCGCCTCTCCATTCACCTTCATCATCGGAAAACCCGCATCAGAGACTCCTAAAAACTCTGCCCTAAATGAGCAGTCATTCGAGAATCCAAATGTTGTGGTATTGGTAATCCTGTTGCCAAATCTTTTTAGATGAGGGTCATCGCCATTAAGAAAAAGTTCTGCACCATTGACTGTTTCAAGAAAATCAATAAGTTCAGCCTTTGCTCTTGCAACACCTTCCTCATCTTTGAAAAATTCGAGATGTCCCTTACCAACATTTGTTATTACACCGCAAGTAGGACGAACAATACTGCAGAGCCTCTTTATTTCACCAAAATGATTTGTTCCCATCTCAATTACTGCCAATTGATCTAGCTTGCTCAGACAGGTAATGGTCAGGGGTACGCCAATATGATTGTTGTAATTACCACTGCTCTTTGCAGTACGAAAGTTGCTGCTCAAGATAGAATAGATCATCTCTTTTGTCGTTGTCTTTCCATTTGTACCTGTAACTGCTATAATTGGAATCTCAAACCTGTCTCTATATACAGATGCAATCCTATGAAGAGCACTTAAGGTATCTTCTACATGCATAAGCACAAGATTCTCTCTATTTACAGCCTCTGGTCTATATTCCTGGCTAACTATTGCACCAATCGCCCCCTTCTGAGCTATCTTGTCAATAAAATCGTGTCCATCAAATCTGTTGCCCTTCAGTGCCACAAACACCATCCCCTTCTTTATCTGTCGTGAATCTGTCGAGATTCCAGTAACAGGAAGATCATGAAACTTCTCAATTGTTAAGCCTATCATTGAAGCTATCTCACCAAGTGTTGAATCCACATCTCACTCCCATTCTCTTTCCAGGATCTGACGAACAACCAATCTATCATCAAAGGGGATCTTTTCATTACCTATCTGCTGGTAGGTCTCATGTCCCTTGCCTGCTATCACTAAAACATCCCCTTGGCCGGATAGTTCAACCCCCCTGATGATCGCATCTCTGCGGTCCACTATCCTCTCCACTCCTTTTTTATTCCCTACACCTCCCATTATGTCATCAATTATTGATTCTGGATCCTCACCTCTCGGATTGTCAGAAGTAACAATAACAATATCTGCAAGGCTCGATGCGATCCTTCCCATCTCTGAACGCTTACCTCTATCTCTATCGCCTCCGCACCCAAAAACAACTATCAATCTGTTTTCTGTAAACTCCCTGACCGATCTCAGGAGATTTTCAACAGCAGAAGGAGTATGAGCATAGTCGACTATTATGTTAAAGCCTCTTCCAGAATCGATCCGCTCCATGCGCCCAGGCACAGAATGAACATCCTCAATGCCGGCCTTAACAGCCTCTTCATCGATTCCAAGCTCAAGTCCCATTACTGCAGCACTGCCACAATTTACTACATTGAATGCTCCTGGAAGATCTGTTTTTATCAAAACATTCCTATCTTTTGAAATCAGGCGAAATGTGTTCTGCCTGTAATCGCCGGATATCCTTTCGATCTTATAATCAAGATCCTTACTATCGATACCATAAGTTATCACTCTTGCCGAAGCATTTTCTATCATGCAGTGCGAAGAAGGATCATCTCCATTTATGACACATACTCCATCAGAGTCAATCTGTCGAAAAAGTAGTGCCTTGCTCTTACAATATTGAGTGAAAGAGTCATGAAAATCGAGATGGTCTCTCGAAAGATTTGTAAATAGACCACCTTTAAATGTCAAATATGCGACTCTCTCCAACACCAGTGCATGCGAAGAGACCTCCATGACTACACTATTTACACCATCATCTCTCATCTCCCTAAGCATTTTGTTCAATATTATTGAATCAGGAGTAGTCCTATCTGCAATCCGCTCCTTCCCTGCCCATCTATACTTAATTGTGCCAATCACTCCTGTCTCATAACCACCACTTTTCAATATCGATTCCATTAGAAGCGACACGGTTGTCTTTCCATTTGTTCCGGTGATACCGATCAGCAGAAGCTCTCCTGATACCTCACCATAAAACCTGTGGGCAACTGCTGCCGCAGCCCTTCTCGAATCATCCACATGCAAAACAGGAACAGCACAATCCGATACATCCTTCTCTGCAATCACGGCTACTGCTCCCCTCCTCAAAGCATCTTTTATATAAAGATGGCCGTCTGTATTGTATCCCTGCACGGCAATAAAAAGATAACCAGGCTTTACAACTCTCGAGTCTGATGCAATTCCAGTAACCCTTATGGTTCCTAGCTCTTCGGAAAGAGAAGGAAATATATCTTTACAAATTTTCTGTAGTGATATCACCTGGAACCGCTCCTCCATTCTGGCTCTTTGCATACTATGTGACAGACCATCCCCCTTTCGATTTTCATGCCCGGCTTAGGATTTTGATCTACAACAACACCTCCACCTTGGATCGTAACCTCGATTCCCCTCGCTGCCAACTTTTTAAGAGCCTGGCGAACACTCAATCCGATGAGATTAGGAAGGCGATCTGGAGAATCGAACTCAACACTCCTCTTGATCCGCTTCTGTTTTTTTGGTGCACTCTCTACGAGGTCTGTAAAAACAAACCTCATCTTATCGGGGCGCCTCTTTTCTCTGATTTGTGGAACCTGTGATTCTGGGAGACCAGAAATTCTTGTAACTATCCTCGAAAAGACTGGTGCAGCAGACTCAGACCCCCAGTAGAGATATCTTGGCTCATCGAGTACTATCACAAGAACAAACCTCGGGGCCTCCACTGGCCAGAAACCAGCAAACGAACAAACATATGCTCCTGGGTAGTATCCCTTGTAACCCGGAATCGATTTCTGAGCTGTTCCTGTCTTGCCAGCAACCCTTATTCCATCCACTGCTGCCTTTTTACCGCTTCCCTCAAGAACAACCCCCTCCAGTATATCTCTCAATTTATAAGCTGTCTGTTGAGAAATTACTCTTCTTATGATCTGACCAGAAAAGGATCTTATCTCCTCTCCTGATTCGTTTGTAATAGACTTTATGATATAAGGCCGCAGCAACAGGCCTCCATTTGCCACAACGGAAATCATACAGGCTATCTGGAGTGTTGTAGCAGAAATCCCCTGACCAAAGGAGACCATTGCAACCATAAAATCGTTCCAGTGGTAAAGCGGCTTCATTATACCCGGACTCTCACCAGGCAGGCTGATGCCCGTCTTGTTGCCAAATCCAAAGTCTCTGGCATATTTGAATAAAACCTTTTTACCCATCCTCGTTCCAATCTTGACAACACCGATGTTTGAGGAATACTCAAGAATCTGGCGCACCGTCAGCCATCCATAACCCTTACCATGATCATGAATTATATGATCTGAAAACTTATATGCTCCATTCTCACAGTGTATGATTGAGTTTGGCTGAAACTTTTTCTCCTCGAGTGCAGCCGCAATTGTCACTATTTTAAATACAGAGCCTGGTTCAAATGGGGTTTGAACCGCTCTGTTTTTTATCAGCGAGTTTATCTCCCTATCCTCACTCTCCGACACAGATGCCATTGCCAGAACCTCACCTGAAAATGGATCCATGAGCACAGCAGAACCGCCTTTTGCACGATGATCTATCACTCCTCTCTTGAGTTCCTCTTCTATTATGATCTGATAAACATCATCAATGGTCAATATCACGTTGTATCCATCTTCAGGCTGATCTACTGGATAGTCGAGGCTGGAGAAATCCCTGTTTAAACCATCTTTCTGGTAGATAGCCCATCCATCCCTTCCTCGCAGGAACCTGTCCATCTTTTGTTCAATACCACCAACTCCCATTCGTTCACCATTCACTATGCCGAGAACAGGCAGAGCAAGATCATGATATGGACGCACCCTCTTCTGCTCCTTCATCAATATCAGGCCTGGAATTTTTGAGTCGATCATTCTGTTCTTTTGGCTCTCTGTAACATCGCTGCACAGACGAACAAAGGCCTTTTTATCTTTTCTCTTGAGGATTTTTATATATTGTTCTTTATTCCCATGCAAAATAGTAGCAAGAACGCTTGCTGTAGAGTTTACATCATTAACGCAATTGGGATCTATTGCGAATGAATAACTTGGAAAATCCATTGCAAGAATCTCTCGATTTCGGTCATATATTATTCCACGAGCTGCTGTTAATTTGACCCTCTGCTTATACTGTTTTTCTGCTATTGCTCTCCAGTATGGACCTTTGAGAACCTGAAATGTGAATATCCTAAAGAGAAGAATAAGAATCGATACTCCGAATAACAGTGATAGAATCATTATTCTTCTTCTCTCTCTGCGGCTGACCATCTCTATATGTGATTCAAACATTCCCATCACTTATCCTCAGAAGCTTCTTCCTCCGGCTTATTAAATGGATTAAGACCCGCATATCTAAGTTTTAATGGTCTGTTATAATCATAAGAATCAATCCCCTGCAGGTCCACCTCGAGTGTTGTAATCTTTGATGCAGCCACAAAATCCAGCCCAAGCTTCCTTGCCTCCTTCACAATTCTTGTATAACTTCTCATCCTGTTGACCTCTATCTGCAAATTATCAACCTCAATCTGAAGAACACTCTTTTTATCACGCAGAGTATCAATATCCCTGAGAATAAAATCGATCTGTACCTTTCCCCACATGTATAAAACGATTATTATAAAACCGATAAATCCATAAAAAAGAATTATCGATCTTGTATTATTGGCTCTCTTTTTCCTTCCCTTCATTCTATATATCACGCCTCACATCTGCATTTCTCTGCTGCACGAAGTTTTGCACTCCGTGCCCTTGGATTTCTATCCACTTCCTCCTCAGAGGGACGAACAACTCTTCTCGTCAATATCTTAAAGCAGTATGCGGTCTTAATATATGAAGAATCCCTGCGCATAAACGAAGGATTCTCTCCTCGAAAATACCTCTTTACCAACCTGTCCGACTGCGACTCATAGCTGATCACAACAATCCTCCCATTCATCTTGAGGAGTGGATAGACCATCTCCAACCCATGCCTTAGCTGCTCGTGTTCATCATTCACCTCGATCCTTATCGCCTGAAAGACTCTTGAAAGTGTTTTGATGCGCCATCGAGGCGGCGTAACTCTCATTACTATTTCAGCCAGTGATTTTGTAGTCTCAATCTTCTTTTTTTCTCTCGCTCTTACTATCTCCTTTGCAATTTTATAGGAATTTTTCTCTTCTCCATACTTTTTTAAGATCTCTCTTAGCAACTTCTCTGAATAACTATTAACCACATCGGCTGCACTCTTCGGAGAGTCGGTATCCATTCTCATGTCAAGAGGCCCATCTGTTAGATAGCTGAATCCTCGATCTGTAGTATCCACCTGATAAGAGGATATTCCTAGATCGAGAAAAAGACCATCAATTTTTGTGATCCCCAGATCCGAAAGAATAGAATCGATACTTCCAAAATCACCTCTTACTATCTTGACCCTACTTTTTTCATTTGAAAATATTTCTCTACATTTTAAAACTGCATACTCATCACGATCGATCCCTATTATCCTGCCATTCCGATTCAACCTCTCCAGAACAGCAGCCGCATGTCCTCCCCCTCCCATCATTCCATCTACATAGATTCCAGAAGGATTTGTTAAGAGAAACTCCAGTACCTGCTCTACCAGAACTGGAATATGGAAAATTGCTTCATTTTTGTTCTCATCCACTATGACTCCCTAAAATCTATTACTTTACTGTTCGATCAATCTTTTTTCTTTGAAACATATTCTTCAAATAAATCAGGGTTCCATAGCTGGATTCTTTGGCCAAGACCTACTATTTTTACTTTATTATCGATTTCGGCTTCCTTTAAGTGTTTTTTGGGAACTATTAAACGTCCTTGATTATCACAACGGCAGGATTCAGCATCAGCCATCATTTTAGTAAAGGTTGGCATATTCTCATTTGGAGAGAGAATAGCTCCACACTCCTCTTCCATTTTTTTTGCTATACTCTCGAAAACCTCTGGGGGGAATACATTGAGGCACTTCATGTTTCCTCCGGTAGTCACATAAAAAACAAGTCCATCTGAAGTGCTCGAATCCCTGGTCAATTGACTCCTGTACCTGGCAGGAATATTGACTCTTCCTTTTGAATCAACAGTATATATGCTACTTCCGGAGAAAAAGATCATATTGATTTCCTTAAACTAAATTTTCTTTGATCCCAAATCTACCACATTTAGGGATATATAGGGCAGATAAGGGATATTTAGGGAAATCTAACCACCTAAATAAATGAATAAATTATGTAAAAGTCAAGTAAAAAATGAAAATATTCAAAATTTTATATAAAGAAAATTATTGCATTTAAGAACATGATCTACTAAATTTAAATTATGAAAGATATCGCATCTGAAAACAAACTTCAGACATATTTTATTGAAACATATGGCTGCCAAATGAACCAGTACGACTCTCAAATAGTTGCATCGATTCTGGAGGGGGAAGGATATCGTGCTGCAGACGATCCTGACAATGCAGACTTGATTCTTGTAAACACATGTGCAGTAAGAAGCCATGCAGAAAAAAGAGCATTGGGAAGAATCTCGGTTTTAGGCAGATGGAAAAAGAGCAGTCCAGGTAGAAAGTTGGGTGTAATAGGATGCATGGCTCAACAATTAGGCAAAAGACTATTCGAAACAAATCCATTCATAGATTTTATTGTCGGGCCTGACCAGTATAAAAATCTTCCTGAACTCATATCAAACGAAAAGGCTAAAGAAGCAGTCAGCTTAAACCACACAGAAACTTACGGTTCAATAAAACCAATAAGACAAAAAACAATCTCTGGCTATGTTACTATATCAAGAGGATGTAATAATTTCTGTTCATACTGTGTTGTTCCTTTTACCAGAGGTCGCGAGAGAAGTCGCCCTGCTCAGGAAATTCTTTCAGAAATTGAAGAAATGGTAGAGCAAGGATTTAAGGAAGTAATTCTACTCGGACAGAACGTGAATTCATATAATGACGGAAATGTCGACTTTCCGACTCTTTTACGACTTTGCACCTCGATCGACGGGCTATTAAGGATTAGATTCATGACCTCACATCCTAAGGATCTTTCAGATAGACTGATCGAGACTGTGGCATCAGAAGAGAAGATTTGCAACCACATTCATCTTCCAGTACAATCCGGTTCTAATAGAATTCTGGAAATGATGAATCGTAAATATACAAGAGAACACTATATTGATCTTGTTGAAAAAATAAGGAATGCTATTCCTGATATTGGAATTACGACCGATATCATGGTCGGATTTCCTGGCGAAACAGAAAATGATTTCGATCAAACCTACAACTTAATGAAAGAGATCGAATTCGATGATGCATATACCTACCGCTATTCAATGCGCCCTCAAACAAAGGCCGCCAAAATGAAAGACCAGATTCCAGAGGAGATTAAACTCAGACGATTGGATAAAATCATAACACTTCAGAGAAAAATAACTCTTAAGAAAAAGCTAAGCATGATCGGAAAAAAATATGAGGTTCTTCCAGAAAGGCCAAGCAAGCAATCACAAAAGGAGTGGTTGGGAAAAACGAGTTCAGACCATGTAGTAATTTTTCCTATGGATCACATAGTTTGTGGTCAGCCCGTCAATGTATTAATAAAGGAGTGTACTGGTGCTACTCTGCGAGGGGCTGCAGTGAGGGATTAAAATCTTTCAATAGAAATGGAGGTTATCATGTGGATATTCAGATGGGTTCTAATAGCACTTCTAATTTTAATCATTCTTGGTTTTGCCCTTCAGAATCAGAAACAGACAGTTTCTGTAAGAATACTTAACTGGGAATCTCCAGTACTTCCCCTCTATTTTTTCTTATATATGGCATTTGGAGCAGGCATTTTTTTCTGGGTTTTAGTCACAACTCTGAATACGATAAAACTCAAGGGAGAAATAATGAAGTTGAACCGTGAAAATAGAAAAATAAAGGATGAATTGAACCGTCTCCGCAATGCCAATATCGAAGAGGATGAAGAACCACCCGAAACAACAAAGAATGATGAAGAGACAAAAGTGGAATAAACAGAACAGAGGATAAAATGACATACTATGTTGTAATTGGTGCTGCTGCAGTTGTCATATTTTTGCTGACCGCTGTTATATTCGTCAGGAGAAGAAAAAGAGCCATAAAAAAGACTCCGTATGTAGATGCACTTCATCTGCTTCTTGAAGGGAAAAACGACGATGCTCTTGAACAGCTAAAACGTGTAATTAAACACGATACTGAAAATATAATGGCATATATCAAACTTGGTGATATACTGAGAGAAAAAGGCTTGGCCTCAAAAGCTGCAAAGATACATAAAAACCTCCTGGTAAGAAGCGATGTAAAAGAAGGGCAGAAAAATGTAGTCCTTTACCATCTAACTCTAGATTATCAACACTCCGGAAATTTAAAGAAAGCAATCGAGAGTGCAGAAGAGTTGGTGCATCGAAATAAGAAAAATATAGAGTATCAGAAACTCCTGTTATCACTTTATGAAAAAAATGGTCAGTGGGACAAGGCCTTCTTTCAACGTCAATCTATCAGAAGATGGCTTAAAAGAGAGGATCAGGATGTTCTTGCTCTTTACAAGGTATTCACAGGACTGGATCTCGTTAAAGAAGGAGCAGAAAAAGAGGCGAGAATCAGGTTCAGAGAAGCTGTTAAATTAAACAAGGGATGTATTCCTGCATATCTTTACTGGGGCGACTCTTACAGGAGAGAAAACCGCAATGAGGATGCCTGCAGAATTTATAAAGAGTTTACAATTAAAAATCCTGACTGGGCACATCTTGTGTTTGAGCGGTTGAGCAGTGTGCTATTTGACCTCGGCAGATATGGAGAGATGGAAAATATCTATAAGCAGGTCATTCAAAAAAACAGTAACAGTCCACATGCATATGTTAAACTAGCAGAATTATATAGAAAACAGTCCATGCTAAAGGAAGCCGTAGAACTTTGCCAAAAAGTACTGGCCAATCATCCCGATTTCTCTGACGCCCGCTATCTTTATATCGATATACTGAAACAAATGGGCGAAAGGGATAGAGCACTAGAGGAGTCATTAAAAATATTAGAAAAAGACATTCAAAAAGAAAAACTATTCCACTGCAGCAGATGTGGCTATGAATCAAAGGAGCCACTCTGGTTGTGTCCAGAGTGTCAGGAGTGGAACACATTCTTAAAAGAAAAAGAATGAGAAAAAAAACTATATTATTATTCACACTCTGCGGAGCGCTTCTCTATTTTCAAAACAGTTCAAAGATCATGAACCTTATAAAGGATGGTTATGTCAGGCAAGCGCGAGAACTCTTGATCCAGAGTGATGCAAACAACAGAAATCCGGGTGACATTATGTTTCTGCAGGGTTTGCTCACTGCAGACGGTGATTCTGCATTGGTATTATTCAAAAAACTAATCCAGCTATATCCAGAAAATAAATTCTGTGACGATGCACTCTACCGCATCGCACAGCTAAAATATGCTCAAGGACTCTATAAAAATGCAATGAGCAAATTTTCCCTAATAATCAAGAATTACCCAGGCTCACAACTGCTTCCCAGATGCTATTATTGGTTAGGAATGTGCCACATGGCCATGGGGAGACAGGACTCTGCTGCATATAATTTCAAACTCGTTATCAACAGATTCCCTGATTCAGAAATCTCAAAACAGATAAGATATGATATATACATGCTTGAAGGTAAAGGAAAATCAGAGGATGTCGAAGATAATAGATTCCCAAAAATCTACTATTCGGTACAAGTGGCTGCATTTACAAGACAGAGCAATGCACTCTTGAGAAAACAATTTTTTGAAAGCAGGGGCTATCGTGTGCGGTTGGAATCAAAAATTAAAAATGGAAAATTCTTCTATCTGGTATGGATAGGCGATCCATTTGAAAAATGGGAAGATGCTCGCCGATTTGGTGAACAGCTTAAAAAACGTTTCGGCATAAGCTATACAATAGTTTCGCACTGATAATACAGAAAGGAGCAGGCAATGTTAAGAAAAAAATCTCAAATAGTTGCAATATTACTATATCTCGTCTCCACTCTATTCATAAGCTGCACATCCTTTAAATTAACAAATTCAGGATGGACAGTCAAACCAGATATTAAAAGTGAGACTTTTACGATCCTTCATAAAGATCTGGGCGCAATTTTAACCGATGCACACCTATATATCAAAAATGGAAAAAACCTGATTCCTCTTAAAAACTGGAAAGTCAGCAAAGAAGACAACAGCCTCAAAATATTAGCCTCATCCTCTTCTAAAGAGACAACCTGGAAAATTCAAATATTGAAAGATAAGGTAAAAATCGAGTGTTCTGATGAGGCAGGATTAATAAGAGGTAGTGTGGCCGCACAAGAAGATCGAATACCGGCTCGAATGGAAAACCAGGATAATGGTATAATGTATACATCTCTCGGTCTAGTTTCTGCACTCAATATCCACAATCTTTTCGACATCAAGACCGACATCATGATACAATTCCCTGAAGATGCACGACTCAGAAGAAACCCTGAGGATAATAGAATAATGGATCTTACAATGGTTGTAGCAAATGGAATAGAGATCTCATTAATCTTTGATTATTATATCACAAGGCTCGGCCTTAAATATTACAAACCAAAACCCGATAGATTTCGAACTGCACCAACCGGCTGGTGCAGCTGGTATTGCTATTATATGGGAACAACCGAAAAAGATATGATCGAAGAAACAGATGCACTTGCAAAACATTTAAAACCCTTCGGCCTGGAGTATGTCCAGCTTGATGCCTGCTATACGAGAGGAGAAGATGCCAATTATTTAGAGTGGAATAAAAAGGCCTTCCCGAGAGGAGGGAAATGGCTATTTCAATATATTAAAGGAAAAGGCCTTAAGCCAGGTCTCTGGGTGAATATTTATGGATCAAACTATGCAAAGGCAGAATGTGCTGATAAATATCCCGAGAACTATTATCTCAGGGATAAAAACGGAAAACTATCAGGCGCATGCTGTACAGCAGACGAAACAGTCGTCAGACTCGACTACACAAATCCAGATGTAATAGAGAATCACCTCAAGCCGATGTTTCGCATATTCAAGGATCAGTGGGGACTGGAGTATTTAAAAGATGCTGGCTGGGGAACATGGATGGATTACTATGAAGCAAACCGATCAAATGCATATGATTCAACTCAGAGTAGCCGGGATGTTTATGTAAAGGCTCAGAAAGCTCTCAGGGAAACCCTTGGGGATGATGTTTTCATCAATGGATGTGCAATGCATGAGGTTGGACTCTGTTTTGGTATATTTGATGGATCAAGAATAGGCGGTGATGATAAGGCTACATGGTATCCCGAGCATAAAAGAGGAATGTCCATGCAGACGTTTTTCAACTCTCTCTTTGGTGGCAACTATCTTAATAACATAGTGTGGTTCTCTGATCCTGATGTTGTCATGGTGAGAAATCCTCTGACAATAGAGGAAGCAAAGACGATAGTTACTTCCATAGCCCTGACAGGGCAGCTCTACATGGCAAGCGATTTCATGGCAAGACTTCCAGAAAAAAGACTGAAGCTGTATCAAAAAACAATGCCGACTACACCAATAGTTCCGATAGATCTCTATCCTTATAAGATTAAAAATAACAAGAGAAATGGAGTTGTATGGTGCTGTCCACAGCTAAAGGAATATCCAAAAGCAATAGATCTGAAGGTTAATGCAATATCTGGATCGTACGATGTTGTTGCACTGTTCAACTGGAATGATAGATACAGTACTAAATCAATAAACATAGAAGAGCTCGGGTTGAACAAGAGAAATAGTTATCTGGCATTCGATTTCTGGGATCAAAGATTGAAACAGATCACTAACGAACAGATAAAGGTAAAGATTCCTCCTCATGGAACAAAGGTCTACATAATTCGTCAACTTCTTAAAAGACCACAGCTCATTGCCACATCGCGTCATATAACATGTGCAGTGAGTATCAAGAATCTAGAATGGAATTCAGAAAAAGCCATACTGAATGGAAATTCTGAAATAATCGAAAAATCACCATACTCAATATTTATCCATGTTCCGGAGGGATGGAAGCTGACCAATATCGAAAGCGATATCGAATACTTGTTTCACAGGATAAAGGATCAAATACTGGAAGTTAAATTCAGCGGTGATCTCACTTTTGAGGGGCAAACAAGCTTCAACTGGTCAATTTCTTTCGAAAAAAACTCTTAAACATTTTTAAATGAGAAGATGAAAAAGCTCTTATTATATTGTTTTATATTATATTCTATCTCTTCGTCTCTATATTCTGAGATTCGACTGAGTGTAAAAAATGAGGTATTTAACTTTGGAACAATCGTTGAAGGAATAAATGTTCCGGTATTTTTTGAGATCATAAATTCGGGTACCGAGACTGTACATATTGAACAAATCCGTACATTCTCCTCGTGTGTCGAGACACACCCCATAGAAAAAAAGAAGCTCAAACCTGGTGAAAATCTAAGGCTCGACTACATATTAGAAAGTCTTGGCTATGGAGGTGTCTTAATCAATAAAAAAATTGAACTATACTATAAGGGGTCAAATAAACCATTAGTATTAAGGGTAAAGGGAAGCGTACTACCATTAAAACCGTATCAGGCTCCACTCGGCGAAATGACATATAACTTCTTCATACTAATAGATGTAAGATCACCCAAACTCTTCAGGAAAGAACACATAATAGGTGCAATTAATATTCCATCTGAAACGATCTTTGAATGGATTGAGAGATTCTCAAACAGTCTGTCAGAGGATATGATAATCTATCTCTATTCCGACGATACAGCTGAAAGCACAAGGATTGCAAAGCTTCTTCATAAAAAGGGATATAAACAATTCATCAGTCTTGTGGGCGGCCTTAACGAATGGAAGAAACTCCACGGCTCAAAATGGATCATATCCGGCAACCGCTGAGTGTGAACAAATATATCTTTTCTGCCATACTCATACTCACATTTTACTCATTTATTCCACTATCGGGTGCAGAGCTTATCTATTTTTATGAAAAAGGATGTCCAAGATGCGCCCAGATCGACAACTTCCTGAAAAAACGCATTATACCAAATTATCATATCGAAATACGCCGCTTTGAGATACATGAGGCCCAAAATGCCCTGCTTCTCAACAGACTGGCAGAAGTGTTTGGCTCCAAAGAGATCCTGAAAAAGGGAACACCTGCAATCTTTATTGGGAACAGAGCATTTCGTGGCCACAGCCGTACTGTTCAGAGAAAAATAGAACAGGCAGTAAGATGGGCGGTACGAAATAATCCACCATCTTCATTCACATATCTTGAGAAAACAGAAACAGCAAAGGGACTGGAGAGGAAGATCTCTCTTACTGCAGTCATCGGAGCAGCGGCCGTGGATTCAATAAATCCATGCGCCTTTGCAGTTCTAACACTTCTTCTCAGCACTATTCTTATATCTTCTAACAAAAGCGTAAAAAGAGTTGTAGCCGCAGGGTTTGCGTTCAGCACAGCATGCTTCATTTCATACTTTTTGATGGGTGTTGGCCTATTTTCAGCATTTAACATATCGGGCATTCAGACCTATATTTTTTCGGCAGTAGCATTTCTATCGATTGTTCTGGGATTCTGGAATGTTAAGGATACATTCTGGCCCGGCAGGTTTGTATATCAGGTTCCAAGACCATGGCAGATCAGAATGCGAAAGATAGCCTCTAAGATACATTCTGTACCAGGTGCATTTGGATCCGGCATACTCATAAGTTTCTTCCTGCTTCCCTGTACATCTGGACCATATATAGTGATCATCGGGATGCTCGGCAGTACTGCTACACGAATATCCGCATTACTCTTGCTTGTTCTTTACAATTTAATCTTCATCTTACCTTTCATAATAATAACCCTTGCAGTAGCATTTGGAATTACCACAACAGAGAAAATCGAAAAGTGGCGACACATCAACATGCCCAAGTTCAACCTTATAACAGGAATCTTTTTGATTATCCTTGGAATTTCCATGATCGTACTTTTAATAACAGGTGTGATATAAACAGGATCTTAAAAATCGTACAAGCATCTTAGTTCTGCCATCTCGATTCTGTCACTGCTCTTTTTTTTCAAAAGAATAAATAAAAAAACTTGACAATAAATTAAAAAAATTTTAAATTTATTTAGATAATATTAGAACCTTTTTTAATTACTATTTATAACTAATTAATCCCATTAATTAACAAAGCTGCGCTGCCTGCCCTCTAATGTTTATAAAAGATGTAGAAAAAACAATCAAATAATTATATTTGTAATTGATATGGCAAAGCCACGAATGAATCTAACAGGAATTAAAATTTCTTGCACAGCATGGACTTCAATTATTTTTATAATTGCAAAGAGCTTATCACAAAAACAATCCCTTTTAGGGAAATTTCAGAGGATTGCGTCTATTATAACTTAACAGGCATTTACAGTAGGAAAAAGTCATTATGACATGACACAATTATTTTAGAGGGATAAAGGATGTTTTCAAAGAGATGTTATTCATTTATCCTTTGTTTATTTTTATTTTCTTTATTATTCACATTTTGCACTTGCCAGCACACCACAAAACCAGATAAGAATGAACAGGATGAACCTGATGAGGAGACAGTTTTACCTATTGCAAATGCAGGCCCTGATCAGATTACCCAGGTTGGCAGTTATGCAATCTTTGATGCTTCAGCAAGTACGCCTGGTACTGGTGGGAAGATAACCTGGTACGAATGGAAGAATCATCCATCAAATCCTGACTTCATCGCTAAATATTTGTAAGTTATTGTAAATAAAAAACATCATAT
>CAZYVD010000033.1:0-28008 GCA_964651045.1 uncultured bacterium
TTTTAATTTCAAAACACTTTTTTGTTCTTTAGCACGTAACTTTGCAACAACGCCTTATTTTTAATATGTTTAATATAGTTTAAACATGAAGTCGTGTCAAGATAAACTTGATAAATAGAGGTTAGTTTCATAAATTGACAAGAATACTTGAAAATGGGTGAGTGTATGAAGAGAGGATTTTTTATTATTTTCCTGATCATAATGGCAGGAATTGTTTATGGTTCAGGGGATACTGTTTCGAGGGGAGTAAGGCACTGGATTTTTTTCAAAGATAAGGTGGGTGGTCATGAAGTTTCCGAACCTACAATCAAAAAAGGAATAGAACTGGGAATATCTCCTCGGGCACTTAAGAGAAGATTGAAGGTAAGGACAGAGGATGAAATAATCGATTATACAGACCTACCTGTGAATGGAGATTATATAAAGATTCTCAGAGATTATGGTCTGAAAATCTATGCCGTATCAAGATGGCTAAATGGTGTGAGTGCAGCAGTTCCAGAAGATAAAATAGATAAAATTAGGTCTCTAACTTTTGTTAAAGAGGTAAGAAAAATTTCTGGCCTGCGTATGAACCCTCCGGATATTGATATTCAAAAACAGTCAAAACATTATCTTTCCAGGCCCAGACATTCTTCCATCGATTATGGGGAGAGCTTTGCACAGAACAAACAGATACATGTTCCAGAGGTGCACGAGCTTGGTTTAACAGGGGATGGTATTCTCATCGGCCTCCTTGATACAGGTTTCGATTATAACAATGCTGCTGTTTTTCAGAGTATTGATGTTGTTGCAGAGCACGATTTTTACTGGGATGACGATGTAACTGCAAATCAGTCTGGCGATAGTGAGGATCAGGATCACCATGGGACCTCTGTACTTTCAGTCATCGCAGGCTTTCATCCTGGTTATCTAATCGGCCCTGCATACACGGCTTCTTATGCACTGGCAAAGACAGAATGGGTCGTGCCTTCTGGTTATGATGATACTCTTGAAGTGGACCTCTGGGTAGAGGGCCTGGAGTGGCTGGAGAGTATTGGCGTCGATGTTGTATCAAGTTCGTTAGGATATTATCAATTCTTTAATGGAGATGACTATACCTATTCTGATCTTGATGGGAACACCTGTGAGGCAACCATAGCAGCCGACATAGCAGCAGGCAAGGGTGTTATAGTTGTTAATGCTTCTGGAAATGAGAGACAAACATCATGGCACTATGTGATCAGTCCTGCGGATGGTGACAGTGTGATAAGTGTTGGGGCAGTGACAATGAATGGAAATCTTGCTCCTTTCAGTTCTGGCGGTCCTACAGCGGATGGAAGGATAAAACCAGATGTAGTTGCAATGGGCAGCGGGGTTGTTTGTTTTGATCCATACGATAAATCATACATGTATGCGAGCGGAACTTCACTTTCATGTCCTCTCGTTGCAGGGGTTTGTGCACTTGTGCTTCAGGCCCATCCAGAACTTGGTCCCATGGAGGTAAGAGAGGCGATTCGCAATACAGCCAGCCAGTCGACATCGCCAGACAACTTGCTCGGATGGGGAATAGTGAATTGTTATGAGGCTGTATTCTATCATGGAATGATCTTTTCAAATTTTGAACTTGTTTCTGAATACAATACCAAAGATATTCGCTTAGAGATGAATGTACTGTCAAAAACTGGAGTCATGCGAGATTCTGTTTTTCTATTTTACACGCTGGATGATGGTTTTTCATTTCATAAAGTCGGGATGATCTATACTGGTGGAAAGAGTCAGCAGCATTTTATGACAGAGAGAATCGCTGAACTCGATGAAGATTCTTTTCGGTTCTATCTTCAGGCATACGATACACTCGGGAATGTCTATACCGCACCGATAGGGGCTCCCTTGAGGCTCTACTCACTGTTTGAAGAGATCCCTGGAGTCATTCCTGTAAAATTGAAGAAGATAACAGATTTTTACATATACCAGAACTACCCCAATCCCTTTAATCAGACTACTGTAATTCCTTTTTCAGTACAGAAAAAATCATACGTAACATTAAAAATATACAATATATTAGGCCAGCAAGTTATGACAATAATCGATGGTGTTGTTGGCCCTGGAAAGATAGAGGCAGAATGGGATGGCACAGACAGCATGGGCAGGAAGGTTCCATCTGGAATATATATATCCTGCCTGAGATTAAAAAATGAGACGAAATTTCGAAAGATAATGCTCGTCAGATGATAAGGCTGGTGCTGGCTGGGCAATTTACTATTGATTTTTATCATTGAAAAAAGTATATTAAACGAATTGATCAAACAGACTTGTTAGGAGGTGATTCTCCTTGAAAATAACCCCTCTTGAAATAAAAAAACAGCGGTTTAAGACAAGAGTAGGCGGATATGACAGGGCCGAAGTAGAAACATTTTTAGAGATGGTTGCCGAAGAATTTGAATCGCTACTTGAAGAGAAAAAGCACTTTGAAGATGAGTGCATAAAGTTAAAGACAAAGCTCAGGGACTATCAGCAGGTAGAGAAGACACTCCAGGAGACCTTGATGAATGCCCAGGAAAGCGTGAGCATGTCAAAGGAAAACTCGAGGAGAGAGGCTCAGATAATAATCAGAGAAGCAGAGCTTAAGGCGGAAAGAATATTGGACGAAGCCAAGGAAAAATTAACCAAGCTCAAGGCCGATATAGCTACACTGAAATCTCAGAAAGAGTCTTTTGCAAGACGGTTGAAACATCTTCTCGAATCTCAAATCGAATTGATAAATGTACTCGAAATAGATGACGTTGGCCTCAATATAGGTGAGCTCAAGGTTGGAGATAAGAAAGCAGTGGGGGGTAAATCTACAAAGGAGACCAATGCTGTTTCACCAGGTGGCAATAAAGGATTGGATAAGGGAGCATTATCCCTGTAATTTTTGGAGGAAAATATGTTGTTAAAAAGATTGGCGTTAGTGTTAATTTCCGTAAGTCTCGTTATGGGGGGATGCGCAAAGAGAGTAATGGTAGGATATGATAAACTCGAAGAGACAAACAGTGTTGAGGTTGTTCTTGTTTCAGGGAAAAAGGTGATCGGTACTGTAGAAAGTGTAGAGCCCTACCAGATTGTTGTAATGACTAAAGATAGAGGGAAAAGAGCCATAAAGAAATCTTCGATTAAACTCATCAGGAGAAGGCCACCTGTGTATGATGATCTTGGAAAGGGCATTTCTGAGGAAGAGATAGAAGCCGAGAGGACAAATAAAAATGCAATTATATATGGAGTCGGAGGCGGCCTGTTGAGTTTTGGAACGAGCTTTTTTGCAGGATCGCTGGCAGCACAGAATTCAGGAAGTATTCTTGCTGCCACAACACTGGCCGGAGGGACTATCGGGACAGTACTGTTTGTTCAGGCAGGAAGAGCAATGGACAGGAAACAGGCGATTGAGAGGGTCCGTCTGAAGAGAATATCCACAAGCGTTGAGATGAGAAAGAGTGATGCAGATGTCGATTCGCTTAAGGTTCGAAAACAGATCGAGGAGGAAAAGAAGAAGCAACAGGAGCTGAGATTAGAGAGGGAGAAACTTCTTAAGAAACTGAAAGAGGAAGAGAAGAAAAAAAAGAAAAAGAAGAGAGAGGGAAATATTTTACTCTGAATTGAAAGTGCTGGAGTTTTGATGGATAAGAGTCGGATTGGCATAATTGGCGGCAGTGGCCTCTACGAGATAGAGGGTATAAAGATTAAAGAGAGAAGATTTGTGGATACACCATTTGGCGATCCTTCCGATGAAGTAGATATATGTGAATTGGAGGATCGTGAGATTGTCTTTCTTCCCAGACATGGTCGGGGCCACAGGATCCTGCCTGGAGAGATCAATTATCGCGCAAATATCTATGCCTTAAAGAAGTTGGGAGTTGAGTGGATAATATCCCTTTCTGCAGTGGGGTCTTTAAAAAAGGAGATAAGACCACTGGACATGGTTCTTGTTGATCAGTTTATAGACAGAACTTATGGGCGCAAGAGCACATTTTTTGGAGAGGGGATTGCCGCTCATGTTGCTATGGCAAATCCTCTGTGCCCTGAATTGCGCAGAATAGTGTTCGAGGCGGCACACGAAGAAGGAATGGGGGCAAACATACACTGGGGAGGGACTTACATAAATATCGAAGGTCCTGCATTCTCGACCAGGGCAGAGTCGAATCTCTATAGATCGTGGGGAGTCGATGTAATTGGAATGACAAACTTAACAGAGGCGAAGCTTGCAAGAGAAGCAGAGATTTGTTATATGACTGTGGCCATGGTCACAGATTATGATTGCTGGATAGAGGATAATCCAGAAGAATCTGTTGCAGTAGATTTGATTGTTGAAAATCTTAATAAAAACGTTGAGATTGCAAAGAGGATAATAAGAAGATCTGTTAAAAATATATCTGAAGTACGTAATTGTGAATGTAAGACGGCACTGAAGAATGCAATAATAACAAAGCAGGATAAGATACCAAAATCTGTGAAGGCACGACTCGGATTGTTGATAAGCAAATATGTTGAATAGAGAATATGTTAAAAACAGATGAGGGATGATCAGTTGCTCTACAGGGAGGTAAAAAATCCAGTTAATTTTCCGGAACTAGAAAATGAGGTTTTAGAATTCTGGGAAAAGAACGGCATATTTAAGAAATCAATTACAACAAGGGATGAGAACAGAAGATTTACATTTTATGAAGGCCCTCCAACTGCTAATGGTAAGCCAGGTATTCATCATGTAATCTCAAGAATAATGAAAGACTCAATATGCCGCTATCGAACGATGCAGGGATACAGAGTAGAGAGAAAGGCGGGATGGGATACGCACGGTCTGCCTGTGGAAATCGAAGTTGAGAAAGAGCTGGGATTTCGAAGTAAAGAGGATATTGAAGCATATGGAGTAGACAGGTTTAACAGAAAGTGTAGAGAGTCTGTTTTCAAGTATCTCAAAGAATGGAATGAATTGACACGCAGAATAGGATTCTGGGTGGATATAGAGAATCCATATATAACCTATACGAGTGAATATATAGAAACAGTCTGGTATCTACTGGCAGAGATGTGGCGTAAAGGTTTTTTGTATCAGGGGTTCAAGATATTGCCCTATTGTCCGAGATGTGAGACTCCGCTTTCGAGTCATGAGACATCGCTTGGCTATCGTGATATTACAGAGCGTGCCATCACCGTAAAGTTCAGGCTGGTTGAAGATGAGAAAAAATTCATTCTTGCATGGACAACAACCCCATGGACGCTTCCAGGCAATGTAGCCCTCGCTGTTGGGAAAGATATACTATATGCAGAAGTAGAGCAAGAGGTAAGTGGTAATAAAGAGATATATTATATTGCCGAGAACAGGCTTGATGTTTTAAAGGGAGAATATAGGATAATTCGTAAGCTGCGTGGAAAGGAGATGGAGGGCTGGAAATACAGACCGCTCTTTGATTTTGTCAATCTTGCTGGTGATGGTTCTGCTTATTATGTTGCAGTTGCAGATTTTGTTACAACAGATGAAGGTACAGGCGTTGTACATACGGCTGTAATGTATGGTGAGGATGATTATCGTCTTGGCATGGAAATAGGACTGCCGGCCCATCATACGGTAGATGAGCATGGATGTTTTAACGACTCTGTTCCGAGATGGAAGGGACGATATGTAAAGGATGAAGATGTAGAACATGAGATTGTCGAATACTTAAGAGATAGTGGTCTGCTCTATTCTGAGGAGCAGTATACACATTCTTATCCGCATTGCTGGAGATGTGATGCACAGCTCATCTATTATGCAAAAAAATCCTGGTATCTCAGGACAACAAAGATAAGAGATATGCTCATCGAAAACAATAAGAAGATTGAATGGTTTCCGAGAGAGGTTGGAGAGGGGAGATTTGGTCAGTGGATAGAGAACAATGTTGACTGGGCCCTTTCAAGGGATAGATACTGGGGAACTCCTCTTAATGTGTGGATTTGTGATGGATGTTCCAGAGAGCTGGCAGTAGAGAGCATTGAAAAATTGAAGAGTTTATCGGGATTGGATAGAATAGATGATCTGCACAAACCATATATAGATGAGGTTAAGTTCAGCTGCTGCGAATGTGGTGGAACGATGAGGCGAACACCAGAGGTTATCGACTGCTGGTTTGATTCTGGTGCAATGCCATATGCACAGTTTCACTATCCTTTTGAGAAGAATGGAAATTTTGAGAAAAATTTTCCAGCAGATTTCATTGCAGAGGGTGTGGATCAGACCAGAGGCTGGTTCTATTCACTACTTGCAATCTCGACTATGATTTCAAACCAGTCTTCATATAGATCGTGCCTTTCGATCGAACTCATATTAGACAAAGATGGACAGAAGATGTCGAAATCGAGGGGAAACACGGTCGATCCATTCTTAATACTCAGGGAATTTGGTGCTGACCCACTCAGGTGGTATCTCTTTGTGGTGAGTCCGCCGTGGGTTCCGACTCGATTCGACACAGAAGGTGTCAGAGAGGTTGTACGCAAATTCTTTGGTACACTTAGCAATATCTACAGCTTTTTTGTGATGTATGCTAATATTGATAATTTTGAATATGATAAAACTGCTATTGCTGTGAAAGAGAGACCTGAGATCGATCGCTGGCTGATATCGACTCTAAATTCGCTGGTAAGGCAGATAAACACTCATATGAAGCGTTATGAAGTGACAAAGGTCACAAGGGCGATCCAGAATTTTGTGATAGACGATCTTTCGAACTGGTATATCAGGAGAAATCGAAGAAGATTCTGGAAGTCGGAAATTGGGGATGATAAGCTTTCTGCATACTGCACCCTGTATGAAACTCTCGTTACAACTGCTAAGTTGATAGCGCCATTTGCTCCTTTCATGGCGGAAGATATTTATAGAAATCTGACTAAAGGTTCAAGTATCGGAGTCGAGAGTGTTCACCTCGAAAGATATCCTGATCCTGGCGATGAACACTACAGATATATTGATGACCAGCTTGAGCAGATGATGAAGAGCGCACGTGATGTTGTGATCCTGTGCCGCGCGGCGAGAAACGAGGCTGGCATCAAAGTAAGACAGCCGCTGAAGAGAGTGATAATAGCTGCCCAAGGAGAGATAAGTAAAAAGGCAATCGGCCATCTTGAAGAACTAATAAAAGAAGAGGTAAACGTCAGAAAGATTGAGATAAGCGATGATCCTTCTCTTTTCATGGTTAAAAAGGCCAAGCCGGTTTTTAGAAACCTCGGTCCAAAGTTTGGAGAAAAAGTAAACGATGCTGCAGAAGCGATACGCAGTTTTGGGGAAAGAGAGATAGAATCTATAGAAAAGGGTCGGTCGATAGAGATAACAATTGGAAATGGGGAAAAAAAGAAGGTTGAACCACAAGATGTAGAGATAGTTTCGGAACCTGTGGAAGGTGTTGTAATCCAGTCAGACCAGAACATAACCGTTGGACTCGACACCACCCTTGATGATGATCTAATTGCAGAAGGAATGGCAAGAGAGCTGGTAAATAGAGTTCAGAATATGAGGAAAGAGGCTGGATTTGAAGTAACAGATCGCATCATGCTATTCTTCGAAGCAGCACCCATTATAAAAAAGAGTATCGAATTGAAGGGTGATTACATAAAGAAAGAGACCTTATGTACTTTACTGGTTGATGATTTTAAAAAGGGTGAATTCAATAAAGATTTTGTGATTGATGGAGAAAAAGTAAGAATCGGAATCGAACGAACAAATTCACAGAAAAGAGGGGACAGGGAATGAACAAAAAGGATCTTGAATTTTTTAAGGGATTGCTGTTAAAAAAACGAGCCGAACTGGTTGAGGAGATAGAGTCTATCAAATCGACAGATATGAATACAACTACAAAGGAAGCTTCAGGAGATCATTCTTCTTATGCCTACCACATGGCAGATCAAGGAACAGACAATATGCAGAGAGAGAAGAGTTTCTTGTATGCTCAGAGGAATGGACGCCTGATATATCACATAGATATGGCACTGGAGAGAATCGAGGATGGAACATTTGGATTATGCCAGTCGTGCGGTAAGCAGATAACAAGAGAGCGCCTCGAGGCAGTGCCGCATGCACGTCTGTGCATAGAATGCAAGAATGGGGAAGAGAAGTCTGTTCCTACAGGTCCAGTTGCAGGAGAGATAGTATGAAGATTGGCCTCGTGTTTGGGTTTGTACTCATACTCGACCAGTTGACAAAATGGCTTGTGCGCCAAAATATGACTGTTGGGGACTCGGTTTCAATAATAGGAAACTTTATAAGGATAACCTATGTCGAGAACCCGGGAATAGCATTCGGAATCCATGTCTCCAACAGATTAATTTTCACAATACTCTCTGTTCTGGCAAGCGTTGGTGTAGCTGGATATCTGTTTACTCACTGGAAAGAAAAGACGATCAAGAAGATAAGTTTAGTACTGATACTTGGAGGAGCGATTGGCAATATTATAGACAGGATCTTTTTCTATAATGTGGTCGATTTTATAGATATAGGCATAGGAGATCTGAGATGGTGGGTCTTTAATGTCGCCGATTCTTCAGTTGTAATAGGAGTGATCCTACTTCTAATCATAACATTATCCAATCAGGGAGAGAAGAGTGAGCTGGAGCCGGATGAGGCAGAATCTGCAGGTTAAATGGATAACCATCACATACAAATTCATGTTCCTGCGAACAAGGCAAGAGAGCGGCTCGATACTTTTTTAACAAGAGAGATCAGTGGTGTTTCAAGAAGCCAGATACAGAAGCTGATCAAGCAGGGATGTGTTAGGGTAGACAGCAGAGTTGTAAGACCTAATTATGTTATTCATCCTTCCGAAAAGATCGAAATTGAAATAGTCAAGCATTCCAGACCAGAAATAAAGGCTGAAAACATACCCATCGATATAGTATATGAGGATGACTACCTTCTCGTTGTAAACAAGAGGGCGGGGATGGTAGTTCATCCTGCGTGTGGCAACTGGTCGGGAACACTGGTTAATGCACTCATGTATCACTGCCAAAATCTTTCAAACCTCAATCAGCCTGACCGACCCGGAATTGTTCACCGTCTCGATAAGGATACTTCTGGTCTTCTTGTGGTTGCAAAAGATAATTTTGTACATGCCGGTCTATCAAGGCAGTTTGAGAAAAAGACGATTAAGAGGGTGTATATAGCAGTTGTGTGGGGGCATTTCAAAACTTTAGATGGTACTATAGAGACGCTCCTTTCGAGGAGCAGGAGGGATAGAAAAAAGATAGCTGTGTCGCAGCAGGGCAGGAGTGCAATTACACACTTTATAGTAAAGGAGAGGCTGCCCCTGTGCTCGCTTCTGGAACTGCGTCTGGAAACGGGTCGTACTCATCAAATTCGTGTACATCTTGCACATATTCATCATCCTGTGTTTGGAGATCAGACTTATGGAGGCCGCGGCAGACAGATTGGAGGCCTCAATAAGAGGGATGCAGAGCTTGCAATGGAGCTTTTACGCATAATGCCGAGACAGGCTCTACATGCAAAGAGTCTGGGTTTTGTACACCCTGTTACCGGCAGAGAGATGATGTTTGATTCAGAACTTCCAGAAGATATGAAGAGTCTTCTAAATCGTCTGAGAGAGGCGACTGATTAATGATAAAGATTCTCTTCTACATATCTGGTCATGGTCTTGGACATGGAGTAAGGAGTCTTGAGGTGATGCGTAGCATCATCGATCGGAATCCTGATGTTAAAATATACATAAGAACTACTGTATCCTCTAAAGTCTTCAATGGTCTTGATCAATCGACAGAATTCGAGAGTGTGGAAATCGATGTTGGTGCTGTGCAGAATACAAGCCTCTGGGTCGACAGGAGAAAAACGCTTGATAGATATCTCTCTTTAGAAAAGAGGTGGAAGCAGATTCTGGATCAAGAATCGTATTTTATAAAAAAAGGAAAAATCAATCTAATAATAGGCGATATTCCTCCACTTGGATTCAGGATAGCCTATGAAATGAATATTAAGAGCATTGCGATTGGGAATTTTGGCTGGGACTGGATCTATGCGAGTTGGCAGGAAGAGTTACCTGAATTTGAATCCATAGTTAAAAGCATAAAAGAAGATTATAAAAAGGCAGATATGCTTCTTCGTCTTCCTGCCCATGGGCCAATGGAATCATTTAAGATAATAGAGGACATTCCTCTCATTGCAAGGGAGTCTCTTGTCAAAGCTGATGTTACTCGAAGACGTCTTGATCTAAACAGAGATAAAAAAAATGTGCTTATCGCCCTTCCTCCATCTGATATTGGGATAATTCCATGGGAAGCAGTAAAGGAGTTTAAAGGTTTTAGATTCCTGTGTCCCTTCTCAGGAATAAGCGGTGGAAACATTGTGGTTCTCCCAGGAAGTGGTGTCGATTTTCAGGATGTTGTTTCTGCATGCGATGCAGTAATTTCTAAGCCTGGATATGGAATAGTGTCTGAATGTTTTGCCAACAGAACACCGCTTCTTTCCATTCAGCGGTATGGATTTGTTGAGAGCGAGGTCCTGATCGAATGGATGAGGGAGAATATGGCATGCGGGTTTATCTCTATAGAAGATTTTCTCTCTGGAAGGTGGGAAAACTATCTTGAGGCTCTGGTTTCAAAAGAGTGGAAGTGGTCTCCTCTTCCAGTTAATGGAGCAGAAGTGGCAGCAGACAGGATAATAAAGATAATGGAGACGTAATATGAAAACAAAAGATCTGGTCGAATATTTGAATAAAATATTGAGGATTGGGGAGATCGATGACAGGAGTCTTAATGGTCTTCAACTCGATAACAGTGGAAATGTTACGAGAGTGGCACTAGCGGTAGATGCGTGTCAAGACAGTTTTTTAAGGGCAGCAGAAATGAAGGCCGATTTTCTGCTGGTTCACCACGGTCTTTTCTGGAGTGATCCTGTTGCAATAACAGGAGAGCTTTACAGCAGGATAAAGATTCTAATAGAGGCGGACATTGCTCTCTATGCTGCACACCTTCCTTTAGATCTGCATCCTGAGCTGGGAAACAATGCTCAGATTGGAGAGATACTCGGATGGCCGGTATCTGGTGATTTTGGAGAGTATCATGGAGTGGTAATTGGCAGGGAAGTGGAGTTCGACACTCTTGTTGCTCTATCCGATATAGTCGATCAGATAAGAGAGAAGCTGAAATGCGAGCCTGAAGTATGGGGGTTTGGGCCGGAGTATATAAAGAAAATGTGTTATGTTAGTGGAGGTGGATTGAGCCTTTTGAATCAGGCAATCGACAGGGGAATGGATATGTTTTTTACGGGTGAGCCCGGTCACTCTTCATACTGGAGTGCAAAGGAGGCAAAGATAAACGTTGTTTTTGGCGGACACTATGCAACAGAGATCCTTGGAGTAAAGGCTGTAGGAAGAGAGATCGAGAAGAAATTCGGGCTTGAGGTGGAGTTTATCGATCTTCCAACAGGCCATTGAAGGAAGGCCCTGAGGCAAGAGCCCTGGGTCGAAAACATTGTTGTTGTAATTTATCAGCAGGCTTTTTTATTAATCTATTGTTTTGTTAATGTCAATACTACCGTATCTTCTGTGCCGTCTTCATCAATATCAATAGTTAGTGTTATAGACAACTTATTGCCGTTTATTGAGTAAGGAAATGTTTCCGAGACTCCATTTGAGGTTGTAGTTAATTCGGTCGTAGTAGCACTCCATGTTCCTGTTTCGGTTTCTTCACCCTCTCCAACATCCATTGTTTTTGTATAGGTGTTGTCGGCTTTAAATGTTATTGTCATGCTCCATCCAACCATTTCGATTGGTAACATAACACCATTAACAGACATTGTTGTCAATACCCAGGTACCAATTAGCTGATTTTGCGGATTTTCCTCATCTTTCGAATTTGTAGATTTATCACAGGTGCTTCCCATGAATAGCATAACAAGAAAAATTGATAATGTGGCCGCTACTATTTTTCTTAGTGTACTCATATTATAGAGCTCCTTTAATTTTTAAAATTGAAATGCAACTCCTATGTATGGTATAAAAATATCTGTTGTTGATTTGCTTATATCATATTTTACATCGCTGTCTTCTATATGAATGGCTCCTTCTTTGAGATATTGAGCCTCTCCACCCTTTAGGTAGCGGGCTCCAATGTCTATAAAGATCGTTTTCATCCTGCTGTCACTCGGTCTGTAGTAGTCTGAATCTTTTTCATACGTCTTTTCCCATACTCTAATCATCAAACCTGTACAGAATCCATAAGAGAAGGTTATGTCGCTAAGGTTATTGGAACTTGCGATATCTTCATAGTCTCCCTGATCTGTAACCCTTGTGTCTGTTGTAAAGTAGCTTAAACCTATCAGTCCCTCGATGTATGGCTGGAAAAATCCTTTGGTCTGCTGGATACGAAGAAAAATATGTGCCATGATGATCGAATTTGTTGTTGTGACATCTACATACACATCTGGTATGGTTTCGCTCCACGGTTCCTCGCGTGTCTCACTCCCATAAATAATAAAACTTACCGATCCACCAAGGATTATTGGAGAATTTGGAAATATAAAGCCGAAATAACCCGTAGCTCCAAGGCCAATCTGTTCAACATTTTCTTTGAATTCACCCTGGGGAAATCCTAAATTAAGATTTGCGCCCATAATAAATTTTTCCTGACCATATAGATTAGTCAACATGAAAAGAAATAGAAATATTGATAAGAATACAAAAAGTTTAGTGTGCTTCATGTCATTTTCCTTTTTAATTATTTATAGTTTTTAGTAAACACAGGTGAAAGATCGATATGAAATAATTTTAATAAAATAAATCTAAATTGCAAGTAAATTTCAGTCTTGATAATAATAAAATCATTTGCTATGTTAAAAAAAGAACAATAAAATCTTAACAGGATCGTTTAATCGGTGTATGTTTATGGATAAGAGCAAAGGCGATGCCGAGCTTGTCAGGGCATATCTTTCTGGTAAAGAGGCTGCATTCGTAAAGCTATACAACAAATATGAGAGGCCTCTATTCTCATTTATTCTTAGGTTTTTTAAAAATATCCAGATTGCCGAGGATGTCTTCCAGCAGACCTGGATAAAAGTAATAAATGGATTGCCAGATTATGAAGAAAGAGGTTCATTCTCAAGCTGGTTATTCGGAATTGCCAATAACTGTAGTATCGATTATATTAGGAAAAGAAAGAGGTCAAAAATAGATGAGTCAAGAGATGCGGAAGACCTGTCTATGTACGCCGATCCAGATGGAGATTCTGAGAGAGAATTTATTGAAGATGAAGAGAGAGACTTTCTGATGAGGGCTGTAGACAGACTTCCTGAAGATCAGAAGAGGGTTGTGCTGATGCGTATTATTGGTGATCTTCCATTCAAAGAGATTGCAAGGGCGCTCGATTGTCCCTTAAACACCGTACTTGGAAGAATGCACTACGCTGTTCGTAATTTAAAGAAAATTGTCAATCAAAATATGGGGAGGATATAGAACGATGTCCTGTCCTGAATTTAAAAGATTTGGTTTCCTTTTTCTCTCTGGTGAATTGTCCAGAGATGAAAAGAGATTTTACAGAGCTCATATTAAAGAGTGTCTGGAATGCAGACAGGAACTTTTTGATGCAAGAACGATAATGAAAACAATCAAAAATAGAGTTGTTTTAGAGAGGCCTGGGAAGGAGGCCAGAGAGTCGATTCTTAAGAAAATAAGGAAGGAGAGGGTCTCATTTTTTGAAAAGATTGTAGATGAGATAAAATCCGCCCTTTTGCCAAGAAGGCTTATAATAGGATTTTCCTCTGCTGTGGTTGTGGTGGTTTTGATCTTTTTTGGGGTCCAGTATATACATCATCAAAAAATAATGGATGTGGATAGAGCACTTGTATTAAAATGGGATGACGATTTTTATTCAAATGTAGAGTGGATGGATAGTGAAATTGATCGAGTAAAATCAGGAGAACTGCTTGCAAACTACTTTGCTGTTGAGTATGAGGAGAGTGGTTCTGATGATTGGATGTCAATAATGTCGAATGATTTCTATTTAATAAGGGGGGCTGTTGAGACTCTCATGGAAACATTTTATGGGATTTAATATGGAGGTAAAAATGAATAAAAAGAGTAAAAAGATTGGCCTGATGATTTTCATGTTTTTAATGATTTTTCTGCAAATAGTAAGTGCACAGGGAGTTAAGAAAAATGAAAAGCAGATAACATTCGGGCAGATAAAAAACTCTTCACAGGATATTCTCTATCTCACAAAAGAACAGGAGGAGAAGACTCTAAATTATATGAAGGAGATGTATCCTGATCGGTTTGAGAGGTTCATTAAGATTAAGGAGCTGAGACCATTAATCTACAGAAGAGGATTATCCAGAGCATATAGAGAGATGCGCTTTATAGAAGAACTAAAGAATAAGGATCAAGTGCGATATCAGAGAGTACTTCAGGAGAAAAAACTGACAACCAAGAGCAGGATTCTGGCAAAAAAGTATAAAGAAACTGATGATGAAGACCAGAAGAATAGAATAAGAGAGGAGCTGAAGGGAATCCTTTCAGAACTCTTTAATATAAGACAACAGGTTAGAGAAGATGAGATAGAAAGACTTGAGAAGAAGCTTGCCGAGCTTAAAGAGATTAACAGGAAGAGGCTTGCCAATAAAGATGCAATTGTAGAAAAAAAGCTTGCAGAGATGCTTGGTGAGAATAAGGATATGGAGTGGTAGAAAGGCTTTTTTTACTGTGAGTGATTTGAAACCGAATTGCACTTAAGTGTAAATTTTAAGGGTAAGTTTGATATGGCCCCTATGCGAGAAGCCGTGATTTTGTTGCGGCTTTAAATTTGTTTTTCAATACAGAGTTTAAATTGATCTTGGAATTATGCCACCTTTCAGGTTCAATAATAAATTGACAGCAGTCATGTAATAAAATGTGAAAACCTTTCGGCTTGCTTTCTTATGATAGAACATCAATCATGTTTGAATCCACCCTCGTTTAAGATTGTAAAAATCGATCCATTTCATTGCCTCGTTATATTCCTCTTCTGTAATGCGTCTGTTTATGATTTTATCGGATATTGCCATGTACGCAGGAAAATACTGACGCATCAGACTAATATAGGTATTTTTAGATAACTGTTCTGCAATAAATTTAAGTATTGATTGACTGCCTGCTACATCTTCTGGCAGAACAAGATGCCGTATAAGCAGTCCTTTTTTTGCTATTCCATCATTATCGATCATCAGATCACCCACCTGCCTGTACATCTCCTTAACTGCTGCTTTATTCTTGTCGGGATAGTCTGGTGCACCAGAGAATTTTTTCGACATCGCAGGATCAGAATACTTCATGTCGGGCATGTATATGTCTATTATTCCATCCCACAATCTCAGCATTTCGACAGATTCATATCCACCGCAGTTATAAACGATCGGTATATATAAACCACTTTTGTATGCGGTTAAAAGAGCATTCATTATTTGTGGAGAAAAGTGGGTCGGTGTTACTAAATTGATGTTGTGAGCACCCTCTTGCTGAAGTTTGAGCAGTATTGATGCCAGTTCAGCAACAGAAACATCGTTACCATGTCTGAGATGGCTTATTGGATAATTCTGACAGTATATGCAGCCGAGATTACAACCAGTAAAGAATACTGTTCCTGATCCTCTGAAGCCAGATATAGGAGGCTCTTCACCAAAATGGAGGTTGCTCGAGGAAATTCTTACATCCAGTCCCGATTTGCAGTATCCCACCTCTCCCTTTGTACGATCAACTTCGCATCTCCTCGGACAGAGTCTGCATGAGCTGAGAAGCCTGTATGCAGCGTCAATCCTTTTTTCAATGAGAGATATTTTATGTGAGTCGATTCTCATAGGTAGCTAAATAGTTTAGAAAAAGATAATAACAGGAATTGTTGAAGTCAAGTATTATAAAGACCAGCTAAAAAGATTTTATTTGATTTATTGACATATATTAATTATTTTAGCAAAATTGTATGATTTGTCAGGAGTGTTTTTATGCGAAGGATATCAACAATTGCTCTCCTTTTTCTCTTCACAGCAGTCCACCCAGCTGCAGAGAAGAAGATGATTCATGGATATATTATTGACAGGGAAAGCGGCAAGAGCCTTCCCAGTGCCAATATACAAATCGTTGGAACATATCGAGGTACAGTATCGAATAGAGAAGGTAAGTATATATTGGAGGTTCCGAGTGTACCCGCTGTTGTAAGGGTTAGCTATATTGGCTATGAGTCAGAGAGTGTGGAGATTACAAGCGACTCGCCTGATAGAGTAGATTTTCTTCTGAAGCCAGTTACTATCGAGTTGGAACCTGTAGTTGTTACTGCTGAAGATCCTGCAGTAGGTATTATGAAGGAGGTGATCGAGAGGAAGAAGAGATGGAGATCGAAATTGTTTAATTATAAAGTTGATGCGTATACAAGATTTGTTCTTGAGAATGATACTGGAATTGTATCGATAGCAGAAAGTACGAGCGAGCTTTACTGGAAATGGGGGAAGGATGCAAGAGAGATAATCAAGTCTAAAAGAGAGACTGTCAATATAAAATCGGATCAGCTATTTGCAGTTGCAAGCTATCTGCCCAATTTTTATGATGACAATATTGTTATTCAGGATTCAAGGTTTATCGGGCCGACTCATACGGATGCGATTAAATATTATGATTTTCATCTAATAGGAGAGAGAGTCATAGATAATAAAAGGGTTTTTGATATTGAGATTAAACCTAAAAGCAAGCTTTACACTGCATTTAAGGGCACTCTTTCTGTACTCGATGAGGTGTATGCACTGATTGAGGTTGATTTAAGGCCAGGTGAGAGTTTTATAATGCCGCCCCCGATAAGTAATTACAACGTTTCATTCAAACAGCAGTTCAATAACTTCAGCCACAGCTTCTGGTTCCCGGTAGATGTAAGAATGACGGGAAGTGTTAAGGTAAAATTCCCGGGTCTGGAATTTCCGATAATTAAATACTATCAGATCTCGAGGTTGACCGATTATAAGATAAATATCGAAATGGTCGACTCTCTCTTTGAAAGTGACAGGAAGGTTTATTTAGATTCACTCTCTATAAAAAAAGATACCTCCTTTGCCTCTGTGCTTGTAGTGCCGTTGACAGATCGGGAGAATAAGGCCTACAAATCTGTAGACAGTACATTGACGTTAGAGAAGGCGTATCAGCCGTCTGGATTTTTGGCTAATTTTGCAAAGATTTATGTAGAGAGCGGAGCAGAACCATCGGGATCCAATAAGCCGGGAAGCAGCAGAGGATTTCTGATAGGAGTTTCGCCTGAATTTCGATACAATCGTGTAGAGGGATTTCATCTCGGTATGAATTTAAAGCGATCTGTTTCTAAGAGGATTTTGTTTAATCTCGGAGGCTCTTACAATACTGGATGCAGGAGATGGGGCTACAAGTTAGGAGGAGGGTATAAGTGGCGATGGGGATACCTCAGGGTCGATTATTCTGACGGCATATTTCCAAGAAATGAGTCTCGAAACTACTCTACTCTTTTAAATACATTTTCGACACTTATAGGATATCACGATTACTTTGATTACTATCTGAACAGAAAATTGAGTGCATCGCTTCAGCTGAATATAAAAAAAATTAAAACAAGATTTAACTTCCTGATAAACGATGAACGTCACGGCTCGATTGGTCAGTATAGTGACTGGAACATCCTAAAAAAGGATTATTTAAAGAGAGAAAATCCTCCTGTTCAGAACGGCACACTTCGTTCCGTTGGTGCGGGATTGGTAATTGGTGGTGAATTTATCCCATGGGGAACCGTAAGGCAGAATCGTCTTGAGCTTGATGTGGAGTACAGTTCTCCGCATCTATTTTCGAGCGACTTTTCATTTACAAGATTTTCGATCATGATAGACTGCAGTTTGCCTACTTTCTTCAGACGCAGGTTTCTTCCAAACAGCCTCAATCTTCAGCTTGTTGCAGGAACATCGACGGGAACACTTCCTGTTCAGCGGTTCTTTGGTCTTGATGTGCGGTTGGAAGAGTTCACTCCATTTGGGGTGTTCAGGACAATGAGTGGACAGCCTCTGGAAGGAGAGAAATATCTATCTCTTTTCTGGGAACACGATTTTGGCACGGTTCTCTTTGAACTTCTTGGACTGCGCGGACTGGCCAGAAGAAGCATAGGGATCATAATACATGGAGCATCAGGAAGAACATGGATTTCAAGACTCAGGCTTGATGAGTTGAATCATTCTTTTAATTATATGGATTCTTTCTATCACGAGATTGGTATTTCAATCAATAGACTATTTGGCATTCTCAGATTCGACGTAACCAAATCGTTAAATAAAAATCGCATCTATTTTGGAATTAGCATTGCCCGGATGTTTTAATGTTTGATGAGTCATTATCATTACATATAGAAAGGATTTAATATGAAAATTGCATATATCAATCCTCTGCAGATGGCCTGGAAGAAAATGGCCCGATCACTTTTTCGGCCTTTTGATATTACAAGATGGATGATTGTAGGATTGACGGCCTTTCTAGCAGGTCTTGCTGATTATGGTGGAGGAGGAACCATTAGCAGCAGATTTGTTGGATTTGCCGATTTTCACGATTTCTTAAGATTACCGCAGTTATTATGGGAATGGCTTATGGATAATCCTGGATGGCTTATTTTGATTGTATCTGTTTCGGTATTAATATTTTTGCTATATATTCTTTTTTTATGGCTCAGTTCGAGGGGAAAGTTTATGTTCCTCGACAATGTAGTAAAAAACAGAGCGGAGATTGCCAAACCCTGGCATGAGTTTAAGAGGCTGGGAAACTCATTATTTTTATGGCGCTTATTCTTTAGACTCGTTTGTATTGTCGTGTTTATTGTATTGTTAGGTCAGTGTTTTATTATTGGCTCGAGTATCTACGAGGATAGATATGCGAGCACTTTTCCTGTATTTAAAATTGTTGCAATGGTTTTTCTCTTAATCTTAATGATCGCTGCGGCAGGATATATCTTGCTGTTCCTTGAGGATTTTGTAGTTCCCATAATGTATAAAAAGAATCTTTCAGCAAACAGATCATGGGGAGTATTTTTTCAACTCTTTTTAAAACATCCTGTTGAGTTTCTTCTTTATGGAATCCTTGTATTTTTTCTATATATTATTGCTGCTGTCTGTATTGTGGTTGCAGCACTGTTGACATGCTGCATTGGGTTGGTTCTTTTGATAGTACCATATATAGGCTCTGTTGTTATACTGCCTGTTTCGTATCTCTTTCGCTCTTTCAGTCTTGAATTTCTCGGGCAGTTTGGTGAAGAATTCAAACTATTTACTGAATCTAAAAAATGATAAAAAAAAGAGAAATTTCATCAACAGCGACATTGAATAGAGTAGCCGGTGCATCCTTAATTTTACTGGTGTTATTGATTTCGATCTTTGTAAATCCTGAAAGAGTAAGACTGCCTGTTTGCATTTTCAGAAAAATTACAGGTCACAGTTGTCCGGCCTGCGGTTTGACCAGATCGTTCTATGCAATTTCTCATTTTCATTTATTGGACTCTTTTCGTTTCCATCTTATGGGGCCGTTAATATATTTTGCATTAATTGTTCTATTTATAAAATTTATTTTTGAAATTCTATCTGGGAGAGAGATCAAGATAGGCAAGAATACAATAATATTAGATGTGGGTGTTGTTATGTTTTTGTGGTTGTGGATTGGCTACTGGATTTTCAGGTTGATTAGTGAATAGATCTAACCTTTCGTGGATGATCTGTAAATGTATCAGGGGATGCCATCACTCGATCTGTGGCATCCCCTGATATGTCAATGATCTATATTGTTATGAACTCTACTTCAAGCCCCTTTTCTCGAGAAGGTAGTCTACTTTTGGTTCTCTGCCTCTGAATCTTTTATAGAGCGTGATTGGATCCTCAGAACCGCCCTTTTCGAGTATGTTTTTCCTAAAAGAGGTTGCGGTGTTCCTGTCAAAGAGGCTCGTCTCTTTAAATGCGTGGAAGGCATCGCAGTCGAGCACCTCTGACCAGATATAGCTGTAATAACCTGCCGAGTAGCCGCCAGAGAAGATATGCTGAAAGTATGGACTTCTGTATCTCACAACGATTTCAGGAATCAATCCTATTTTATTTAACGACTTGTTCTCAAATTCAAACACGTCAAGCTCTTTTGGTTCGGTTAAGGTATGCCAGTCCATGTCAAGAAATGCGGCTGCCAGATACTCTACTGTAATAAAACCCTGATTGAAGTGGCTCGTCTTTTTGATCTTGTTGATAATACTCTGGGGTATCGGTTTTCCTGTCTTGTAGTGTTTTGCATAAACCTTTAAGACCTCTGGTTCTGTTGCCCAGTGTTCCATTATCTGAGATGGCAGTTCAACAAAATCTCTTGGTACGGATGTGCCGGAGAGTCTGTTGTAGGTACAGTTTGAGAGAAGCCCATGCAGGGCATGGCCGAATTCATGGAACAGGGTCGTTACCTCGGTGAGCGTCAGCAGGGTTGGTTTATTTTCGGCAGGCTTTGTCAGATTAAGATTGTTTGTTACTATTGGATGAATCTCCTTTCCCTCAAGACGAGACTGTTTTCTGAAACTGTTCATCCATGCACCGCCCCTCTTTGTCTTTCTTGCAAAGTAATCTGTATAAAGAATACCTATATGAGAACCATCCGATTCCTCAACTTCAAATACCCTTACATCCGGGTAGTATTTCGGAATATCCTTCCTTTCTATAAATCGAATTCCGTAAAGCTTTCCAGCAACATAGAATGCACCCTTTCTTACGTTCTCAAGCTCAAAATAGGGCTTCAGCATCTCTTCGTTGAGATTATACTTTTTCTTCCTCAATTTCTCTGCATAGTACCACCAGTCCCATGGCTGAAGTTTGAAGTTTTTTCCTTCCTTGTCGATCATCTCCTGCAGCTCTCTTGCCTCTTTTTTGGCCATCTTCAATGCAGGTTTCCATATCTGAAATAGAAGGTCGTACACCTTCTGCGGAGTCTTTGCCATGTTCTCCTCGAGTACATAATCGGCATGTGTCTTGTATCCTAAAAGATGTGCTCTTTTTACTCTAAGGGCCGCGATCCTGGATAATATTTTTTTGTTGTCAAGCTCATCGTTGTGGTTGCCTCTGTTGATATAGGCCTTGAAGATTTTCTCTCTCAGATCACGTTTTTCAGAGTATGTTAGGAAAGGTGTTATGCTCGACCTGTGCAATGTAAAGACCCATTTGCCCTCATGTCCTCTTTCCTTAGCAGCTCTTGCCGCTCCATCTATAACGGATTGAGGAAGACCTGCCAGATCCTTTTTATCCTCTATTACAAGCTCGAATTTGTTGTTTTCCTTAAGGATATTCTCACCAAACTTAAGAGAGAGCATCGAGAGCTCTTCATTTATCTTCTTCAGCTCCTCCTTTTTATCCTTATCGAGATTTGCACCGCCTCTTACAAAGTCCTTATAATACTTTTCAAGAAGAGTCTTCTGCTCTGTTGTAAGTGTAAGTTCATCCATCCTGTCATAGACTGCTTTTACTCTCTTAAAGAGTTTTTCATTTAATAGAATCTCGTCCCAGTGGTTGGAAAGCAGGGGAGTGATCTTTCTGTCGATCTCTTGCATCTTTTCATCAGACATGGATCCATTGAGTACACTGAATACATTGTCAACCCTGCGCAGAAGAGATCCGCTCTTCTCAAGTGCAACTATAGTATTTTCAAAGGAGGGTGCTTCGCTGTTGCTTATGATTTCTTGGATTTCATGATTGTGGCGTTTGATTGCCTCTGTAAAGGCAGGAATATAGTGATCCTTCTTGATCTGGTCAAATGGAGGAACACCAAATGGCGTATTCCATTCGACCAGAAATGGGTTCTTACCCAATCTGGAGCAACCTGCCATTATAATAATAATTACAGCAATAGTAAAAAAGGTAAGCCTTTTCATCTTTTCGACTCCTTTCTCTTTGACTTAAATAATCATTAAACTCAACATAATTTAGAAAAATTATAAGTAATATACAAGAGAAGAAATATCTGTTTTCAATGCTCTTTTTATATTGTGAAGAATAAAATTATTTTTTAAATTGTCAGTCAGAATTGCAATAAAAATAGGACTTAAAAATGGTTATGAAAAGAATTTGCATTACGATTACAATCATTATTCTCTTTCTTCTGAATATTGATTGTACCAGCACAGAGGGCATACCTGAATATGTGGATGGATGGAAGGTGATCATTGGCCCTCCCGGAAACACATATTACCGTGCTCCAAGACCTCGACCGAGAAGCAGATCAAAACCTTTTTCCAACAGGCCAAAATCAAAAACAAAGCATGATGATCCAGGAAGAGTCGAGAGGATAAGAAAAAATATTGAGGCTCATCTTTCTGCATATAGAGATCTTTTCAATTTTAAAAATCAAATCGCAAGGCTAGGGAGTGTACCAAAGAGTAGTGACGGGAGCTTTAGATTTGTTGTCATGGGTGATAACAGATCCAATAGTAAGGTGTGGGCAACCATTGTAAAACATATAAACAGCCTTGAAAAAAGGCCAGATTTTGTAATCAATGTGGGCGACATTGTAGCATCTGGTGTAGCAGATGAATTTGATGGATACTATATAAAGACTCTTATCGATAATACGGATATTCCATATTTTGTTGCCATTGGGAATCATGATATTGGACCCGAGAAGATTGCCCGAGAGTTCAGATATCTTTTTGGAGAGAATTCTCTGAACTACTATTTTGATTACGGAAGTGTTAGGTTCATTATAATTGATAATGTAACAAATCTTAAGCCTTTGAGTAAGACCTTTGAGTGGCTTGAGAGAGTACTTGCAGAGACGCCAAAGAATTTCAAGAAGTGCGTTTTTGCACACAAGCCTCTGGGTACTGTAAAGAGGTGGGCATTCCATGCACTTAGCAGAGAGTACTCCACACGTTTTACTGAAATAATGGAAAAGTATGGAGTTTATCATGTATTTTTTGGACATATACACGGATATTCCACAGAATCTATAGATGGAACAGAATACACTGTTACTGGGGGTGGTGGTGCTCCGCTCGTGATGCGGTATGGTCCTCTTGGAGATGTATATCACTATATTATTTGTGATGTCAAGCCTGATGGAAGAATAACACAGAGAATAGTAAGATTCATCAGGGTAGAGAAAAAGTAACATAAAAACTTGAAAGGAGATCTCTTGGAGACTATTCAATTTAAAGTAGAAGGCCATGTGGCAAGGATTAATCTTGATCGTCCAGATATACACAATGCATTTAATGATGTGATGCTTGCAGAACTGATAGAGGTTTTTAAAAATTTGAAAGAGAGGAGGGGAGAGATTCGTGTTGTGGTCCTCACCGGGAATGGCAAGTCGTTCTGTGCAGGAGCAGATCTTAACTGGATGAGAAAGATGATTGATTACTCTTATGAGGAGAATCTCGAGGATTCGTATCAGGTATCGGAATGCATGTACAGGCTCTATTCACTTCCTATACCAACGATTGCCAGAGTGAATGGAGCTGCAATAGGAGGTGGAATGGGACTGGTATCGGCATGCGATATAGTAGTTGCGCAAAAGGAGGCTGTTTTCAGCCTGAGTGAAGTCAAGCTTGGTCTTGTTCCGGCATGTATATCTCCTTATGTAATAAGGCGAGCAGGCGAGGCAAAATGCCGGGAGTTTTTCCTTTCTGGTGAGAGAATATCTGCTCAAAAGGCTCTTTCGGCAGGGCTGGTAAACGAGATAGTAGCTCTATCAGAACTGGATGAGGCGGTTGAGAGATGGATCAAAAGGTTCCTAAAGAATGGACCCCAGGCCCTTGCAGTATGTAAAGAGCTTCTTGAAAAAGTTCCTGGAATGACTCTATATGAGGCAAAAGATTTCACTGCTGCAGATATTGCAAAACTCAGGATTAGTGAGGAAGGGCAGGAAGGAATGAAGGCTTTTCTTGAGAAAAGAAAGCCTCGATGGTGGATAGATCAGTAACCAGATATCCTGTTTAATAATTTTAAGGAACGAAAAATGTTCAAGAAAATATTAATTGCAAACAGGGGGGAGATTGCGGTAAGGGTGATCAGAGCATGCAGGGAGATGGGGATTAAGAGTGTTGCAATCTTTTCTGAGACAGATCGTTCTGCAATGCATGTTGAAATGGCAGATGAGGCTGTTTTTATAGGAGAACCGCCTCCCCTGAGGAGCTATCTGAATATGGATAGTATTTTAAGGGCGGCACGATTAACAGGCTGTGAGGCGATTCATCCAGGATATGGATTTCTGGCTGAGAACCATAAATTTTCGGAGCGCTGTGAGGCAGAGGGAATAACATTTATTGGACCAGATTCAAAGGCTCAGATGCTGGTTGGAGATAAAATAGCGTCAAGAAAGGCAATGTCAGAGGTCGGAGTACCAGTAATACCCGGAATGAGATCGGCAGGTAAAGATATAGAAGAATTTAAAAAGGCCGCAGATAGGTTAGGATATCCTGTAATGGTAAAGGCATCTGCTGGAGGTGGCGGCAAGGGGATGAGGATCGTGAGTGATCCATCAAAATTGAAAGGTTGTATTGAGGAGGGGAGACGAGAGGCAGGATCTGCATTCGGAGATGATACCGTATATCTTGAGAAGTGTCTGGTAAGACCAAGGCACATCGAATTTCAGATTTTAGCAGATAAAGAAGGAAACGCTATTCATCTTTTTGAGAGAGAATGCTCTATTCAAAGAAGACATCAAAAGATTGTTGAGGAGTCTCCCTCCACCGCACTTGATTCTGAATTAAGGGAAAAGATGGGAAGGGCAGCACTCGATGTGGTTCGTGCCACTGGATATACAAATGCAGGCACAGTAGAATTTTTACTGGATGAGAATGGAGATTTCTATTTTCTGGAAGTTAATGCCAGAATTCAGGTAGAACATCCGGTAACAGAAATGGTTACAGGAATAGATCTTGTAAAGTGGCAGATAAGGATTGCAGCAGGAGAGAGGTTATCGGTAAAACAGGAGGATGTTGTACAGAGGGGTCATGCAATCGAGTGTAGAATATATGCCGAAGATCCAGCAAACAACTTTTTCCCTTCTCTTGGTAAGATTGTCTTTGTTAAGAATCCTGAAGGTCCAGGAATACGGGTCGACTCTGGTATCTATTCTGGTTATGAGGTATCTCGATACTACGACCCGATTCTTTCAAAGCTGATAGTATGGGGCCAGAACAGGGATGAGTCGATTAGAAGGACTGTATGCGCTCTGTCGGATTATATCATAATTGGGATAGAGACCACAATACCATTTCTTATCGATCTTGTTAAACATCCCGATTTTTTGAATGGAGCCATTGCTACAGATTTTCTAGAAAGGAATTTTAAAATGTGGAAAAAGTCGGATAAGTGCGATTTGCTGGATATAGCACTTGTTTCTGCTGCACTATCCGGTGAAGAGATTCAGATTGGGATTAAAAGTAAAAAGGCGATTATAAGTCCATGGAATATGTTGGGAAAGTGGAGAATAGGGGAAAAATAGGAGGATCTAGTAGTGGAGCATGAATTTATCTCTGGCGATAGAATATATACGATAAATTTGGAAAAAAGGGATGGCAAATTTAAGGCTGTCCTGGATAACAGAGAGTTTGAAATCGATCTATATGAGATTTCGTCAAACCATTTTTCGATCTTAATCGAGAACAGATCATATTCTGTATATCATTTCAGGAGGGAGAGCACTCAATATATTGTGATAAATGGACACTCTTACTGCTTTGAGATTGGAGGTGAAGAGGATACTCTTGGAACAAAGACAGATAAGGCTCTTGGTGAAGGATTGATAATCAAGGCACCGATGCCTGGTACAATATTAAAGATAGATGTCAAGGAGGGAGATACTGTTGAGGAAGGTGAGTGTCTTGCAGTAGTGGAAGCCATGAAAATGGAAACAGGACTATATTCAACAGTAAGGGCAAAAGTAAAGAAGATCTTTGTTGACAGTGGGAGGCAAGTTGATGGAGGAGAGGTCATCATTGAACTGGAGAAAATATAAATAGGAGGCAATAACAGAGATGCTTACGAGTTTTGAATCTATCATTGATGAAGCAAGGAAAAGAAAAGGTGGAAGAAAGATAGTAGTTGCAGGAGCAGAAGGCAGGGCAGTGATGGAGGCGGTCGCTGCTGCAAAGAGGGATGGAATAATAGAGCCGATTCTTGTCGGTAATAGTGATAAGATTAACGAGCTTGCAGACCAGATCGGCCTTTCGTTAGAGGATATAAGAGTGTACGATGAAAGAGGAGATGAAGAGACTGCAGACATGTCTGTTCGGCTTGTACATGACGGTAAGGCGGATGGAGTGATGAAGGGAAAGGTGAACACACCAACTCTTTTAAAGGCAGTATTAAATAAAAAGTATAATTTAAGAAAGGATAATCTTTTAAGTCATATTGCCCTCCTTGAATTACCCACATATCATAAGCTGCTGATGATTACAGATGGCGGCATGGTGATTCAGCCCGATCTTGAACAAAAGGCAGAGATAATTCGGAATGGAGCACAAATGATGCAGAAGCTTGGCATAGAGAGGCCGAAGGTTGCAGTTCTTGCAGCAATCGAAAAAGTAAACCCAGATATGCCAGAGACAGTAGACGGTGAGAAGCTTTCGCAAATGGCCCGTGAAGGCAGGCTTGGAGAGGTTGTAGTAGAGGGCCCCCTTGCAGTGGATATTGTATTTTCGCAAGAGGCGGCAAAAATAAAGGGTGTTGAGAGTGTTGTATCGGGGGATCCTGATATTCTACTCGTGCCAAATGTTGCATGCGGCAATATTTTTGCCAAGGGGCTCTGGCATCTTGCTAATGCGAAAATAGGGGGATTGGTTCTAGGGGCAAGAAAACCTGTAATATTGCTCTCACGTTCAGACGATGCAGAGACTAAATTGAATTCCATTGCTCTTGCAGTGGTGATTTCCTGATAAAGCTTTCAGGATTTTTGAGGCCCTAATTTTTATGAAAAGAATTGGACAGATATTAAAGATTGGTGATATTTTTGTAATATCATTCATATCTATCTCTTTTGTGGCAACTTTTTTTATATTCAGACTTCTTCCAAATAAGGGATGGTTTGCATCAATCTATGTTAATGGGAGGCAGGTCTATCATCTTTCCTTAATGGAAAAAAAGGATGTTATTGTAATGGGTGCACAGGGTAGAGTAAGAGTAAGAATAGAGGATGGCAGGATCTGGGTTGTTGAATCCACCTGTAAACAGAAGATATGCGTCAGGAGCGGAAAGATCAGCCGTATTGGGGAGGTCATTGTCTGTATACCAAACCGTGTTATGATCCGCATAGATGGTAAAGCGAGATTAGATGTTGATGGAGTTACAATGTAGAGAGTAGATGAAGTCGACGAGTAGATATATAAATATTGCAATGTTGTCTGCAGCAGGATCGGTTCTATTTATTGTAGAAACACTAATTGAGGCTCCTTTCCCATGGATACGTCTTGGCCTGGCAAATATTGTGACACTGATTGCCCTGCAGTGGTGGGGCCTCAAAGAGGCTTTTGCTGTTGTCGTACTGAGAGTTTTTATAGGCAGCCTCATCATTGGAAGGTTGTTTCACCCTGTATTCTTTCTTTCGATTTCTGGAAGCCTGACAGCAGCATTCGTAATGGCTTTGGCAATGCAGTATAATGAAAAATTATTTAGTCTCATTGGGATAAGCATAATCGGAGCAACGGTAAAGAATATGACGCAGCTATCAGTAGTCTATTTGATCTATATAAGACAGATTACAGTTTTTTATTTAATTCCTCTATTTTTATTTATTTCTATTGTAAGCGGTTTTTTAGTTGGCATTGCTGCATTGTTAATATCCAAATCTTCTGTTATCTCGACTATTTATAGGACACAGATATAACGGATTTGGCGAATATTTACAGATTCAGTTTTCTTGGAGTTATCCGTGTACATCTATTAAATCAGTGCAGGTCTGTGTTCTATTTTATCAAGATAAAAAAAACCCTTTCTATCAGGTGGATATTATGTTACAATTGTAACGCAAGATCATGTATGTTTGTTTGGCGGCATAG
>CAZYVD010000034.1:0-27593 GCA_964651045.1 uncultured bacterium
TTAATTTCAAAACACTTTTTTGTTCTTTAGCACGTAACTTTGCAACAACGCCTAACTTTTAATCAATTGGCGCTATTATAATAATAATTTATCTTTTTTACAACAAATTTTAAAAATTATATAATCTATTAATTCTAAAAGGAACTAAATTAATCATACAGGTTCTTTTAATATTTATGTTTATTCTAAAAATATCATTAACTAAACTTTAGCAAATTTATATTTTCTCTCATATCTCTTGCTTTGACAGAATACCAAAAAGTCTGATTCCATTCTCTACATCTCACCTCTCCCTGTCATTCCCGAAATCTTTTTCGGGAATCCATCCTCAATCCCACTACCTTTATTTACTCTTAAAACATGCAAGCACGACATGACAGTAAACAGTTGTATTATAAGATAATTCTTTCAAATCCATATTTAATCTCTCATCTTTTTTATCCAAAAGATACCACATGCTTCGATGCAGCTTGTGCTGAGATAGTTGAACGGCTCAGCATAAAAAAATTTTTTAAAGAGAATTTATCCTGAGCAGGCCACTTAAGTCTCAAATTTGTCAGAGTTTAATCATTAATAGAAACTGTCAAAATTTCAAATAAGCATATAAATACCCTTCTCTTTATTCCAAGATTTATTATTATTCTTTGGTTATCATGTAGGAGAGAAAGTTCGAGTCATTGTTTAACTCCCTATTTTTCTTTTCACACACCTAATCTCTGGCAAAACTATCAAAACTCTCTTAGGCGCTGCTGGGCTCATCTCTATCCAGAACTTAAAGAGTTAAAAAACCATCTCATTTCTGTAATCTACAAACAGGAATCTATTCTAAACTGTTACAGACTTATATATATCTAAGGACTGAACATCAATAAAAAATCAAATTTTAGTTGACAAAATCTCAAGCAATGTTTATCTTTTTAAACATATTTTTTACTTATCCCTTTATGGTAATCAATTAAGAGAGGAGCATATCGTGGATATATTCAACAAGTGTTACAACTACACCAGAGCAAAAGAGGCTATTGCAGCTGGCATATATCCCTACTTTCGACAGATACAGTCAGGACCAGGATCAGAAGTTATCGTGGATGGCAAGAAAATGATAATGATTGGATCTAACAACTACCTTGGCCTAACCGGTCATCCAAAAGTAGTAGAGGCGGCTGTCAATGCTGTTAAGAAGTATGGAACAGGATGTACCGGATCCCGTTTTCTAAATGGAACACTGGATATCCATGTCGAACTCGAGAGCCGCCTTGCAAAATTCATGAACCGTGAGGCGGTTCTTTGTTTTACAACCGGGCACCAATCCAACCTCAGTGCCCTGGCCACCATAATAGGTAAAAACGATGTTGTTTTTACAGACCGGGCAGATCATGCCTCTATCGTGGATGGATGCCGACTCTCCTTCGGTAAAATTGTAAAATACAAGCACAATGACATGGACGATCTTGAAAGAGCATTAAATTTATATAGTGATAAAGATGTTGGTAAAATGATCGTAACAGATGGTGTCTTTAGTATGGAGGGTGATATAGTAAAACTTCCAAGACTGGTCGAACTGGCAAATAAATATAATGCTCGAGTTTATGTAGATGATGCCCACTCTATTGGTGTACTCGGCAAACACGGACGCGGCACAGGAGAACACTGGGGTCTGGAGGATAAGATAGACATCACAATGGGAACATTCAGCAAATCATTTGCATCAGTAGGCGGTTTCATTGCCGCAGATGAACCGGTCATAGATTTCGTTAAACACAATGCAAGGTCGCTCATCTTTACAGCAAGCCCTCCTCCTGCATCTGTTGCCACAGTGCTTGCGTGTCTGGATATAATCGAATCTGAACCTGAGAGAATAGAGAAGCTCTGGAAAAATACAAGAAAGATGCACGAGGGCTTCAAGAGTCTCGGATTCGACACTGGACTGAGTGAAACGCCAATAATACCCATCAAGATCGGTAAGGATGAAGACTGTTTTGCCTTCTGGAAATTGATGTTCGAGAATGGAGTCTTTGCAAATCCAGCTATCAGTCCGGCAGTGCCACCAAACGAGGCAATAATAAGAACAAGTTATATGGCAACCCATACAGAAGAAGAACTTGATAGGGTACTTGATATATTTGCCAAACTCGGCAAACAATTCGGAATAATTTAAAAAGAGGAGATCATGAAAAGCCAGAAAGTATATGTTCGAGCAGTCGAGAATAAAAAAGATTTACGACTCTTTATTAAATTCCCATACAAGCATTACAAACAAAATCCATACTGGGTTCCTCCACTGCTCATGGATCAGAAAATACTTTTAAATCCTGAAAAACATCCATTTTATAAACATGCAAAGGCACAGTTTTTTCTTGCCTACAAAGAAGGAAAACTGGCAGGCCGAATAGCAGCAATAATCGATTACAAACACAATGAGTTCCACAACGAAAAGACAGGATTCTTTGGATTCTTCGAAACTATTGATGATTACGAAGTGGCAGAACAGCTACTCTCTGCCGCCCGTAATTGGGTAAAGGGGGAAGGAATGGATAGATTCAGAGGCCCAGTTAATCCTTCGCAAAATGAAGACTGCGGCCTCCTTATCGATGCTTTCGACTCGCCGCCAGTGATAATGATGCCTTACAATTATCCCTACTATGCAACTCTCATCGAAAAGTTTGGATTGAAAAAGGTAATGGATCTCTATGCATACTATATAGATGACAAAAAGCCCCCACCAGAAAAGCTGGTTCGAGTTGTCGAGGCTGTTAGGAGAAGGGAGAAGATAGTTGTCAGGCCAATAAATATTAAAGACTTTGACAATGAGGCCAAAAAAGTGTGGTACGTTTACAACAATGCATGGAGCAAAAACTGGGGTTTCGTGCCAATGACAGAGGATGAATTCGACCACCTTGCCAAAAATTTGAAAAAGGTCGTAATCCCTGAAATCGCTCTAATGGCAGAAGTAGACTGTAAGCCCGTAGGCTTTTCACTCGCTCTCCCTGATATAAATCAGGCACTTATCCACACAAACGGTAGGCTGTTCCCATTTGGCCTTCCAAAGCTTTTGTGGTATTCCAGGAAGATAAACTGGATACGAATAATAATTATGGGAGTTATACATAAATATCAGAGACACGGAATTGATGCCATCTTCTATCTGGACACATGGAAGAATGCTGTTAAAAAAGGATACCACCAGGGGGAGATGTCGTGGATTCTGGAAAACAACAAGATGATGAACAGATCGGCACAGATGCTTGGAGGGAAAATATACAAAACATACCGTATGTATGAGATGAAACTAAAATAACCATCACAACACCGGGCAATTTTAGGCGTTGCAGAATGTATAGTGCTTCACTGTCAAAAAATATTGACAGTATTGTCATAAATTCTGAACAAACATATCTTCTATATTTTCAAATATTAACATCTACTTTATAAAACCATATGTCAGATTTCTATGACACTTACATGATTTCTGCATCAATTTCCCACCAAAGACCATAGAATCATATCTCTTTTATTTTTATACAATTATACAGATAGATAAAATTAAAAATAATAGTGGCATATTAGTTGCTGAAAACCATTATGTTTGTAGTTCTCATCTCTCTTCATTCATCTCTAATTTTTTTAATGTATGTCTCGCCTCTCCTCTTTTAAAAGGCTTAGGAGTCTAACCTAAGCCTTTTTATTATGAAATAATTCACTTGAAATTTGGTTTTAAATTTACCATATTTTAAAATAATTGAAATTCAATCATAAGGACGATATATATGAAAAGGGTTGTCATTCTTGGTAGTGGAATGGTTGGAGAGGCCATTGCAATCGATCTGTGCAGACAGTACAGAGTCACAGCAGTCGATATCAAATCAGAAAATTTAGAAAGGTTAAGAGAGTCATATCCAGTAGAGACTATAGTAGAAGATCTCTCAAATTCAAAAACCATAAAAAAAATAACAGCCGACTTTGACCTTGTTATAGGAGCCCTCCCTGGCTTTATGGGGTTCGAGAGTCTGAAGAGTGTAATAGAGAATGGTAAAAATGTGGTAGACATCTCGTTTTTTAATGAGGATCCATTTGAGCTCGATTCCATTGCAAAAAGAAAAGGGGTAACTGCAATAGTCGACTGCGGAGTAGCACCAGGCATGAGCAACATGATACTCGGATACCATAATCAACATATGAGAGTGGAGCGGTTCGAGTGTCTGGTTGGAGGACTTCCATTCAAGAGAACATGGCCTTATGAATATAAGGCTCCATTCTCACCAATTGACGTGCTCGAAGAATATACAAGACCAGCACGGATCGTTGAAAACAGCCAGATTGTAACAAGACCTGCACTTTCTGACCCAGAGTATGTTGATCTCGAACCTGTTGGAACACTTGAGGCATTCAACACCGATGGCCTCCGAACTCTGTTAAAAACAATGAACATACCTTACATGAAGGAAAAGACCCTGAGATATCCTGGACACATCACGATAATGAAAATACTCAGGGAAACAGGTTTCTTCTCAAAAGATCATATTAATATAGCTGGAAAAGAGATAAGACCAATCGATCTTACAACAAGGCTCCTCTTCCCATTATGGAAACTTGAAAAGGATGAGCAAGAATTCACAGTAATGCGTATTACAATCTCCGGCAAGAAAGATAGTGAGGAAATATTTTATGAATATAATATGTTTGACAGGTTTGACGATAAAAATAAAATTTCCTCAATGGCAAGAACAACCGGCTTTACATGTACTGCAGTAGTAAATCTTCTGTTAAATGGTAATTTCAAGAAAGAGGGAATCTCACCTCCTGAATACATAGGAGCAGATCCTGTATGTTTTAATTATGTTATTGGCTACTTAAAAGAGCGAAATATAAACTATATTCTCCAAACTTAGAGGGAAATAATGCATAATGAGTTTGAGAAAATCCATAGAAAAAGCGTTGAAGCAATGGATGCGATACTCGGCAAACCTTTCAGGGTATTGGATGATGGCTTTGTAAGAGTAATCGACTACATGGGATCTGACGAAGCAATTGTTCAGGCTGCTCGTGTCTCTTATGGAAAGGGAACTAAAAAGGTTCGTGAGGACAGAAACTTGATCCGGTATCTTATGCGTCATCGCCACACCTCACCCTTTGAAATGTGTGAAATAAAACTTCATGTACGTGTTCCAATGGACTGCTGGCGGCAATGGATACGCCATCGAACAGCAAATGTAAATGAGTATTCGACCAGATACTCCATTGCAATAGACTCTGCACAGAAGACAGAGCCCGATAAGTGGCGGCTCCAGTCATCAGACAATCGTCAGGGTAGCAGTGGCTTCCTTGATCCTCAAATAGGAAAAATAATGACTCAGGAGGAAGAAAGACTCCACAATACAGCTCGTAATATATATCAAGAACGGCTTAAAAGAGGGATTGCAAGAGAACAGGCAAGAAAAGATCTGCCCCTATCCACCTACACAGAAGCCTACTGGAAGATCGACCTAAAAAATCTACTCCATTTTTTAGAGCTTCGAATGGAAGAGCATTCACAGCTCGAGATACGCAGCTATGCAAACATAATAGGTAACGAGATCGTAAGACGATGGTGTCCGCTGACCTGGGAGGCTTTTCTTGACTACAACATGAACTGCATCATGCTCTCTGGAAATGAGATTCATATAATAAGATCCATAATTTCAGGAGACAAGAAGAGAGCCATCAAAATCGCCGATGAACTCGGATGGCTTCCAGAGAGTAAGAAAAGTGTAAAAAAAGACCTTGAAAGAGTAGAATTTGAAACAAAACTAAAGAGGCTCAACCTTTCTGTTCCATGGTAGAAAAACAACTCCTTAAATAAAACACGATTAGCGATAATTAAAATGGTCAAGCCATTAAAACAATTATAATAAAAAGAGTTATAATGGAGTTGTTTGCTACCCAAAATAAAAACACCACCTACGACGCATTCGCGCTTTCAGTGGTTCGTATTAATTATACTAAAGTATACAATAAAAGTCAAGCATTTTTTATCAATATAGTAATATAGTTCAAAATCGGATAAATTCTTATTATAAAAGAAATTATGCCTGACAATTATATCAATTAAATAAAGGGTAGCCCTGTTATTTTAATACATTCAGTTCATAGTATAAATTTTGATTAAATTTTATTGTTTTATATATAAAAACCATTCGTCAAGTGGTTCGAAACAATATAACAATCATTTACACTAACTCTTATTTAACCCAATCTCTAAAATTTTAATTGCACTCTCCTTCCCCCTCTCGCCAATCTCCAGCACTGGTCCAACACATGAAGGACATCCGCTTGAGCATCCGCATGATACAATCAGGTCCCTTGCTGCCTTTAGAATTTCTTCATGAAAGTTGAATATCTTCTGGCTATATCCCACTCCTCCTGGAGTATGTTCATAAATATAGATTGTAGGCATCGATGAAAAAACAGATCGTAGCATCGGTATTGTTCTAAGATCCTTTGGATCTGTCATTACCCATAGAGGAACAATATTCTCCAGCACATTGGCAACTGCCTTAAGGCCATCGCTCAGATTCTGCTGTGAAAGTAAAAGCTTCTCTTTAATTTTATCGTCCAGTTCCCACCAGTAGGCAGTTGTGTGCATCGTCATTTCTGGAAGATGGATGCGCCCAGAGCCAACATTTTCATGTGTATTAAATTTAATTTTTTTATATAGAGTTGCAAGAGTCGTAACACTTACCTCACCATGACTCTTTTTGCCTGCTGCCACCTCTTTTGTTTCAAAGACGTCGAGCACACGAACATCTGTTTTAGTCTGAGCGTCTGTATAGTAGTTTACATCGACCCTGCGTACATATGCCTTACGTCCCTCCCAATCAAGCCTGTCCACATGATACTGAACTCCTTCATGTATATATATAGCTTCATCATGAACAAGCATTGGTGCGCTGTAGAGGTCGACTTCACCAATTACCTTCTCATTATCTGTCCTGTCGATAATGACAACATTATCCGGAGCAGCACTTCTGAGACTTATCTCCTCTGCTGGGTAGGCCTCACTCGACCAGTGGTACTGATCTCCGGATTTGTGAAGAATCCCATGATCCTCTAAATATTTCAACAGTTCACCTATCTGAGTCTTACCAAACATCTCTTCTTCTCTGAAGGGAAGTTCAAAAGCAGCACACTTTAAATGGGAGAGTAATATGATTAGATTATTCGGATCAACAATGCCCATTTCAGGAGAGCCGGAAAAAAAATATTCGGGATGGTTTATTATATATTGATCGAGTGGACTGCTGGTTGCTATCAGTATGGCCAGAGAGACCGACTCTCTTCTCCCAGCCCTTCCTGCCTGCTGCCATGCAGATGCTATTGTACCTGGATATCCAGCCATTATAGAAACCGACAGCTGGCCAATATCTATTCCCAGTTCGAGAGCATTTGTAGATACTACACCCTGAATCGATCCATCTCGAAGTCCCCTCTCAATCTCCCTTCTCTGCCCTGGAAGGTAACCACCCCTGTATCCTCTTATGAGATTGGGCGATTTTTTCAACTTGATCATTACCTCTTTAAGATATGTTAGCAAAACCTCGACCCTTAATCGGCTACGTGCAAAAACTATTATCTGAGCACCAGCATTCAGAAAGAGTCTTGCAATCGATCTCGCCTCTTTAACAGACGATTTTCTAATACCGAGTTCTCTATTCACCACAGGAGGATTGTAAAAAATAAAATGCTTCTCTCCTTGAGGTGCGCCGCTTCTGTTGATTAGAAAAACTTCATCTTCTATCAGGTTTTGAAACAGCTCTTTTGGGTTTGCAATGGTTGCAGAACATCCAATAAATACAGGGGATGAATTGTAAAAAGAGGTTACCCTTTTAAGCCTTCTGATTAGATTAGCCAAATGACTCCCAAATACGCCTCTATATGAATGAACCTCATCGATTACCACATACTTTAAATTCTCAAAAAGCTTCACCCATTTTGTATGATGGGGCAGTATTCCCTGATGCAGCATATCCGGGTTTGTTACAACTATGTGTCCGACAAGACGAATTGCCTTTCTTGCAGATACCGGAGTATCTCCATCAAAGGTATAGGTCTTTATATCGATCTTGAGCAGTCTTACCAGATCGTGTAATTCTGAGAGCTGATCCTGAGAAAGAGCCTTTGTTGGGAAAATGTATAGTGCTCTTGTCTCAGAATCTTCTATAATCGACTGTAACACGGGTATATTGTAGCAGAGGGTCTTGCCCGAGGCAGTGGGTGTAACTATAACAACATTTTTGCCTTGAAAGATCTTCTCGATTGCCTCTGCCTGATGGCTGTACAGCTTCTCGATCCCTCGATTCTTCAGTGCAGAGGATAACCTCGGATCAATATTTTCTGGAAATTGTGCATATTCGGCCGAGCGTGCAGGGATCCTCTCCCAGCGTGTAACATTGGCCGAAAAATCGGGAGATTCGCTCAGGTAATCTATCATTTGATCAAGGTTCATTTTGCTCTCTCTGATCGATACTTTATCTTTTTATCTATGTCTAAATATAGTAGATTATGAAAAATAAAAAAAGAAAAATCTTGAAACTATCAATCCAATTTATTACTATAATAAGTTAAAATATTAACCACGACAAAACACCACATAGGAGGTTAAAATGAACAAAATGAAAATGGTTATATTGTTTCTATTAATCTTCTTTTCATGTCTCTATAGCCAGGAAGATAAATTTAAACTGGAATACAAATTTCAAAATGGCGAGAGACTACAGTATAAAATCGAAAGACACGACAGTATAACGACAAGTGCTGCTGGTCAGGAGATGAAATTCAACACAACCATTTTCATGCTTCAGTCCTTAGTAGTAGAGGAAGCAGGAAAAGATAAATCATTTACATTAAAATTAAAAACCGATTCTGTATGGACGGATAAAAATACAGAAAACATGATTAACACAAGTAGCAGTATGAACCGGATGGGAGAGAGAAGGTCACAGAGACGAACCTTTTCAAGGGCGATGGGAAGATTTGGAAACCAGCAGCGTGAAAGGAAAATTACTATCACAACTAATGGAAGACAATCTCAAGATAGTGGCCAACCAATACCCTTTCTCATCACTCTGCCAGAAAAAGAGGTCTCTGTGAACGACACATGGGACTTTGAGATAAAATTCGACAACAAGGGAAGGTCAAAAGGCACAACAACTATCAAGGGTGAGTGCCTGCTTTACGATATAGAAAAAAAAGACAGTAAAAATATAGCCGTAATAGTTGCAAATTCAGAGACAAACAGTGAGTCTCAGTTCAAGTTCCAGATTCAAGAAAGAACCATATCCGGATCGAATGTGAGTAAGAGCACACAATACAGTATTGTATATTTCGATATCGACAAAGGAAGAATAGTAGAGATTGTATCTGAAGAGACAAGTGAATCGACCAGAGAAAGTGGAGGAATGACAACACCCTCTACGCGAAAATCAAACATATCGATAAAGCTGCTCTCTGGTTGACCCTTGCAGCAGTATATTTTAATTTCAATAAGATTTTAAAATACTCAATATCACAGAGCAGCAATAAGATAATCATTTTGTTAGGATGATAGATGTTTTTGTATATTGGTAATCTGGCAAACTGGATGTTTTTTATAAAGAATAGAAAAATTTAACTAGTAATTTAGCTTTTATATTCTCAGTATGATATAGGACCTTTTGACAATAAAAATCTTTTAGTATAGAATGGATCAAACAAAATTGAACCATTTGGATTATTCTTATTGGTTTATTTTATCTCTCTATTCAATAAAGAGATAATAGCAATTTATAAAAAATTAACCCAATTCAGCTACCGATCATTTTCTCTACAAAATACCTGTGTATTCTCAAATCTTTAGTAAGTTCAGGATGAAATGTTAACACTAAAATATTATTACTCTTTGCCATAACCACGTCATTTTCATGAAAGGCTAAGGGTTCAACGTCCCTTCCGAGTGAAATTATTCTTGGAGCACGAATGAAAACTCCCTCAAATTCTGGATTATCTTTAAAAATTTTAATGCGCACCTTATCGTTAAAAGAATCAACCTGCCGTCCATAACTGTTCCTCTCCACCTCTATATCAATCAGTCCAAGAGTCTTCATGTCGTCGTTCACCAACCTCTTGGCAAGAATAATAAGGCCTGCACAAGTGCCCATGACAGGCCTTTCTTTAGCAAATTCTTTTACCGCCTCAAAAAGATTTGACTTTTCAAGAAGCTTAATAAATGTGGTAGACTCTCCGCCAGGGATTACCAGACCCTCGCATTCGGTAAGCTCATCGGGCCATCTCACAACTCTTGGAGTTGCCCCTATACGAGTTATACACTTCTGGTGAAGCGCAAAATCACCCTGAAGACCCAGAACTCCCACCACCCTCTTCATTACCATCCCCGCTCTTGAAGTCTCTCCTCCTGTGGAATCTGAGAAATCTCAAGCCCCGGCATTGCTTCTCTCAATCCCTCTGAGGCCTTGGCAACAATGTCGGGATCGTTGTAGTTCGTAGTAGCAATGACTATAGCCTTCGCCCTTTCCTCTGGATCTTCCGATTTAAATATCCCTGATCCTACAAATACAGATTCTGCACCCAGTTGCATCATTAAAGATGCATCTGCAGGAGTTGCTATTCCACCAGCTGCGAAATTTGGCACCGGCAGTCTGCCCTTCTTCTTTACATACCTTACAAGATCTACAGGCACACCCATCTCCTTTGCCTTGATTACAAGTTCCTCATCTCCCAGAGTTGTAATCTCTTTTATGGCAGATACGACCATTCTCATGTGCCGGACTGCTTCGATTATGTTTCCACTTCCGGCCTCTCCCTTTGTACGTATCATGGCAGCTCCCTCTGCAATGCGACGGAGTGCCTCACCCAGTTCCCTGCATCCACACACAAATGGAACCTTAAACTGCCACTTGTCTACATGATATCTATCATCTGCTGGTGTTAAAACTTCGCTCTCATCAATAAAATCGACTCCCAGTGATTGAAGAACCTGAGCCTCTGCAAAGTGTCCGATCCTGCATTTTGCCATCACAGGAATCGATACAGCGTTCATAATCTCTTTTATCACACGTGGATTCGACATCCTTGCAACTCCGCCATGGGCCCTGATGTCTGCGGGTATCCTCTCGAGTGCCATCACAGCAACTGCACCAGCATCCTCTGCAATGCGAGCCTGATCAGCATTTGTCACATCCATAATGACTCCACCCTTAAGCATCTCCGCAAGCCCAACTTTTAATTTATAATCTTTATCCATCTTAAACATCACTAATACCTCCTGATGTGAATCTATTCATTTTTAATATATAGAATTAAAACAAATTTACAAAATTTTTTATAGCTGGTCAACAATTTATCCCTTGTTTTTTTCCTAAATAATATGTATAGTAATAAAAATTTTCAGGCATATTCAAGATGTTTTATTTATCTATCATATTCATTATATTTCTTCTACTCTATTTTTTTCTGAGCCTGATATCGATGTTCTTCCAGTACTGCCGTCATGAACGATCAGAGAAACATCGACCCAGAGTATCGGTAATAATAGCTGCTCACAACGAAGAGGAAAAACTCCCAGCATGTCTTCAATCTCTCAGGGAGCTGGACTATCCTAACGAGAAACTCGAGTTCATTCTCATAAACGACCGCTCCACAGATAGCACAGAGAAATTAATGAAAGAATTTTCATTAAAGGAAAAGAATGCGAAAATAATAACCATAAATAGAATAGATCCACAAACACAGGGAAAGGTCAACAGTCTTATTCAGGGTGTAAGGGCAAGCAGCGGCGATTTTCTTTTCTTTACAGATGCAGACTGCATAGCACCACCTAAATGGATAAAAAGTCATATAAATGGTTACGAGAAAAACATTGGTATGGTTGGTGGATATCTTGTTCTCGATGATCCGAACAACAACCAATCACTCTTTTCAAAAGTACAGTCTATCGACTGGATATATCTGACCTCGATTGCGATGTCTTGGTGCAATATGGGGCATCCGCTGAGTATATTTGGAAACAACTTCTCCATCAGAAGAGATGTATATGAAAATATTGGAGGATATGAAGCGGTTAATAATCACATTATTGAGGATTTTGCTCTTTGTAGAAATCTCTTTAAAAAGGGCACTCACAGGATACGCATAACAATGGATTCGGATGGTGCCGTATATACCCACCCTGTAAAAAATTTAAAAGAATTTATGATTCAAAGGAAGCGGTGGGCAATCGGCTGCCGATATCACGGGCCAGTTGCATACCTGCTGATGAGTGTTCTATTCTTCTCACACATGCTGACCCTTCTGTTTCTAATATCTGGAAATCTTTTAATGGCAGCCTTAGGAGTGGTTGTCATGGTGACATCTGACATGGCTGTGCTGTGGCATCCTTTAAATTCATTGAAAAGAGGATATCTTTTAAAGTTCATCCCTATTTTTAAACTATATCAAATATGTTATACAACATTAATGGCCCCATACATGTTTTTTGCAACGAGAGTTGAATGGAAAGATTCGGAATACTTATATAAAAGTTATAATTGTATGTTTCTATAAATAGTATTACATTCTATACATTAAATCAACAGAAGGATCAATTTTGGAGAGGAGGTAAAAATGTCTCTTTATGTCAAAGAAATTGACGGCCGCAGAGAATTAAAAAAGTTTATCTATCTTCCTGAGAAGATTCATCGTAATCACTCGACATGGGTGCCGCCGATATACATGGATGAATGGAGCTACTTTAATCCCAAGAAGAATAAGGCGTTTTCATACTGTGACACAACAATGGTACTCGCTTATAAAGATAAAGAAGTGGTTGGAAGAATCATGGGAATAATTAACAGACGGTACAACGAATTTCGCAAGGAAAATTCCGGTAGATTTGCATATCTCGAATGCTGGAACGACCAGGAGGTTGCACACACGCTTCTCTCATACGTAGAGGAATGGGCAAGAAAAAAGGGAATGACAAAAATTGTCGGTCCTTATGGTTTTTCTGATCAGGATCCCGAGGGCTTTCTTGTTGAAGGTTTTGAATACCAGGCAACCATTGCAACATACCATAACTATGAATATATAATCGACCTATTGAAAAAAGAGGGATATAAAAAAGATGTAGATTATGTTGTATATAAGGTTGACATACCCAAAGAGATCCCTGAATTCTATAAAAAGATCTTTGATAGAATAACAAGAAAAGGGGATTTTAAATTATTAGAATTTACTAAAAGAAAACAGTTGAAAAAATACATTATTCCTATATTCAATCTGATGAATGAATGTTACAGCGAGCTCTACGGTTTTGCTCCCCTCGACGATCAGGAGATGAACGATCTGGCTAAACGATACCTCCCCATTGTTGATCCTCGTTTTATAAAAGTTGTAATGCACAAAGATGAGGTTGTGGCTTTCATCATCGGAATTCCCAACATGTGCGAAGGCATAAAAAAAGCAGGAGGCCACCTCCTGCCATTTGGAATATTCTATATACTGCGTGCAGCTAAAAAAACAAAACAGCTCGATCTTCTTCTGGGTGCTATAAAAGAAAAATACCGCGGTCTCGGCCTCGATGTAATGATGGGGTTCAAGACCCTGGAATCGGCCTCAAAGGCTGGGTTTGAATACATAGACAGCCATCATGAGCTTGAGACAAATAAAAAGATGCGAGCCGAGATGGAGAGAATGGGCGGAAAAGTGTATAAGAGATTCAGGGTCTTTAAAAAGAATCTGTAGAGTATCAGATCGGCACGAGGCAGATCAATTTCAATACCGTCTCTCCTTTGTTCATGAAGCAGTGCTTCTCATTCGGTGGAACAAAGATTGCAGTACCAACAGTTACAGCAACCTCTTCTCCATTCCTCCAGACCGCACCATTCCCTTCAAGAATAAAGACCTCATGTTCATGGGAATGTGTATGAAGAGGAGTCGTTCCACCAGGCTCAACTTCAAAGAGTCTCATCGCAAAATTGGGGGCTCCATCCTTATCCGATATTAACCACCTGATCGTAACACCCTCTGCCCCATCCATATTTACGGGTGAGGGTTCGATATCCGAATAATGAATAACCTTCATATAAACCTCCAAATTTTATTGTAACAGGCTCTTCTCAGACCAGATCAAAACAATGTTTATAAGAGTCTCAACCGACTTTATCATGGCCTGAACAGGAATCCATTCGAGTCTGCTGTGAAAATTCATACCTCCTGTAAATATGTTCGGGGCAAGTAGTCCATTATAGCAGAGCCATGCACCATCTGTGCCTCCACGTATATATTTCAATTCCGGTTCGATTCCCGATCTCCTTACCGCCTCCAGTGCATACTCCACAACCCTCGAATCCTCATCCAATTTAGCCTTCATGTTCCTGTATGTCTCATCTATCTTTAAATCTATCTCTGCACCATGGTACCTGCGCAACATCTCTCTTCTGATCGATTTGAGACGCTCCTCCTTTTCCATCATTTTATCTGCTTCAAAATCTCTTATCAGTACTCTGAGTCGGGCCTCACTAACACCACCTGTGATATAATATGGATGCAGATATCCCTCCCTTTTCTCCGTTGTTTCAGGGGAAGGTTCATCTTCGAGTTCCTTTACAATGTCTGCAGCAACTCTTACACTATTTACCATCTTCCCCTTTGCATATCCTGGATGAACACTACGCCCTCTTATCTTATACTCTGCAACAGAACCATTAAAGGTTTCGTTCTCGATCTCCCCCATCTTTCCGCCATCTACTGTGTAGCCAAAATCAGCACCAAATCTTCTCAGGTCAAAATATTTTAATCCGTTGCCAACTTCCTCATCAACAGTGAATGCTACCTTTACACTGCCTCTCTTTATCTCAGGATGATCTATAAAATATTCAACCATTGTCATTATCTCTGCTATTCCTGCCTTATCGTCTGCACCAAGAAGTGTCGAGCCGTCAGATGTTACTATATCGTTTCCGATGTTATTCTCAAGCTCGGGATTCTCATCGACTCTAATTACACTGCTCTTATCTGCCGGCAGCACAATGTCACCCCCCCTATAATTCTCATGAAGAATAGGAACAACATCTCTCCCTGAGACTTCTGGAGATGTATCAATGTGTGCAAAGAACCCAATTACAGGGACCCGCGCCAATTCCGATTCTGGCAGATTTCCTGGTAGGGTAGCAGTCACATATCCATATTTATCCATCACAGCATCCTCAATTCCAAGACTCCTGAGCTCATTGACAAGTACCTTCGAAAGCTTTTTCTGGCTCTCAGTACTCGGAAATCTATCATTTACATTCTCTCTCGACTGAGTATCAAAACCTACATAAGAGAAAAATCGCTTTAACAATTTATCTCTCATAGAATTCCTTTTCCATGTTGAACTTTATCTTAGCAGATCCTCTAGTGTCGTAGTCTCTTCTGTCTTGGAATCTCTATACTTTATGATAACGGGAGTATAAATGGATATATTGTTCTCTGCACCATAACCATCTTTCACTCCTCTTGCTCCAGGAACTACTACTGCATTCTCAGGAATATGAAGTGGGCAGCCATTACCTTTGCGAAGGATCTCATTCTTGACAAGATCATAGACAGGTGTAGACCCTGTTAGAATGGTTCCTGCACCGATGACTGCACCTCTCTGGACTATAGTCCCTTCATAAATTCCGCAATTGCCGCCTACAAGAACATCATCTTCTATGATCACAGGGAATGAACCTACTGGTTCAAGAACACCTCCGATCTGGGAACCAGCACTGATATGTACCCTCTTTCCAACCTGTGCACAGGAGCCGATAAGAGCATTGGAATCTATCATCGTATCATCATCCACATATGCACCGATATTTATGTACATGGGCGGCATGCATGTGACACGATGTCCTATATAGCATCCATCTCTAATGGCAGAGCCGCCAGGTACAATTCTGACTCCATCATTTTCTCCTACAGCTTTCAATGGCATGGTGTTCTTGTCAAAAAATACAAATCTTTTGTCTATAGAGTAGTCACAAATTCTTCCAAACCTGAATCCCAGAAGAATTCCCTTCTTTACCCATTCATTAACCCGCCATTTTCCATCCCGCTTTTCAGCTGCTCTAATCCTTCCAGAATTGAGCTCTCTTTTCAGTATTTCAAACAGCTCAAGCGCCTTTTGCTCTACCATAGCTTCGGGAGGCCGATTAAAAATATCCTCTATCTGGCTCCTTAGATTCACGGCATCAAATCTTTTCTTTCTCATTTTAAATCTCTACACTGCTACTTAACCAGTCCAAGCTCTACAAGGCCACGTCTCAACTTCTCTTTGTTCTCCTTAGACATGGGTACCAATGGCAATCTATATCTTTCCTCTATAAGCCCCATCATTGCAAGTCCTGCCTTAACAGGGATGGGATTTGTCTCAAGGAAATTCAACTTCATTAGTGGATAGAGTCTCTTCTGCATAATCATGGCCTCTCTAAATTTTCCCTCAAGGCAGAGATGTGTCAATTTTACTGTCATCCCCGGCGCCTGATTTGATATTACAGATATTACCCCCACTCCGCCAAGAGCAATTATGGGTAGAGTATTTGGATCGTCGCCAGATATAATCTTAAAACCTTCTGGCATTTTAACTGCAAGTTCGCCTATCTGACCAATATTTCCAGAGGCTGCCTTCAAACCTATGATATTTTTAATCTCACTTAATCGGACAACAGTATCGGGCAGTAGATTTGTCGAGGTACGGCCAGGAACATTGTAGAGTATGACAGGAACATCCACAGACTCGGCAACACTTTTAAAATGTTGATAAAGGCCTTCCTGTGTCGGCTTATTATAATAAGGAGTAACAGACAATATCCCATCGACACCAAGAGAGGAAACCCTTTTTGCCATCTCGACAACCTTTTCAGTATTATACCCACCAGCACCGGCTATCACTGGAACTCTTCCTCCACTCTGCTCAACAACAATCTCAACAACTCTAAGATGCTCATCCACTGTAAGAGTCGCACTCTCGCCTGTAGTACCACACGGCACAAGAAAATCTATCCCCTCTTTTATTTGAAAATCTACAAGACGACGAAGTGCCTCTTCATCAATCTTCCCATTCGATTTGAATGGTGTGACGAGTGCAGTTCCACATCCTTTTATATCCTTCTTCATGACCCTGTCTCCTAATTTATATTTCAATTATTTTATCCAGTACATATGAAAATTCAAAAAATCCTTTTTTATTAAGTATCCATCTTGCTGCAAACAGAGCTCCCTCTGCAAATCCCTCTCTGCTTCTTGCACTGTGCTGGAGACGAATAGAATCAACACTCGAATCGAAACTAACTGCATGAACGCCAGGAATGTATCCTGCCCTTACACTACTCACAGGTATCTCTTTATTATAGATTCTCTCCACAATATTCCTTAAAAAAATTGCCGTTCCAGAGGGAGCATCCTTTTTAAATTTATGATGTGCCTCTTCTATATATGCATCATACTGATCAAACTTTTTGAATAGGGTTGCACTCTTCTCCACGATCCTGTAGAATAAATTGACCCCTATTGAAAAATTCGGAGCATATACAAACCCGACAGAACTATTCTCAACCATTTCTCTGACTTCAGAGACCCTTTCATGCCATCCTGTAGTTCCGACCACGAGATTCTTTGAAAATTGGCAGCATATTCTTATGTTCTCGACAACTGCCTCAGGCACTGAAAAATCGATGCAAACATCTATATTATCCAGTACTTTTCCTGTCTTTTCATCCTCACGTAGAGGAGTCTCTATATCAAATAATGCACCTACTTCGACCCCCTCCCTTCTGGCCACACTCTCAATAATATGACCCATCTTTCCATAGCCAATGATCGCTATCTTCATGATCTTCCTCTCTTAAATAGTAATATCTAAATCACCTTCCAAAAAACGCCCTGTGAAGCCTCTCAACAATCTTCTCAAGGTTTTCTTCATCTACAATCAATGTGCATCTTATTGGGGATGTTCTACTCTCAATTATCTCTGCGAATAGACCGTCAAGGCTTTCTGATACAATCTTCTCAAATCCCTTTTTTTTCGAAATTCCCTCCCCAATCAGGGAAACCACAGCCTTTTTATCAAGAACAACCGTATCCCCAAACTGACCAAGAAGACCTATCAATCTATCCCTGTCTGCACTATCTTCAAAGACAATAGAGATTGAGTCCCTCTTTTTAAAAATTTCATAAATTCTAATCGGCAGATCAGACAGTACACTCTTTATCTTGTTTTCATTTAACTTATCTCTATCTTTGCAGCAAAGCCTCAGACATAGAATTCTATTTTTTGATCCTATAGATTTTACAATTCCGGATGTTCTATCGGTTTGTGAGGTTATTATAGTTCCTCCTGCTACTGGATCCTTAGAACTGCGAATATGGATTGGTATGTTCTTCTCTGCTGCAGGCCATATCGTTCTCGGATGGAGAACCTTTGCCCCAGAAATCGTAAGCTGAGAAGCCTCCTCGTATGAGAGATGAGCTATTGTAAATGCATTCCTTACAACCACAGGATCTGCACTCATGATCCCTGGTACATCTTTCCATATCTGAATCTCAGACACATCTAGGGCTGACCCAATGAGCGTTGCAGTAAAATCGGACCCCTCGAATCCAAGAGTCGTGGTCTCTCCATCTACTGTTGATCCTATGAATCCCTGAACAAGAGGCAGTTTGTTTGACTCTATTAATGGAAGAACCTCTCTCCTTATGTTACTATATGTCAGCTCTTTGTCAGGCACGGCTCTCGTAAAAAGACTATTGGTCTTGATCAGCTCTCTGGAATCCATCCACACCGTATTAAGACCGCGCTCTCTTGTGACCCTTTCCATCAAGACTGTTGCGATCAGTTCACCAAAGGACAATAAAGAATCAAGAAGCTTCTCATTAAGTGTTCCAGAAGCAGCTATTCTATCCAGATGATCACCTACTGCCAGAAAAAAGGATTCTATCTTTTGTTTTACATCTTTTGTATCACCAATCAAACCATCTGCTATTCCAAGATGGTAATCTCTTATTCTCTCCATCTGCTCTACCGCATCTTTTAAATTCCCGGCCTCAGAGAGACGTCCGCACCGAAGAAGGTTGCGTGTCGTCTTTCCCATTGCCGAAAAAACGAGAATAGGATTTTTCCTCTCATGAGCCTTAATAATGTTTACAACACGCTCGATTCCAGCAGAATCCTCGATCGAGGTACCACCAAACTTCATCACTATCATATCCACCAGATGCCTCCAGAAATCACAATAATTTCTATTTGAATCAAGCTTTTAAAATCATGACCACTAAGCCAGGCTCTTCAATTCCATGATTAACCTTGTATACAATTCAACACCTTTTTTAAGCTGGTCTTTTGAAACACGCTCATTATCGCTGTGAGCACTCAAAGGCGATCCAGGCCCGATTAAAAGTGGCAAGCCCCAGTTCTTTAACAGGGGTATATCTGTAGTGTACGACATCTTTGCATGCTCGAAACCAGGCATTGTCATGAGTGAAACCGGTTCGGTCTCAAAATGGTATTCGATCTCAGCTCGATCTTTCACTACAGACTCTATGCATCGCTTTATACTATTCGAATCTGTTGCTGTCCTTATCATGACTTCTGCCTTTGCCAGAGCAGGAATCACATTCGAATGGGTTCCTCCCTTCACCACACCAATGTTCAATGTTGTGAGGCCAAAACGATCCTCTGAGGGCAATCTTAATTTTAAAAGATCATGACAGATGTTGATCAATTTTTCTATTGCAGAATCACCCTCTTCTGGATATGCAGAATGAGCCGCCCTGCCCCTTGCAATCAATTCAAACCTCAGGGCACCCTTTGTGCATGATGCAAGCCTGTTTTCTGTTGGCTCTCCGCATATTAAATAAACGCATCTATTCGGAATCTCTGCTGCCTTCCTGGCCCCATCGCTGCCATACTCTTCCCCAACTACAAAAAGAAGTCCGATATCGTCCTCTCCTGCCTCAATCAATCTTTCTATACTCTTAATCTGACAGGCCAATACTCCTTTTGCATCGCAAGCACCGCGTCCATATATAAACTCATCATCCTCTGAATATCCTATATGGGGAGAAACCACATCTGTGTGTGTTGATAGGACGATAAGCGGCTCACCTTTATATGCAAATATGTTCTTCCTCCCTGATCCAACATCCTGAAGATAAATCTCAAGACCCATATCTTTTAGAAAATCCTCTAGAAAATCGGATATTATGTGTTCCTTACCACTTGGGGAAGGTATATCGATCAGAGCCTTTAATAATTCAAAAAGTTCCAAAACAGAACACCTTTATGTTAACTTTATTGGAATTAAAAGATACATAAATAGAGAAGAAAAGTCAAGGTGTAGAAATCGCTTCTAATTAATAGTAATAGTGAAAATTAAAAACAACGGTGCCACCACCGCAGGCGATAGCACCGTTATGAAAGGAGGGATTATGAAAGTATTATTTTAAGATTATCTGATTACTCACCTTTATTTTTCTTTTTTCCATACAGGCAGCTTGAAATGATTTCCGCGGACTTTCAGAATATCCCTGAGCCACTCCTCTGGATATCCAACAGACCTCGGCCTTCCTTTTTCATCTTTGACATAACCATCATTATATTTTGTCAATAAAAATTCTCCAAGCTGCTTCCATCTCTTAACCACCCTCTCGGCATGTGTTACAGAATAATCAGTAAGAAATCGCTTCATTAACTCTATATCAGACTCATAAAGTTGAAGTGCCACCCGATCGATTACTGGCTGAAGTGCAATTAAGTTTCCTTCCAGTTCCTCCTGTACATTTTGAATGTCTTTTATCATGTATGAATATTTTAAATTTGCTATATTTGCAACAAAGTTGAAGACCCACCATGCAGAATCCCATGAAAACTTACCAAGACTGCCTATCGTGTATGATTCAGGTATTTCCGTTATACCACAGTAGAGAGGCACATAGCATGTAGTATATGTATCGTCCATGCCATACCAGAAAACTCCTCCCACAGGATCGGCAAGCCATGGACGAGACTGGGACACAAATGAAAAAGCTGTCTGCTGTGTAGATATCGGCCTCTCCCACACATATTCCACGCTATCGATTTCCCATGTAAGCGGACGCCATCTATTGGGCGTTCCAAATGGCCCAGCCTCCATACCCTTTGTCATATCAAATGGGGTACCTTCGTAATGATCCCTCATAAGATTCATTACATCTTTAAGAGAAAGTTTTCTGTCTGGTTTAATCCAGAGAGGATATGGATCCGCGCCCTCTACACCCCTCTGAAAATCGGGTGAAAGATTCATTGAGGGTGCGCTTCTTCTGAAAATCGACCACACACGTGCAGCACAATAACGCAGCTTAGCAGGTGTTACTGGATCATAAGCGTCACGAAAACTAAAAGGCCGTCCAGATTTTGGATCATAATAACCCTTCTTTATTGCAAAAGATATCACATTTTTCGAATAGAGACAATTATCCGGATCGTCTTTTGGAAATTCACCGATTCTCGACATGTTTGCATGAGCACAAATATATCCATCAGGAATCCGTCTTGCTACCCATACAGCTCCTTTGCCGCCTGGGCCTGTTCCGATCATTTCCATTATCCAGACTTCATTTGGATCTGCAATTGAAAACGACTCTCCTGTGCTTGCATAACCATATTCCTCCACTAGATCGGCCATGACCCTGATTGCTTCACGTGCACTCTTTGCCCGCTGGAGAGCAAGATTCATCAGAGTCCAGTAATGAAGCAGACCCTTTGGATTCTGAAGCTCCTCTCTTCCATCAAACGTAGTCTCCCCAATGGCAAGCTGATACTCATTCATCAAGCCTACTACAGCATATGTGTGCGCTACTTGTTTTATCTTTCCCCTGAGCTTTCCATTCCATCCTTTTATTTCTATAAATTCTCCAGGACTGTGATCCATAGCAGGGATATATGACAGATGAGCTAAAAACTCTCCATCACATGAGTAAGTTATCATTACAGAACCATCTTTTGAAGCACCCTTGCTGATAAGGATGCTTGTACATGCCATCGATTTTCTCAAAGTTCCAACCGACACTACCATTAGAACCAGAACCATAAATAGAACATTTTTCTTCATGACTGCACCTCACTGTTTAGATATTAATACATAAATATTAATTAATAGGATAAATTTAGATAAATTAACAAAGATAATCAAGATGAAAATATTTCAAAATTAGTTGTATCTTTTTAAATTAGTTAATACATTAAAAATGGATATTGGTTTTAGATATTTTGAATATTAATGAGGAGAAGAGATGGAAAATAAAAATCTTATTAATAGTCTTGTGTTGGGAATCTCAATATTCTTAGGACTGTCTACTCTGGGGCTTCTAATAGGAAAGAGTGCAATAAGAGTAAAGGAGTTCGAACGTACTGTAATTGTAAAGGGACTGTCAGAAAGAGAATATCCGGCAGACATTGTTCTATGGCCAATTAAGTTTACAGAGGCAAGTAATGATCTATCCGCTTTGTACGCCTCTCTGGAACAGAACACAAAAAAGATCCGCATTTTTCTTAAAAGGAATGGTATCGAGCAGTCAGAGATTTCAGTATCTCCTCCTTATGTTACAGATAAGCTTGCACAGCAGTACGGCAGCGGACAGAAAGTTGAATTCAGATATACTGCACTCCAGACAGTCACCGTATACTCAAAAAAAGTTGATCTTGTCAGGAATACAATAAAAAAGCTGGCAGAGCTCGGCAAACAGGGGATCGCATTTTTTGGTGACGAATACAGCGCATCAATCGAATATATTTTTACAAAACTAAATGAAGTTAAACCAGAAATGATAGAAGAAGCAACAACAAAGGCAAGAGAGGTTGCAGAAAAATTTGCCAAAGATTCAAAGAGTCATCTTGGAAAGATCAAAAGGGCAAGACAGGGACAATTCACAATATCACCACGTGATAGAAACAATCCTCATATTAAAAGAGTAAGGGTTGTATCAACAATTGAGTATTATCTGTCAGATTAAAAGTAAGTAGTAACATTAACTCACCATTGCAGCAGAATATTATCCTGATCTCATGATGAAGCTATGGTTCACAAACTCCAGAGACTGTGTCAAAACAACAATCCATTGGTCCTGAACACTAGATTTGCCGTTCTTCAGGCAAATAATTAATATATAGAAATTTTGTGTATGAATCTTCCTCTATTTATGTCTAAAAAGGAGAGTTCTGTAAAATGGGTTTAAAAAAAGAGTTCAAACTGCTCGATGTGTTTGCTATTGCAGCAGGTGCAATGATTAGTTCTGGGCTCTTTGTACTTCCCGGAATTGCTTACAAAAAATCGGGACCTGCCATGATACTGGCATACCTCCTTGCAAGCATTTTAATTCTTCCCAGCCTTTTTGCAAAAGCAGAACTGTCAACAGCAATGCCCAAATCCGGAGGAACATATTTTTTTATTGAAAGAAGTCTTGGTCCGGCCCTGGGCACTTTTGGTGGATTCGCAAACTGGTTCTCTTTGAGCCTGAAAAGCGCTTTTGCCCTTGTTGGTATAGGTGCATTTGCTGCACTAATAAAGCCTAACATATCTTCTTTTGAGATAAAATTAATAGCACTCACGGCCTGCATTATTTTCACAATATTTAATATTGTAAGTATTAAAATTACAGGCCGAATTCAGATTCTACTTGTCTTTACTCTTATTACTATTTTAACCCTGTATATTGGCAGGGGTTTTATATCCACACATCCTGATAATTATGTTCCATTTATGCCCTATGGTCTGTGGCCGGTTGTATCAACAGCAGGACTGGTTTTTGTATCTTTCGGAGGGCTCACAAAGATAGCATCGATTGCAGAGGAAGTAAAAAATCCATCAAAAAATATTCCTCTTGGTATGATGCTGGCATTTTTTATCGTCTCACTAATCTATATCCTGGCAATAGGAGTCACTATTGGAATAGTGGAAGGGAAAATGCTTAGCGGCTCTTTAATGCCCCTCTATCTTGGTGGATTTAATATAATGGGAAAAGCGGGCGGACTGTTACTAGCCATTGCAGCAATTACCGCATTTATTACAACTGCTAACTCGGGCATTCTTGCAGCATCGAGATCACCCCTTGCAATGAGCAGAGACAAACTACTGCCCGACTTTCTTTCATCTATTCATAACAAATTTAGCACACCTCATGTCTCTATTTTAATGACAAGCGGATTCATGATTACTGTGATTGTTTTTCTCAGCATAGAAGATCTTGTAAAAACAGCCTCAACTTTAAAGATTATTCTTTTTATGATGGTCAATATTTCTGTGATAGTGATGCGTGAAAGTAAGATACAGAACTACAGACCCAAGTTCAAAGTTCCCCTCTATCCTGTACTACCTGTAGCGGCTCTATTATTATACAGTTTTCTTCTAATTGAAATGGGTACAGTACCTCTGTTAAGCGCTACCTCGTTCTTTGTGTTTGGATGGATAAGTTACTGGCTCTATTCAAGACGCCGTGTGAAGAGAACATCTGCAATTATGCATGTCGTAGAAAGAATAACAGCAAAAGAATTGAAAACAAAGACTCTGGAAGAGGAGCTTAAAAGGATTGTTATAAAAAGAGATGATATAATTGAAGATAGATTTGATAAGCTTATCAAGAAGTGTGAAGTTTTAGATTTTAAAGAGAGAATGCCAATTGAGATAGTGTTTAAAAAATTGTCCGATGTTCTTGGAAAAAGATTACGTCTCGATGCAAACATGTTGTACTCCCTCTTTATGGAAAGAGAAAAACAGTCCTGTACTGTTGTCAGGCCTGGTTTGGCAATTCCTCATGTGATTATTCCAGGGAAAAACCAATTTGACATTGTTCTTGTAAGGTCGAAAAAAGGCATTATTTTTCCACAAAGAGATGAGCCTGTTAAAACAATGTTTGTTCTTGTCGGCACTATAGATGGAAGGAACTTTCATCTCAGATCTCTCATGTCAATCGCCCAGATTGTTCAGGAACCCGATTTTGAGAAAAAATGGATGAACGCAAGAAATATTAATGAACTTAAAGATGTTATACTTCTCTCAAATAGAAAAAGAGAGGTTTGATAAACTTAAGACAGCAGGATTCTACTGCTCCCTGTTTTTATACAGTTATTAAGATGAATAAAACTTACTCCTTTTATAAATCGAAACATAGTTTCTACAATAGAATCTTCAGACTCCAGTTAGCGCAAGACTCTGGGGATATTTAATACTGAAGAACACATAGATCGGAAAATTTAAGCTTTTAGAGAAATTGTTGAGTTAAAACGCTAAGCAGAGAGAAAAGCCCTGCCAGTGAGATAAATTAAACATATTTGTTCATCTCTCCAAATCTGCAAAGATTTTACCTTAACTGATAAACTTTAATCTGTGAGTAAAAAATGTCTAAAAAAATAAAATTATTCCCTACCTTTTTTATAAATCTCTCAGCCCGATATTTCTCACCAGGATTTTTTAATACTAAGGGAATTTTTTCAATCAAGTTGCCCGAAAGATCGAGCACAAGCATTTTATCAAATATCCAGCGACAATAGCAGTATAATTTGTTATCTTCTACGCATGCTCCAAATATCCATGATTTTAATTTGATTTTGTTTTCTTCTACAAAACCTCGTCCATTCCTTAGGTTTTCCTTGTAGATATTCTTTATCTTTTTAATTCTAATATTTATAGTACGAATCAAATGCCCCCCTTTATCGTAAACTTGAATAATGGGTAATTTTTCAAAAAATGCATAAAGGGAATCATTATATGAACTTAAGTAAATGCTTGAATATACAAAACTACTCAATGGTAATTTGTTTATTTTTGGATCAAAAAAATCGCCAAAAAATTTTACTATTCTTCCAGTAGTGTCATACATGCAGAAAAGAGATTGAGTTTCTTGATTGTAAGCAGCTGTATAAATATATTTATCGATGAATTCAATGTCAGAAATTGGGAGAGATGTTCTGATAATATTAAGGAAAATTCCTTTGTTATTAAAACAGGAAATACGGTTATTACCACTGTCAACACAGTAGATATTGCCTGTTGTTTCGTCAACAGCTACCAAGAAGGGATCACTTAATTCACCAGGTCCTCCTCCTCTTGAACCTATGGTTCTTATTAACTTTCCGTCAGTTGAAAAAACCTTAAGACAACACTCAGTTGCATCTGTTACAATGTAAGTATTTTTATAAAAAGCTATATCATATGGATGTGCAAGATAATTACCCGCTTCCTCAGATTCGAGGTCAGGAAAACTTTTAACAAGAACCAATCTGTGTTGCTGGGCAAAACAAGAAATTGTGTAAAACCCAACAACCAGAATGTAAAGAATAAACACCTTTCTAATCATAGCATACCTCCAGTTTAAATAATTGAGACCTAATTTATTATACCAAAATTAAGTTTCAGTTTGTAATCTTCCCATCTCCTTAAATCAGAATTATCCAACAATGGAAAGATATCGACAGAATCTTTTGATTTAATTACGATCATATTAAAATTATTTATTCCTGTTTCATATTCCCATTCTTGAATCATTTGGGATATTATACAGTCGGCTACTCGCACAGAAATCCTATGATTTCTTTCTTTTATGAAGTTTTCTATATCGATTGATCCCCATGGGGTCAAAAGCATCACATTTAGTTTGTGTTTATTTTGATTGGCAATTTCTTCAAGTTTGCAGTAAATATCACTTATTTCATAACCAAAAAGTTCGCTTTCAAGTAGAAAAGAGGGTACAGCACTACAGTTCAAAGGAAGAAAAGGTTTTCTGGAATGTGGGTTTTGATGATGGATCATTCGAGCCAGATGTTCTTTACCCACTCCAGTCTCTCCTATTAGCAGTACTGGTATCTCGGTTCTTGATACGCTTTGAACCTTTTCAATAATTTCTTTCATACATTGGCTTGTACCAGGGATGAATTCTTCCATTACAGAGGGCTCTCTTTGTTTGTATAATATTCTGTCAGAGATAATGGTGTTTTTACGTTCAAATATTCTTTAATGAATATAAAATATCACATTAAAAAGTCAAGTATTTTTATAATTTTTATTTAATTTATTATCTTAATGGACAATTTATGGTTATGAGATTATAGGAACCAGGTATGATTCGCTTAATAATTCGATTATTACTGAGATAAATTTCTCCCTTGACATGTGGGAATGGGTAAGGATATTTTTTCCCGACCTTTTGTTTTTGGAAGGCAGATTGTAATGTCTTCGGTTAGATTTTATTTTGAGGTAATACGAAAGTTAAAAAAACAGGATAACAAAATGTATATTGATTTGTGATTTCTTATTAACAAAACGACAGTTTAATAAGTTTTGGAAAAGGAGAAAGTTGTATAAGTCCAACATATTTTCTTTGCCAGCCATATCTAACAAGAACCAGTGTTATTTGTTATTCTGCTTCTTTTTTCGTTTTGATATCCAATTGTAAGCGACAATAGATATTGTTATAATCTAAAACAGTATTTCCAGCCAGACTTTATGCAGTCGGATTACAACAAAAATAAGATATAGTATTGTATTGGTTCACCGTGAATTGGAATTTTCCATATTCAAAATAAGTTAGTT
>CAZYVD010000035.1:0-12413 GCA_964651045.1 uncultured bacterium
AATTTTTGCATCGATAAATATTTTTATTACTTGACAATTACAAAACATATTTTTAAAGTATGATATAGTGCTATGAGCCACAGACAATAAATGAGAGCCGAAGAGATGTGCAGAAAAATTTTTATATCGGTTGCTGTTCTTTTTTTACTCCAAAAAATTTATGTGCCTTTGCTGGCAGATGAGAAGACAGTGGCAGTACTCGATTTTGATAACAACAGTATTCTTAATCCGCAGCAGTATCAACCCCTCTCAGGAGGTCTTGCAGAGATAATGATAACAGAGCTGGGCAGAGTTAAATCGTTGAGGATAGTAGAGCGGCGCAGGATAAAAACGATTATTGATGAGATCAAGGCAAACCAGTCGGGACTGGTTGAGGGGAGCTCTTTCAAGGCTGGCAGGATGCTTGGTGCAGACTATTTGCTGTTTGGAAGTTATATGGTCAACCTTAATAAGAAGATACGTATTGATGTTCGTGTTGTAGATGTTGAGACAGGGCTGACCATAAAGAGTGAAGAGGTCACTGGTAAACCGGATCAAATCATATCCCTTGTCAGGAAACTCGGGAAGAGGTTATTAAAAGGGCTGGATATAAGAATCTCCAGAAAAGAAGAAAAGATTCTAAATGAATCGAAGAAGATAAATATGAAGGCAGTTGTTCTCTTCTCCAAGGGAGTGAGGTTTGAAGATAGTGGAGATTTTGAAAAGGCAGAGCAATTTTATGAGAGCGCCCTGAAGCTGGAACCAGATTTCTCACTCGCCAGCAAAAGAATTGAGATCGTTAGAGGAAAGAAGAAGTTGAAAAATTAACTTTCCCAAGATTTAAGCTGGGAGGAACTATTAGTCATGAAAAAGATTCTTATTTATGTTTTTATGGTCTTGTTGATTATACTGTCGGGATGTGCAACTTCGAAATATAGACCGGCTGAAAAATATCTGCTGAGAAGGGAATATAATAAGGCACTGCGTCATTATCTTCATATTTTAGAGCCGCATGTTCGTGATGGAAAACCATATATATATTATGATAAAGAGGCAGTAACAGGTATTGGAATGGTTTACTGGCACATGGGTAGATATGAGACCGCAGAGAAAATATTGAAAATGGTTGTAAATAAAAATCCTGAATATGGAAAGGCGAGATACTATCTCGGAATATCGCTTGAGGAGCTTGGAAGGATTAAAGAAGCTATTGATGTCTATAAAGAGTATTTTCGAGTTCCAGAGAGAGATCCTTTTCGTCAGATCTTGATGGGAAGACTCGATTGGGTAGTGAGGATGGAGGTATCGCGTGAGATTCAGCTTGCAATCAAGGATGAATCCAGATTAGATGTAGCGGCATTCCCTGAAAAGAGTGTAGCAGTGCTCTATTTTCTAAATCTGAGTGATGATCCTAAATGGCAGCCGCTTCAAAAAGGATTGGCGGAGATGATGATAACCGACCTCTCAAAGGTTGATGAGCTTGATGTTGTAGAGCGTATCCGTTTGAATTCATTAATGGATGAGATAAAACTCGGAATGACAGGGCTTATTGATGAGAACAACATGCCGAGAGTGGGTAAATTACTCGGTGCCAGGTATCTGGTAAAGGGTTCATATCTTGTTATGCCCGACCTGAGGATGACTCTGGATGCAGGAATTTATGAAACAAAGAATGTCTTTGTTCCGACAACTACAAATTTTGAAGGCAACCTCAACCGACTGTTTCGCATGGAGAAGGAGCTTGTATTGAGGATTTTTGATTATTTTGATATTAAGCTCTCTCCCCAGTTGAGGGAGGAGATATTGAAGATCCCTACAGAGGACATGATGGCATTTATGAAGTATTGCCAGGGACTGGATGCGATGGACAGAGGAGATTTCAGTAGCGCATACAAACTGTTCAGGGAGGCGGTCAAGATAGATGGAAATTTTACTCAGGCAAGGGATAAGTTAATGTCTCCCAAACTCTGGCAGGCCACTCACAGCACAAGTACTACACGTATGAACCGTGAAGTGGCTCGAATAATAAGGGAGATGCCGAGGGGAGGTTTGGCCAGGATGGAGATGAGGCCCGATCTGGTAAGTTCATGGAATAGGCTCCAGTGGATGGGACGTTTTCAAAACGCAGGATTCATACCAGGAAGGGGAAGCAGAAAGTCTTTTAATGAGGCCGAGAGAAATGCGATTTTGCTTCCCAAAATATTGGGTACACCCATAAAGCCTGATCTGAACAAAAAATAGTACGATTCAGGAGAGATACAAGATGCGAAAGTTTGTTATAGCAATATTATTTATCTGTATGCAATACCCTCTGGCGGCGCAGAGTTCAAGAATACAGAGACTCGGAAGATGGGCTGAAGGAGAGTGCAATGCCGTATTTAGGAGGGGGGGATTTACATTCGTGGGTAGTGGGGGTTATTTAGAGGTCTACGGCGGATCATACAACAAGTTGGATGAGATACTTCTTCCGGGTCCTGTTGAAGACATATGGGTTCAGAGTGATATGACACATATCTATGTGGCGTGTGGGAAGATGGGATTGAGGGTTGTATATTTCGACTTTGATAATTCTGATCTTGTACAGGTAATAGGTGAGGGAGATACCCAGGGATATGCCAGTGGTGTAATGCAGTATGGAAATTATGCCTATGTTGCTGATGGTAGTGGTGGAATCGTAATATTCGATATTGGCCTGCCATCGAGTCCCTTCAAGACGGGATCAAGAGTGCTTGATGGTTATGCAAGGGATATTTATGTTGCCAACGATACAACAGCCCTGATAGCAGCAGATTCTGCAGGGCTCTACTCACTCGACATTTCCAACAAATCCAATCCATTGGTTTATGACAGGATGAATTTTTCGCTTCCATTCATTGGATATGATACTACAAAATACAAACCAATAACATATAATGTATTGATCAGAGATACGGTGGCCTATGTTGCCACAGGATGGGGTGGAATGCGGTCGATATCAGTAAAAGATCCAGCGAATCTATTGGAGCTTGGACTGTGGGTAGATACCTCTCCAGTGGAAGTAATGGATGTGTTTGAGACTGGGGGATATTGTTATCTGGCTTGTGGTGAGAAGGGTCTTTATGCCCCAATCAAGGTTAGTGATCCATACAACATGACAGGACCTACTCGTCTGCCTCTCGACACAGAAGGAATAACAAACGCGGTTTCAGTAAACAATGATACGGCCTTTATTGCAGATGGCTACAACGGCCATTTGCTGGCAGATGTAAGATTACTGTATCAACCGACAATTATAGATTCGTTTGAGACCGCTCACATCACATACGATGTTGTTGTTGAGAATAATTATGGATATGTTGCGGCAGGAATAGCAGGGGTGAAGCTGTTCAATTTAGATTTTTCTCAATCAAGGGACGATACGCTTCATTTGACCGTTACTCAGGGTTATGACACGCCTGGAGAGGCGCGTGGAATAACAAAGGATGTAAATTATCTCTATATTGCAGATGGTTCAAAAGGGATGTCGGTGATAAACCTTGCCCAGCAGACAATATATGGTCCTTACCTTTCCGATCTTGACACCTGTTATGATGTATATGTATCAGGAAGCTTTGCCTATCTTGCATGTGGAAGAGACGGGCTGAGGATTCTTAATGTGAGTACACTGCCAACGGTGAGTGAGGCCTGGAGTGATACAACCTATCTAAAGAATGCAAAGGCGGTCAAGGTAATTGGCGATATGATATATGTTGCGGATTCTTCAGGAGCTTATGTATACAAGGCTACAGGCCTTCCGAGCAATATAACAAATCTTACACTGCTCTACTCTCTTTCGACAGATAAAGAGGTTCTCGGAATAGATGCCGTTGGAGACTCGGTGTTTATTGCAAACAGCGAAAATGGATTCTTGATATGGAGAGTTTCAACCGGCGAGGTGATGAGCATTTTAACTGGAGGGAAATGTACAGACATTCATGTAGAGGGAAGAACAATATATATATCCGATACTGAAGTCGGATTGGGTGTATATGATATTTCGAGGCCTGACTCTCCGCCTGATTTAATAGAATTTTATCCAACAGGAGACGATACAAAAAGACTCGATATCTCGGGATCTACTGTTTGTATAGCCGATGGTAAGGATGGACTCTATGTTGTTAAGAGCGAGATAAAGCCTGAGATAGTAGTGGATCAGGACATGCTGGAATTTGGTCCTGTTCCACTTGGAAAGAGTCGTCCGATGGTCATCTGGATCAGAAACAGAGGAACAACACTGCTCGAGGGTGAGATATCGGTGCCTGCAAGATATGCCGGCGAGTTTCATTTCACTCCGAAAAAGTTTGAAATACCGCCCAACGATACATTAAAGATAGATGTTAATTTTGAGATGATCTATCCCTATCCAGAAGATGTTCCAACTACTACGACTGCATCAATAACAAGTAACGATCCTGATGATCCATTAAAGACCCTGACATTTCAATGGCGTCGTGGAGATGTGATGGGTGAGGGGCAATACGAAAGTGATGAATTGACGATTGGATTGTGGCATTTCAACGAAACAGGTGGTACTGTAATAGAGGATGCTTCTGCAAATGAGCTTGACGGCCAGATCAATGGGGATCCACAGAGGACTGGTTCAAAAGATGGATTTGGAAATTGCATCTCGTTTGATGGTACAGGAGACTGGATCGGTATTCCCTACAATTCCCTTTTCAATGTTTGTAATCGTCCGTTCACAATTGAGCTGTGGTTCAACATGAGCAATAAACCGGATGACAACAGATATTATATCCTGGCCAGAAGGGGAAATGGAAACACCAGACAATTTGAACTCGCAATGGGGGACAATGAAGGACTGATAGCCAGTGTATGGGATTCTCTTGGCGTGGAACATGAGATAATTACAGGATCAATCGATGAACTGAACACAGATCAGTGGTATCATGTGGCTCTGACGTGGGACACAGATTCGATCCGTCTCTATTTAAACAGTGTTCTTCGGGCAAGCAAATCTGTAAAGGGTAAGCTCAGATTTGAAGATACAGAGCCTTTGGCCATTGGTACAAACTCCCTTGGTGGAACAAATGTCTCTTTCAGGGGAATGATAGATGAAGTTCGTTTCTCTAATGTAGCAAGGCAGACATGGGAGATGAATGTCAATCGATCTCATCTTATAGTCAATACTGATCAGATAAAATTTGAAGATGTGCTGCATGGATTTACAAGAAAACTGCCACTTGTGATTCGTAATGGTGGAGAAGATCTTCTGGAGATAGACAGCATATCTGTCGATTCTCCTGAAAGCAGTCTGATAGGCTTAACATTTTCCACAAAATTCTCTTTAGCCCAGGGAAAGGATTCTACTCTCTTTGTTTCATTTTCACCAACTGATGAGGTAACAATCTCACAGGGAAGTAAGCTCATTATTTACAGCAGTGATCCGACATTTCCTGATTACCAGATTCCCATAAGTGGTAAGGGTATTGAATCACTGCCGGCCGGTCCCTATGTTTCTGACTATTATACACTTGGACTTTACCATTTCGAGGAGTCCGGTGGACAGACGATTGCCGATGGTTCAGGACACGGAATGCATGGATACTGGACCGGAGTCAGTCGACCTGTTGGCAAATTCAGTGGATCCCTCCTGTTTGACGGATATGACGATATATGTGTAATCACTCCCGATTCGACTCATGAGTTGGGTCCAAAATGGAATGGATTCACTGTTGAGGGATGGTTGAACATACAGACCATTCCTGCTGGAACAAGCATAATTATGAGAAGAAAAGGTGATAGCGGTTCTCAGTTCGATTTAAGGCTTGTTGGGAGTACGATTGTTGGAGAAATATACAATACAGAAAACACACCATTCTCTGTTACGAGCGGTTCTATGGGAGCATTGCAGGCAAGTAAATGGTATCATATTGCTCTTGTTCTTGATAATAAGATAGTGAGACTATTTATAAATGGAAATGAAGTAGATTCTACTCAATTTTCTGGTGATATGGCAGGAAAGTTTGCCAGTAGTGCTGTCGATACCCTGTCTATAATAATCGGCCGGGATTGGCAGAGCAACTATCCGTTTCACGGGATGATGGATGAATTGAGAATCTCAGATATTGGCAGGCAGAAGTGGGAGTTCAATGTAAAATTGGCAAGAATTAGTGTCGATTCCACAAGCATAAATTTTGGCAAAGTACTTTCTGGCAAAGAGAGGAATTTGAAACTATGGGTAAGTAATCCCGGGATAGATGTACTTGAGGTATACAATGTTGTCTCAACCAACACATCTATCTTCAATCCTAATATTACAAGTTTCAGTGTACAGCCCAAGGACAGTCAGCTTGTGAAGGTAAAGTTTACATCTACAGATACGCTCGAGCATACAGAGCAGCTTCTCTTCAATACCAACGACCCATCCTGGTCTGGTGCCGATTTTCCTGTATTTTTAAAGGGCAGAGGAATCGGATCAAAGAAGTGGGGTGAATATGAATCTGATATTTTTACAGGCATACTCTACCATTTCAACGAAGGAAGCGGTGAAAGTGCGGTAGATTCTTCTGGTATGGGAAGAGATGGAATACTTCATAACAGTATGGTCTGGTCAGATACTGGTAGATTTGGAGGAAGCATCTGTTTTGATGGTCAGAACGACTGGATCGAAATTCCTGAAGATCCACTACAAGGCCTTTCACATTCTGATTTTACTTTTGAGATGTGGTTCTTGATGCTCTCTCTTCCTGCCGACTCCTGTACACTTGTTCAATGGGGTGATGTGGACAGCTCAAAAATAAGGCTGATACTGGACAGTTCGGATGGAATAAAATGCAGTGTATGGAACAGTTCAGGGGTTAAACATACACTATTCAGGGATAATTTTATCGATTCAATGAACATCAATCAGTGGTACCATGTTGCCATCTCCAATGATGGTGAATATTTAAGGCTTCTTTTAAACAACTCTGTGCTTGATTCTGTTTTATGGCAGGGGAGATTGAATCTCGATGAGAAGAAGTTTTTCACACTCGGCGACAGCTCCTCTACTGCGGATCATTTTCATGGATTGATAGACGAATTTAGAGTCTCAAGGATATCCCGAATGAACTGGGAATACAATGTACTGCCTCCTGATATGGATATTGACAAAGAGGAGTTGAATTTTGCTACAGTATTTAAGGGTCAGTCTCGACCAATGACATTTATGATAACCAACAATGGAGATCAAGATCTGTTTATAAAAATGGAAGAGTCTGGTGATCAGGCAAATGTATTCTCGATTCAGGATTGCCCATCGAGCTTCAGACTCCCGCGGCTGAAGAGCAGAGAAATTACTGTCATTTTTTCGCCCACTGTTTCTGATACTACATACAGCGGAAAAATAACCATAATAACCAATGATAGTGACAACGACACTGTTGTTGTGAATCTGGAGGGAAGCAGCACAGAATCCAAAACCATGGATCGGTATTCGAGCGATGTTCATACAGTGACTCTCTTCCATTTTGATGAAACGGGTGGCAGCGATACGGTAGCGGTTGATTCTTCTGGAGGCAATCACTCTGCGATTCTGCATGGAGGCATAGAGTGGTGCAAGGGGTTCTTTGGCGGGGGACTGAGTCTCGACGGTAAAGATGATTGGATAGAGGTTGAGTTTGACCAGAGCCTTATGTTTGACATGACTTCTCAGAGCTATACGATTGAATGTTACTTCCGTACAGACACTGTTGATCAGTCTCTTGTTTCTATGGGAATAGACGATGTAAGCCATACGGTTAACTACAGAATTTCCATAAACAATGAAGGACATATCGATGTAGCAGGATTCAGAAGTGGTGGCGTGCTGGTAAGTGATGGAAGCTGGCATCATCTGGCATTCATATATAATCACTATTCAAGGGAGGGACGGCTATATATTGATGGAATTCTTCAGTGGACAGAACCTTATACGTCTACATCAAAACAGTTTTATCAACGTGCTCTCATAATTGGGGCTGCAGAAAAAGATCTTGCTGGCAGATATAAGTATTTTAAGGGATGTCTGGATGAGATAAGAATCTCAAGCATAGCCAGACAGCCGTGGGAATTCCAGATTGCAGAATACGATTTGAGCGTTTCGATGAATCCGGATCCTCCGCGCTTTGGAAAAGACCTTAATGTAAGTATTGGTATTCCTGCTGGAATGGATATAGATTTTAGTGATATAATTTTGAATTACAGGCCGAGCGGTTCTGACAGATACCACAGCCTGACTGCAGAATATGTAAACGATACTACATATCAGGTTCAGATTCCTGGAGATTCTTTAAGACTCAGTGGGCTGGAGTACTATGTCAAGATCATTTCTACTGCTGAAGATACGCTGACACAGCCAGTCATCGATCCAGAAAACAATCCAAATTCGAGTATCGTCAGGTTCGACAGTGTCATGACTGTACCTATAACTTTTAAACACAGACAGTTCAGGATGTTTTCGATTCCATTTCAGTTGGATTCAACAAAAGTAAAATATATTCTTGAGGATGACCTTGGATCATATGATCCCTATATGTGGCGTCTCTTCTGGTTTCACAGAAGGGATACTGTTTACGTAGAATACAGTCCTAAGACAGAAGACTGGGGTGCTTTTGAGATTCTTCCTGGCAGATCGTTTTTTCTGATAACCCATTTGAATACTACATTTGACATAGAAAAATTTCAGACAGTATCAACAGATTCGAGCTTCAAGATGAGTATTGATCCGGGCAGAGAAGATACGACCACGCTTAAGATAATCCCGGGGTGGAACATGATAGCAAATCCATTTAATTTTCCGATTAGCTGGAACGATTGTATAGTATCCAGTGAGTCGATAACAACGCTCTACTATTTTAATGGTAAGGGGTTCGTAAAAGATTGGGACAGACTCGATCCATGGGAGGGATACTTCATATGCAACCAGGATACTGTTGCTGCATCACTGATAATACCACCAAAGAGAATGAGTGAAGAGGGCAGTAGTCCATGCAAGATCGCTAATGTAAAGGGCGGAACGCTATACAACATGGGAAGTGATGAATGGGTATTTGAAATATCCGCAGAGGCAGGAGCGGCTGAAGATAGCCGTAATTTTATCGGTGTGAGGAAAGATTCACGAGACGGATGGGATGGAAGGGATCATCCAGAGCCGCCTCCTGTTGGCGACTATGTTTCTCTATATTTCCCACATGATGAGTGGGAGCTACATTCAGGGAAATATACTACAGACCTGAGAGATCCTGAAACTAAGGGTGAGTTGTGGAATTTTATAGTAAAATCCAACATCCCGAAGAAAGAGGTAGAGATAAAATGGACTCTATTCGGAGATCTTCCCAAAGGCTGGCAGGCATATATTTTTGATATTGATGAGGGCATCTCTAAGGATATGGGCAAGGAGAGTAAGATAGTATACAGAACGAGTAAAAAGAATCCAAACAACTACAGAAGGTTCAGAATCGTGGCAGGAACAGAGGAGTTTATAAGTAAAAACAGTGATGGAATATCACTTCAGCCTGTTGAGTTTAAGCTGCATCAGAACTATCCAAATCCTTTCAATGGAGAAACCTCGATATCATACAGTCTGCCAAAGAGGGGAAGGGCAGAGATAGTCATCTTCAACATACTTGGAAGACGAATAAGGGTTCTTTTGAATGAGATTCAGAAGGCAGGACATTATGTTGTAAAATGGGATGGAAAAGATGGATCTGGAAATCCTGTACCGAGCGGTGTCTATATATATCGACTCAAGACTGCAGGAAAGGTAGCCTCCAGAAAGATGGTAATAATCAAATAGTATCATATGACCATAGGAGAGCAAGGTATTAATTAAACCCGAATTAACGGATAAGCAATGTTTCGTACTCAAACCTCATTCTATTTAGATGATGAAGAATAGCTATAAATCGATCTCTTATCCGTTAAATCGGGTTAAAGATACAAAATTCATATGGTAATAATCAAATAATCGATGGGGTATTTTATGAGATTCAGAAAATTATTTTTCATAATAATTTTGGTAATCATTTCAAGCCATGTTGGTGCGCAGGAGGAGATTCTTCCTATACACAGGCGGGGCTTTATCTCTGCAGGTGTAAATGCTCAGATATGGAGAGTTCAATACAGGGCCTTAATAAATCAGATTTCTTTTCCGCTTACTGTTTATATGTTGATAAACGATAGATTTAATATTTCTGTATCAAACACTCCTGCACATTCATGGAGAGATGAAACAGGAAGGATTACAGATTTTTCTGATACCTGGGTACAGGGCAATTATGTATTCTGGGATGATAAGGCCATGATAAATCTTGGGATAGGAATGCCGACAGGAAAGACCCGTCTTGATAGTGTTGAATTTGCCATAACAGAGATGTTGAGCAGAAATATTTTCTCGTTTCAGCTCCCTGTTTATGGCCAAGGATTGTGTGGAGTGGGAAGTTTTGGAATCGCATATCCTGTAAAAGAGGGTCTTGTAATAGGTGCAAGCGCACAGTATTTATACAGAAGAGTATATCATCCTGTACAGTATAGTTATGGAGAGAGTGTTGGGCTCGATAAACTATATGACAAAGAGTATGACCCTGGAGATGAAGTAAGCGGTTCTCTGGGGTTTGACATCAGATTAACTGAAAATATGAAGATCATGTTTGATGGGATATATACCTACTACTGGAGCGATTACCTGGATGGTGATCTTGTATATCGTGCAGGCAGTAAGATCACAATGAATCTCGGATATTTTTACAGATACAACAGCAGCTATTTCTGGACTCACATAACATTTCGGTACAGAGAGAAGAACAGCCTGTATCAGGGGTTGATTGTTGACGAAACACGCTACAACAGCAGATATCAACTAGATCTGGATATGATATATAAGTTTTTAAGCTTCCCGAATGGTGAAGTGTTTGGATTGGGTATTGGTAGATTCTATGAGCCGCTGGAGTCGGATAAGGGACTGGACATAATAGGTGGTATTGGGATGAGAGTCGATTACAAGATTTTCAGCAGAGGAATGTTAAACTTTCAACTCAAGTTTTTTTCTGGTGGATTAAAACTCCCCCTTAATAGAGAAATAATTGGTATAGAAGCATCGATTGGAACAGTGATAGAATATTAATAACGATTAACACTCTCTCAGATTTACCTATCATCTTTCCTTATTTATTTATCACAATTGTTGGATAAAAAGAGAGAAGCTGGATTGGTTTTTAGCATTAAAGAAAACCAGTCCATCGAGGGACTCTCATTTAATCAATAGAACCTTGATTTTTTTGATGCTGTTTTTACATTTCAAGTAAATGATATATGTTCCACTGCTCAGAACCTCTCCGGAACTGCCGCGGCCATCCCAGAAAATCTTGTGATTTCCGGCCGGCTGTTCATTATCGAGTAGTCTTCTCACCATTTTACCATTAAGCGAATAGACTTCTATTTTTACATGTGTATTTTCTGGCAGGTAGTACTGTATATTAGTGGATGGATTAAACGGATTTGGGTAGTTCTGGAGAAGTATAAAATTGTTCCCATTATCTATAGTTTTGTTTTCCTCTGATACATCGGTAGACTCAGACTCAAAGTGGGCAATTATGCTTTTTGGTCTATCAAGAGTGAATTGGAATGGATTGGATGAGCCTGTTACATCACCACTCCAGTGGCTAAATGTGTAACCCGACTGTGTATCTGGAATGGCTTCAGCTGTGATCTGCAGGTTTTCATCAAACCATTCCCCTGGTGGAGAAGGTGTTACGGTTCCTCCATCTTCTGGATCTATATCTACTGTCAGGTAGTATTGAGTTTTCCAGTTTGCCTGAATGATTTTTGGAGAGTTCATGATTATCGAACAGCTCGTTTGAGATCCATTATAATCTCCTGACCAGTTTATGAATAGATATCTAATGGCGCCTCTTGTATCGGGTGATGTTATTGAAAAGCTTGCCTGCTGGTTTACATTATACCATCCTGCTCCCTGTGGATTACCGTATTCAGAATCGATTGTGAGTTTATACTGCATCTTCCAGCTTGCGTAGATATTAACAGGTCTGTTCATGATAATCGAGCCTGAAGGTTGATCCCACTCATAATCACCCGTCCACTTTTCGAATACATAACGAGTCGAACCAAATACTTCGGGGGATGTAACAGAAAAGTATGCTGTCATTCCCTCTTCATACCAGCCCGTTCCGGATGGATTGCCATATGTTGAGTTTACAGTAAGCTTATACCTGGCATTGAAGTTAACCGTAAGCTGCTGATCATTTATCGGGACTGTATAATAATGATTTTGATCTCCTCCATCACTCCAGTTTTTGAATATATACTGAATTCCAATACCACCGCTCTGAGGAGAATTTACTGATAATAGATGAGAATCATTTATCACCCATGTGAATGTATGTGAGGATGTGTATGTTGTTCCATCGACATTGAAGCGA
>CAZYVD010000035.1:12513-26802 GCA_964651045.1 uncultured bacterium
AAATGTTGCATCGCTTCCCTCATCATACCAGCCACCCCCAGTGGGCGCACCATATTCTGAGTCTACCGTGAGCTCGAACTGCCTCTTCCATGATGCAGTCTCTGTTATTGGGCCGTTCATTGTAACTGTATGTGAGGCTTCTGTTCCTGTGTATGATCCTGATCCTGTTCCAGTCCAACCCGTGAAGACATAACGTGTTCCTGCTGCTGCAGTCCATGGTGTGGTGACACCGATTGTGGGAGTAGAACCAGCATCATGCCAGCCGCCACCAGTGGGACTGCCCCAGGATGAGTTGATAGTAAGATAGTATTGAGTCCTGAAATATGCAGTCACTGTTTGATCCGATCCAGGAACCGTGTACTGACGACTCTGATTTCCGCCTATGCTCCATGAGTTGAAGATGTATCTAATACTATCTCCCTGAGTAGAATCCAGAGCAGATATCTGGTGAGTATGACCTTCCACCCATGTGAATGTATGTGAGGATGTGTATGTTGTTCCATCGACATTGAAGCGAAGTCCGCTGGGGTTTGTCTGTATCGTTATCTGGACTATCTTTCCGAAATTTGCCATAACAGATTTTGGCTCATCTATGGTAATAGTTGTGGGATTTTGTGTTCCGGAGAGGTCTCCAGACCATCCCTCCCAACTGTAGCCAGATGCAACAGATGCACTCACACTGACAACAGAACCCTCATCATACCAGGAGCCAGGAGGAGATGGTGTTATGTCACCGCCCTCATCAGGATTCTCAGATGTTGTGAGGTAGTACTGCCTCTTCCATGATGCAGTCTCTGTTATTGGACCATTCATTGTAACTGTGTGGGAGGTTTCTGATCCTGTGTATGAACCAGTACCAGTACCAGTCCACTGCAGAAAGATGTATCTTGTACCTGTTGTTCCAGAATAGGGAGATGTGACACCAAATGTTGCATCGCTTCCCTCATCATACCAGCCACCCCCAGTGGGCGCACCATATGGAGAACTCACTGTAAGGAGGTGCTGCTTCTGGAAAGAGGCACTTAATGTATCAACCATTTGTACAATATAGTCGTGTGTAATATCTCCTCCGTCGCTCCATGAAGTAAAAACATATCGTGTGCCTGTTCCGCTGATCTGAGGAGAGGTTGTTGATATTGTATGTTTGGAATTTTCTGCCCATGTAAATGTCTGGGGAGAAGTATATTTGACTCCATCCACATAGATGTCAAGGCCTTCCGGATCTGTCGATATTGTAATGTCCATCTGCTCATGACTCGTATAACTTCCAGGTGAGTAGTAGTTCCAGTTCTGTTTCAATCTTTTATAGAGCGGATCGTTCCATTTGCACTCTTTTTCTGGATATGGATTGGTCTGGTCATTCCAGAATATTTTTATCAGAGGTGTAGTTCCAGAAATATCGCATACAATCAATTCTTCTCTGCTGTCTCCTGAAACATCGGCAACATACAGCATTTCCGATTCGATCTGAGGATCTCTGCTGACAGTTGTCCATATAGAATCTCCAGTTATAGCATCAAAGATGCCTACATGACCATCTACGTGACGGGCCTTGGCTGCTATGAATTCTTTTGGTCCGCCTTCCCAGTCGATTGTCCATATTACCTCTATGCCTTCGGCGTCTCCTTCCTTCTGGTTTGTAGAAAAGCCTTCTGGAAGAGTGTTCTCCATTGAGTAGTGGGAGATTTGAGTGCTGTAGGCATCGAATACCCATGGATGCTGGCCCTTGCCCTGGTCATGAAGATCGTCTCCATTGAATCGGGAACGATTCCACACCTCTATGTAGGGACTTTCTGGTGAAAAATCGCCGACCGCAATGTTTTGTGGTTCTCTGTCTGGTCCGTCTGGAAAACTGGTTGTTTCTGTTGACCAAACTACATCAGTACCAGAGAACATGGTTGTGTTCCAGTAATTGTTGAGCCCGGGACCCGGGCGGTGATCCTCGGTCACTATTACCCACTCCAGACCAGGTAGATCTGGCCGAAAATCACCCACAGATATTGCATCGATATGATCCACAAAATGGTAATAAGAACTGTATTTTACCCATCTCTTCCAGCATTCAAAATAGTTAGGATCGATCACATTTCCATTTTCATCTACTATGCTTCCACCTATGACCTCATCCCTTCCGTCGAGATCGACATCGACACACATCAGCGGGCCGTGGGCCTGTCCAAAATATCCTTCATATATCCCACCATTGAGTCTGCCTACGGGATAGTCAGGATCTGCATCCTGTTCCACCCTCCATATTTCCTGGCCGTTTTCGAGATTGATGGCAATGATTGTGCGGTTGAGGTAATATTCACATGTTCCGATATCGTGACGGTCTATTGTCTGTACAACTGCATCCCTGTCTCCCGAGCCTCTGAGATTTACAACAACCACATGTCCAACTATTTGAGAGCTGTCCACAGCAATTGAGATTGTGTCTTCTGGAGCTCCATTTGACCCATTGAATATTATTATCTGGTTTGTATCGTTTATGGCAACTATTTCTACCTGTCCATCGCCATCAACATCTGCAGCACCATGTTTTGTTCCATGATTGTTTATGTCTATGCCTGGATAGCCTATCTGAGTACTCCACATCTGAGTACCGTAATGGTCGTATGCATAAAGTTTTGTTTGTGAGCGGAATGTATAGTCGAGAAGACCGTCTCCGTTTAGATCGACAGCAAAAAAAGAGGTGCCATAAACCGCCTCTGGAATGGAAAATGAGAATGGGTTGCTGCCGTATTGTGGGAACTGGGCGTATGATGTAGAGGAAATAAATATGAAAAATATAATGAGATGTTTTTGTATCTGCTTCCAGTATTTCATTGTTTATTATTCAATTAATGTTATTTAACATAACCTATATCGTTAATTTTATAGCAATTATTGTTCCATTTTTAATATATAATTTTTTGGTTAAATTTCAAGAGGAGATTTTGCAGTTTATGAGAAATCTGAATCTGTATAAATAATACTTGATATTTGATTTATTTATAATTAAACTTAAAACTAAATTGTACATTAAATCGTCTTTACAATATAATGTTTATGAAAAAAGAATTACTTTTTTTATTTTGCAGGATTTTAGTAGCAGGAATCACACTATTTGTTGTAATAACAAAGGTCGACTTTGCAGAGATTCGTTTTGCATTTGAAAATCCAGAAAAACCTGAACTGATAGTAGTTGTTCTTATACTTCTGATTCCTAATCTATTCTTACAATTGTATAGATGGCACTATCTTTTAAGGCTCAACATGGATAATGTAAGTGTAGAAGAATCGGTGAGCTCTTTTTTTTCAGGCATGGTCATTGGATTTATCACGCCAGGAAGAGTTGGTGAATTCGGAAGGTCGTTTTTTTTAAAGAGAATGGATAGATGGGAGGGGGTGAGTCTTGTCTTTATTGACAAGCTCTACTCTTTTATTGTTCTGACTACAGGTGGAATATGGGGCATAACCTTTCTGATAGGACATATACTTAAATTTGAAAGATTTATTCTCTGGCCCCTCTGCGGTGTGGCATTGTTTGTTACTATTTTTATGGTAATGGCGGCCTTAAATCCAGTGTGGATAAGAAACCTGATATATCAGATTTCCCTGGTTCTGCCCAATAGGGATAAGTTGAAACTTATTATGGTTTCGCTTGACAGATTTGACAAAGATCGCGCATTAAAATTTTTTCTTTACTCATTTCTCCTCTATTGTATCTATATCATACAGTTTTGCCTACTCTCCCTCTCTTTCCAGAGTTTTCCACTTTCGACTGCTTTAATAGTGACCACGTCAACAATATTTGCAAAGACATTCCTGCCAATATCCCTCGGAGACCTGGGAATAAGGGAGAGTGCATCGGTCTTTTTTTACATGCAGTTTGGAGTCGATAAAGCAACAGCATTCAACAGCTCACTTATGCTGTTTGTTATAAATATTTTGGTGCCGACAATGATGGGTCTTTTTTTCCTTTTTGGAATTGAAAGGCTCATAAGAGTCATAAAGAAGAGAATTTAAGGTTAATCTGGTATGCGGATTCTTCATATAGCTCCAATGAATATTGCAGGTGTTCCAATGACATTTGTACGTGCGGAAAGAAGTCTGGGGCATTACAGCCGTCTCGTAACCTTGTTTCCGAGCAGCCAGCAGAGAGAGGAAGACATCTGTCTTGATCTTCCATTTATGGATTCTTCTCTGACGAGATTTATTAAAAGAGTAGTTGTGCCGGCAAAGAGAAGGATAATTGATAATAGAGGAGCCTCTCCAGAAGAGATTCCGGTGATGTGGCAACCAAATGGATCGCTTGAGATGTCTCTCTTTACAATGAGGGAGAGGATATGGGAGAGGAGAATTGAAGATGCGGTTAAAAGATATAGACTTTTTCACTTTGATCTATATCAGTTGGATGGAGGATTGGGATTTTACAGAGATGGCAGATTTATTGAGCAGCTTAAGAAGATGGGAAAACAGATAATATGCTGTTATACAGGAAGCGATCTTCGTGTTCGTGGCGTCATACCCTCAATAGACAGATTGTCAGACTTGAATGTGACAGTAGAGTTTGACCATCTCAGGTTACATCCGGATATTTATCATGTTCCATTTCCACTCGACATGTCTGCTATTCCACCAAAAAAGAAAGGAAGTTCGACTCCTCTTCGAATAGGTCATGCCCCAACAAACAGAAAGGCAAAGGGGAGCGATTTTATCATATCGGTCATAAAAAAATTAGAATCAGAGCTTGGGATAGAGGGAGTAATCATAGAGAATCTTCCATACAGGGATGCGCTTCAACTCAAACTAACATGCGACATTTTTGTTGATCAATTGAGTGATCTTGGATATGGAATGAATGGAATCGAGGCACTGGCAATGGGTATACCAACCTGCTCCTCACTTGCCCCAGGTTTTTCAGATCTCTATCCCGACCATCCATTCTTTGAGGTAAACAGGGCAAACTTAGAGGATATTCTTAGGAGACTGATTAAAGATAGTGGTTTGAGAGAAAGGTTTTCGGAAATAGGCAGGAGGTGGGTGAGAAGGGTACATCAGGCAACCAGAGTAGTCAAAGAAATACATAGGCTTGCGGCCAGAGATTTCATGAAAAATAGTGGTTCCGATTCACAAGAAAAATCGATTTAAGGTGTTTAACCTATGATAGGATTAAGGTGTTTAACCTATGATAGAATTATTGAAACTTTTTAAATCAGGAGGCGTTAACTAAATCATATAGAATAATGTATGGTGGACATATGGATATGATTAAAAGTTTAAAGAAGCTAGTAGGTAAGCTTTTACAAGCAAGATTGCCCGAAAAAATATTAAAGAATCGTTACTTGTGGATCGCAGCTGGTGGTCTGATAGTAGTTATGCTGATACTGATACTCTTTCTGCCTGGTTCTTCTGAGAGCAAAGTCCAGAATAGCTGGACATCGGTTCGTAAGGGTGATTTTGAGGTAACACTTGTTGAAACAGGTGAACTCGAGGCTGTCTATCAGCAGGTAGTTAATGCTCCCATGATGTGGGGTGCAAATCTCCAGGTAGTAGATCTTGTACCAGAGGGTACGATTGTCAAGAAGGGAGATTTTCTTCTGCAGTTTGATGCCACATCATTAGAGGAGCAGCTTGATTTGGCTAAGGATAATTTGGAGAGCCTGCTTGCAGATTTTGATAGATTAAAATCTGAACAGGCCCTGACAATGAAGAGTTTAGAGAACAATAAAGATATAGCCGAATACTCTTACAGGCAGGCAAATTTGCGCCTTAAGATGATGGAGTTTGAATCTGAGGCAAAGAGAGATGAAGCAAGGTTGCAGCTTGAGCAGGCAAGGATTAATCTTGAGAAGATTAAAAAGCAGATCGAGTCTCAGAAGATTATTGCCAAGAATGAGATAATAAAATTTAAGATTTCCATAACTCAAGCAGAAAACAGGATTAGAAATATTAAAGACAGAATCGAAGAATTTACATTGAGGGCTCCGATTGATGGGATGGTTGTTTATATGGATGTTGGAAGTTTTGGGAATCAAGAGCGTCTTAAGAAGGGATATACTGCACGGCCCAGAGAACCATTGATGTCGATTCCAGATCTTTCAAAAATGCAGGTAAAACTCTATATAAATGAGGTAGACTGTCAGAAGATACGTAAGGGTCTTGATGCAAGAATTGTACTCGATGCATATCCTGATAGAGAATTTGCAGGGAGAGTCAGGGATGTAGCTAGACTCGCGCAGGAGGTTAATAGCACTGCTGGATTTTTTACTATAAGCGAGGGTGGATTGAAGGGTTTTCTGGTCTATATCGATATCTTAGATGCAGATCCTGTATTGAAGCCAGGCATGACTGCAAGAGTAGACATCATACTAGAAAGATTGGAGGATGTTCTATATATTCCTGTGGGTACGGTTTACGAGATTGATGGGCAGCCTGTGGTCTTCCAGTATGGTAAGCACAAACCCCTTGCTGTTTATCTCGGTCCTAGAAATGATGGATTTGTAGTTGTCAGGAAAGGATTAAAGGAAGGCATGAAGCTTGGATGGGTCGATCCTACAGGTATGGCATCAATACTGGGCGAGAAAAAGGAAAAGATGCGCATCGAGAAACTTAGAAATGTAATGAGTAGCAGTTTTGAAGAATTTCAGAAGAGGGGGATACTATACAAATATAGTGGATCAAAAAGCAGTGTATCAGAAAAGAAAAGATCTATCGATCTTAATAAACTTCCACCGTCGTTGCGAAATCGACTTAAACGCAAAAACAGTGATGATGAATCAAAGAAAAGTAGTCAGAGAGACTCAAGATAAAAGAGATTGAGAAAAAGTAATAGAGAAAATGGAGAGTATACAATGAAATATGTTAATACTATTTTTGAAAAGATTAAAAACTTTAAAAAACGGACATGGCTTTTCATAGGCATTGGTATTGTTATTATCATTGTTTTAATTTCGATATTTTCACCCAATTCTGCAAACATAGCAACAGCCGAGGTGGAGAGAGGCGATTTTATTATTGATCTTGTTACCCAGGGAGAAATAGATGCTCTAAATTCGACAAATGTTTCTCTGCCCAGAACAAGGAGAAGGATGTCTACCAAGATCACAGATATGATTCCAGAGGGAGAGATAGTGAAGAAGGGAGATTTTCTGGTACAGCTGGACAACAGCGAGGCACTGGAGAGGCTTGATGATGCAAAGAATAAGCTTGAGGATGCGATTGCCCAGTTAGAGACTGAAAAGGCAACGATTGCTTCAAATATGGCTCAACTTGAGAGTCAATTGAGGAGTGAGGAGTATAATTATCAACAGGCCAAGTTGAAACTCCAGATGATGAAATATGAGGCCGAAGCAAAGAGACAGGAATATGAATTAGAAATGAAAAAAGCAGAGGTTAATCTCCAGCAGGCAAGGGAGAGGATAAAATCTCAGAAGATAATTGATAATGCAAAACTCAGAAGAGCCGAATTGAATGTCAAACAGGCGAGATCAAATGTCAGGGAAGCGGAGAAGGCACTCGAGGCCCTAACTCTTAGAGCACCCATTGGTGGGCTTGTTGTATATAAAGAGATTTTTACAACCTCAGGACTCAAAAAAGTTCAGATAGGTGACACGCCCTTTCCGGGAATGCCGATAATTGGCATTCCGGATCTTTCTGTAATGCAGGCAAAGACCACTGTTAACGAGGTGGATATCAACAAGATAGAGAAGGGACAGAATGTGGTTGTAACAGTAGATGCCCTTGAGGGCAGGACCTATTATGGAAAGATCACACGAGTCGCCACACTTGCACGACGCGAATACTCCACAAATAGAAAGGTATTTGATGTAGAGGTAACCATTGATTCTACAGATGGAGAGTTAAGACCTGGAATGACCTGCAGCTGTAGAATAATAACAGGAAAGATTGATGATTGTCTCTATATTCCTCTTCAATCGGTTTTTGAGAAAGAGGGTAAGACGGTTGTCTATGTGATGGGGCCGAGAGGACCAAAAAAGCGTGAGGTGAAGGTTGGTAAAAAGAGCAGTGATATGATTGTTGTGCTCGAGGGTCTTAAAGAGGGTGAGGAGGTTTGTCTGAGAGATCCTACAATACCTTTAGAGGAGATCGGAGGAGAGAGCACACAGCAGAAGACAGAATCTAAATCAAAAAAGAAGAGCAGCGGTACGACGAACAGCGTGATCCGCATTATTAGATAAATAAACAGGAGCAGGAGATGAATTTCCAGGAAAGTTTTTCTGTCAGTCTGTCGGGACTGGCAGCACATAAATTAAGATCTTTTCTTACGATGCTTGGGATAATATTTGGTGTGGCAGCCGTGATAGCCATGCTATCTATAGGTGCTGGTGCGGAGAGAGAGGTGCTTCAGCAAATAAAACTTTTAGGACTTAACAATGTAATACTTCGTTCTGATCCTGTTGAGACTCAGGAGGATGAGAGAGGCACAGTAATAGTAGCAAAGGGTTTAAATCTGGAGGATGCACGTTCACTTAACATTCTTAATCCGCTTGTTGAGGCATCTGTTCCACAAAAGGAACTCGAGGAGAAGACCGTCTTACGCAAGAGTGATGAGTCCTTAGCAACATTAATAGGAACTCTTCCAGAACTTGTAGATGTTTTAAATTTCAATATTGAAAGGGGGAATTTTTTCAACTACTCAGATGTTCACGAGGCCCGCCGTGTCTGTGTGCTTGGCCACACTGTAAAAAGAAGGTTATTTCATTATGAGGATGCAGTGGGCAAAAAGGTAAAGATAGATAATCTCTGGTTTACTGTCACAGGTGTTATGGGACCAATGCCACAGACAACTGGAAAGGGTGGAGTGGGTGATCGTGATTTGAATCTTGATGTATATATACCTCTTTCTACCATGACTTATAGATTTGATATTGACAAATCTGAACCAGAAGTCGATCAAATAATTTTAAAAATAAATGATGAAAAGAGGATTAAAGAGGCTGCCAATCTTGCCAGTGCCCTGCTAGACCTGAGACACAATAACATCGACGATTACAACATAATTGTCCCGGAAGAGCTCCTCAGACAGAGTCAGAAGACCCAGAGAATATTTAATATAGTAATGGGTGCAATTGCCGGCATATCTCTACTTGTTGGCGGAATTGGCATAATGAACATCATGCTTGCAACTATCTTGGAGAGGACAAGAGAGATAGGCATTCGAAGAGCAATGGGAGCAACCAGAAAAGATATACTCGGTCAGTTTCTTATCGAATCTGTGCTTCTAAGTTTCTCTGGGGGTATAATAGGGATTCTAATAGGGTTTTTAATGACAAAGGCAATATCTTCATACGCAAACTGGAAGACGATAATCGATATTGGTTCAATATTCATGGCATTCTGCGTTTCAGCAGGTGTGGGAATCATCTTTGGAATATATCCTGCCCGAAAAGCCGCACTACTCGATCCTATAGAATCATTGAGATATGAATAGAAAGTATTGACGATAGAGTAAATAGTTCAAAAGGAGGATTTTGCTATGAAGGAGAGTAACATCGGTTTATATATTTTCAAGAGAGTCGTCAATTTTAGTATTATGGTTTTATTATTATGGTTTCCAATTCATGCAAAAGAGCAGCTAGTGCTTACTTTAGATAAAAGCATCGATATTGCTCTTGATAAGAGTTTCAGCATCAAAAATCTCCAGCAGTATGTAATATCCGCAGAGCGTAATTTATGGGCAGCAAGAGCGGGTTACAACACGAGGATAACAAGTAATTTTTCTATGCCGCAGTATGATGAGGGATTCAAATTAATTGAGCAGGTCGAAGGGAATCCTGTGGCAAAACAGTTTCAATCTCTTCAAGTACTCGGAAGGCTTGATATTATTCAGCCAATTCCGTGGATGCCATTTGGAGGTGGTGATCTCATCTTTCGTTCTGAGGCATTTCAGCTCAATGACATAAGTCCATCTCAATATCTACAAAATACGAAAATAAAAACTAATCAATTTTATACTTCCCTGAGTTTAATTATAAATAAACCTCTTTTTACAATAAATGATGTTGCACTGGAATTGAAACAGGCAAAGCTGAACTATACACGCCAGAGGAAATTTTTTAAGCGTTCAGAACTCGATCTTGTATACGAAGTAACAAATTCGTTTTTTCGTCTCTATCAGCTCTCTGAACTTGTGAAAATAAATAAGGAAAAGGTCGAGCGTCAGAAGGAGATTTACCAGACTACTAAAAATAAATTTGATGCCGGTCTGATTGCAGAGGTAGATGCAATGCAGGCAGAGGTTGATCTGATCCAGTATCAAAATGAGCTTAAATCTTCAGAGGGAGATCTTAAGAGGCAGGAAATGGCATTCAAACAGCTTATAGGCATTCCTTTAGATGTTGAAGTAAGGGTCGTTGCGGATCTGGAGGTGAAAAAGGTGGATATAAATATTGATGAGGCGATGAGAATGGCATTAAAGAATAGAAGTGAAATAGTGGAAAAACAGATTGATATTGAGAATCAGAAGATCAATATTAAGCAGATAGACGCCAGGGTATCAATAAAGGGAAGTCTTACTGGTTATTATCGGTTTGCTGGCTATTCTGACAGAGATCTTCCCTGGGGTACACCTACCAGTGATCTGATCGAATCGAGTTGGGAGGTTCTTAAAAAGACACCCAACCGGGGAGTTACATTTAATCTTGAAGTTCCAATATGGGATTGGGGCAGGAACAGGGCTCAGGTGGAGGCTGCAAGGGCTGCTTTAAAACGTTACCAGCTCGAACTCGACAATCTCTACATAACGATTAAGCGTGAAGTTGAAAATGCAATCAGAAAAGTAGATGAGGCATACGATAGAGTAAAAATGCTTGAGAAGAGCAGGCAGGTCAGCGAGAAGGCTTTTGAGATTAGTTATCAGCGGTTTGCAAATGGGGAAATAACATCAACAGAACTTGCAAGAGCAACAGATCAGTTAAATACCGCAAAAATGAACTATCTGGCTGCATATAATGAATACAGACTAGCACTCGCAGACCTCAGGAGGAAGACCCTTTACGATTTTGAGAAAAATAAGTCTCTTGTTGAAGATAATGAGGAATATTAAATATAGATAGTGTTTTTATTTATAATAGCCAGCTTTAGTTAAACAGGCTGGCTATTTTTATATACCTAAATCTATCGATCCAAATTATGTGATTTTAAATAATAACACGATGCTTAGGAAGAATTTTACAAAAGATTTTAGACTTGACTTATGAGTGTTGGTACTTATACTGTTACCTGGGATGGAAAAGATAGTTTTGGCAGGTCTGTGCCAAGCGGTGTTTATTTGTTCAAAATACAGGCTGGATCGTATCAACTTACAATACGTATGGTGTTGTTGAAGTAAAAGTTATACTGACAGACCAGTTATAAAAAGGTGGTCTCCACCTCTGAGATGGAGACCACCTTTTTACCTTCTCAGTAGTAGGAAACACCCCATGTTGTCCCCCGCAAGGTGAACGAAAAATATCCTGCATTGAGGCCTATCAGCCTCCATTGGAGAGGGTATAGGTGGTTGTTTGAAAAGGAGTTAGGATAGTGGAGAGCAATTGCTCTTGCCTACCCAATTACTAATAGATGTGTGTCACACATGATGAGAATTATCAGTGAATCAACAAACTCTAAGCGCAGAGGCGGAGTCTCAGTTGCAGAATTAATAAGAAACATTCTAAGTTAAGATAAAATATGTTTTAAACGTTCCGCTATCCAGATTTTGATTATTGATTGTCTGGTGACGCCCAATCTTTTTGCTTCTTTATCTAAGGATTTTACCATCCATATCGGGAAATCTACGTTTACACGTTTTTGTTCTTGTCCTGGTCTTTTCGCTTTTTCAATATCAAGATATTCTAAAATATTTTCGCCGTTGTCAAATTTCTTATCAAATTCTTCAGCCTTCATAGATTTCTTTTTCATTTTTTCTTGCCTTTCTTACTGATATTATTCGTATCCTATTTTTCCGATAGGTAAATACTGCTGACCAGTATTTATCTTTTACTTTGCCAATTAATATGCACCTTGGTTCATCTAAATATTTTGTTGGAATTTCAACTCTGTCTGGATCTTCCCACAAATCCTGTGCTTCAAGAAAATCTATCCCATGCTTTTCTCTATTAGATTTACTTTTATTTGTGTCGAACTCAAATTCCATAATGATATAAAATATATATCATATTTATTTCAAAAGCAAATAGTTTTTATATATTTTATGGATCAATAAACTCTAGGCGCAGAGGCAGAGTCTCAGTTGCAGAATTAATAAGAAACATTCTAAGTTGAGATAAAATTTGTTTTAAACGTTCCGCTATCCAGATTTTGATTATTGATTGTCTGGTGACGCCCAATTTTTTTGCTTCTTTATGAAGCTCTATGGAATAGATAACAATAATGCTCTTAGAACCTATCAACTTTTAACAGGCAGATTTTATATTGATTTTTAGATACTTAAATCTGTTTTATAAAAATTTATCTATCAAACATTGATAGGTAAACAATTATAGAATTTTTAGTAATTTAGGATAAAATGATTCTCTCAGACCTGTCAATTGTTGATAGTTTTTAGTGTGAATAAAGTATACTGGTAGGCATATTGCGGGAAGTTTTAAATTATTTTATCATCTTGATTTTCATGTAGATATGAGTGTGGTAGATAAGGAGTGAATGGTTCTGGTATGGTTTTTGTTTTCAAATTCAAAAAAATGAATCCAAATAAAGTAAAAAATATTGTAAATGGGAAAAAACTTTTCAAAGTGAACATAGAAAAAGATCAAATGCTTAAAAATATTTTAAAGATTATTCTTGCTTTGCTACTAATCATATCAGGAGCTTCAAAGATATTTGATCCAGAAAGAGTAATAGAACTATTGACTGTGATTCCTCTATTCCCTCGTTTTCTGATAATACCAACAGTTTTGTTGCTGCCAGGAGTAGAGCTCTCTATAGGATCTTTATTGTTGCTAAATATTTATCAGAAACTAACAGCCATTGTTGCTTTTCTCCTGTTTTTGAGCTTTTTGAGTATCAGTGTTTATGGAACTGTTATTGGTATTAATTCAGAATGTGGTTGTTTTGGTTCATTAATTGAAAGTAGGATTGGTTGGAAGATGATTGTTCGAAACTCCATTTTTCTTTTTATTGCAGGATATATTTGCTGGGATGAAAATAAAAATTTGTTTTTAAAAAAATTAGTGAAAAAATATTAAAAGAAGTCCGGATTTCTTGATAAAAAATAATCATTAACCAAAGAAGGGAGGAAAAAATGGTTAAGAACTCAAAACGAGGCATAATAGGGTTGCTCCTTTTATTTGCTTTGTTGTTCAACATTTATATTGTATTGGGAACTAAAGCGGCGTATGCGGAAAAAGACAGTCCAAAGCAAAGGGTGTGTGCATTTATTGGTTGCCCGAATGGAAAGAAACTTTGTGCTACAACCAGTGGTGATCTTGAAATTCCTCGTTTGGGCAAAATTAGTGTCACATACTATTGTTATGAACCGGAATAAAAAATTTATTTTGATAACATGTAATGAGCAAAAGAAGGAAGCAATATGGGAGGTTAACCCATATTGCTTCCACCGTATATTTTATGGGTTTTTATAAAAATTTTCACTAATTTATGATCTCTAGCTGATTTTTGTCGAATCTGATAGTGAAAGTTTAATATCAGAAGAGATAAAAGATTATCAGAAAGAGGTTTAATTATGAAAAAGTACATTAAGTGTATTTTGCTTATTATAGTACTGATTCTAACATTATATAATGGATTTAATTACATGATTAGCATTAAATATACTAATTATTCTTTAAACAAATTTATTCGAAATAATACAGATAAAAGACTTAATAACAGCTCAGAATTTAATTTATACTTTTTTGTTACCCCAATGGATTGTAAATGTTTAAATTATTTCTTAACTGATGATTTTATACGAGGAATAAAAAAGATAGAGGAAAAGAAATCTTTTCCAATAGATAAGAAATCTTTTTCAATTAATTATATTGTTTCTGGAGACTATACAAAAAGGGAGTTAGAAGATTATATATCTCCGATAAAAAGTGAAATTAATTATTATATAGATAAAAATAATAAAGCGAAGATGTTTATATTTAATAAATTTAGTACATTCAAAACACCTTTTTTGTTAATTCTAGATAGTAGTGGTAGAGTTAAATATTGGCAGGCTTTTAGAAGCAATATTAGAATTGAAGATATCTGTTCAAGACTATTTAAACTATTGGAGGCTATATCATGAGTGCGCCGAGCAAAGCTTACCTTATCCAGTTGGTGACCCACGAGGGTGGT
>CAZYVD010000036.1:0-26443 GCA_964651045.1 uncultured bacterium
AGGAATACATCAAGGATGTTATAGAAAGAGAAATTATATCTCATATAAGAGAGCCCCCGCACAAGCTCCAGATACATCTTGCACAGCCGGGTGAAAAGCCGCCCTTGAAAGAAGGGGGAGTAGGGCTGCAACCTGCTGACGGAATAATCTTTGTAACACACTATCATGGGGGAAATGGTTATGGATTCGATTGGAGCGATTATGATAAGGACGGCACTATTGATGCTGCTTTCGCAACCGTCGGCGACCCGACGAACAATGAATCAAACATAATAGAAGAAGCAGGCAGTATAATAGTTTTGAATGCAATTTACAATCAAGAAATGAAATATAAAACAAAGTTTAGCGAATTAAGTGCATCACAACATCTCACACCAGCAGACCTAAAGGTGTTAGCAATAGAGGAGAATGTCAATAAGGATGTGCAATGGCAGTTATTCAAACTGCCTAACGGGTTGTATGTTATGAGGGGCTATTATAAGCCATTAACAAGTATAGACGATATTCTAAGGATACCTAATAACTCTCAATAGGCCAATAATGGTATGCTCCCTGAGAAGCATCTCCAAAAGGATTGCCTATTATGTCAGCAGGGCAACATGCTTTGTCACCATCTGTTGTAGGTATGCAGTAAATATCATTCCACCATGATGAAGTGTCATAGACTCCTTGGCAACTGTTTGGGTTACCTATTTGATAGCAGCTCGCGTAGTTTCTGCATACCCCTCTTTTATCATCCCAGTAATATCCTTCAGGACAGCAATGCGGGTCAGTTGATGATGAGTTGGGCATTGTCTTGGAGCAATAGAGAGGCTTGTGTGTTTCTGGATCTTCTACACAGCAGTCGTAATCTGTTGTGCATGGCTTTCCTTTTCCTACGCATGCGATACAGGTGAAGTTTGATGCGTCGTTTCCTCCATACACAACATAGGTTGTATCCGGGGGGCAGCATACTCCATGGACAATGCTGCCGCACTCGTTTCTTACTCCCAGCGAGGAAACAGGGTCTCCATTCCTAAGGACAGATACAAAATACTCTCCTTCATCATCGCCGCAGCACTGGCATGTCGGTTTTGACCATTGGGAATAATCTCCAAGATTCTCTCCTTTGCCTATTGGAACTCCCCCGTTGGAGCCGCAGATTGAATCCCCGCAGTCAAGTAAAATTCCGGGATCATTGACTGCGCCGTGGGAATCGCAGTCCATCCATGTTCCATACGAGCAGAGAGCATACATATCTTCTCCGCTGTCTTTAACCTTGGCAGGAGTTCTTGGACTAGAGCCTTCAACACAGCTGTTGTCCAAAGGATTAAGGCAGTCATTCTTGCCATCACAGCATGCATAAACAGTTCCGCCTTTGCAGTCTAAAGCAGGACTGCCCCCTAAATTAAGCCTGCAGTTTCTTGGATATTCGTTGGCGTCGTCGCCGCAGCACAAGCCATTCCAGCATTCACTGCTGGAATCCCCGATGTCAAGCCCATACATGCCGCTGCAGTCGCTGCAGGCTGTTCCTGTTTCATCAGTGTCTCCTTCAACGCCGTTGCACTGTTCATTATAACAGCTTTTGCAACTCAGGTTGCTGGCAAAGCACTCGAATATATTTGAGCAGGGCAGGCACAAGCCGTCCGGAGTTACAATGTCAGTGGCCTTATCACAGCACCTGTGTTCATCTTCAGGAGTCTCCTCGCATCTCTTGGGGTCGTAATACTCTCCTTCATCATCGCCGCAGCACCCAACCTCGTTATATGAAATATAACCGCCGAATACATTTTCCTCTCCGCTTTTCACATTAGGATAGCCTGTGCAGGTTGTCAGGTCTAAACTCCTTACGCACCACCTTGCCTTTAAGTCAGGACAGCTGTCATAAGGTCCCTTGTTCTCATCATTCACGCAGGTGCATCCGTATGATTCTGTTGTTCCGGCGTGTATGATATTGTTAAGAAGATAAAATGGTGTCTCGTCAGAAGCTCTTTCGCATTGTATTCCTATTACTTCCTTGGAGCTGTCACTAAGGTTATATGTTTCAAAGTCTCCGCTGCCGCCGGGATCATCATAATTCCTCCAGTCTGAGCCGGTTATTCCTGATGTCCATTCCCCTCCTGCATCTGCGCATTCACTATCTTCCATCCACATCTGCATGGACGGTTTGCAGTCATTATTTTCGCAATAATATACATTAGGACAGCAGTCGCCTGAACTGCATCCACTGCCGCAGTCTTGCCATACTCCGCCGTCTGCCTGTCCTACGCAGTAATCCCTGTCGCCGTCGCAGTCTATGTCTCCGATTACACCATTGCAGTATATCAGGTAGCTGCCGGTAGTGTCTTTTTCTGCAGGCCCGGGAGCAAAGCAGTATCCCTCATAAACGCAGTCATTAGGGTGAGGACAGACTGCGTCATCACCATAACTAATGCCTGAAAGAGCTATCAGGACAATCACAAACAAGCATATATTAAAATGCCCTCTCATGTTAAACCTCCTTAAAGTCAAGCGATGAGCCTTTAACTTCACTGATATGATATTCCTGCTGGTTTCCTTCACAAAATGGAGTTCCTGAGCGCCATCTCTCTTCAATATTTGTTATATATCCAAGCCAGTTATAGCCGGCGTTCTCGCAGGCTGTCTGGGCATCATCAGCACCGGGAGCCGCACAGTCGTTGCCATTCCACACTTCCCCTGAAGGACAGCAATGGTTGTTTGAGCAGATATTGCTTTCACAGCAGTCGCTGTCATCTGAACAGTCTGTTTCTGCTCCTGTTGTCTTCCAGCAGCATTTTGAATCTCCTAAGCTCCACTCCTGATTTTCATTACAGCATATCCCTGTTGTATAAGAGGAAGAACTCCATCTGTTTCCGGCGGCATCATTGACATAGCCGTCAACCATTATAGCAATCTCATCATCATCAGGGCAATTCGGACTAAATTCCTTTGAATAACTGCCGGCGTCTGTATATCCTGACTCAGAATACACAGTAATGGGTTGCACTCTGAGATGATAATTAAGAAGTGAATTATCGTTGCAATTGCTTATAGTTAATGTCATCCCTGAAGACGGCATATAATGCGGGTTGTAAGTGAACGAATCGCATACCGGGCTTTGCGTATCGACACAGGCTCCTTCATTGTTGCATTCAAAGCCTGAAGCGCATTCATGTTTGTCAGACGTGTAGCATACTTCGCTGTATGAGTCATATGATGAATAGGGTGCGCCTGCTGAACAGGCTTTTTTGCAGCTCCCAGACTCAGTCTGTGAATGAGAGATAATACTTGCTTTTGTAACCTACTTTTGATAATTTATTTATGTAAATCTTTAATACGTTCTAATCTTGAGTAAATGGAACTTCCAAATCGAGAAAAAGCATATATTCCTATTGCAAAGCTTAGGAACTATTTATTATCTGAGACTCACATTACTGGAAAATCAAAATCCAAGTTTTTCAGAATGCTGGGATTTAATAAATCAAATTTAGATCTATTAGAAAAGAATTTAAAAACTATTGCAATGAATCAAAATGTTGTAGAAGTTCATTTATCTTCTTACGGCAAAAAGTACATAATTGATGGCAACCTGGTTGGTCCTAATAAAAATTCTGCAAAAATCAGAACAATATGGATCATTGAAAAAGATCTGGATGTACCTCGTTTCGTAACAGCATATCCAAAGCGACAATAAAATGAGGAAGCAAAAATGATAAAAGAATTGGACTTAGTCGTATTAACCCACGATATTAAAGATTACGATCTTAAATCGGGTGACGTAGGTACAGTGGTACATTGCTACAAAGATACTAATGGTTTTGAAGTAGAATTCTTAACGGCAGAGGGAAAAACAATTGCCGTCCTTACATTAACAAAAAAAGATATTCGGCCTTTTCACCATTCGGAAATATTACATACACGTGAAGTAAGCCCCTTGGTAACTTAGAACATTAAATTTATACCATATACAAAGCACTTTCCAAGTACGTGGCATATCCAGAAATACATTGGTCTCGAAACACAAAATCCTCCTTTCTCAAAGGGGGACTTAAAGGGGATTTTTACACTTCTTAAAGGATATAAATTGTTACCTATATCTCCTCTTTCTTAGAATCCTCTTTTATTCCGTAATTTGCCTCTAATTCCCAAACCCCTGTTTGGGAACGAGTAGGAATGAATAATTATAAATCCACAATGACCCCTCGACTCCTTAATAAGGGAATATAGAGATTTACCGATATTTTATTAAGAGGATTACCATAAAGACCAACCAATTTATTACCTTTCAATCCTTTATTTTCTAAAAGTGGTAGGATGTCTTCAATTTTATTGCAAGATAAATCAAAAAGGTAACATTTCTCAAGATACTTCAACGATGAAATATCCTTAACTTGGTTATCATGAAGATATATGCGTACAATATTTGTCAAATTGGATAAAGGAGAAATATTATTTATATTATTGAATCCTAAATATAAATACTCCAACTTTTTCATTTTCGTAAGTGGTGATATATCTGTTACATTGCACAGAGTAATAAACAGTTTTCTCATATTTGTAAGATCGGATAGGGCTGAAATATCTCCATCAATATTATGATCACCAAGATAAAGAACCTCCAGATCTTTCATGTTGGATATAATCGATATATCATTTATGTCAACGTTGTATAATAGATTTAAATATTTTAATTTTTTCATTCCAGACAGAGGTGAAATATCACTTATTTTATTGTCATTCAGATTCAGATGCTCCAGTTCTGTCAACCCCGCCAGTGGTATTATGTTTGTGATATTGTGGTTCTGGTCAAGGTCAAGATAGATCAATTTTGTAAGGCCTGACAGGGGTGTAATATCTGTAATACTTTGTAAGGACATGCTTAAATATTTAAGATTTTTGCATCTTTCTATGCCTGAAAGGGATACTATATCTTTAGGGAAAAATACAAAATATGCACCGATTGAATCTACCTTTGAAAGATCATCATCTGTGAGCTTTCCTGTTTGCTTCTTCAGTTTCCAACGTATTTGAGTCTCAAGAACCGGATCTTCAAAAATAATTTGCTCTCGATCTTTCACAGTAATAGTAAGCGTATCGGGCTTGCTTTCCAGTTCCCCGCATTTAACTGTTAAGAAAAATCTGTAAATACCAGAAAGAGAAAAACCTCTTGTTTGTATAGCCCTCTCATTATCAGAAAGATATTCAATCTTTTCAGGATTTGATGGATGATTCTTCCATTCGTACCAGGTTATCTTCCCACCAGTACCAGGCGTACTTGCTGAAGCATCAAAGATTGCATAACTGCCAACCTGGGTAATCTGATCAGGGCCTGCATTTGCAATAGGTAAAACTGTCTCCTCATCAGGTTCATCCTGTTCATTCTTATCTGGTTTTGTGGTGTGCTGGCAAGTGCAAAATGTGAATAATAAAGAAAATAAAAATAAACAAAGGATAAATGAATAACATCTCTTTGAAAACATCCTTTATCCCTCTAAAATAATTGTGTCATGTCATAATGACTTTTTCCTACTGTAAATGCCTGTTAAGTTATAATAGACGCAATCCTCTGAAATTTCCCTAAAAGGGATTGTTTTTGTGATAAGCTCTTTGCAATTATAAAAATAATTGAAGTCCATGCTGTGCAAGAAATTTTAATTCAGGAGATTCGTTCGTAGAGTTGCTCATTGCAATTATAAATAGAATTATTTGATTGTTTTTTCCACATCTTTTATAAACATCGAAGGCATACAGCACAACATTTTTTATAATGAGATAAATTAATCATAAGTAGTAAAAGATGCGTTGTAATGATATTTTTTAAAAATAAAATTGTATTAATTTATTGTCAAGTTTTTTTGATAAAACAAAATAAAAAATCATATTATAATGGTGGCTCTAAAGGTATTTAGAAAAGAGAGGTATAAGAGTATTTTGCAAACCAATCATTTTATCTAAAACAGTACGTAGCATCTATAAAGTTAATTAAACACAATTACTAAAAAACTCAAATAATAACCGAGGTATTTACGAGTTTATTCAGAACAGCTGATTGTTCAAATTTATTTATATTAGAAAAGTAGTAGTTTAATAGACATTAAAAATACTGCAAAGGCAAGTATATATTTTATTATTTTTTCACCACCTATTACAACAATCTTTGCTCCCCACCAGCCTCCTAATGCCATTCCAGATGCAAGAACAACTCCGAATTTCCAGTCAATATTTTTTGTTATTATGAACACCAGCAGTGCAGGAATTGTGTATATCAGAATGATGAATACCTTGTGCATGTTTACTTTGACAAGACTCAGCTTCAATATGTGGTAGAGAGATGCAATCAGCAGAAATCCAACACCTATTTGAATGAACCCCCCATAAAATCCGATTGCTACCATTGCCGGATAAATTAACACTTCCTTTTTTTTATTAATTTTTTCCGATCTGGTTCTATTTTTTTTGCCAGAAAACAGGATTGTCAGAACGATTGCGATCATGACAAATCCAAGGATTTTTTTGAATGAATCATCGCTGAGTCTGACAGAGATCAGCGCTCCTGCAACTGCACCTGGAAGAGCGAACAGAACAAGAGTAAGGCTCTTTCTGAATTCATGATGCTTTTGTTTGCGAAAGGATGCTACAGAGAAGAATGTTTGTACCAGTATTCCGATTCGATTCGTGCCATTTGCAACTGCGCTGTCGAGTCCCATGAATATCAGTGCAGGAAGAGTAATTGATGAACCTCCGCCTGCATTTACATTAATAATACCGGCAGTTATGCCGATAATGAAAAGAATTACTAATTTCCAGTATTCAGCCATATTCTATGAATTAGAATATAAGAAATTTTTATATTAAAAACAATTGACTCAGATAATTTAATTTGTTAATTTTATAGAAATAAAAGAGTGGATGGTAAATCATGTTGAATCGAAATCAAAGAATAGTAATTTTGTTACTTGTTTTAATAACCAGCAGCATCTGCATGGGTCAGTCGACAGATAGAGGCATTTTTCATGTTGGACTTTCAGCAGGCATGGGTCTTCCACAGATTCCAATATCTGAATTCAGGTCTGCAATTTCTGTAACAGGAGGGGGATTGGCGAATCTCAGAATTTCTTCAAACTGGATGATACAGGCCGATCTTTATGGTCTCTATTCGTTTGGACTGGGTACCATGACTGGAACTAAAAAGAAATTAAAGTTCAACCTCCTGTGGGGTTCTATGAATCTTATGTACGCAATTAGAAAGACGATTACAGGAGAGTCATTTGTCTCAATGGGGTTTGGTCAATACAATCTTGATCAGTGTTTTGGGACCGAAGAGCTCAGCCTGAATACCGCAGGACTGAATATTGGGATAATAAACCATAGACATTGGAGAAGAGTGAGTGGAGTATTTGAGATAAAGTGGCATCTTCTGTTTCGCCCAAGTTCAAATCCTCAGTGTTTAGTCATGACATTAGGGATTATGATATAGCATTATGGAAACAAAGTTAAAGGTTCGTTCATTTGATTCCCCTTTGTCTCCAGAGGAATTTGCACGAATTCCACGAAATCCAATTTATGTTATTGTCGAGGATCTTAGGAGTGCATTCAATGTGGGCTCCATTGTAAGAATTGCAGACTGTGCCAGAATAGAGAAGATTATTTTTTGTGGAATAACTGCGCATCCGCCCCATAAAAAGTTGGAGAAGACGGCAGTCGGGGCAATACCATATGTTGCATGGGAATACAAATCAAACTCAATCGATGCCGTAAAAGAGATAAAAGAAAAGGGTGTGCCTGTATATGCACTGGAAACAACAAATAGAAGCAGGATCATATGGGATGTAAAATTTCCACTTCCAGTGGCAGTTGTGGTCGGTAATGAGGCTCTTGGAGTATCTGAGAAGGTTTTAGAGTTGGCTGATGAGATTGTAGAGATTCCAATGCTTGGGTATAAAAACTCGATAAATGTGGCAGTTGCATTTGGAATAACAGTATATGAGATTCAGAGGCAGTACTGGGATTTAAATTCTTTTAGGAATAAATATATATGAATTTACAATTAATCGAATAAAAAAAACTTGCATGGATGATATTTTTTATATAAATTTAAAAGTTTTATCGTTGATTGATTATGTTTGATGAACTAATAGATAAATTAACCCGTGCTGTCAGGCAGCTGAAGGGTTCAGGAAAACTAAGCGAGAAACAGATAACCGAATCATTGAGGGAGATTCGGCGTATACTTCTTGAATCCGATGTTAACTATCGAGTAGCAAAGAGTTTTGTCGATGATATCAAAAAAGATGCTGTCGGAGAGAAAGTAATAAAAAGTGTAACACCCGGCCAGCAGGTTGTCAAGATTGTTTATGATAAACTTATTGAGTTACTTGGAAGAGGCAATGTTCCTGTAAATTTTTCGAGTACGGCTCCTTCTATTTTTATGATAGTCGGACTGCAGGGATCGGGAAAGACTACATTTGCAGGAAAGCTTGGAAAACACATAAAAAAGCATGGTCACAATCCATTGTTGGTGGCATGTGATATCTATAGGCCTGCTGCCATAGATCAACTTAAAAAAATAGGAGATGATGCAGGTATTGAGGTTTTTTCACTGGACTCAGAAGTTCCATTAAAGATTGCACAGAAGGCGAAGAAATTTGCATTGAAGAATGGGAATGACACAATCATACTCGATACTGCAGGAAGACTTCATATTGATGATGAAATGATGGCTGAACTAAAAGATTTAAAGAAATCTTTGGATCCTGTTGAGATATTATATGTAGCAGATGGTATGACAGGCCAGGATGCTGTTAATTCTGCTGTTTCGTTTCTTCAGCGGCTCGATTTTACGGGAATTGTATTGACAAAGTTGGATGGAGATTCCAAGGGAGGAGCGGCTCTTTCAATTCGATTTGTGACTGGGAAACCCATTAAGTTTATCTCTAATGGCGAGAAACTCGATGACATTGAACCATTTCATCCTGAAAGAATTGCATCAAGAATATTGGGAATGGGCGATGTAGTTACTCTTGTTGAGAAGGCGCAGGAGGTTGTAGATAAAGAGGAGGCGGAAAGGCTTACACGGAAACTGGAAAAAGAACAATTTACGCTTGAAGATTTCTACGGTCAGATGCAGCAGATTAAAAAAATGGGATCTCTAAGTCAGATTGCAGCAATGTTGCCTGGTATGGGAAGTAGGTTTAGTAATGTAGAGATAGATGAGAGAGCCATGGTGCAGGTAGAGGCAATAATCAATTCAATGACAAAAGAGGAAAGAAGAAAACCTGCAATAATAAATGGGAGTAGAAGAAGACGCATTGCAGCAGGAAGTGGCACCACTGTTCAGGATGTCAACAGATTGTTAAAACAGTTTCAGATGATGAAGAAGATGATGAAACAGATGAAACGTTCAGGGCCTTTTGGGTTCAACAGGGGAATGCCATTTTGAACAGAAGAGAGTATTATCAATATTAATCAAGGAGGTAGTATTTGGCTGTTAAGATACGTTTGACACGAATGGGACGGAAAAAGCGACCCTACTATAGGATTGTTGTGGCAGATTCCAGAGCTCCGAGAGATGGGCGTTATATTGAAAGAGTCGGGAGGTACGATCCTTTGTATGATCCTCCTGAAATTGATGTCGATGAAGATAGGGTTAACTATTGGCTTGATAATGGAGCAATTCCTACAGAGACTGTAATGAGCATATTGAAACATCAGGGGATCATCTATAAGAGATATCTTAGAAAGAAGGGGTATGATGAGGCTGCGATAGAAGAGGAGATGAAGAAGTGGGAGGCTCTACAAGTTCAGCGGCAGAAGAGAAAAGAGGAGAAAGCCTTGAAAGAAAAGGAGCGAAAGGCAAAGGTTGAAAAAGAACCAGAGGTTGAGAAGGAACTAGAAGTTGAAAAGGAACCAGAGGTAGAAGAGAAACCTGCTGCAGAAAAAGAGAAAGTAGAGGAGGGTGAGAATAAAGAGGCCATTGAAAAGGGAGAGGAAGAAAAAAAGGCCGGAGATAATGAAGATGCCGATGATAAGCAAAAGAAGGATGAGCAATAAATTAATAATGATTTTTCATGAATCGATCATATAAACTGGAACGCTATCGACACCGAAAAATGAGGAGGAAAGAAGATGAAAGAGTTTATCGAATTTATTGCGAAGCATTTGGTGGACAACCCTGAAGAGGTTGATGTCAGAGAAGTTGAAGGTGAAAAAACAACGGTTTATGAGCTTCGTGTTGGTGAAGGTGATTTAGGAAAAGTCATTGGAAGAAAAGGACAGACTGCAAAGTCTATTCGTACGCTTCTGGCTGCTGCATCGGCAAAGCGCGGGAAGAGGGCTGTACTGGAAATATTAGAATAGCTTACGGAAGTATTTCTCCTGGAGCAAAAAGAAATGGCTGAGGGGATGTCCCTCATTGAGATCGGTAAGATCATAAAGCCTCATGGCATCCGAGGAGAAGTAAAAGTAATCCCGTTTACAGATCGGCCTGAACAATTTATTGAGATTTCCTCTCTTTATGTAGAGAGAGAGGAAAAAGAAGGGGAGTGGATTGCGGTTGAGAGAGCAAGGATTCAAAACAGATTTGTTCTCCTGCTCCTTGAGGGGATTAAGAGCATTGAGGATGCGGAACAACTGAGAGGCTCTTTACTGAAGGTATATGAGTCATCGTTTTCTCCACTGCCTAAGGGATCACATTACATATTTGAGATAGTCGGACTTAAGGTAAAGACAACAGGGGGAGAACTCATTGGCTCGGTGGTAGATGTGATGAAGATGCCGGCCAGCGATGTCTATGTTGTAGACACTGGAGAAAAGGAAGTATTGATTCCTGCCATTAAATACTTCGTCAAGAAGATCGATACAGGAGCAGGAGAGATCACTATTGAGCCAATTGAGGGGTTATTAGATTGAGATGAGGGTAGATATTATAACCCCTTTCCCTGAGCTGGTAAGAGGGTTTTTTAATGAGAGCATAATAAAAAGGGCAAGGGATAAGGGTCTGGTCATAATAGAGTTGTGGGATCTCAGGAAGTTTGCTACAGGAAAACACAAGAAGGTCGATGATTATCCATATGGTGGGGGTCCAGGCATGATTATGAAGCCAGAGCCGATATTCAGGGCGGTTGAAAGGATAAGAGAAATAGATGAAAATGACTCTTGCAGGGTAATACTGATGACACCACAGGGAGAACGATATACTCAGGAGAAGGCAGAGAGGCTAGCTGAAGAGGCCCATCTTGTATTTATATGTGGACACTACAGAGGAGTTGATGAACGTGTAATTGAGGCACTTGTTGATGAAGAGATATCTATTGGAGATTATATTTTGACGGGTGGAGAACTGGCTGCTGCTGTTGTAGTAGATTCTGTAGTCCGATTAATACCCGGGGTTCTTGGAAATTTCGATTCTGCAGAGGGAGACTCTTTTTCATGCGGAAAACTCGATTATCCCCATTATACAAGGCCCGAGGTTTATCGCGGGATGAAAGTACCGGATGTACTGCTTTCTGGCAATCATGCTGAGATCGATAGGTGGAGGGAGCAGCAAGCTGTAGAGAGAACATTAAAAAAAAGAAGTGATTTGATCCAGAGATCAAAAGATAAGGAATAATTTAGAGAGTTATCAACTAAATAGTGAGAAAAAAGCAGGAGGTGATTACAGATGGATCCATTATACATGGCCACTACAGATCAGTTGAAAAAGGAGATACCTGAATTTGGACCCGGTGATGATGTGGCCGTACACTTTCAGGTCATAGAAGGTGATAAGAAACGAATTCAAATTTTTAAAGGCCTTGTGATTAAAAAAAGAGGAAGCGGTATAAATCAGACATTCACTGTAAGAAAGGTATCTGGGGGAATTGGTGTAGAGAGGACATTTCCGCTTCATTCTCCGAGAATAGTAAAGATTGAGAGGACTCGAAGGGGGAGCGTAAGACGCGCAAAGCTCTACTACATTCGAAAATTGAAAGGCAAAGCCGCGAAGATCAAAGAAAAGAGATCGTGAAGAGAATAAATTACGATTTAAAAAATAGTTTAAGGCCTTAGTATCAATTTATTCATACTAGGCCTTTTTTATATGAGGAACTCTCATAAATGTTTACACCAGATTTAATATCAAACATGAAGCGTGCTGCAAGAATTGTGGTGCTGACAGGTGCGGGGGTATCTGCAGAGAGTGGGGTGCCGACATTCAGGGGAGAAGATGGTCTCTGGAAAAAATTTCGGCCTGAAGAGCTTGCCAGTTTTGATGCTTTTATCTCCAATCCCAGACTTGTATGGGAATGGTATTCATATAGAAGAAGGCTGATCTCTGAGGTCAAACCCAATCCAGGACACTATGCACTGGCCAGAATGGAGGATGTTGTGGAAAATTTTTGCCTGGTCACACAGAATGTAGATGGACTTCACAGGAGTGCAGGTAGCAGGAGAATACTCGAGCTTCATGGGAATATTATGAGAAATCGCTGTATGGAGTGCGGTAGAAAGGATGAGTCTGCGGATTTAGATGTCGGGGATAGACTCCCACGATGTCGCTGTGGAGGATTGATGCGGCCAGATGTGGTATGGTTTGGAGAGATGCTGCCGCAGGAGATTCTTAATTCTGCGTTTCGTGAGGCAGAGGAGGCGGAGGTATTTTTAAGCATTGGTACATCGGCAGTAGTTCAGCCGGCAGCCTCACTTCCACTAGTTGCAAAAAGAAACGGTGCTTATGTTGTTGAAATAAATATGGAGTCGACTCCAATTACATCACAGGTAGATGAGACGATTCTTGGAAAATCTGGAGAGATATTGCCCAGACTGGTTGGAGAGGTATGGGGAATAGAGATTTAATTATCTAAAATGAACAATCTATCAACCATAAAAGAGAAATTGTCTGGAGTTGTACGGAATCCAGGTGTCTATCTTTTAAAAGATAGATATGGCAAAATTCTTTATGTGGGGAAGGCAAGAGATCTTCAAGCTCGTCTGAGATCTCATTTTTTCCCGGGAAGGGATGAGCCAAAGAAGCATGCATCAATGATGAGGCGAGTTGTCGATTTCGATACAATTGTAACAGATTCTGAAGTTGAGGCATTGATTCTGGAGGCAAATTTTATCAAAGAACACAGGCCTCGTTACAATATAAACCTTAGAGATGATAAGAGCTACCCCTATGTACGCGTAACAAATGAGAATTATCCCAGAGTATTTGTAACGAGAAAGATAGTCAGGGATGGTTCAAGATATTTTGGGCCATATACTGATGCAGGAAATTTAAGATTGCTCATATCAGCAATACGAAAAATATTTCCCATAAGAACTTGCCGGCTCCACATAGACGATCGGACAATAGCCGGCAACAGACACAGAGTCTGTTTAAACTACCACATAGGACGATGCAGCGGTCCATGCGAGGGTTTGATATCAAGGGAGGATTACACAAAGATAGTTGAACAGGTTGTTTCCTTTATTCAGGGCAAAGATAGCACTCTTGTAGCAGAGCTTGAAAAAAGGATGGATCTATATGCAAACCAGCATCGTTTTGAAGAGGCTGCAAAGGTCAGGGATAGGATTCGTGCAGTTTCGATGTTCCGATCACGTCAAAAGGTGGTTGATGAATTCTCGGTAAACAGAGACATGATAGCAGTAGCAGTCAGCGGAGATGATGCATGTGGAGTCGTATTCAATGTAAGAGAGGGGAAGATGATAAACATGCATCACTTCTATATGAAAGGAACAAAAGATAGTCTTGAAGATGAGATCTTGATATCGTTTTTAAAACAGTATTATTTTCGTTCCGAATTTGTACCGAGAGAGATTTTTGTTGATAGGCCGGTAGATGTTCCAGAAGATCTTCGAGGATGGCTGGCTGGAAAAAGAGGTGGAAGAGTCGATATAGTATTTCCAGTAAGAGGGAAAAAGGCACGATTGATGGCAATGTGCAGGAAAAATGCAGAGCTGCTGCTGAATGAATTTTTAAATCAGAAACGCAGTAGAGTAGAGGCCTTGGCTACTCCTGTAAAGGCGCTTCAGAGAGACCTGAAACTTCCAAAACAACCAATCATAATTGAAGCATTCGATATTTCTAATATCTCGGGAAAGCATGCAGTGGGTTCTGTTGTTGTATTTGAGAATGGTAGGGCAAAGAGAGGCAAGTACAGGAGATTTAGAATAAAAACTGTTGATGGAATAGATGATTTTAAGATGATGGCGGAAGTGGTTGAAAGAAGATTAAGGAGGCTCAAGAACGAGGGCAGTAAATTGCCCGATTTGATAGTTGTTGATGGTGGTAAGGGACAGCTTTCGGCTGCCTTCAAGATTCTGGAAAGACTCTCCTTGAAAGAGATTCCCCTTATAGCAATTGCAAAGCGCCTTGATGAAGTTTTTATTCCAGGTATTCCAGAACCCCAGAATATACCCCACTCCTCTCCTGGTTTAAGATTACTGTTAAGAATAAGGGATGAAGCCCATCGGTTTGCCATTCAGTATCACAGAAGATTGAGGAAAAGAGAGGGTCTGTTCTCTATACTCGACGATATTCCTGGTATTGGAGAGAAAAGGAGAAGAATGCTGCTGGAGCATTTTGGGTCTACAGAAAGAATCAGAACATCATCTGTGGATGAGATTGCCAAATTGAAGGGGATAAATAAAAGCCTTGCAGCAAGAATAGTCGAATTCCTTAATAAAGAGGGATAGAATCACATAAAAAAAGTCCGTGCTACGTTATAACACGGACTATAAAAGGGGTAGTAAAGGAAAGGAGAATTTAAAGATTTTATCTGCAATTTTAATGCCATTTTATTAGATTATTTTTAAATCTTTATTTATCAAAAGGATATATATAATAGAAGATCTCTATTATCAAGTGGATATGTTTCATTTGTGTCGATAATGTAACAATTTATTTCAAATTGTAATAAGTAGTGTGAGCCGACAATTCAAAAGTTGTTGACAAAGTAACAATATTTCCCTAACTTTAACTTAAATAAGTTATTTATATGTAATAGGTTATTCAAAAATTTTACAGTATAATACTGGAGTGCACAGATGGCAGGAGAAGTGTTGAGAAAAGTTTATGATCCTTCACTTGTAGAGTCGAAATGGTATGACTACTGGTTAAAACACGACTTTTTTCACGCTGATGAAAACAGCACAAAGGAAAAATATACCATTGTTATTCCTCCACCAAATGTTACTGGAATGCTTACAATGGGCCACATCCTCAACAATACTATTCAGGATGTCTTAATAAGATGGAAAAGAATGCAGGGTTATGAAGCATTGTGGATTCCGGGTACAGATCATGCTGGTATTGCCACACAAAACAAGGTAGAGGCGGCCTTAAAGAAAGAGAACCTGACAAGGCATGATCTTGGCCGTGACAAACTCATAGAGAGGGTATGGGAATGGAAGGAAAAGTATGGCGGAATCATACTCAAACAGCTTCGGAAGCTTGGTGCCTCATGCGACTGGAAGCGTGAGCGTTTCACAATGGATGAGGGGTTGAGCAGGGCTGTGAGAGAAGTGTTTATTCGGCTGTATGAAAAGAAACTGATTTATCGTGGAAGAAGACTCATAAACTGGTGTCCCCGTTGCCATACTGCTCTTGCCGATGAAGAGGCTCCAAGTATAGATGTAGAGGGAAAATTCTGGCACATCAGGTATCCAATAAAGGATAGCAAAAGATATATAGTGGTTTCGACAACACGACCCGAGACAATGCTTGGCGATACTGCACTTGCAGTACATCCCGATGATGCGCGGTATAAAAATTTCATAGGTAAGAGTGCAATCCTTCCACTGATGAACCGTCAAATACCGATAATTGCAGACGAGCATGCAGATCCAGAGAAGGGAAGTGGTGCCGTAAAAATAACTCCTGCCCACGATTTTGATGATTTTGAAGTTGGTCTGAGACACGGTCTCGATCAGATTCAGGTGATAGATGAGAATGGAATGATGTCAGAGAGAGCGGGCTCATATAAAGGGTTGGACAGATTCACGGCAAGAGAAAAAATTCTGAATGATCTGAAGAGTCTCGGGCTTCTCGAGGGTGCTGATCCGAGAATCACACCGATTCCTCACTGCTACAGGTGCAACACTGTCATAGAGCCCTATCTTTCTGAACAGTGGTTTGTGAAGATGAAGCCGCTGGCAGAGCCTGCAATAGATGTTGTGAGGAGGGGTAAGATACGTTTCCATCCAAAACACTGGGAGGAGACCTATTTTCACTGGATGGAGAATATCAAAGATTGGTGTATAAGTCGTCAGATATGGTGGGGTCACAGGATACCTGTATGGACATGCAGCAGGGGGCACACATTTGCCGAGAGAGAAGATCCTGTCTCCTGCCCTGAGTGTGGCGATAAAGATCTGTATCAGGACCCCGATGTTCTTGATACATGGTTTTCGTCATGGCTCTGGCCATTCAGCACTCTTGGATGGCCGGAGAGAACAAAGGAGCTCGAATCATTCTTCCCAACAAACACACTTGTGACAGGTCCTGATATAATCTTCTTCTGGGTAGCCAGGATGATAATGGCATCCCTTGAATGCATGGGAGATATTCCGTTCAGGGATGTCTATTTCAATGGAATGATCAGAGACCTTTCCGGCCGTAAGATGTCGAAGTCTCTCGGAAACTCACCAGATCCAATCTGGTTAATAGAAGGGGCAGATAGAGAAACAGTCAGTGAATTTGCTGTGCAGAATCCATCTTACAGAGAGGGTGTACCTGCTTATGGAGCCGATGCTGTAAGACTGACGATGGTATACCTGACCCCTATTGGAGGAGACATACATTTTGATCATAAACTTGTGGAGTTTGGACAGAAGTTTTGCAACAAACTGTGGAATGCCTCCCGTTTTGTGTTGATGAATCTCGATGATGATGTAGAACTTGTTGATCCGATCAAGATAGACGCAAAGAGGTTAGAGCTGGCCGACAGATGGATATTGAGCAGGCTTCAGAGGGCAGTGGGAGGTATAAATGAGGGCCTTTCTACATTCAGATTCAATGATGCAACACGTGTGCTTAACAATTTTTTCTGGGGAGAATTTTGTGACTGGTATCTGGAACTTGTTAAACAGAGACTATACGATAGTAATAATAGTGATAGAAAGGTTGTTCAGAATGTTATGGTTTTTGTTTTAGAGACTATACTTCGTCTCACGCACCCATTTATGCCATTCATAACAGAAGAGATATGGCAGGCTCTTCCAAGACCTGGTGGTAAGAGTGGAGAGCATTTAACAATAATGAAAGAGAGCTATCCCTCTTCTAATGATGATCTTATAAGCGAGGATGTAGAAAGTGAAATGGCAGCTGTTCAGCAACTTATTGTTTCTATCAGAAATATAAGAAGTGATATGAACATTCCAAAAGATAAAAAGGCGGATCTTGTTGTTAAGGGGCCTGAAGAAAGGTTGAGAAGATTGGAAAAGAGCCAGGACTATATCAAGAGGCTTGCCAATATCGATAATATCGAAATGGGTGAAAAGATCCAGAGGCCAGAGGCGTGTGCATGTGGGGTAGCAGCAGATTTGGAAATTTTCATTCCTCTTGGTGGTTTACTGGACATTTCTGCAGAGAAAAAGCGTATAACAAAAGAGGTCGAACGACTCAGGGAGATTTTAAACGGTATAGAGAAGAAACTATCCAATGAGTCGTTTGTTAAAAAGGCTCCTGAGCAGGTAGTATTAAAGGAAAAAAAGAAGCAATCCGATTTTTCAAGAAAGCTTAAAAAGCTTCAGGAGAGTTTAAAAAGTCTCCAGTAATAAAACCAAATGGGAGGATATTATGAATAAATTTTTGATCACCATAAGCACGGCTCTGTTGTATATCGGATCGGCTCCTGCACAGGATATTTCACTGACAATATACAATAAAAACATAGCCCTTGTCAGAGAGGTAAGAGATATTTCTGTTGAAAAGGGAATATCAACAATATCTTTTACAGATGTTGCTGCAAGGATAGATCCGACATCGGTCCATTTCAAGTCCCTTTCCCAGCCCGACAAGCTGATGATCCTAGAACAGAACTATGAATATGACCTTGTAAATGCAAGCAAGATAATGCAAAAGTATATAGACAAGGATATAAACATTGTTCTTGAGAATGGAGATGTGTTTAGCGGACGACTGCTGAGCGTATCCAGGTCTGATATAGTAATAAGAGATAGGAGTGGAATAAAGATAATCAAAAGAGGCGGTATTCAGCATTACAATTTCCCAGATCTACCCCATGGCTTGATCACCAGACCAACTCTTGTATGGATGGTTGACAACAGAGGATCGACTAAGCAGAAGACAGAGATAAGTTATCTTACCGAAGCTGTAAACTGGCATGCAGAATATGTAGGAGTTGTGGATCAGGGAGAAAGCCATCTCGATCTTTCGGGATGGGTTTCGATAGAAAATAATTCTGGAGCAACATATGAGAATGCGAGACTTAAGCTTGTAGCAGGAGAGATTCATCTTGCAAAAGAGAAGAAGAGGATAAGATATATAGCAAAAGGAGAGGCTCTAATGGCAGAGGCTCCTTCTGCCTCACAGTTTAAGGAGAAGGAATTCTTTGAGTATCATCTATATACACTGAATAGAAGGACTACTCTCAAGAATAATCAGACAAAGCAGATTTCTCTGTTTCCGTCATCTGTAGTGAAGGCAAAAAAGATATTGATTTATGATGGATACCTATACGGTAAGAAGGTAAGAGTCTATCTTGAATTTAAAAACAGTGTGGGTGAGGGTCTGGGGATTCCCCTTCCAGAGGGCAAGGTGAGAATATACAAAGAAGATGTTGACAAGGCTCTCGAGTTTATTGGAGAGGACTTTATAGACCATACGCCCATTGATGAAAAGGTACGTCTCTTCATGGGAAATGCTTTTGATGTTGTTGGCGAGAGGGTACAAAAGGCATCTCGAAAGATAAGCAGTAAGGTCTATCAGCAGGAATATGAAATAGATATAAAAAATCACAAAAAGAAGGCGGTCTCGGTTCTGGTTGTAGAACACTTCTGGGGAGATTGGGAGATAAGTAAAAAGTCTCATCCATTTGTTAAAAAGGATGCGTATACTGCCGAATTTAAAGTAGATATTCCAGCCAGGGGTGAGGTAAAAATAGAGTATACTGTAACGATCAGATATTGAAAAAATAAAATCAGTCCTATGTCATCGTCTCTTGCACTTGATACACCGATTCAATATGTAAAGGGTGTAGGCCCTAAGCGTGCGGAACTTTTAAAAAGGGTTGGTGTTGAAACCATTGAGGATATTCTGAATTATTTCCCGCGCAGGTATATTGATAGGAGCCGGATAGTTAATATTCAATCACTGCGTGTAGGTGAAGAGGTAACGGTTGTTGGAAAGGTGCTTTCCACAGAGTTGAGGAGAGGCAGGAAGGATCGTTTGATGGTAATGATTGGTGATAGAACCGGCATCATGGAGTGCATATGGTTTCAAGGAATTGGGTACATGTCCAAGGTTTTCCGTGTTGGAGACATGGTTGCTTTCAGTGGAAGAGTGACTTTCTACAGGGGCCCACAGCTAATCCATCCTGAATATGACAAGATTTCTGAAGAAGGTGAATCTGATCCGCTGCACACTGGCGGCATCATTCCCATGTATCCATCTACAGAATTTCTGGCAAGAGTGGGGCTCGATAGCAGAGGATTTCGTAAGCTGTTGAAGATGGTTATAAATGGAGTGAAAGATACAATAGAGGAGACCCTCTCTGTCAGTATAATAGAAAGGCAAAGACTCATTTCAATCTCAGATGCTTATAAAAACATCCATTTCCCATCCGACTGGAAGAGTTACTCTCTTGCAGAACATAGATTGAAGTTTGAGGAGCTGTTCTATATACAACTTTTCCTTGCGCTTCAGAGAAAAACAACAGAGACAGCACGGCGCGGAATTTCATGTCCAAAAATTGGAAAGAAGATAGAGACGTTTCTGAAGATGCTTCCATTTGAACTCACGGATGCTCAGAAACGGGTAATGAAGACCATCAGGAATGAGATGGGCCTTGAAAAATCGATGAACAGGCTTCTTCAGGGCGATGTGGGATGTGGAAAGACTGTTGTTGCTCTTTATGCCATGATTATTGCTGTTGAGAATGGTTATCAGGCAGCATTGATGGCACCAACAGAAATCCTGGCAGAACAGCATTTTCTTACAATTCGCCAGTGGCTGAAGGGGATGGGAATAAACGTTACTCTTCTGAAGGGCAGTCAGAAGGGCAGGGTTAAAGAAGAGGTTTATGAAAAGATATCGGGCGGAGATGTTAGCATAGTTGTGGGCACACATGCCCTGATACAGGAGAGGGTCAGGTTCAAAAAGCTCGGTCTTGTGGTTATCGATGAGCAGCACAGGTTTGGAGTAATACAGCGTGCCGCTCTCGGCAGAAAGGGATACAGCCCGAACATTCTTGTCATGACTGCAACACCAATACCGCGTACACTTGCACTTACTCTATATGGCGATCTCGATGTATCGGTAATAGATGAAATGCCTGAGGGAAGAATGAATGTAGATACATTCTGGCGGAAAGAGAAGAGCAGAGAGAAGATCTATCAATATATCAAAGAGAGAATAAAAGAGGGAAATCAGGCATACATTGTTTATCCACTTGTAGAGGAGTCGGAAAAGATAGATCTTGCTGCTGCTACCGAAGGATTTAAGAAGCTGTCTGAAGATGTTTTTAAAGAATTTAGAGTAGCGCTTCTTCATGGAAGGATGAACAGTGAAGAGAAAGAAGCCGTTATGAATGATTTTAAATCCGGCAGTATTGATATTCTCGTGTCTACGACTGTCATAGAGGTTGGGATAGATGTTCCGAATGCCACAGTAATGCTCATTGAACATGCTGAGCGTTTTGGACTGACACAGCTTCATCAGCTTAGGGGTCGTGTTGGAAGAGGAGGGAAAAAATCTACCTGTATATTGTTGAGTAAGGATTATATTTCAGAAGAGGCGGAAAAGAGGTTGAGGACAATGATATCCACAACAGATGGATTTAAGATAGCAGAAGCAGATCTCCAGATAAGGGGGCCTGGAGAGCTTTTCGGAACAAGACAGCATGGTGAGCTAAATCTTAAAATTGCAAACCTTGCAGTAGATGGTCCACTACTTGAGAAGGCGAGGGAGGAGGCATTCGGTCTTGTCAAATCCGATCCAGAACTTCAACATCCTGAGAATCGAACGATCAGAAACGTATATGCCAGAAGATACAGAGATAAATTTGGATTGATAAATGTGGCATAGGAGGTAGCAATGACAGATAATAGTCAAAAACAAAGAAGCGATTCTCTTTTTCTGCAACTTGTACTCAGCTTTCAAGCTGCAGCATGGCAGCAGATGGGAAAGGTCAAGAATCCGGTCACCCAGAAGATAGAGAGGGATCTAAATCAGGCTCGTTTTTCGATAGATATTCTTGTGATGTTGAAGGAGAAAACAAAGGGAAACCTCTCTGAGGATGAGGAGAGATTCTTAAGTCATGTGTTGAGTGAACTGCAGCTAAACTATGTTGCAGAAGTTGATAAAGACCAGAAGGAGAAAGAAAAGAGTGAAGAAAAAAAGGAGGAGAAAAAGGCCGAGAAGGAAAATCCCAAAGATAAATCTTCAAGAAAGAGAAAAAAGTAGCGCTGTTGTGATAATTTCTTGATTTAAATGTAAAATTGAGTTATCTTTTCAACAATTAATGGATCAACAGGATTGATGGAGGAGATAGATGGATTATGAAACCGATGGGCTGAATCGTAAGATCGAGATTGCGGTAGGGGGAGTCGTATTTGTAATTGCATTGATCGTATATTGGAGTTCTGTTGCGCCTACTACTTCATTCTGGGACTGTGGAGAGTTCATTGCATGCTCCCGCACGCTTGGAGTAATGCACCCGCCAGGTGCCCCGCTCTATCTTTTGATAGGAAGAATAATGACAATGTTACCTTTCTTTAAGGATATCGGACTTCGTGTAAATATTTTCTCTGTAATTATCAGCAGTTTTACCATACTGCTTACCTACCTGATCATTCTTCAGCTAATCGAGAGGTGGAGGGGAAAACCTAAGACATGGGAAGACAGATTCATACTCTTCACAAGCGGTCTGTTTGGTGCACTTTCCTTTGCATTTACCGACAGTTTCTGGTTCAATTCTGTAGAAGCCGAGGTATATGCCTTTTCTATGTTCTTTACAGCCCTCGTTGTATGGCTTGCACTGAAGTGGGGTGAACAATCTCAAAAGGCGAGTAATATAGTATTGATTTTACTGATTTTCTATATATTTGGTCTTGCTGCTGGTGTACATCTTTTGAATATCCTGACGTTTCCATTTGTGCTTTTAATAGCCTTCTTTCACGATAACCAGCAGGTAAGAAGGCTGTTGATGCTTGTGTTTGTTCAGATTGCGATTCCAATGCTCTTCTATGTTTTACTGTTTCAATACAATCCATCCAAGATGACATATACCACACTCATGCAGCATCAGGCAAAGGCAGCATCCTTTTTGAAGTGGTTTGGCCTGATATGGGTCATCATTACTCTGATCTATATGTATCACAAGGATCAGTATGTATTTAAGGTATGGTGGATAATCCCTGTGCTTGTTATTATTGCCTATTCCACATATCTTGTCATATATATTAGGGCGGGTCTGGATCCGCCTATAAATGAGAACGATCCGTCTACGAGACAGGCCTTCATGGATTATCTTGCAAGAAAACAGTATGGAAGCGAGGATCTTTTTCTGACATTTTTGTACCGAAAAGCAGACTTCTGGAATTACCAGCTTCACATGATGTATACACGTTATTTTGGATGGCAGTTTATCGGAAAGGGTGTTTCGCTCGACTATCGTGACAGGATAATCGAAATCATAAGTTTTCGAGGTCTCTATGGGCTTCCCTTTCTCGTGGGACTGTGGGGAACTGTTCATCACTTTTTTAAGGACTGGAAGAGGGCCCTTGCCATCCTAATACTGTTTTTTATGACAGGGTATGCGATTATTATATATCTCAATCAGCCAGATCCGCAGCCAAGGGAGCGGGATTATTCATATGTTGGATCATTTTTTGCATTTGCACTGTGGATAGGAATAGGCATGGCAGGAGTGCTCGAATGGATATCGGATTATTTCAAAAAGAGGATACTTGTAAAAAGAGTAATCTTATTACTTTCAGCACTCATCTTAATGATTGCAGTACCGATAAATCTTTTTGCCTTTAATGTGAAGTCACACGACAGATCTGGCAATTATGTGGCGTACGATTACTCTTACAATCTTCTTCAAAGTTGTGAACCCAATGCAATAGTGTTCACAAACGGAGATAACGACACATTTCCGCTGTGGTTTCTTCAGGAAGTGGAAGGAATAAGAAAGGATGTAAGGGTCGTTAATCTGTCACTCTTGAATACTCCATGGTATATAGAGCAGCTGAGAGACTTTGAACCCAAGATTCCGATAGGCATGAGTGATCAGGATATAGAGAGTCTGGGATATATCAGGTGGGAGAAGAGGAAGATAATGATACCCGTGCCAGAGGCTATCCGCAACCGGGAGCTTCAATATCTAAAACAGAAGGGGGAGTCTGTATCCGATATATCTATATCGGACAGAATTGTATTTGAAGTAAAGCCCACATTTCCTCAATCGAGTCCGCAGCTTCTCAGGGTACAGGATATTATGATCTTGCGAATACTCGAGGTTGTGAAATGGGAGAGGCCTGTATATTTTGCAGTAACGGTCAGTCAGGAAAACCAGATTGGACTTCAGAAGTATCTTAGAATGGATGGACTTGTCTATAGAATAATGCCTTATGAAGTCAAAGGAATCGATGCAGAACTTCTCAGGAGGAATCTCTTTGAGAAATTTAAATACAGGGGATTGAATGATCCAAAGGTAAATTACAATATTGGAATCATCAGGCTCATGATAAATCTCAGGCAGGCATTCATACAACTTGCGCGCCACTATATCATGAAAAATCAAAATGAGGAGGCAATCAAAGTACTGGATGAGATGTTAAAGAGGATTCCTCCTGAACATATACCCTTTACACACGAGAGCATTGCCCTGATGATAGCAAAGTTATACAGATTGGCAGGCAGTAATGTTGACTACCATAAATTTACCGATTGCGTTATCAAGGAACGGTATCAGAGCGAGGCCGAGAAGTTCGATCTTGTTAGGGATTATGCCTATGTGTTTAAAGATTGGGATAGGGCAGAGGAGATTCTGAATGACCTTCTTAAGACCGGAAGATCGAATCCAAAGACTGTGGGAAGAATTTATGGATACCTTTTGGATATATATAAGCAGTCCAAGCAGTATGCAAAGGGAATTCAGCTTCTTGAGAATTATTTGATGAGGTATCCTGGTGATAGCGTTGCAAGAAGCGAACTTGGTAAGTTGAAGAGACTGCAGGGCTTGGAATTGTCACCTCAAATGTAGATTTAATATATTGGATAGGGCAGATAACAAAGTAACGATTGTAATACCTCATTTTAACGGCGAAGAGATTCTTCGCCGTTGTATTATTTCGCTCCAAGAGACGGAGTATAAAGATTTCTGTATAGTTGTTGTTGACAATGGATCCACGGATAGAAGCGTGGATATGGTGAGGTCCAGTTTTCCTGATGTTGTGATTCTCGAGAACCACCGCAACATGGGATTTGCAGCAGGATGCAACACTGGAATACGATTTTCTTCATCACCATTTGTTGTGCTGCTCAACAATGATACAGAAGTGACTCCTGGATGGCTCGGTCCACTTTTGGAGGCTGCAGAGAAAGATGAGCTTGTTGCTGCGGTTCAGCCAAAGCTGCTCTCCCTAAGGGAGCCCGATCGATTCGACTACTGCGGTGGGGCGGGTGGAGAACTCGATATCTTTGGCTATCCCTATGTATGGGGAAGGCTTTTTAACACAATCGAGAAGGATAGAGGACAGTATGATTCAAAGCGAAGGATATTTTGGGCAAGTGGTGCTGCCATACTCTTGCGGCGCTCCTCACTCGACCGTGTTGGTCTTCTGGATGAAGATTTCTTCGCCCACATGGAGGAGATCGACCTTTGCTGGCGGTTGCACTGGGCTGGTTATAAGGTAGTATTTGTTCCCCAATCGGTTGTATTTCACAGCTCTGGTGCAACCCTAAATGAAGACTCCATCCGTAAAATGGTTCTGAATCATAGAAACAGTATAATAATGATTTTAAAAAACCATACTGCAGGAGCCCTGATATGGATACTGCCGTTTAGAATCATACTGGAGATCATTACTGCTGCCTCCTCATTTTTTATAAAACAGCCAAAGCGCAGCTTTGCAGTTTTGAGAGGTATGTTTGGTGTTGTAAGGAAAATTAAAACTGTTTTGGCAGGAAGAAGAGCCGTACGATCGTTGAGATGCATACCAGAGAGTCTCATGTTTCAGCGAATGTATAGAAAAAGCATAGCAATTGCATATTTTATTAAAGGGATCAGGAGGGCCTGTGATCTTTGAAGATAAAGAGTTTGATCTTTTTGAGGTGAAAAATTGATCAAAAGGGTTTTAATCCAGGCATTAAAATTCATCGTCAGCGCATCTCTCATACTACTGCTTATTAGCAGGATTGGAATTCACAATATTGGAGATCAGATTAGTTCTGTTCGCTATGAGTGGATTGTTTTGGCGTTGATCATATTTACAGCAAGCCATTTTTTAGGCACTTTTCAATGGTGGTTGATTCTCCGCTCCCAAAGAATAGATGTAGATTTAAAGAAAGTTTTATCATTCTATTATGTAGGAATCTTTTTTAATAATTTTCTCATTGGAGGCATCGGAGGTGATTTTTTCCGAATGATCGATATCCACAGGTATTCTTCGAGTGATACCGGGGCAGTCTCATCTGTGTTTCTCGATAGATTTGTTGGACTCTTGGTTCTATCTGCAATGGCTGTTTTTACAATACCATGGATGTTTCTTTATGCTCATATTCCTCTCTACTATCGGCTCTTTCTGCTGGTTTTAATCTTATGCTGGATCGTTGCACTCATAGTTCTCTACAACAGGAGTTTTGCACGATATTTCTACTGGCTTATACGCAGAGCCATTCCTAAGAGTCTTCATGCAAAGGTACGTGAAGTATACGACCAGATACATGGATTTGGGAAGAGAGGCAGAGTTGTTCTCCATGTGCTTTTAATATCTGTTATCATCCAGAGTGGGAGAATATTGATGCATTATTTTGTAGGGCGTTCTCTCGGGGCAGGGCTTTCTCCTCTATATTTTTTCCTGATAATACCATTTGTGGCAATCATGGCAAGTCTGCCAGTGAGTGCCGGAGGAATTGGAATAAGGGAATCCACTGCAAGCCTTTTGTTTGGACTTGTTGGATTGAAGTCTTCAATCTCTGTGCCAATGGAATTTGTGGCCTATCTTGTGGCTGTGGTTGCGAGTTTGCCTGGATTTATTATTTTCATAACAAGAAAGAAAATTTTTGCAGAGAGTA
>CAZYVD010000037.1:0-25837 GCA_964651045.1 uncultured bacterium
ACTCTTTTATGGAGATACTATTTTGGTTTCGTTTTCCAATTTTTCTTAAGAAACCTCTTGATTATAAGAAAAAGTTTTGTTAAAATTGTAAGTTTATGAAAGATAATATATTGAAAAATTCTGAACTTTGCAGAAGACCTCTGCCGCCGTGGCTTAGAAAGAGATTCAGGGAAACTGAGCAGGTTTTGAGATTAAAAAGAGAGCTGCGCAGGGCAAAGTTGCACACAGTATGTCAATCTGCTGGTTGTCCCAATATCGCAGAATGTTTTGAAAAACCAACCGCAACATTCATGATTCTAGGGGATGTATGCACACGAAGCTGTCGTTTTTGTGGTGTTAAAAAGGGGAAGCCGAAATCTGTTGATCACGGAGAGCCTGAACGCATAGCAGAGATGGCCAGAATCCTCGGATTGAAACACATAGTGATTACATCGGTGACAAGAGACGATCTCGAGGATGGAGGAGCAGAACATTTCGCAAGGTGTGTAAATGAAATTCATCACACCTGTCCCGAAGCAACGGTTGAGGTGCTCATACCCGATTTTATGGGGAAAACAGACTCCCTTGCTGTTGTAATGAACAGCAGGCCCGACATACTGAACCATAATGTTGAGACAGTTCCAAGATTATACAGCAAAATAAGACCAGAGGCAGATTTCAAAAGATCTTTAAATATATTGAAAGAGTCGAAAGAGATTAACCCTGAGATCATCACAAAATCTGGACTCATGGTCGGTATTGGTGAGAGTCGTGATGAAGTTATTTCTGTAATGAAATTACTGCATGATGTAGAGTGTGATGTAGTAACAATCGGTCAATATTTAGCTCCAAGCACAAAAAGTTATCCAGTACATGAATATATAGACCCAGCAGTTTTTTCTGAATATGAAAATATAGGAAAACAGATCGGAATAAGATGGATTTATGCAGGGCCTTATGTGAGGAGTTCCTATAATGCTGAGGAGCTGATGAAAGAATTAAAGGAGATTCGTGTTGAATAATATATATACTATATTGGAAAATAGATGTAAGAAGGATCCTGACGGCATAGCATTAAGGTTCAGAGATCATGAGATTTCTTATAATATAGTCAAGGATGCTGCAGACAGACTGGCAAATGGATTGAGGAATATTGGCTTTGTGCAGGGAGACAGGGTGGCTCTCATGCTGCCAAACATTCCTCATTTTCCTATCTGTTATTTTGCCCTCTTAAAATTGGGTTGTATTATTGTGCCCGTTCCTGTCCATTGTCAGGCAGAGGAGATCGGATATCAATTGAACGATTCAGGAGCAAAGGGGATCATTTACTGGCATCAATTGCGGAAGGAAGTGGAAAAAGCAATAAGCGAGTCAGGCAGAAAGATTGAAAGAATTGTACTAGGAGAGAAGGCAGAGGCGGGTGAGGTGAGGCTCACCTATTTGATAGAGATAAATGATCCCATGGAGGAGATCACAGATGTGGGCGGTGATGATACAGCAGTGATTTCGTATACTTCAGGAACCACGGGTAGACCCAAGGGGGTTATGCTGAGTCATAAGAATATATTATCCAACATCGATTCATGTTGCAAGTATTTTAAATTTGATACCAGCGATAGCATGGCGGGGGTCTTTCCCTTAACACATATGGTCGGTCAGACTGTTGTGATGGGTTCATTTTTTAATTCTGGTGGATGTGTTGTCTTGATTCCAAAGTTTTCTGGTGTGGATATATTGGAGACAATTGAGAGAGAGAAAGTCACATATTTTACAGGTACACCTTTTATGATAACAGAGATGCTGGGTGTAGATAAAGAGAGAAAGTATGATTTGAGCTCTTTAAAATATTGTATATCTACGGGAGATGCATTAAAGGCCGAGACCTTTCAGGAGTTTGAGAGCAGATTCAATGTATCGATAATAGAGGGTTATGGATTGACCGAAGCCTCACCCATGGTCTCTTTTAACAGTCTCGTAAGAGAAAGAAAACCTGGTTCGATTGGGCTTCCTCTTCCCGGTGTAGAGATGAAGATAATCGATGAGTCGGGGCAGGAGGTGAAACCTGGTGAGGTGGGTGAAATAATCGTACAGGGCCCAAATATAATGAAGGGATATCTAAACCGCCCCGATGAAAACGAGAAGGCCTTAAGAGATGGATGGCTCTATACAGGAGATTTTGCTCAGCTTCAGGAGAATGGATTTGGCTTCATAGTTGTAAGAGAGAGAAATGTTATAGTAAAGAGTGGTTTTAATGTATATCCCAGGGAGATTGAGGCAATTCTCTTGAAGAATCCGAAGATAAAAGAGGCAGCAGTACTTGGACTTCCCGATCCAGATTGTGGTGAGGAGATATATGCATGCATTGTCTTACAAGATGGTGAGGAGGCGAGTGAGGAGGAGATAATAAAATATGCGAAAGAACATATGGCACCATATATGTGTCCAAAGGTCATTCATTTTGCTTCTTCGCTTCCCAAGAATCAGACTGGGAAGATAATGAGGGATTGCGTTAAAGAATTGATAATTGAAAAGAATAAATAGGAGGTACTCTGTGAAGGAAATTACTTCGGATAAGATAAGAAATTTTGCATTAGTTGGTCATGGAGGTTCTGGAAAGACATCTTTGTCAGAAGCTATCATTTTCAGCATGGGAGAGAAGAACAGAATAGGTACCATTAATGATGGAACGACGACTTCTGATTACCATCCAGATGAGATCGAGAGGAAAATATCAATAAGCACATCTCTTCTTCATGGATTCTGGAAAGACTGGAAAATGAATTTACTCGATGCGCCCGGCTATTCCGATTTTATTGGTGAGACAAAAGAGGCACTTAGAGTTGCAGATCTTTCTGTTGTTGTTATCAATGGTGTTGAAGGAGTAGAAGTTGGAACAGAGCAGGTTATTGGATTTGCCAATGAATATAAGACACCGCTTCTTTTCTTCATTAATCGCATCAACAGTGAACACGCAGATTTTGATAAGGTCTTAAAAACTGCTCAACAGATCTATGGAAACAATGTGGTGGCATGCAGTTTTCCTGTAAATCAGGGAGAGGGATTCAATAAGATGATAGATCTGCTTTCCATGAAGCTGATAACATTTTCTGCTGATTCGAGTGGAAAATCAGAAACATCAGAGATTCCTGATGATATAAAACCAAGAGCAGAGGAGTTGAGAAATAAGCTCATCGAGGCAGCAGCAGAGAGCGATGATGCACTCATGGAAGCCTATTTTGATGCAGGAACACTAAACGATAATCAGCTTAAGGATGGACTCAGGAGAGGAATCCTTAACAGGACCATTATACCTGTTCTTTGTGGTGCGGCAGATACCAACTACGGAACGCATCTGCTTCTCGATTTTATTGGTAATTACTGCCCTTCACCATTAGATTTTAAGGTCATCAAAGGAAAAAAGCTGGGTGCAGATGAGAGCATTGAGCGAAAGGTTTCGAGTGATGAGCCTCTGAGCAGCATAATTTTTAAGACGATTTCTGAGGCCCATGTGGGTGAACTTTCACTAATACGCCTCTATTCTGGTAAAATAACTTCAGGAGAGGAGGTTCTCAACGCTACTCAGCAGAGGAATGAAAAGATAGGTCAGATATTCCTTCTGAATGGAAAGAATCGGAAGGAGATCGGCGTGCTTCAGGCAGGAGACATTGGTGCTCTCGTAAAGTTGAAGAATACTACCACGGGTGATACACTGTGCGACAGAAGAGATCCCATAATATTGGAATCAATAGATTTTCCTGATCCTATCATAAGTGTTGCAGTAAAGCCAAAGAGCAGGGGCGATGAGGAGAAGATATCCAACGGTCTTCATATTCTTCATAATGAAGATCCGAGTTTTAGTGTTGTGAATGATCCTGAACTAAAGCAGACAATAATCTCTGGACAGGGAGAACTTCATTTAACGGTCGTTATAAAACGTTTGAAGGAGCGTTTTGGTGTTGATGTGGTTGAAGAGAGGCCAAAGATTCCATATCGTGAGACCATAACCTCGAAGTCTGATGACAAATACAGACACAAGAAACAGACAGGAGGTGCTGGTCAATTTGCTGAGGTGTGGATGAAGGTCGAACCAATGCCCAAGGGAGGTGGTTTTGAGTTTGTTAATGAGGTTAAGGGAGGAGCAATTTCATCTGTGTTCATTCCTTCTATTGAGAAGGGAGTAAAAAACGTTCTTGAGGCTGGTCCACTTGCTGGCTACAAGGTTGTTGATGTGAAGGCAATAGTATATGATGGAAAGGAACATCCTGTAGATTCGAAGGATATTGCATTTCAAACAGCAGGAAGGGAGGTTTTCAAGAGATGTTTTCTCAAGGCAAATCCAATACTTCTGGAGCCGATATATGATGTAGAGGTGAAGGTTCCTGAAGAGGTAATGGGCGATGTAATGGGCGATCTTTCAGGGCGAAGAGGAAAGATTCTTGGTTCTGAGGTCAGCGGCCATTTTCAGATTATAAAAGCAAAGGTCCCACTTTCTGAACTCGATCGCTATGCTACGACTCTTCGATCGATAACATCGGGACGCGGAATCTATACCCGTTCATTTTCTCATTATGAGCCAATGCCAAAGGACCTTGAGAAGAAAGTGATAGAAGAAGCAGCCAGGGCAAAAGAAAAGGAAGACGAAGGATAGTTGTGAAAGAGAATAGTTCAAAATCAAAAGGGCCTGATATTCTCTGGGCACCGTGGAGGATAGAGTATATTAAGAATTGTTTTAAGGAGGATGGCTGTATATTTTGCCAGAAGCCCGGTGAGAAAAAGGACAGAGAAAATCTCATAGTATACAGGGGGAGAACCGGGTTTGTGATAATGAATCGCTATCCATACAACAATGGTCATCTATTAATTGTTCCATATCAACATACAAGTGAGCTTTCTTCTCTTACCGATGAAGAGAAGATTGAGCTGTTTGATCTTCTCAGGCTCTCCAAGGACGTACTGGAGAGGGTAATGAATCCACAGGGGTATAACATAGGGATGAATCTTGGAAGATTGGCAGGGGCTGGAATCACAACTCATCTTCACTTTCATGTTGTGCCGCGCTGGGGAGGAGATACAAATTTTATGCCTATCGTTGGTCATACAAAGGTCATCTCTGAGGCACTTGAGAAGACATGGGAGAATCTTAAGAAGGCTTTTGATGAATTAAAAGTTAGTAGGAGGTAATGGTGTTTAAGATGAAGAGAGAGATGAGTTTATTTATTTTATTATTTGTTCTTATTATTTCGGGTTGCAATAAGAGCCGAATTGGAAGCGATATAAAAGATATTTCAAACAGGACTCTCGTGAGTCTTAACACAAATTATGGAGAGATAATTCTCGAACTCTATCCCGATAAGGCGCCAGTATCTGTAGATAATTTTCTCAATTATGTGGAGAGCGGATTTTACAACAATACAATATTTCATCGTGTAATAGATGGATTTATGATTCAGGGTGGTGGATTTGATACCATGCTTCGTGAAAAACAGACAGGGAATCTTCCAATACCAAACGAGGCAACAAACGGACTGAAGAACAAGAGGGGAACAATTGCCTATGCAAGAATGTCCGATCCTAACAGTGCTACATCACAATTTTTCATTAATCTTGTTGACAATCCCCATCTTGATCATAAAGACAATACACCTGAAGGATTTGGCTATGCAGTGTTTGGCAGGGTAATCAAGGGGATGAATGTTGTCGATCATATAGGATCGGTTAGAACAACGACAAAAAATGGCATGGATGATGTTCCTGTGGAAAATGTTGTGATACTAACTGCAAAGAAGATTGGTGATCTTAAATAGATCTCGAGTTAACAGATAAGCAATGTTTCGTACCCAAGCCTCATTCTATTTAGATGATGAGGAATAGCTACAAATCGATCTCTTGTCCGTTAAATCGGGATAGATTGTAATCCTGCTCACCATTTCATAAAAAAATGAATTCATTTATAACTGGTAGAAATCCTGTTGCAGAGTGGCTCAGGACAGACATGCCTGTTTTGCGATTGATTATTGCAGAGGGGTTGAGGGGCAAAACCATTTCTGATATAATAGATTCTGCTTCAGCAAAATCTATCCCAATAATAAGAATGCGGCGCCATAGAATATCTGAGCTCATCGGTCATGAAAAGCATCAGGGAGTTGCTGCAGAGATCAGGATGAGGGAGTATGATCGGCTGGAGGATATTTTTCGAGTGGCACAGCAGAGCAATGAACCTCCTCTGATAGCAATCTTAGATGGAATACAGGATCCTCAGAATTTAGGGGCAATAATAAGAAGCGCAGAAGGTGCGGCTTTTCACGGCATAATTATACCGCAACACCGTGCAGCAGGACTGACGCCTTCAGTGTTTAAGGCCTCTGCTGGAGCTGCGGCCTATTTCCCCATTGTAAGAGTTGTAAACATTTCAAGATTGATTGATGATCTTAAAAGAGAAGGCATATGGATAGTAGGAACTTCTAGGGAGGGAGGAAGACCTTACTGGGAATTAGATTTCAAAGATGGTACGGGGATTGTGCTTGGAAGTGAGGGAGAGGGAATGCACAGAATAGTACGAGAGAAGTGTGACTTTTTAGCCTCTATCCCCATGATGGGGAGAATAGAGTCTTTGAATGTCTCTGTTGCAGCAGGCCTGATTTTTTTCGAGGCAAGAAGACAGCGTAATTTCTAGTAAAAAATTATTGTAATTTAAAAATATTTTTTCTATAATATCCATATATGAATGAATATTTGTCTACTCGAACTTGACTTCATCATTGTTTTAAAATTTCAAATTAATGGAAAGGAAAACAGATGAGGAGAAAACAATTCCTTTGGATCTTGATTTTATTTATTGCTCTTTCTTCGTCTATTTTTTCGCAGGGGGTATCAAACCAGATACAGCAGATAAGAGATGCCATTGCACAGAAAGGGGCTTCATGGATAGCCGCTCCAACTAACATATCAAAACTTTCACTAAGTGAGAAGAAGAGGCTTTGTGGTACTATCCTTGGTCCTCGCGACAGCAGTGAGGCAGTACTGCTGCGGTTACCAAAGAAGGCTAATCTTCCCTCATTCTTTGATTGGCGTGATAATGGAGGGAACTGGGTCACACCAGTCAAACAGCAGGGAGATTGTGGAAGCTGCTGGGATTTTTCGGCAGTTGCTCAGGTGGAATCGTGGTGGAAGATTTTTAATTCAAATCCCGATTCCATGATAGATCTTTCAGAGCAGCAGGTGCTATCCTGTACTGATGGCAGCTGTGACGGCTGGTATGTTGAAGGTGCACTTGATTATTTCATGAATGAGGGTGTAGCCAGCGAAGAGTGTTTTGTTTACGAAGCAGAAGATACTATTCCGTGCAGCGACAGGTGTGATGAATGGGAGAGCGAAGCAGTAAAGATTCCTGGCTGGGGTTATGTAACACTAATAGAGGCAAGTGTTGATAACATAAAAAATGCTGTTTATCGTCATCCTGTCTCTGCCGGGATGATGATATACAGCGATTTCTCCTACTATTCAGGCGGTGTATATGAACACACTACAGGAGCCGAATTGGGTGGTCATGCAATTCTCATAATTGGCTGGAGTGATGCGGATTCGTGCTGGATATGCAAGAACAGCTGGGGTGAATACTGGGGAGAAAACACTGATTTTCAGCCTTATTGGTACGGCGGTGGAGGCTATTTCAGGATAAAGTGGGGCGAGTGCGGAATAGGGCAGTATATTCCGTTTGTATATGATGGTTCTGTAGGCGCATCATCACTTTCGATTTCTCCTGACACTCTATCATTCTCCATAACAAAGGGAGATTCTGTCTCTGCCTTTGTCACCGTCGAGAATTCGGGAGATGGAACGCTCGAATTTTCGCTAATCGATTATGAGATTCCATGCATGTTTCATCCCGACACTTTCAACTCATACGATGGTGTTTCATGGTGGTGTGGCGATCCAGAGATAGGCGGATATGACAATCACTGGCTTCAATATCTCGATACACCGGTGCTGGATCTGTCGGGTTGTTCAAACCCGAAGCTTACATTCAAAGGATACTGGGCAATAGAGTCTCCTGAGAATCCTCAGTTCCCATATGACGGATGGGACGGGTGCAATGTCTGGATCTCTACTGATGGCGGAAGCTCTTTCACGGTTCTGACAGATGTGACACCACAGTACAATTGTCAGCATCTGTGGAGTTTTGGACATCCAGACCAGGGATGGAACATGGGCTACGATATAGCAGGATGGGGAGGCTCGAGTGGGGGATGGATAAGTGTTAATGCCAGCCTTTCTTCATATATTTCTGATAAGGTGGTGATCCGTTTTGGATTTGCATCCGATCTTGGGTGGTGCACAAAGGATGATCAGTCACTATATGGATTCTTTGTTGATAATATAAAAATAGAGGATAATGGAACCGAAATATTCTTTGATTCTGCAAACGACAATCTTCAAATGCGTAAAAAAGGATTCGGAATGATGGAGGCAGAATGGATCGAATTGATAGGCGGAGTGGGCACTGTTCCGCCTCATAATACGCTGCAGGTGCCAATAATCATACGCACTTCCGGTCTTGATGTGGGCTACTATTATGGGGCGATTCAGGTGTTATCCAACGACACTACCCAGAACATTGTAAGGGTTCCAGTAAATTTGACCGTAAAAAGCCCTACCTCTGTTGATCAGAGGATGAATAAAGAGGGCCCAGAAAGATGGAGGATTGTTCAGAATTATCCAAATCCATTTAATTCTACCACAGAAATAATATATGAGATTGGATCACGATCACACGTTGAGATCACAATCTACAACTCATCGGGTCAGAGGATCAGAACACTTGTTGATGGTGTTTATGAGGCTGGAACTCATCGCATCTCGTGGAATGGTGAAGACAGAAATGGAGTAGTTGTGAGCAGCGGTCTCTACTTTGTTTATATGAAGGCAGGTGGCCATATTAAATCGAGAAAAATAGTTCTCTTAAGGTAACCAGTGTATCTCAATTAATCGTTAAAAAGATAGTACTTAGAGGAAATAGGGTTTGGATGTATATTTTTATGAGGCCTTTGAGGAGGAACAGGAGGCCTTAAGAGAGTCGCTTCCGATTAGCATAAAGGCTGGATTTGTAAAGAGCACTGTTCAGGAGAGTGGAGACTTTCAGCCTCCTGCTCGATTGATAAGCATTCGAACACAATCCCGTATCCCTAGTGAATGGAAGGACTCCATTGATGGGGTCTTGAGTCGAAGCACAGGGTATGATCACCTCAAATCGTTTTTAATAGCATCCTCAAATAAGGTTGCTTGCGGTTATCTTCCCCTATATTGCAACAGAGCTGTTGCAGAACAGGCCATGCTAATGTGGATGGCACTTCTGAGGAAACTGCCGACTCAGATTGAGAACTTCCTGAGTTTTAAAAGAGATGGATTGACAGGCAGGGAGTGTATTGGTAAGACTCTTCTAATTGTTGGGGTAGGCAATATTGGCTATGAGGTGGTCAAGATTGGAATAGGGCTCGGTATGGAGGTTTTCGGGGTTGATATCGTAAAGAAACATTCATCTGTTAAATATGTATCGATTGAACAGGGAATAGGAAGGGCTGATGTTATAGTCTGTGCAATGAATCTAACAGAAGAAAATCGTGGATATTTCGATTATGATCTACTCTCAAGAGCCAGACCAGAAGCTATTTTTATTAATGTTGCAAGAGGAGAGATGTCTCCACCGACCGATCTTTACCGTTTGCTTAGCGAAAGACGCATAGGTGGCGTTGGGCTCGATGTCTATCAGGATGAGAGCAGGCTTGCAGTCTCGCTTCGTCAAAAAACCAAGATTGTAGATGATGAGACAAGGGCAACTCTAAAGCTGCTTGAATTTCCAAATGTCATTCTGACTCCTCACAATGCATTTAATACCAGAGAGGCTGTAAAGAGGAAGAGTGAGCATACAGTGAGACAGATAGCCTACTTTTTTGAAAATGGTAGCTTTTTATGGCCGGTTCCCCAGGAATGAAAAGGGAGGTAACCATCATGAGGAGTATGAGAAGATCTTTGGTGTGTTTTGTTTTCATTGCTGTCGTTTTTTCTGTGGGCGCAGGCGCACAGAAAGAGAGCCGATATGGTCAGGAGATAAAAGAGTTTAAAGAGTTTGTAGCCGGACAGATGGAATTTGACAGGATACCAGGGCTTTCTGTGGGTTTTTATAAGGATGATTTTGTGTGGACCGATGGATTTGGATATGCAGATCTTGAGAACATGGTTCCAGCAAAGTCTAAAACTGAATACAGACTTGCATCAAATACAAAATCGATGACAGCGGTTGCAATACTTCAACTCATGGAGAGGGGTAGGCTAAATCTTGATGCAGAGGTTCAGGAGTATGTACCATATTTTCCAAGGAAGAGATGGCCCATTACTATAAGGCAGGTTTTAGGACACCTTGGAGGAATAACTCATTACAAAGATTATGAGAAAGAGCTTCATATAAAGGTGCATAAGGACACAAGAGAGTCAATAGATATATTTGACGATTTCGATCTTGTTGCAGAGCCTGGAACAGAATACAACTACAGCAGCTATGGATATAATCTGCTTGGAGCAGTTATCGAGTCTGTGGCAAGGGAGTCTTATGGAGACTATATGAAGAACAATCTCTGGAAAGTGCTCGATATGAATGATACCTATATGGATGATCCAGAAAGATTGATTCCGAATCGTGCCAAGGGATATCGTCTTGTTGATGGGGTGTTGAAGAATTCTGAGTTTATAGATATCAGCAGCAGGTTTGCGGCAGGAGGCACTCGTTCTACAGTAGTGGATTTATTGAAATATGCAAGGGGCCTTACAACCGAGAAGGTGCTTTCGAGAAAGACAATAGACCTAATGGAGACTTCGATGTACACTACAGATGGCCATCTTACAGATTATGGAATGGGGTGGCGAATAGAACCTGTGAATGGGCGATTCTGTGTATTCCATACGGGAGGCCAGGCAGAAACAAGAACTCTTCTTCTGAGACTTCCAGTAGATGATTTTGCTATTGCGCTTGCATACAACTTTGAAGGGGCGAATCTGTTTCATTATTCCCGTCGTCTCTTTCAGCTTATTTTTGGTGAGCAGTGGAATATTGACATATATTTTAAAGATCCTATTGATGATGCGATTTTCGATGGAATGAGAGATGTTTATAATTACGGTCTTGCATACTTCGAAAGACATAAGAGAGCAGTAACTCGGGATAGTTGCGAATTGAAGAAGGCATTTAACTATTTTAATAGATGCGTATCTAAAGACAGCCTCAAGATTGGGTTTAAAAGATTTATCAGAAAAATAAGAGATGGAAGGCATCCTGTGGCGGAATACTCGTTTGTAAAAGTGGGTTCATTCATGGCGTCAGTGCTCGATAAACACCATGACCATGGATCGATGAAAAAGTATCACAAATATGGTGCGCTTCCATTTTTTAGAGATTATATTAGGACCTATATGGCAGATCCCGATTTTCCAGTGGACTTTTGTTTTCATGATGATTTAGAGAAATTGATAATAGAGTGGTGCAGCCAGTGGGAGCTGGTCTATACCGATGAGGTGTGCAGGGTTGCAATTAATCCTGTTTCAGATTTAAAGAGTACAGAAAAGATCCTAAAGAGAGCCTTTAGGAACGCAGCGGTATATCCAGATTTTCTTTCCGATATATTTGACACCGGGCGATATTTCTATCTCAGCGGTGTAAATGAAAAAGCCAGTCGGATTGCAGATCTGGCCAAACAGCTCTATCCCGATTCGCCTGTTCACTATGTATTGATGGCAAATATCTCTATTTTATCAGGGGAGAAGGAGAGGGCCGAGAAGCTCTTTAAAAAAGCTAAAGAGATCGATCCAGATTCGAGAGCAGTGAGTGCACGTGGCCTAAATGGCTATGCCTTGGATTTTATAGAAGCTCAGAGATTAGATGAGGCAAAAGAGCTTATAGAGATTGCAATCTCACTTTATCCCGATGATCCAGGATTATACCACACAATGGGTGAAATATATCTGAAGAAGGCAAAGAAGTTTTTTGAGAAGGCAATGAAGGCAGATCCAAATTTCGAACCTTCAAGAAGACGGTTGAAAAAGATTAAGTAATAAGTAAATAATGGAGGAGTTGTGAAGATCGGTGTAGAGAAAGTGTCGCTGTTTTTAGTAAGCCTTGTTATGCTTGGTATTTTAAGTGGAGCAGATTTAGGTCTGCCTAAGGGAATCACACTTTCATACAATGGCACATTTTTAAGGATAGGTAGAGATGATCCTTTCCACAGATATTCTGAAAATGGAGACTTCTGGTGTAGATATAAAATTGTAGCGGCCGGGGATGAAATCAGGCGGCTCGGTGATTTTGAATTTTTTAAAGGAACTCAGAGGCTTTTTTCCATGAAGAGTGTTCCAGGTTCAGATTTATACATTTCGAACAACGGTTTTATAGCCTTTATGGATATGTCCCGCCACTTTGATAGAGAGCTTACAATCCATTTTTACTCCAAAGAGGGTAAACACATAATGTCGAAAAAATTCAGGGGAGCATCACTTTTTGGGTTTTCAAAGAGTGGAAACAAGTTTGGAGTGGGATCGGCCGATGGATTTGAGCTCATCGATGTTTCAAGCAATAGCATCGAGAGGTTTGATAAGGCGTTTAAGTTTGATATTTCTGAAGATGAAAATCTTATTGCACTGGCTTTGCCTAAAAGAGTGAGGGTTTATTCTGGAGGAAAACTCATAAGAGAATTTAGGACGGGTTTCTACTACACGAGGGATTTAAAATTATCGTCAAGATATGGTTTTGTTGCAGCAGTGGATAAGAAAAATTTAAGGGTCTATTCGATTCAGAGCGGTGAGCCGATTTGGAGTGATTATCAAAGAGGAGGGAGATCGTATAGAGAGCTTCTTGTCATAAAAGATAAAATTTATGCAGGTATCCAGTACAGAGACAGGAGTGTTTCGAGGGGAATATTAAAGATATACGACTATACTGGAGAGATGAAGACAGAGAAAGAGGTAGATAGGAAGGAGATAGAGATTTTCGGTGATCTAAGGCCCCCGGCAAAAGAGATGAATCTTGGATATAAACAGATCCAGTGGCCGTTTGCACCTTTTGACAGCATGCGGACAGTTTGGAACTACTATGAACAACACATGGGCACAGGAAATAGCTCGTATCTTCATCAGGGGCTTGATATAATTGTACCGGAAAATGAGCCGGTATATGCAGTGGAGGGGGGTGTTGTTAAGTGTGTTTTAACGATAGGAGGATATATCTACTGGCGAATTGCTGTTGCCAAGGAGCAGAAGGCTGAACTGTCTGAGGGATGGCTCTATGCACATATAGTTCCCGGCTCAATTCAGGTGGATGTGGGCGACACAGTTTATGTTCATGATTATCTGGGTGACATTGTTCACTGGTATGAGGACTGGGGTCACATTCATTTTGTAGAGATAAGGGATACCGGCCTTGTCTGGCAGTATGATGATAATGAATGGGGAATAGTGTACAATCCTCTTCTCTCACTTCATCCAGATACAGATGAACATCCTCCTGTGTTCGAGAATGTGTTCAGCGGCTCAAAGTTTGCATTCTGCATTAATGAGACGAGTCACTATCTCGATCCTGATAGTCTGTATGGCAATGTTGACATTATTACCAAGATTTATGATTATGTTGGTGACTCGCAGTGGCAGCAGCCACCATTGGAGACCTACTACTGGGTCAAAAGGCTTTCTGATGGAAATATAGTATTTCCTAAAACGCTCGGTCACAGGTTGAACCACTCATTTGATTTCTATGCCTCTGATAAATATGAGCCATATGCGACCATCATTTACAAGAGAGATTCCCGACTAAGTGCCTCGAGCTGGATGAGCAAAGAGAGGAATTACTATATTATTTTGACGAACAGCAATGGAGACACAACTATAAGCCTTAGTGAAAAGTCGCTTGCATTCTCTGTCGGAGACTATCCTGACGGCGACTATCGTATTTTCATAGAGGCAAGAGATGAATATGGAAACTCTACAACAGATAGCATGGATGTAAAATTCAGGGACGAGATTACTCAGAAGATTCGCAATCTTCCCAAGAGGATCGATTTGGGGCAGAACCATCCAAATCCTTTCAATAATTTTACAACCATATCATACTCTCTTCCGTCTTCTAACCTTGTGAGATTGAAAGTTTACAACATATTAGGAAGACAGGTCTGTACGGTTGTTGATGAGATTCAGGGGCCTGGTAGATTCACAGTATCATTTGATGGTACTGACCTTCCAAGCGGGCTCTATTTTTACAGGCTTAGTGTAGGCGGAGTAGTAAAAACAAAGAAAATGATTCTGATAAGATAGCATCGGGCGAGCAAAATTTGATATATTTTTTCTTGACAAGGTTTGTATAAATGGCTATATTTAATTTGTCTGGTCTATAGCAAAATAGAATTTTATTACCCCTCTTGCAGTCGATGAAAGAGGGATTTTTCATTTTCCTAATATTTGGATTATAGATGATTCTTTCTAAGATATCTCTTCATGGATTCAAATCCTTTGCCAGAAAGGTAGAGCTCAGGTTCGATCATAAAATCACTGCAATTGTGGGCCCAAATGGTTGTGGAAAGACCAACATTGTGGATGCTATCAGATGGGCTCTTGGTGAACAGCGCTCGTCTGTTCTCAGGGCAGACAGAATGGAGGATGTAATATTTGGTGGAGCCCATTCTTCAAGGCCGCTCGGCATGGCAGAGGTCTCTCTGGTTTTCGACAATTCAAAACACATACTTCCCATCGATTATTCTGAAGTCGTGATAAGGCGCAGGCTTTACAGGTCGGGTGATAGTGAATATTCTATAAACAAAAATCAGGTAAGGCTGAAGGACATAAAGGATCTCTTCATGGATACAGGTATAGGATCCAGTACATATTCGGTGATTGAGTTGAAGATGGTTGAGGATATCCTCAGCGATAAGGCCGAAGACAGGAGGAAATTGTTTGATGAGGCTGCAGGGATAACTAAGTATAAATATCGATTAAAATCTGCTGCAAGAAAATTGGAATCCACAAGGAATGACCTTCTAAGGGTGAATGATATAATTAATGAAGTTGAGCGCAATGTTGCATCACTAAAACGTCAGGAGCAGAGGGCGAGAAGATTTCAGACTCTTCAGCAGGAGCTGAAAGAACTTGAGATTAAAAAGGCAGCCATGATCTATTTTGATCTTCAGGAGAAAATGGAGCCATTCAAGAAAAAGCTATCGACTCTCGAGAAGAAGAGAGACGGGCAGACTACAGAGATCACAAAGGAAGAGGCAGATCTTGAATCACTCCAGGCGAGGAGAATCGATAGTGAAAAGCAGGTTTCAAATATTCGCCAAAAAGTATCTGAAATGGTTGAGAGGATACACAAGAGGGAGAGCGATATTCGTGTTGGCAAAGAGAGGATATCTTCATTGGAGGAGCGCATAGCCAGATATAGAGTTGAGATCGAAGAGCTCAACAAGAGGCTAAAAGATCAGGAAGAGCACCTTGAGATATCACAAACCGAGAGGGAGGCTCTTCAGGTAAAGATAACCAGTACAGAGAGAATTTTTAATAATAAGAAAAAAGAGCTCGATCTGTTTCAGCAGGGTCTGAACCTGAAGCGGCTCGATTTAAATAATAAGAAGAAAGAGATAATAAAATGTCTTGAGCAGATAAATAGATTAAATAATGACGAGACGCGACTGAGGGCAAAGATCGATAACATCAGAGGCAGGCTTGAGAGACTCAATGAGGAGGATGATGAATTCAGAAAAACAGCAGATAAGGTAGATGGTGAAATTGAGCAGTTGAGTCGAAATCTAAGGGAACTTCAGGATCAGCGGAATGCTATAGTTAAAAAGAAAGATGAAGTAGAGAAGGAACAAGAAAGGATACAGAATAGAATAGAGTCGATAAGAGAGAGAACATATCAGGAACAGGGAGAATTAGATTTACTTAGAGGCAGGAGAAAATTTCTGCAAAATGTCATAGAGAGTGGTGAAGGTCTTACAGATGGTGCAAAGATTATAATTAAGGATAAGCCTAATGGATTCAGGGGAGTTCTTGCGGATTCGTTGAGGATAGAACCCGGCCACAGGAGTGCTATTGAGGTTGGTCTTGGAGAGGCTGCTCGTTATCTCATATTCGATACAATGTCGAGCGGAATAGCTGCACTGAAGATGATAAGAGAGAGAGGCGGAGGAAATGTAACTCTGGTCTGTCTTGACAGGATAGGAAAGCTTCCTGTATTGAGAGAAAGGCCGCGGCTTCCTGATGATGCCGATATAGTCGGATGGGCGAGTGATATTGTAAAGTTTGAGGGTAAGGTTGGAAATTTAGTAGAGAACCTTCTCAGCGATCTTATAATTGTCAGAAAACTCGATACTGCGAGAAGGTTGATCGAGTCTGCTGGTACGGGTACAATCAGGGTGGCAACACTCGATGGTGAATTACTCGGTGGGCATGGATTTGTAAGGTCGGGACTGTCTGGTGGAGAGAGTGAAGGAATTGTAGGAAGACTTCAGCGTGTTGATGAGTTAAATGGCATGATAGAAAAGCTCGAAAAAAGGTTGAGCGATTTAAAAAGCAGATTAAAAGAGCTTGAGGTCAAGAGAGAGAAGGTAGCTGGTGATAGCAGAGAGATTGAGAGAAAATTGGTGGAAATAGAGTCAAGGGTTTTATCGATCGATAAGCTCAGGGCAAAGAATCAGTTTGAAAAAGAGAGGGCAGAAAAGGGACTCAGGAGAAATGGTGTAGAGAGAAAGAGGCTTCTCGATGAGATAAAACAGATGGAGGTTGGACTGGAAAATCTTCATCCGAATATGGAGATTCTTCACCAAAAGAGGGATCAATGTGAGGCCGATTCAAGTCATCTTCAGTCGGAAATTGATAGATTGGAGGAGCAGGAGGTGGTTAAGGAGGATGAGGTTCATCGTTTGAATCTTTCGGTTGTACGTTTAAAGGGAGACAGAAAGAATCTTGACTACGACATAGAACACTCAAAGGAGCTCATCGATGAGATAGGTAAGAACATAAAAGAGCGATTGGATGAGATAAAAAAAGCAGAGGAAGAAATAGAGAGTTTAAATAGTGATATAAAACATAATGAGTCTGCCCTGAGTGGTGATTATTCAGAGAAGGAGAATGAAGAGGAGAGGCTCAAGAGGTATGAGGAAGAGTATCAGAAGATCGTTGAAGAGCTAAGAAGTAAAGAGAAAGAGGTAAGAGAAGTACGGAAAGATCAGGATATCGTTTCTGAGACTATTCATGAACTCGAAATGCAGATATCTGATCTGAATCATCAGGCATCATCTGTTAGAGAGAGGATACTCGATGCTTATGGTGTAAGGGTGGAAGATCATGCGCCTGAGAGCGGTGTTGATGCTGAAGAGTTAGATGGTGAGATAGAGGCCGTAAACAGGAAGATCAAGGGACTTGGAACAGTAAATATGATGGCTCTTGAGGAGTACAGAGAACAGAAGGAGAGGCTGGATTTTCTCAATAAACAGAAGGATGATCTTCTATCTGCAGAAAAGACATTAAGAGAGACAATAGAGAAAATAAACAGAACTGCTAGGAAGAGATTTGAGGAGATATTTTCCCAGGTAAAGATAAATTTTCAGAAGACATTTCATCGATTTTTTCAAGGAGGTCAGGCCGATCTCAGGCTTGAGGAGGGGGAAGATCCATTGGAGGCGAGAATAGATATTATTGCACGACCGGCAGGTAAACATTTCAGAGACCTTGCACTTCTTTCAGGCGGGGAGAGAGCACTCACTGCAATTTCTCTGCTCTTCGCTCTTTATCTTGTGAAGCCGAGTCCTTTATGCATACTCGATGAGATAGATGCACCACTCGATGATGCAAATGTTGAGAGGTTCACTGGTGTGCTTGCAGATTATGCTAAAGAGACTCAATTCATAATAGTGACTCACAATCGTATGACGATGAAGGTAGCAGGCTCGCTCTATGGTGTAACCATGGAGGAAGAGGGTGTATCTAAATTGGTATCGGTGAAATTTGAGGATGCAGAGAAGGTATCAGGAGAGTAGAAAAGAGTGAATAGTGAAAAGTGAATAGTGAATAGTGAATAGTGAATAGTGTCTTGTGTCCTGTCCTGAAAAATGTTGACATATTTATTTAAAACGATCTGCAGAGACAAATCCTAAAGGAGCCAGTAAACTATATCATTCTTTGTACTCTTTATGCATTATTTTCTAACTTTGCCGTTAAGTTTTAATGTTAAAGAGTGAGAAAAAGTGGAATCAGTTCACAAAGATTTTTAAAAAAAATATTGAATCTGAGGAGAAAATTAGTTATATTAAAATGCTATATGATCGCGGGGTGGAGCAGTTGGTAGCTCGTTGGGCTCATAACCCAAAGGTCGGAGGTTCGAATCCTCCCCCCGCTACAAAGATTTTGAAGAGGGCTTATTTTATAAGCCCTTTTTATTTGGTGGTCGAGTTTTTACTCTCATGTTTTTAATATTTTTCTTGATTTAAGATTTTGCTTTATATATATTTATACAAAACTTTAAAATCCTTCCATATGTTCGAGGTATTTTGAGTCATGGATAGCCCCAAAAAGATCCTTATTGTCGAGGATGACAGGATCGTAGCAGAGGATATTTTAAAGACCATTGAGAAGATAGGTTATTCAGTAGCTGCTGTAACTCAATATGGCGAACAGTCTATAAAGTTGGCAGAGCTTCATCGTCCTGACATAGTATTAATGGATATCATGCTGAAGGATCGGATGGATGGAATCCAGGCCGCAAAACATATAAAATCAAAATTTGACATTCCCGTTGTCTATCTAACCGCTCATGCAGATAAGGATACTCTAGAAAAGGCAAAAGTAACAGAACCATTCGGATATATTGTTAAACCATTTAATGATAGAGATCTTCGAAGCACAATAGAGATGGCAATATACAAGCACTCCATGGATAAAAAACTCCGTGAAAGGGAGGCATGGCTTTCTACAATATTGAGCAGTATAGGAGACGGTGTTGTTGCTACAGATAAAGGAGGGCTTGTAATATTCATGAACGAGATGGCCGAGAGGCTTTCGGGCTGGAATCAAAGCATGGCAAGGGGAAGGCCATTAAGCGAGGTATTAAAGATAATCTATGAAGAGACAGGGGAGGAGATTTCCACTCCTACTCCGGATTCAATTTATGAGAAGGATGTCTTCAGACTGCCTGAAAATACAATCTTAATCGATAAGAATGGAAATCGTATAGCCATAGACACAAGTGTTGCTCCACTGATGGGCGGATCTGGTGATGTGATAGGACTGGTGATGGTCTTAAGAGACATAACACTAAGAAAGAGGGCAGAAGAGGCTCTGCGGATTTCGGAGGAGCGGTATCGCGGTTTGTTTGAAACTATGGATCAGGGAGTATTGTACTATGATGCCAGTAAAAAGATAACCGCATGTAATCCTGCTGCAGAGAAGATTCTGGGAATAAAGAGCATTGATATGATAGGTATGTCATTGAGTGACTCCAAGTTTCAGGCAGTAAGAGAAGACGGCACCATCTTTCCTGTAGAAGAACATCCGGTATCGATATCGTTTAAAACAAAGAGGGCAGTTACAAATGTGATAATTGGTATTAAAACACCAGATTCTGATACAAAATGGCTTCTTGTCAGTTCAACGCCTGTTTTTGATAAGGATACAACTACAGTAGGCTCGGTTTTTACAACCTTTACAGATATAACCAGGCAAAAGAGTTTAGAGATTGATCTTAAAAGAATTAATTCCCAGTTAAATTCAATAAATTTAATCGCACGCGAGCTGAGCAAGACACTTGACCTGAAAACAGTTATGAGTAAGGCAGTAGAGGAGGCGTTAAAACTCGGAGAGTTTGAGTCGTGTGTTATGTTTGTGTTTAATGAGAATGAGCCTGGTTCTGATATTCATGTCGAGAAGGGCATGAAGAGAAGAGAAGTAGAATTTTTTCAGAAAATGCAGCATGATAGATCTTCGGCCTATTCCAAATCTCTATATAAGGGGAAGGCCGATCGATTTTTATTAAGAGAGCTTCTCAGGGGAGATGTTGTAGACGAAAAAATCGTGAATAAATACTGTTTGTTGATACCCATTCATGCTGGCAACACAACCATTGGATCGATTAATCTCATTGGAGAGGCCCAGCACTTAAACGGAGAGTTCGATTTAAAGTTCTTTACCAGTATTGGAAGACAGATAGGATTGGCTGTGAGAAATGCCGGGTCGTACGAAAAGATAAACGATACATTAGAGAAGCTCAGAGTAACACAGGATAAGTTGGTAAGATCTGAGAAGCTGGCCAGTCTTGGTCAACTTGCTGCAAAGATAGTACATGAGATTGGAAACTCTTTGGGAGCAATAATAAATTCGATTCAGGTATTGAAAAAGCAGACAGATTTTCATGGAAAAATGAAAGAGCTTGTTGAGATAATAAGCTCTGAGTCTGGAAGGCTCAATAGGATGGTAGATCAACTCAGAGAATTTTCCAAACCAAGGAAGCTGAACCTCATCCCGACAAATCTCACAGATATTGTAAAAAAGGCAATCTTTGTGTTGAATCAGGATTTTGAGTTGATCTGGGGGAAAAAGATTGTGACAAGACTTGACAGAACAGTTCCGGAGGTATTGGTGGACCCGGATGCGATGGAACAGGTTGCATTGAATCTTATAAAGAATGGTCTGCAGGCGATTGGTGAGGGCGGTGAGGTTAGAGTCTCGGTCATCACACGTAGGAGCAGGGAGCGCAAACACATAGAGCTGATATTCGAAGATAATGGGCCGGGCATCCCGAATGATAATATTGAGAAAATTTTCGAGCCCTATTTTTCCACAAAGAGTCAGGGCATAGGTCTTGGACTCCATATAGTAAAACAGATTGTGGAGGCACATAAAGGAACGATTGAGGTCAGAAACAGGGTGAGAGGTGGCACAAAGATAGTAGTATCTATACCATATTAACAGGGGGTAAGATGGCAAATATCTTAGTCGTTGATGATGAGAAAAATATGCGGCGCAGTTTAAGCATAGCAATGAGTGACTGGGGACACGAGGTTGATGAAGCCGAGAGTGGTGAGAGGGCAGTGGAGATGGTAAAAAAAGAGGTCTATGACATAGTCATCACAGATTTAGTGATGGAAAAGATGGATGGGATAATGGTGTTAAAAAAGGTAAAGGAACTCAGCCCCTATTCTGAGGTAATTCTGATGAGCGCGTATGGAACTATATCAAAGGCAGTAGAAGCAATGCGCCAGGGAGCTTATGATTTTGTGGTTAAACCCTTCTCAATGGATCATCTCGAGGTCCTGATCAAGAAGCTTCAGAATCAGATGGAACTGAAGAAAACTGTTAAGACGCTGAAGAGCGTTCTTGCCGATCGATATCCATTTAATGATATAGTTGCCGTAAGCAAGAGTATGCGTGAGGTGCTTCATCATGTGTCCATGATTTCAGAATGGTCGGTACCGGTGCTTATCCAGGGCGAGAGTGGAGTGGGAAAGGAACTTGTGGCTGGGGCGATCCATAATTTAAGCGAAAGAAGAGAAAAACCCTTTGTTGCAGTAAATTGCGGTGCATTTCCTGAAACTCTTCTAGACAGTGAACTCTTTGGTCACTGCAGGGGTGCCTTCACAGGTGCCACAGTAAACAAGCGTGGGCTAATTGAGGAGGCAGATGGGGGAACCCTTTTTCTTGATGAGATCGGTGAGGCACCAAATGCACTGCAGCTCAGGCTTCTACGATTTCTTGACAATGGAAAGTTTCGAAGGATTGGGGAAGTCGTTGAGAGGCAGAGTGATGTAAGAATTATAGCAGCAACAAACAGGGCGTTGAAGGATGAGATAGATGAGGGAAGATTCAGGGAAGATCTATATTTCAGGCTTTCTGTTGCAGTCATCGACATTCCGCCTTTGAGGGAGAGGCAGGATGATATCCTGGCACTGACACAATGGTTTTTAGAGAAGTGTTCAAAGAGAATGAAGAGAAAGGTTCCAAAGATTCATCCTGATGTTAATGAGATTTTCATGAAATACAGATGGCCTGGAAATGTCAGAGAACTGGAAAATACAATTGAACATCTCTTGGTACTGAATAAGGCTGGTGAGATCGGCCCAGATGATTTGCCGCCGAAGTTCAAGGATACAGAAAGGCAAATAGACAAGTCGAAAATGATTGAGGAGAATATGCCTCTTCATGAACTGGAGAAGAGATATATTCTTTCAGTCTTGAAAAAGACGGATGGGAACAAAAAAAGGGCAGCCGAGATATTAAAGATATCGAGAACAACACTTATTTCTCGTTTAAAGACTTATGGAATTGAAATAAAACCATCAACTAAATAACACATGGTGTCGTAATTTAAACACTTAACCGATACTGGACGATAAAGTTTATTCTTAATTTCTTAACCTTCCTTTTATATAAAAAATAATAACTTACATTTATATTTTATCTATTAAAATCGATCTGGCATAATAGTTGTTTCTAATAAATCGATATTAAATGAGAGGGAACAACATGAGAAACATATTATTGGTAGATGATGATTCCGGATTCAGGAGGTCTCTGGCAATAGGTCTTGAGGCTGCTGGATACAACATCTATGAAGCGGAGAATGGAATGGAGGCTCTGGAGCTGTTGGATAAAAATCGCGGCAGCGTGGATCGGATAGATGGCGTTGTTGTTGATGCAAGAATGCCAGGGCTGGATGGATTCTTATTGTGCGACCAGATATTGAGTCTCTATCCAGATCTTAGTGTGATCATACTTTCTGCATATCCCTATCCCGGAAAGATGGACAGGTACACGGTTCTTACAAAACCTGTCGAAATATCGAAACTCATTGAAAAACTTGAGGATAATGGGGATATTCATTCCAGATCTTATTGAAAAAATTAAAAAACAGGAGATTGTCAATTGGAAACAGTCTCAGTATTAGAGAAAAATAGAAAGATTGACAGCGATTTATCTGGAGATTCTAACTTAAATCCCATGCTTTTATTTGCACATCGCTTCAATGCATTTTTTGAATCAACCAATGATGGAATAGTAGTCTTTAATCCTGATGGCGATATAATCGATGCCAATCCGAGACTCCTTAAATTGTGCGGTTATGATTATAATGAAATTGTGTCGAAGTCTATAAAAGATATTTTTGATGAGTACTATTTTGATGAAATATGGGAAAGGTTCTGGCTTATATTTCAGGGTAGAAAGAGGAGATATCCGATAGAGTGCACACTCATTTCCAAGTCGGGAAGGAGCAGGCCTGTTGAGGTGAGTCTGAGTCTTTTGAAGAATCAGTATGGATTTCAGAAGGCAATCCTTGGAATAATTCGTGATATCACAAAGAGAAAACAGGCAGAGAGGGAGTTGATCCAGAGTGTAGATGAGCTGCAGAAGGTTTTTGATGCAGTACCAACCATACTCCTTGTGGTGGACAGCCAGAGGCGCATAAGAAGGATAAATCGTGCCGGCATGGAGGTTTTGATAAAAAATAAGAAGGATATTCTGAACAAAAAAATTGGTGATATTCTCGACTGTGTAAGGAGGAACGATGTTTCCAGAGGATGTGGATTTGGTAGAGGATGCCGAACGTGTCCAATAAGGGAGACTCTTTTAAGATGTTTAAAGATGGGCGAGGTTGTTTTAAGCCTGAATGCAAAGATTGAAAGAGAGGGTTTTGAGAATCCTAACTTTTACTACAGCATAAATGCAATACCGATGGAAAATAATGGTAAGAGATGGTGTGTGATCTCTCTTGAAGACGTTACAGCAAAAGAGAATGCAAGGATGGAGTCTATCAGATTGCATAATGCGATTTCTCGTGCAAATCTGGAGTTGAAAAAGACTTTAGACGATCTTGCCAAGAGTCAGTCCAAGCTTCTTGAATCTCAAAAACTCGAACAGATAGGGCTCCTGGCATCCGGGCTTGCTCACAATCTCAAGACACCATTGAGCGGAATCAAGGGGTATGCCCAGTTGCTAAAACTTGATTATAAAAATCTTAGAGAACTGGATCTTATCATTAATGAAGTCGAGGTCATGGAGTCGATAATAAACAATTTGATGCTGAAGAGTCGAAAGGGACACGAGAACAAAGAGGAGTCGTTAAATATAAATGATTTGATACGCATAGAACTTGAATTTTTAAAGGCAAACATGTTTTTCAAACATCGTGTAAAGACAAATATCAAGCTGGACAGGAATATTCCGTCGATAAAGGGAATCTATGGTCATTTCAGTCAGGCAATAGTCAACATAATACAGAACAGTCTTGATGCAATGTACGACTCAAAAGAGAAGGTCTTGACGATCAGGACGAGGCACGATGAGAAGAATATATATATTGAAATAAGTGATACAGGATGCGGAATACCAGAAGAGAACATGAACAAGATCTTCGATGTATTTTTTACAACAAAGCCTCCTCATAATGAAAGAAAGGGAGAGGAGCCTTATGGAACTGGCCTTGGTCTGAGCAGCGCCAGCTACTATATCAGACAGTATGGTGGAACAATATCTGTAGAGAGTAGAGTTGGTGAGGGAACAAAGGTCGTAATACAGATTCCGCACAATAAGAAGAGTGTCACACTGTCAAACAATCGTGTTTTAATTGTAGAAGATTCTGATACAATGATCGATATGCTTTCAAAGATTTGCCGTGATTTTGAACTCGAGGTCTATTGTTCGAATAATGGAGAAAAGGCTGTGAAGCTTTACAAGAAATATAAGCCTCATGTGGTTGTAACAGATCTCTGCATGCCAGGACTTCAGGGGACCGAGATGATGAGGATGATTAGAAAGATAAATCCACATCAAAGGGTCATCTATGTTACAGGATATTCAGACAATCCTGAGTTTCGCGAATGGCTCATGAAGGAGGTTCAGAATCCTGCTATGTGCACAATACTGAAAAAACCGTTTGCAGTTGATGATTTCAAGAAGGTAATGAAAAAGATGATATTCAACTAAGGGCACGGGATTGGGTCTTGTTTTGCTAATAATAAGTGGAGAGATTTATAGAATATGGATTTAAAAAGAGAAAAAAACGTAGAGTCGATTGTTGCAGCCATTGATAATTTTAATAGTACAATTGCAGAGCTTGAAGATTCATATCAAAAAATCAGCCAGCAGATACAAGAGCTTAATGTTCACATCACAGAGAAGAACAGGCAGCTGGAGATGAACTTTTACAAGGTTAACAGAATGCGCTGGTTTTTTGACTCGATTCTTAACAGCATGACAGATGGCGTAATAGTGGTAGATAATGATGGTGTTATAGTCTTATTCAACAAGAGTGCCGAGAAAATGACAGGCTTTAAGTCGTCCGATGTGGTTGGGAAAAAGTATAATGATATTTTTAACAGAGGTGTGAGCAGCCGTTTCTCTCCACTTTATACACTTAATAGTGGAGTAGGGCTTTTGCTCGAGGAAAAAGAGATGGTCACAAAATCGGGTGACAGCATACCTGTGAGATACAGCACATCTCTTGTGAGGGATAACAGAAATATGAAGTTAGGTGCTGTTGAGGTTTTTAGTGATCTTACTAAAATAAAGCGCCTCGAAAATGAAATTCAGCACATTAAGACACAGACCGCCTTGAATCAGATGGCAAATATCGTGGCGCATGAGATCAGAAATCCACTGGGCGGAATAAGAGGATATGTCGATCTGCTCGATCGTTCCCTTGAAAAGGATGATTCGAGAAAAGAGATGGTAAGGAGCATTATTGAATCTATTGAAAGGCTCGATTCTATTATTGCAAGTTTTCATCTTTATACAAGACCGGTAAAGCCCTATTTTGAGCAGATCGACATGAGGCAGTTTTTAAATG
>CAZYVD010000038.1:0-24767 GCA_964651045.1 uncultured bacterium
AAACCGGGAATTTTAATTGTCGTCAGACGGTATTTATAAATGTCGTCAATCATTGAAAATTTCTATTGACTTTCATTGGAATAACTTTGATTAAAAATTATAATATTTAATAATAAATTTCAAGATATTTTTTTTGAAATAAAAAAAGGTGCTGGTTTTCCAGCACCTTACTCTTAAATCATTTTTTAAAATCTATCCCCAGATATCCTTGATTACTACTTCATGCCTACATCTTGGACATAATATTTTGAATATATCCGGTCTTCTTATCTCTTCTCCCTTTTCACCAGTTTCTACTGGTATCAATTCCTTCTGAGAAACTATTAACAGTGTTGGATTGCTGTACGCCAACAGACCCAATCTTTTTATCAACCACTTTAAATGATCTTTAGTAGTAATTATTGAACCGCACAAATCACACGCTAGTAACTCTTTTTCGATATGTTCAACTGCCAACTTTCTATCAAACAGTGCAAGATCAAATTCCTTTGTCAGTTGTACACCCTTCTCTGTAATACAATTGGCCTGGCAATTACCACAAAAAATACATGAATCGTATCTTATTTCCATCCTTCTTATCAGTTTTTCTTCACTCTTCTTTACAGGCTCATCAGGATCGATCATCTTTATTGCACTACCAGGACAAACTTCTGCACAAGCCCCGCATGCAACACAATACTCCTCAAAATACTTCGGCTTTCCTCTATAACCTTCTACTATTTCAACAGGTTTTTTAGGAAACTTTGTTGTATAAGGCCTTGAAAATAACGATTTAACAGCCTCTCTCAATTCTCTTAATTTTGGATATCTCATCTTCACTTCCAATTACAGACTCGGTTTTTCTCCTCGATCTTCTTTATATTTATCTATTACACTATTCTTCCACAGTTTTACACCAAATATATGTGCTCCTCTTGCCAATGCATGAGCACCAACCGGTGATGTCAATAAAAGAAACGGAATTCCTATCAGTGCCTTAATTCCCAGACTATTAAAACCATTCATGCAAAAAATACCGAAAAGTATACCACAAGTACCAAATGTTACACATTTTGTTCCTGCCTGCAATCTGTTGTAAACATCTGGAAATCTTAGCAGCCCCAGACACCCTAACACATCAAATGCTACTCCAAATCCAATAAATATCATTCCGATTAATTCATTCCAATTCATGACTCTACTCATCCAACGTTTTATGAGATAGATATTTCGCTAATGCCAATGTGCCGATGAAACTCAGGAAAATCCATGCTAAGGCCACATCGATTAAGAAAGACCGTTTTGTTATTACTGCTAATATTGCAGTAAGTCCCACCGCGAGTGTTCCCATTATATCTATTGCCACCATTCTATCTGGTATTGTCTTTCCCAACCATGCTCTGATCATACAGAGAAAACAACAGCCAATCAAAATTAATAAATAAATTTCCATCTTCCTCTCAATCAAATATTTTTATTAAATATTTCTCAAATCTTCCAGCTATATGTTTACTTGCTTTCTCTAGATCTTTATGCTTAACATTAATCCAGTGTATATATAGATATTGATCCTTTATGTCTACCGTAAAAGTACCAGGTGTCAATGTAATCGAATTTGCAAGAAAGGTTTTTCCCATTTCTGATCTTATATTTGTTTTTATTTTTACTATTCCTGGTCTTATAGGCATTTGGGGATGAATCACTCTATAGGCAACATCAAAATTTGCCTTTGCCATTTCCCAAATAAAAACAGGTATATATAAAACGAACCAGAACCACCGAACTGGATTTAAGACCTTATTAGTATCAGTGATAAAAAGATTCCCAAAAATAATGCCAACGAAAATTGCCACAACTCCACCAGCAGCTAAACTCTGCCAGTTAAAGTTCCATGTTAATAGTATCCAGATTATAAATGCTGTAATAATTAGGATGATCTTTTTCACCTCAATCTCCCAATACCATTTTTGAATATTGTATTCCTCCTTCTATTACCTTTACAGCAGGATCCAGCAACTCTTTTTTAAAATATGGGATTAAAAGAATACCCAGTCCAATACATATAACCGCAAGAGCAACCATTGAAATACACATTAATATCGGTGCTTCTTTAATTTTCTTTGTAACATCACTCAGTTTTCCAAAGAAAACCATTCTTTGAGCCTTCATATAGTATGCGATCGTAACAATACTTGTAAAAACAGCCACACCAGCTAAAATATAGTAACCCTTTTCTACTGCAGCCAATATGATTATTAATTTACTCCAAAAACCTCCAAATGGAGGTAATCCACTAATAGAAAGAGATCCAATAAGCGATGTTGCGCCTGTGATTGGCATCTTTTTTGACACACCGCCCAATTTTCCCATCTCTCTCGTGTCTGTTGAATATACGACAGCTCCTGAATTTAAAAACAGAAGTGATTTTAACGCCGCATGATTAATTAAATGAAACAACCCACCTAAATAACCAAGCGGTGTACCCAATCCAAATGCAAACAGTACATATCCTATCTGACTTATCGATGAATATGCAAGTAGTCGTTTAAAATCGCTCTGACCCAACGCAAGAAATGAACCAATTACCATCGAAACTGTTCCAAGAACAAGAAAGATTACCATAGTGTGTGGTATGAGCTCTATTCCAAAAACATTGAAAAATATTCTAACCAGTGCATATACACCCAACACCTTAATCACAACTCCTGAAAGCATTGCAGAAATCGGTGCAGGCGCAGAAGGATGCGCATCTGGAAGCCATGCATGGAAAGGCATCAGGGCAGCCTTTATGCTAAACCCGACAAGGAATAGTATGCTCAGAAATATTAAGGCTGGATTTTGGCCAATGTTTGCAAAAACTACTGCAGCATCTGCCAGATTTAGTGTTCTTGTTAATTGATAAAATATGGCTATTCCCAATAGAATGAAAGCAGAACCAATTCCTCCAAGAATTTGATATTTAAATGATGCCTCTAATTCTTCTGCTTCAACACCATAGGCAACCAGTGCATATGATGCAATAGATGTGATTTCAAGAAAAACAAATAGATTAAATATATCCCCTGAAACTACCACACCATTCAAACCAGCAATCATCAACAGAAATAGTGTATAATACTTTACCTTATCTGTGTAGTGAGACATGTAGTTTATTGAATACAGTGTTGCAAAAAATCCAACTACATTTACAATCAGCAGCATTATAATGGTGAGCCCATCCATTACCATAGCAATTCCAATTGGAATATTTCCTATTGGTTTCCATCCACCAACATTATACAGGATAGTCTCACCCGAAAACTTAATTACAAATATTGAAAATGCCATTAAGAAAGCAGTTGACAGGGTTGCAGTCCAATCTGCTACTCCCTTCCAAATTTTGGAGGCGATTGGTATTAAAAAGGCTGCTCCTAATGGAACAACTACGAATAGTGGTATTAAATTCATCCTCTGAGCTTCCTGATTTTTCTAATATCGAATGTATTGTACTTCTCAAATATTCTTACTGCAATAGAGACCAATAAGGCCGTTGTTCCCAGTCCAATCACAATGGCAGTTAGCACAAGTGCCTGAGGTAAAGGATCTACCAATACTGCAGATTCTGACAGACCCTTTGTTATTATTGGCGCAGTTCCACCCTCTCTGAATCCGACCAGTCCAAAGAAAAGATTTATTGAATATTCCATTATTACCAGACCTATGGCCATCTTTATTAGATTCCGTTTTACCAATACACCATAGAGTCCTACAAGAAACAAGATAATTGCCAGTATAAAAACTATCATAGTTTTTCCCCTATTCGTAAAACAGCTAAGGTAATAAATATTGCAAATAGAGCTGCCGCCACTTCAATTCCAATAGCAATGTTGCATAAGGGAATTATACCTGCACTAAATAGATGAAAGGGTCTACCTTTTTGAATAATATTTAAAAAGAGATACGATCCCTGTATCAATCCTAATAATGCAATGAACCAGAAAATAAATATTCCAAAACTCTCAAAAAATGTAGCACGCCATTTTCTAACTTCACTTCTCATCTCATCAGATCCATAAGCAAGAACAAGAAGCGTGAAACTTCCTGCAATCAGCACACCACCTGCAAATCCACCCCCAGGAGTAAGATGACCATGAAAAACAACATAAATACCAAGTAAAAATATCGAGGGAGCCATGAGTTGCGTAATACGCTTTACAATAAGCGTCATTCCCTTCATTTCCTTTTCCTCCCTACTTTCCTGAGTACAGCAACAACACCTGCAACAGAAGTAAACAATACGGTTGCCTCCCCGAGTGTATCATATCCCCTAAAATCTAAAATTACAGCTGCCACTAAATTTGCAGCCCCTGTTCGCGACAAACCACTATCTATATAGGTTCTTGCCATTCTTAATGTTTTCGATCCAAATTCTGGCATATGCTGAAAAGCTTTCATTGCTGCAAGAAAAAATATGACTATAAATGCAAAACCGCAAAGCCATATAAATACTTTCTTTGTACCGAACTCCTCTTCTGTATCAGTGCGTGTTGTCTTTAAAATGGCAGCTATAAGAATAATGAGCGTCAAGGTTTCTATGATAATCTGTACAATAGCAAGATCCGGTGCCTGAAGAATCAAAAATATTATAGTAAGAGCAAATCCCACTATGCCAAGGGATATTATTCCTGAGAGCAGATCTTTGCTTTCCAGAGCAACTATTGCTCCCAAAATCATCAAAACTATCAAAAGGATGAGGGCCGTCATCAACATTGACTACCTCCCCATCAACACGATGATAAAAATTACTAGACCCATGATTACCCACATTAAATATGTATTTAATATTCCAGTATGAACCTTGCGAAATAGGTCAGCAAGACCAAAAAACGATCTTTGACCCTGGTTGTAAATATCAAACATCTTTGCTTCTGCCCATTGATAAATCTTATCTATCACTGCACTCTCTTTTATTGTATTATAAAAACCTGTTCCAGTGACTCTCGTCTCTACAGGAAGCTTCTCCCCTCCAATGAAACTCTCTGCTGCTCGTATTCCTTTAAGATTTCCTGCTAAGTAGATTATAAATCCAATTAAAATACCTATAATAATAAGAACTGTAGCAGTAGAGGGTGACCATATTCCAATATAAGAAATTTCACCAACAACAGGTATTAGAAAATATTTTAATGGAATAGAGAAGGCAAAGATTCCAAAAATTACGCATAACAGTGCAAGTGCAGCCGTTGAAAATGACATTGAAAACCCGACCTCTTTAATCTTTTTAGGATTTATTCCAGGAGATCTAACTCCAAGAAAAACTGAATGAGTTAATTTCATGAAACTCGCCAGCGTCAGACCGCTACCAAACATGGCTGCTACAAGCCATATTACCCAGAGTCTATCACCATTCCTTCCAAGTTCGAGCAGCCCCTGATAGACCATCCATTTAGAAACAAATCCATTAAAAGGAGGAATTCCTGAAATTGCAAATGCTGCAATTAAAAATGAAATGTAGGTTAGTGGCATTAGTCTACCCAGTCCGCCGAGTTTATCCAGATCTGTAGTACCTGTTCGATATTTAACCGATCCACCAGTAAGGAAAAGGCATGCTTTATAGATCGAATGGTTAAGCATGTGAAACAAACCACCAGCAATTCCTATTGGATTACCCGTACCAATACCAAGAACCATGTATCCTACCTGCGACACAGCATGATATGCGAGCAGTCTTCTCAGATCGTGTTGAATTAAAGCCATCATAACAGCCGCAATGATTGTTACTGCTCCAACAATCATCAGAAACAGATTCATTGCACCACTCATGACAAACATGTTCAGGCACATCCTTCCAAGTAAATAAATACCAAGAAGTTTATCAAGTGCTGCAGGAAGATATGCTGTAACTGGAATCGGTGCACTCTCAGCAACATCAGGAATCCATGTATGTAATGGCATTGCTCCAGCCTTGGCAAATGCTCCAAGTGCTATCAGAATGAAAGCCGCATATGTAACCGCATTATTAAAATTTAAGAGAATATTATTTATTTCAAAAGTTGAGCTCACCGCATAAATAAATACAATTCCTAATAGAATCAAGGCATCACTTCCACCAACTATGATCAATGTCTTTTTAGCACTAAAGGCCGCTTCATCCCCACCTGTTAATATTAAAAGATAAAGAGTTATACCTAAAAATCCCCAGAAAACGAGAAGTATAACAAGATGGTTTGCCATAAGTACACCACAGGCAGCACCAAGTGTCATTAGTAACGAGCCATAATAGAGACTCAACTGATCCTTTCCCTGCATGTACCTCAGAGAATAGAGTGTTATTAAAAATCCAAAAAGACCCGAAGCCAGAAGAATGAATCCGCTTAAATTATCCAGTCTCAACAACAGATGGCCATTGAAAGACCACTCCATGGGTTTGTTGATAAACAGCCAAATTATTATGCCGAATGTTCCTGCCGATCCTATTAGAGATAAAAATTCTCTTATAAACTTTACCTTACGAGGAATAAGGTAAAGAACAACACCAAAAATTACAGGAACTATAACAGGATAATGAAGCGGATTCATCATACACCCAATCTCTTTCTTATCTGTTCTGTTTTTTCATGGGAAAGACGCAAAAGCTCATTCCCTGACAATAGATGTTCTTTCTTCTTATCTCGATCCACAACTACAAGACGTTCTGTACAACAGTAGCATGGATCTACGGCTGCTAATACAAGTGCAGCATCAGCAATACTCTCTCCTACACAGGCTGCCTCATTAGAAAATATATTTACATAACTTGGGGCTCTAACCTTGTAACGAACAGGAAAATTTGAACCATCACTCCTGCAATAGTGATAAACCTCTCCTCTTGGTGCTTCTGCCCGTCCTATTCCCTCCCCTGCAGGAAGCTCTTTTACCTTTAAGTCAATAACACCTGGTTTCATTTTATCCAAACACTGTTCTATTATCTTAACAGATTCATACATCTCAAGAATACGACATGCAACCTTAGCAAATACATCTCCTTCCTCAAGAACCACGATATCCCAATCCACCCATTCATAGGCAAAATATGGGTCGTCCTTTCTAACATCTATCGCAACTCCTGAAGGACGAGCAGTTGGACCAACAACACAGTAGTCTATGGCCTGCTGTTTTGTAAGAACTCCCACTCCTTTTGTTCTCGCATGAATTACTGGATCGTCCATTACAGCACCCTTGAATAGATCAAGTGCTGGTTTCAGTTTATCGAGTGATTTTCTAATCCAAGGAATATCCTCATCGAGAATATCACGCCTCACACCACCCACTTTAAACATAGCATAACTCTGGCGATTGCCTGTTATCTTTTCCAGAATATCACATACTATTTCTCTGTACTTCCACGCCCACATCCATACTGTATTATAACCAATAAAATGACCCGCAAGACCAAGCCACAGAAGATGTGAATGAATCCTTTCCAGCTCACATATGATTGTTCTTATATATTGGGCTCTTTCCGGAGCCTCAATGCCTCCTAAATCCTCCATTGCGTTAATAGAAGCGGCCGGATGACTCGTGGAACATATACCACAAATTCTTTCTACCAAAAATACAACCTGGTCCCACGACTTTGACTCAGCCAGTTTCTCGATACCTCTATGATTGTATCCAATCTCTATTTCGAGCTTTACTACCCTCTCCCCTTCAACATGAAGACGGAAAAATTCCGGCTCTTCTTGCAGTGGATGATACGGCCCTATGGGGATAATCTCGCTCATTGATCCCTCCTCAGAGGATATTTCCCCTCTGGCCAGTCTTCAGGCAAAATTAGGTGAATTAAATTTGGATGATTCTTAAATTTTACTCCCAGCAACTCGGCAATCTCCCTTTCAATCCATTCAGCACCCTTGATAACTCCAGCAATAGATTCTATTTCAAGTTTGGGCTTTTCTACAAATACACGCAAGGATAAAACCTGAGGAAGCTGATAAAAATCAAAATGATATAATATCTCAATTCCGCCTCTCGGTGTATCAACACCAGATGCAATGATAAATCGTGCCTTTAACTGCCTGAACAAAAACTCTGATACTTCGACTATATCTTTTGGATCGATGTCGATATATATTCTGTTATCGTTATGCTTCATCCACTTAATTATTTTTGAATCTAATTCCGAGTGGATCTTTTTTTCAATTTCTTCCCACTTCATAAATAACTCGTTTTTTCAAGCCTTTTGTTTTAACATGTTTAAAAGTTTTGCCACACCAGATATTATTGCCTCAGGTTTTGGCGGACATCCTGGAATATATATGTCTACTGGAAGTATTTCATCGACTGTATGAGGCATTACATAGCTTCCTGTAAACACTCCATGATCCAAGGCACAAGTACCTATGGCAATCACTACTCCAGGTTTTGGCATCTGTTCATATACTTCTTTTGCACGTTGAATGCATTTCATTGTCATGTTTCCTGTTACAAGCAGTGCATCGGCATGCCGAGGGCTTCCAACAAGAACAATCCCAAAACGCTCAAGATCAAACCGTGGTGTCAAACAATCCAGTATTTCAATATCACAATTGTTGCATGAACCAGTAGATAGATGATACACCCACGGAGATTTCGTCAATGCTTTTAATTTCAATCCCATAGAATTAAAACCCCAAAAAAGCTAAAATAACTGCAACTATTCCAATAAACGTTACAGGCCCCCAGAAAAACCTTAAGGCCTGATCAATTCTTACTCTTGGATTGGTATTACGAATTAAAATTATTAAAACAAGCAGAACAACATATTTTAAAATTGACCATAAAATGTTCCATCCGTGAAAATCTACACCACCTAGAAAAACAAGAACAAGGAACATTGGAAGTGTAAAGAGCATCATCATTCTCGTAAGTTTCAATATGGCCAGAGGAGGTCCTGAATATTCAACAAAGACACCGCTCATTATCTCTGTCTCCGCTTCTGGGATATCAAATGGAACTAAGGTCAGTTTTGCCTGCATTGTAAGCACTGCAACTATCATTGCAAGGATGCCTGAAATTGAGCAAAGAATCATCCCATAAGTCTGCTGATACATTACAATCTGTCCGAGCTTTAAGGATCCGCCTGTCTGAATTATTGCAACAAATACTGCTATTAAAAATGGAAGCTCGTCAGCAAGCATCAGCTTCATCTCTCTGCTTCCACCCAGGGAAGCAATCCTGTTTCTTGATGCAAAGGCCCCAATAATGACTGCAATCGAAGGAACCATCAGAAAATAGAGAACAACGATAATGTCTCCCTGAAAACCCTTCGAAGGCCAGAGCATTGCTGACCATATCATTGTTGAGACCATTGTAACTGCTACAAGACCAAATATGGGTGCAGCAAGAAATGTTAATTTAGAACCGTTCTTGGGCACGATAGTCTCTTTTCCCAAAAGCTTCACAAAATCGTATAGCGGTTGAAGCAGTGGTGGTCCGACTCGCCACTGAACACGAGCCGTAACCTTTCTATCGATCCAGCTTGCAACCATTCCAACCAAAGCTGTAAACAGAAATCCTGGGAATATCAAATATGTCAAATATGGATTCATATCAGATATATTCTTCCTTTTTCCATGGAATTGAGTTAACTATTAAATTATCTCCTACTAAAAATCTGTGTTCTTTTGGATCTGGTTCAAACTCTCCATACTTTATTGCTCCTTCCTTGCAACCGGCAACACATACAGGATTTTGTCCTTCACTTAGTCGATCTAAACAAAAATCGCATCTAGACACAGCATATGGAATCACCTCAGGAAGGATTGTCCCAAAAGGACAGGCAAAACTGCAGCTCTTGCAGCTTACACATCGAAGATTGTATCTTTTTACAATCCCATCTTCCTGTTTTTCGAGTGCCTCAACAGGACATGCCTTAACGCATGGTGCCTCATCGCACTGCCTGCATTTCGTAGCAAACGCTGCTATTTCTCTCAAATAGATGACACCCGAATTAAACGGATGATAAAAATAACTACAACCCACATCACATTTTTCACATTTTCTGCAAATATCAAGATCAATAAAAAGTCTCTTAGCCATATCTATTCCCAAATATCTGGAAGATTCTTAAGCTGCTCATAAGTAAATACGGGTCCATCCTTGCAGATAAAATACTTATCAACCATACAGTGTCTGCACTGCCCGATTCCACAATACATCTTTCTTTCCATCGAAAGATAGATATCTTCTGGTTTATAACCCACCTCTAATAATTTTAATGTTCCAAATTTCATCATTATTGGAGGTCCTATTACAACTGCAACAGAGTTTTTCAGATTTACCTTGACCTTATCAAGAAGAACAGTCACAACCCCTTCTGTCTCTTTCCAATTTTTATCTGCCTTATCGACTGTCAGATGCAATTCAATCTGTTTTTTGAAATCATCAATTTGATATTTGTAAACAATATCCTCGGGAGTACGAGCACCATAACACATAAGAATGCGCTCAAATTTATCTTTCTCTTTTAACAGACCGTATAGAAGTGCACGTGCAGGAGGGAATCCCACTCCACCAATCAAGAGAAGTACTTCTTTCCCATAGTACTCCTCAACAGGGAAACCATTTCCGTATGGACCGCGTATGCCAACAACATCACCCTTCTTCATACTGTGAAGACGTGCCGTCATATATCCAACATTCTGAATTGTAAACTCTAAAATTTCCGGTTCATAATATGGGGATGACATTGCAAATGGAGCCTCTCCAACACCGGGCACTGTTAGTTCTGCAAACTGTCCACATTTAAATGTAAATTTCTCTTCAGGCACTATCCTGAAGGTCTTGATCCCTGGAGTCTCTGTTATTACCTCATCGATTTTTGCCCTGATCGGCTCAAATGGATTTTTTGTAAGAGTGCTCATATATTATTTAAAACCTTTAACTTTTGCTAATATCCTTTAAGGTTTCCCTCATATCTATCTTACCCTGACAACCCTCAATACACCTGCCGCATCCCGTACAACCAATCATCCCATAGTTTTCGGGCAGATACCTAAATTTACATAGATAGCGATTCCTAAATCTTTCATAAATCCTTGGACGAGGAGTCCCTCCACCAGCAGTAACAGCATAACCTGAATATTGACAAGAATCCCAACCCCTTAGTTTTAGAAACTCTTTTCTTGTTACGTCATCAAGAAAATAACAGTGACATGTCGGGCACACATGAGTGCATAATCCGCACTCAACACATGACTCAGAATGTTTCTTCCATGCTTCCGATTCCCACGTCTCTAAGATTGTGTCGTGTTGTGGTTTTGAAAAATTTATCGACTTGTTCTGCTCTTTTACTTTCTTTATTGTTTCTTTGCGCAACTTCTCGAGTGCTTCTGCCTCTTCCTTAACAACATCCTTCAGTACTTCATCATGTCCCTTTAACAGCTCCTCACCCTTCGAGCTTCCAACCTCAACAACAAATCCATCCCATACTTTTGAAAGATTTAAATCAAATCCATCTGTTGGATACGGCGTACCATCAAGCACGGCACAAAAACAGGTCTCAAGAGGCTGAGTACAGTCAGAACTAACAATAACTGTTTCACTCCTCCGTTTCTGATAATAAGGATCTGTAAAATCCCCACCGAATGCCTTGTCAAGTATAGGAAGTGCTGCAAGACCGCATGCCTTAACACCAAGAATCAGCCACGGTTTTTCCCTTTCAGAAGGATTACCCGTTACTTCTTCAAGAGAAGGCAGGAGAAATGTCTTCAAGGGCTGAACAGCCCTTGCCTCATCATATACAACCGAATCCATATTCTCAGGAGTAACCACCTGAAAATACAGCCCGCCTTCTTCTCTAATAGGTGCCAGTATTGTGTATTTTTCCATCCATCCCTTAAGTACCGACCGCCAGTGTGCTTTACCTATGTAATACCGTTCTGCCATTAGACTGACCAATAAATTAAATTAAAAATGAAAAATAGGTATAACAAAATAATGTTATTACTTGTAGGAACTAATTGGTAGACAAAAAGTACTTTTTTCATATGGTGTGATTTCTAAATTAATTAAACTGGTTTCAGATATTAAATGGATAGAAATATATAAAATATTCTTTTATTTGTCAAGTAAAAATTTATAAATATTCTTAATGAAAATCTATTATATAATTAATATGTCTTAAGTTATACTAAAAAATTTTACTGTCCAATATGAAGAAATAATCTATCTCCATTTGTTGACCATTGATTAAAAGTATTATTTCTTCTCAGAAAGCTCTGGCCTAGCAATGGATATTCCAACAACACAGCAGGCTCCAGCATTTATTAAAGATTTTGCACAGCTGTTCATCGTGGCGCCAGTGGTTACAACATCATCAACGAGTATGATCTTCTTGCCAGTTACAACTTCAGGACTTGTAACATAGAATGCACCCTCTACATTTTCCTGCCTCTGGAGGCCATCTAATTTTGTCTGGCTTGGAGTATTTCTTCTACGCACTATTAAATTGTTATATACTGGAATATCGATGTGACATACTATTCCCTTACACAACAGCTCACTCTGATTATATCCCCTCTCTCTTTTTCTTATCAAATGGAGTGGCACTGGTGCCATCATATCGAATTTTCTAAAATCCATCTCTCTACTAAGTAATTCCCCTACTATGTTTCCAATAAATCTTCCCAATCTCCTTCCGCCCTCATACTTTATGTGGTGTATAACGGATTCTATCTCTGGAGTAAATTCCCAGCACGATACGACCTGGTCAAAATAGTTTTTATCTTTTAATGTTGTAAAATCTTTTCTGCCACTGTGAAAAGTGATGTTTATGCTGCTTCTCAGATAATCGAGACAATCCATACACAGCTCATTTGTCTCAGGGAGCCTCCTCCCACAGAGAAGACATGTTGGAGGGAAAATAAAATCAATAAAACCCTTGAAAAGAAGTGATATGTACCTTACGGCTGTTGTTTTTCTATTATATATTTATACCTCTCTACAAATTGTTCAACACTCATTCTGGCCTCTTGTGCCATCTTCTTTAAAAATTCTTTGTCTTCAAAATCCATCTTCTCGAGTCGAACCATATAACTCCTGGCAACCTTATAGGATTCGCTATTTATATCTACAAAACGAATCTTTGTGTGTTTGGTAACTGGATCTATTAACTCATTAAGCGGCATTGGCCTCAGCTTTCCATTGTCAACAATAATCAGTGCACTATCGGAAAACTCAGGCCTGTTGCTCAACAGATAATGAACAGCATTAAAACCAAGATCGCGTGTATATTCCTGATCTATAGATATCGGATCGGCACATCTCAGCACATAACCAATATTGATCTCCACCAGCCTCATCTTTTCGCCCCGTTTCGAAAACCTGCTCTCGATCTCCCCTTTTATAATTTTACCAAGTTCGATGTCTGAAAGCTTCATATGGCCAAACGGGTCGTAATCCACCTCCACTCCAGGCATTCCTTTCAATACATCTGGATGCAGACGTTCTGCAATTCCCTCTGCTATGACGAGCACTCCGTGTCTGTGGCCCATTGCCCTTCTTTTGATAATCGCTGTCTCCAGAATGTCACAAACATGGGCAAAAGAAATGTATCCTTCTCTCCCAAACTCCTCTGGCACTATTGCAATCGTAGCACCAGCAGACTTTGCAATACCGAGTGCAAGATGGCCTGTTATCCTTCCCATTGTTACGACAATATACCATCTGTCTGTTATTCGAGAATCTTCCATTAGATTTTTTACCAGTATTGATCCAAGCTCTCGAGCGGTCTGAAATCCAAATGTAGACATGTTTTCAGGAAGGGGAAGATCGTTATCTATTGTTTTTGGAATATGGGCTATTTGAATTCTTCCATTAGAACCCCTGGCAATCTCAAAAGCACAGTATGCAGTGTCATCCCCTCCAACAGTTACCAAATACCTTATTCCCCACTTTGCCAGAAGCCTAACTGCATTAGAAACACCATTCTTCTCTTTGACAAGATTTGTCCGCGATGTGCGAAGTATTGAACCGCCGTTAAAATGTATTCTCGATACATCGCGTATCCTGAGTTCCTTTATATTCCTCTCAAATAGCTTCTCGTCACCCTTTGCAAGCCATTTATATCCATCATATATTCCAAAAACTCTAAAACCACTGCGTCTTGCTTCAATTGTCACAGAAGAAATCACACCATTCAGACCCGGTGCCGGTCCTCCACCTACCAATATTCCAATGTTCTTCTCTTCCTCACTCATTTTTTAATCAAAAGTCGCCGATCTTTACAACATCAGATTTTTTTCTATGAATGTCTATTCCTAAATCGACTGCCAGTATCAACCCCTTACTGTTATTTGGAAAAACGAATCCCCTGTTCATTACTGCTATGTCGAAACTAAATCCTCCAGGATGGAATCCAAACCCAAATGATGTGCCAAATCCGACCCTTCCACCAATAACAAAACCCATTCGCAGCGGCAGCCACTTCAGGCCGCTCCACTCTGTACCAAACGCGAATTGGGGCTTTGTAGTTATCCATGCTCCCTTCTGAAAACCCTGACAGTAGTCAGCTGTTAACAGTATATCGCCCTCACGATATGCTCCACCGAGACGTATTACAACTGGCACCGTCGATGTAATAGGCCCTCTATCAACACTCCATGTCGAATCTGAAAAGTCATCCTCCATCGATATCACGCTAAGCGAGTCGCCCCCAAAATAGCCCTCCTCACTCTTCACCAATTTTGAAAACTTGACAGAAGTAAATATGTTTGCCAATCCTAAACTTACAGTCCATCTCTCCCCAAACTGGGCTGCAGCACCAATATCAAGTCCAAATCCTATCTCTGGGCTGAACCCCTCATCATCTATTGCAGAAGCGTATGTGGCCTTATATGTGCCGTTTAAATCGAAGTTATATTGATTCATCACCATAGAAATATCTGATTTATCAACAGTTCCATAACCAATACCAATCAGCATATTAACCGTTGCACCAACAGAAAATGCATCTGCAAAAGAGACCGGTATCGGCTGCCCCCACGACACGCCCACGACTCCGATCCCAAGACCATGTCCATCAATGTTATCTAGGGTATATTTTTCACCAACCTCATTTCCAGCAAGTGGAATCGAGATCATCGATTTATCGAGCTGAAGAGAAGAAGCTGCAGTTGCACCAATAGAAAGTGCAAATCTTCCTATTGAAAAAGATAGTGCTTTTACAAAACTCTGGACATCCAGTCTCAATCCATCCTCAGGAATATTACCAAGAATATCATTTATGTCGTCGCTGTCCCAGTGTTTGCCGTTATACTTATCATAGATTCCCTTTGTAAAGCTGTTGTTCCATACACCTGCTTCTAAGGAAACAAAGGTTATCGAAAATTTCGGATTGTCTGGAAGACCGAGATTTGCAGGATTCCATGCCGGGGCATGGACACCCCTTGCAATGGCTGTGTATGCTCCTGCCATACCCAGCCCGCGCGCAGTTCGCTGACCAAAGACACTGGCAAACGGTACAACCAATATCAAGGCCAAAGATATTATCAGTCTTCTATCTATCAATGGATATAATTTTATCTCTGTTTTCATGACCCGCCTCCTAAGCTATTCATCATCCTTTGTGAATTTTGTCTCCACACTGGCTGACAGTCTTGCTTTTATTACAATGTAATCGGATGGTCTTATCTTAACAAGACCCGTAGTACCAGAAAATTCCAGACGAACACCAAAGAAGACTTCAGGGTTCTCAAATAGAGCGAGTTCTTCTTTGGTGAGTTCAACATTGATCTGACTGGTTACCGGTGTTACAACAACTGCAGGATTGCCGCCGTCTGTTATTGCAGAATCAAGTATTATAGACTCTAAAATGTCTGGTGTATAACCAGGGTCGTAGATCGTCGAATCTCCCCTGTCCTTTGAAAATAGAATAAATGCCTTGGCTCCAACAGGAAGATGATTCTCTATGACTCCTTCAAGTTTTACACCCATGAGATTGTCATGAATCAGATCTCTTGTATCCTTGTCGATTTCGAGTGTGTCGACATCGAATTTTGTATCATAGGAAGGCAGGCGCATGATGAGCGGAGCCTCAAATTTAACAGTAGCATCTACAGGATCATCTATGGATACTGTTGCATAGGTGTTATTTCCAGCCTGTATCGAACCATTGACTATGATGCGTGCAGGATGCCCATTGATGTAATCGGTTATATCCTGATGATATGTTAGTTCAGGCCTGTTTCCTGTTCCGCTCCAGGCAGGAAGGTTGATTGGAATGTTAATCTTATTTGATATCTGCTGACCCTCATCATCTTTGAAGATTATTTCGATATTACCCTGTGTTGGAACCTTCAATCCTACTCGCATTATCAGATCAAGGTCTGCAGATTGAACCTGAAAATCTTTCATATAGTCAGGGAACCCTGTTTCAACCTCAATACTATCGAGATTACTTGTAACATTATTGAATGTTCCTGTAATAGATGCAAAAGCCACATCTTTGAAGTCCCAGCTTATCCACATCTGCTGGCCGGCAGGCCCTGTTGGATTGACCCTTATCCTTAAGTAGTTAGTATTTCCTTGTGTATACGCCTTAAATAGATAATTAGAAATGTCCAGATCTATATTAATAGTTCCCTGTGCAGGAATATCTCGATCCACAGTGAGTGTGTCGCCATTAGGGGCAAACATATCCGGCATCTTGAAGACTATATGCGCCTGACTGTTTGTGGGATTCTGAAAGGTAAATGCAATAATACCAGTATCGATTCTTGCACTATCTCCAATAAGTACTCCAGAGGTCGGAATGTCAAACTGGGCCTCTCCTACCGTACCATAGGGGAACCATCCCGAGTTGCCAGGAATGTTTACCTTTAGAAGGCTTCCGATATTGATATCTAAATCCTTATCAATATTCAAATTAAGCGTACCGGTTTGCTCATCTATAGAAAGATATTTCTCCTCATCTGCAAATTTCTCCATAGTATACTTCTTGTCAATCAGAGGTATTATAAACTGAACATCCCAGGATGGTGCAGAAGGCTTCTCAAGAGTGCATTTAACATCTAACATTAAGAAACACAGGGCAAAAATACCGATATAGAGAGCAGATGAAAATATCAACTTCCTTCTTTTCATGATTACCTCCCGGCCGCACTTATATATATCGGTGTGCAGCCCTCTAATCCAACTCTTTACGTTTACCATGTAAATATAGAAATGTGATTTACTAATTGCAATAAAAAACTTTGATAAGCACAATAATAAAAAGGCCGGGTCAGACTCCCGGCCTTTTAAGTTGTTGAGATATTTCTACTTCTCATCCATATGCGGATAGCGGAAATCTCTTGGTGGTACAAAATTCTCCTTTATTGTTCTTGGCGAGACCCACCGCTGAAGGTTAATCATGCTGCCAGCCTTATCGTTTGTTCCAGACGCTCTAGATCCGCCAAATGGCTGCTGTCCAACCACTGCACCTGTCGGTTTGTCATTGATATAGAAATTCCCTGCAGCATTTCTCAATATTTTAGTAGCCATTATTACCGCTTTCCTGTCTCTTGCAAACACTGCACCAGTCAGTCCATATGGTGAAGTTTCATCGCAAAGATGAAGTGTCTTCTCAAAATCTTCATCAGGATATACATAGATCGTTATTACAGGACCGAATATCTCTTCCTCCATTGTCTTGAATTTTGGATTTGTCGTCTCAATTATTGTCGGCTCAATAAAATACCCTTTTGAATCGTCATAATTGCCGCCTGTAACAAACTCTGCCTCGGTAGAATTCATTGCAAAATCGATGTATCCTGTTATTGTCTCAAACGCAGCACGATCTATCACAGCACACATGAAGTTTGTAAAATCTTCTGGATCTCCCATCTTAATCTGGCTGACAAGGTCAACCAGTTTTTTCTTCAATTCAGGCCAGAGCGACTTTGGAATATAAGCCCTGGATGCAGCAGAACACTTCTGGCCTTGATACTCGAATGCTCCACGAACAATGGCAACCGCAAGCTCCACAAGATCAGCAGAAACATGGGCAAACACAAAATCCTTTCCGCCTGTCTCTCCCACGATCCTTGGATATGTCTTATACTTTGCAATGTTGCTGCCTATTGTCTTCCACATGCTCTGAAATACTGCTGTGGAGCCTGTAAAGTGGACCCCTGCAAGATGTTCACTTGCCATCACAGGATTTCCAACCGACCCACCCGGACCGGGTACCATGTTAATAACGCCATCCGGCAGACCAGCCTCCTTGAGAAGCTGCATGATATAATATGCAACATAAACCGTAGAAGATGCAGGTTTCCATAGAACAACATTGCCCATCATCGCTGGAGATGTAGGAAGGTTGCCTGCAATGGATGCAAAATTGAACGGAGTTACTGCAAATACAAAACCCTCTAAAGGCCGCTGTTCCACGTAATTCCAGCATCCCCGCGATGAGGCAGGCTGCTGTTTGTAGATCTGCTCCATATAATATGGATTGAACCGGTAAAAGTCTATTAGTTCACATGCCGAGTCTATCTCGGCCTGAAATACCGTCTTGCTGGCATTTAACATATTTGCAGCATTCAGTATCGATCTATAAGGACCTGCGAGTAAATCTGCTGCCTTTAGGAATATTGCTGCCCTTGATTCCCACTCCATTTCTGCCCATTCTTTTCTTGCCTTCAATGCTGCATCGATCGCCATCTCAATCTCTTTTTCACCCGCCTTGTGATACCTGCCGAGAAGATGATTGTGATCATGTGGACACCTACAGTCAGCCATTTTACCAGTTTTAACTTCTTTTCCGCCTATTATGATCGGAATCTCAACTTCCTTGCCCTTCATTTCAGAAAGTTTCTCTTTTAACTCTTTCTTCTCCCTGCTGCCAGGACCATATGCCAGTACAGGTTCATTAACAGGTGTTGGAACATTAAAAATACCATTTGCCATAACAATTACTCCTTTATTATAAATTTTACTAGTAAAAAATTTTTTATAATTTAAAAAATCTTTTCCTCTTTGTCAATCGATGAATATTTACCACTTACTGTTTTCATTCAATCGACCTCTAAAGAGTCAGAACATTTTCATATATCAAAGCAGCAAGTTTACCCCTTTTGTTCGCTCAGATATGTCAACTTTTTTCATGATGGAACACTATTCACTATTCACTTTTCACTATTCACTATTTATCCATCTTACAATTAAAAAATTCCAAAATCCACACTACTTAAAAATTACATTCCTCCCCTCCCACCTCAACCTTCCCTCCCTCTTTAACCTCAACAGAACTCTTGAAAGCGTCTCAGGTGTGGTTCCAATGGCTGCTGCTACATCCTTTTTTGATAACGATACTCTTATTTTCTCCTTGTTCCCATACTGCTGCTCAAGAAAAATAAAAAGCCGCTGCTCAACATCATGGCCCGACAGATACTGCATCCGTTTTGCAAGATACCTCATCTTCTTCATAATAATAGAAATAAAATCATTTCTAAATCTCTCATCATTCAGCAGACAGATGAATTGATGTTTTGGTATCATAAACAGGGTGCTTTTCTCAAGTGCCATGCTGCTTACAGGATATCTGTCCTCTTCAAAAAGAATCACCTCTGCAAACATCTCTCCAGGTCCGATAATCTTGATTGTGGTCTCCTTCCCATCAGGAGAAGATTTGAAAAGTCTAACACTACCCTCTACCAAAATATAAAATGAATATCCCTTTTCTCCTTCTAGAAAAAGAATCTCTTTTTTATCGAGTCGTTGTATTATACATATCCTTGCAAGTGCTCTCAGGCTACTTTCAGATATATTTTTAAAAAGTTGATTCTTTTTTAAGACTTCTTCTTTATCCATTTTCTTGATCCAGATCAATGTTTAAGCCCATTTGTTTTATTAAATTTAGTTAAGAAAAAAGTCTAAAACAAGAAAATAAGGAGCTAACATTGAAGCGAAAAATAATTAAAATCGATGAAGAAAAATGCACAGGATGTGGGCTGTGCATACCAAACTGTCCTGAAGGAGCGATTCAGATCATAGATGGAAAGGCAAGACTTGTAAGCGATCTTTTCTGTGATGGTCTCGGTGAATGTATTGGGCACTGTCCAGAAGGTGCAATAAGTGTTGAACTGCGCAACGCCGAACCCTATGATGAAAACAGGGTAATGAAAAACATAGCCTCTCAGGGCACAAACACTATCAGGGCTCATCTTAAACATCTTAAAGATCACGGACAGGATCTGTACTACAACCAGGCCATCGATTATCTAAAAAAACACAACATAAATATACCTGAGGAGAAAAAAATGGATAGATGTGCAAACCTTCATACATCTTGTCCAGGTTCAAAAACAGTGACATTTAAAGAAGAGGAATCTGGTGGTGAGTTAAGTGGTAAAAGAGCATCACACCTCCATCACTGGCCTGTTCAGATGCATCTAATATCTACAGACTCTGACCATTTTAAGGAGTCGGATCTTTTGCTTGCAGCCGATTGTACTGCCTTCACTACTGGCGATTTTCACAATGATTATCTAAAGGGAAAGACTCTTGCAATCGCTTGTCCCAAACTCGATGAAGGACAAAAGATATATGTTGAAAAGCTTAAATCACTAATTGATGAGGCAAAAATCAACACTCTTACAGTTATGATCATGGAAGTGCCATGCTGCACAGGACTGGTAAAACTTGCTCAGCAAGCACTGCAAAAGGCATCACGAAAGATTCCGATCAAACTAATAGTCATGAGTATAAGAGGAGAGGTGTTAAGGGAAGAGTGGCTTTGACTCTGAGGCCAAACTCAGCTACAAAAATTTTTACTTTTATTATTAAAATAAATTTTCTATTTTATGTCTCTAATAATTAAGCTACGGAGTACTTCCATGAGAAAAGCGCTTTTAATCATGATGCTGAATCTACTCATTCTCTCTCCACAGAGATTTTATGCAGATGTAAAACTAATGGCAATAAGGGTTGAGCAAGGGCCCAAACTCGATGGTTATCTGAATGACCAGATATGGCAAAAGGCAGTTCCATTTGTTAATTTCAAAATGGTTGAACCGACTCCTGGAGTAGATCCCACAGAGAAGACAGAATTGAGAATCATATATGACGAAAATTATCTCTATATTGGAATACACTGTTTTGATAAAAATCCTTCTAAAATATCTTCCAACACAATGGCACATGATAATGGTGGTAGAGGCCACAGCAGAGAGGATGATCTAATAAAAATCCTCCTTGATCCCTTTCAGGACAAGAGAAATGCATACCTGTTTATTGTCAATCCTGCAGGAGCAAGGAGTGAGGGCTTTGCCACCGGAGAGCATTCTAATCTAAGCTGGGATGGAATATGGGATGCAAAGAGTAAGATAGTAGATGATGGATGGACAACAGAGATTAAGATTCCATTCAAAACAATCTCATTTAAACCAGGACTCCACTCATGGGGCCTGAATGTTGAAAGATATATTCCAAGAAAACAAGAGGTGATCAGGATTTCCGGGATCAATCTGAACAGCTTTTTTACAAATCCAAAAGAGGCTGCAATCCTTCAGGGTATAGGAAAAATCCGGCAGGGTATGGGAATCACATTTCGTCCTTACGGAACGGGCGATCTTTACAGAAACTATCAGGGGTCAAATAAATATGATGGAAACACAGACGCCGGATTTGATATTTATAAGAATTTTGCTCCAAATCTTGTGGGCTGTTTTAGCTATAATACAGATTTTGCAGAAACAGAAGTCGATGAGAGGCGGATAAATATCACCCGTTTTCCTCTATTCTATCCTGAGAAGAGAACCTTCTTTCTTGAAGGATCTGATATTTTTAATTTTGGATCAGGGATATATCGCAGCTTTATACCTTTTTACAGCAGAAGAATCGGCCTGTATGAGGGCGAACAGGTACCCATAGAATTTGGCGCAAAACTCTTTGGAAAACTCGGCAGCACAAATGTAGCGGTTTTAGATGTAAAGACAAGATCGAGCTGCGGGCTCTCATCAGAGAACTTCTTTGCAGGAAGAATCTATCAAAATATTCTCAGCGAAAGTAAAATAGGTCTTATATATACAAATGGTTCTCCTGATGGTGGGAAAAATAGTCTGCTTGGAGGCGATTTCATTTATAACACCTCCAGACTGTTCGGAAAATATAACTTTTCCATCGGACTCTGGGGTGTGTACAACTGGAATGAACTCGAGGGTGGCAATCACCATGCATACGGCTTTCAGATAGATTATCCAAACGACCTTTTCGATATTGCTGTTGTCTACACCTTTTTTGGAGATTCTCTCGATCCAGGAATAGGTTTTCTGCCTCGGAAAAATTATAGATACCTTTACTATGGATTTGAATATATGCCGAGACCAGAAAAAGGACTCATAGGAAAATTGGTGCGCCAATTTTTCTTTGAATATCGCATGAGGTTTCACTGGAATCTAAAGGGAGAACTGGAAAGCCTTTGGATCTTTACTGCACCAATCAATCTTCGAACCGAAAGCGGTGAACATATAGAGTTCAATGTCATACCAAGACGTGAGGTTCTTCCCTATGATTTTGAAATTTCTGAGGGCGTAACAATCCCTGCTGGATCATACGATTTTACCACATACCGTTTTGAATTTAACTCCGCTTCTTTCCGTAAAATCCAGTTTGATCTGAGCTACCGATTCGGCCAATTCTATGATGGAACATATCACGATATTCAATGGGGAGCCGCCTTTAAATATAAGGGACATGTTACATTAAAGCTTACATGTAACAATGTTCTGTGCGATCTGCCATATGGAAAATTCAATGAAAATGTATATCAGATCAAGGCCGACTTTTTTCTGACTCCTGATCTCGGCATAATGAATTATATCCAGTATGACGACATCTCAAGCACTCTCGGCCTCAGCAGCCGCCTGAGGTGGCGAGTGTCGCCAGGAAACATCATCTATATAGTCTATAACCACAACTGGCTGCACAAACTGGATGGCGAGAATCGATTCGTCCCTGAAGAAGAGAGAACCATAGCAAAGATTCAATTGAGCTTTAGATTGTAATAAATTATTTTATCACAGGAGGTAACCATGAAGGCAAAAATAGACAAAGAGCTTTGTACAGGCTGCGAGCTCTGTGTGGACACGTGTCCAGAAGTATTTGAAATGCAGGATGATGTTGCAGTTGTAAAAACCGATCCTGTTCCAGCAGATCAGGAAGATTGTGTAAAGGAGGCAGCAGATTCGTGCCCGTCAGAGGCAATCTCTTATGAATGAAATCCCCGCCCATGAGAAGAAGGTAACCTTCTATAAGAGGGTTACCTTCTTCTCATGATCTTCCCCAGTCTCTTTTAATGCGGGTTTATCTTACAACTTGTCCAATCAGCCTCGTGATTTTTACTATCGTAGCATTGCAACTTATCACAACCTGTCTGCACTGGCGTTCCTTCACCATCACAACCTTTCGACTTATCACATCTTAGTTTACCCCCAAAAGTACCACAATAGAAATCATAACCCCTTTGACCGCTGTAGATATACTCCGAAAAAATAAAACTTCCAATTATTGCCAGTGCAATTAAAATAATAAAATGTTTTTTTTCTTTGCTTTTCCTGAACATATTTTACCTCCATTATTTTTTTTAGTTTATGGACGACGGTATTCCATTTTTAATATCTTTAAATTTTAATTGTTCTCCTTTAATATCCAAATATTACCCTCAGTATTTAAAAAGAACAATTTATTATTAGTCCTTAAACAAATATTTAGATTGCTGTTCCCATAATCTTCATCAATATAATATAACTTCTGTGGACTGCCGTTACTGTCCAGCTCCATTATAACACTCCACAGCATCAGTATATATATTTTCCCATTATCAGTTGTTATTTCCTGTAATAAAGAGGGATTACGCCTTCTTATATTTTCTGGAATGTTATGTTTATGTTTTAGAAAATATGAAAGAGGTGTGTTCGAGTTTAATTTCTTCCTGACTTTCCTTGGCAGGCATTTAAAATCCAGCCGTTTTTCCCATAACAATTCTCCCAGTGCATTGTATTTCCTCAAAATCGGGAAAAAAGTATATGCTATAAACAATTCTCCTGATTTATTGATTGTAAAACTAAATGCGTTGTAGGTAAATCCAGCTTCTGAATCTTTTAAAATTGGCTCGACTATTGATCTTATCAGTTCACCCTTTTTATTGAAAACATATATCCTGTAATTTCCATCTCCATGAACATAAACATTACCATTTGAATCTACAGCCATTCCTTTTTCTAACATAAAAGGAAATCTACAAAAAAGCCTAATAAAATCGCCGTTATTGTTAAATACCTGAATTCTGAGAGCAAATTTTTCGGCAACATATAATTCCCCGGAATCTGATAATGCAAAAGCACCTGTATATATGTCTATTGGAAAAGAAAATTCGCCTGGCCCTGGACCCTTACCTCCCTTTTCCCAGACAAGCCGAAGTTTGTTATCGAATTTCATTATCTTATGAATTCCTGTATCAAGCACATAAAGATTACCATCCTTATCGAAATCAAAAGATATTGGGTTTGAGAGGATTAGTTCTTTTCCCGATACATTTAATTCATCTTTTGATAATGAATATATCTTTTTGAGCCTTGCCTCTTTAATCTGTGCTATCGCTGGGCTGAATTCTACAAAAACTGCCATACAAATAAAAATATAGAACAGAACTATTCTCCTTATGCTGATGGTCTTTTTAAATATCATATCGAGCTCCACGGTTTTACTCATTTTAATATTAATGAATTTACTCTTTTATAATTAAATTCACCGTCTCTCAACTCACAATAAATCAATTTATTATTTTTTATTATTAACGAATATGTGTT
>CAZYVD010000039.1:0-24680 GCA_964651045.1 uncultured bacterium
AGTCTACAGATGTTGTGCTTATCAGCAATAAGAACATATCCCCCACATGATTGAGCCATCTGAATCTTTAGTTTCTTTAAACCAGAAAGAAAACCAGAGTGGCGCGGATAGATTCCAATTATTAAAGCAATTCCTACAAGATACTCAAACACTACAAGAAACATAGAGAAATATGGAATTATCTTATATGGGAGAAGATTAAAATTCTTAACTACTGCTGCAAATTCATTTATATTTATAGATTTACTCAATCGGCTAATAATAAAAATTATACCGAGCAATAAACGAATTATAAGAACAAGATATTTATAAAAAAGATCATTATTGATCATTTTTCATTAATATAAATTAAATATTAGGTTTATTGGCATCTTTAATATAACAAACCAAAATAATGATGTCAAACAATCTATAATAATAATTTATCTATTTTACATTTAAAAACTTCAAAAAACTATTAAAATTAGATTTGACATAAAATTTACTGAAAGAATTAATCTTATAATTTTATACTTGTATCTCTTTTTATATTTTATTATCTTTATTTGAGCAAAATCTTTCTTCTCTTAATTTTTGGAGGCTTAAAAATGAAAAGATTCATGGTCCCACGGGTTGCGCACTGCAGCGAGGGTTGCTGTATTTAGTCCTGAACAAGACGTTAAACTGTTCAAAAGAGAAGCCCCTGCCAAAAATCCGGGGCTTTTTATTTGAAATAAACCAACTTCTGTACAATAAAAAAATGGGATAGGGTAACACGGGCAAAATATATGCCTCCAGCAAGACCTGAAGGCTTCCATGAAAACTGATGAACGCCTTTACAAAGAAATCCAGAAAAGAGGATATCGACTCTTCGCCCGAGAATGTCGATCATTTCTATCTTTACTATTTCATGCTTCTCAAGTTTAATTCTCAATATAGTCGATGGATTAAAAGGATTGGGAAAGGCAGAGATTATTGGTTCTGGATCTGGCCCAACATGGCCCTTCAGATCATTCAAAACAAGAGTTGGATTTAAAGGATCTGTACCAGCATGAAGAAAACGATCGCCAGAAAGTGCTTTAATCCAGCGATTCTTAATATAGGTGTTGATCTCAATCCTCGCATCACCCCAATCCTCATACTCTTTTATCTCATCCCAGTTCAGATCGATATAGTTAAACGCCTTTATCTCAGGATGCATATCTAAAAATTCAAAAAACGGCTCAAACCAGCTTTCCCAATCGTGCCTTCCATCAGAAGAATCGGGATCGTTTATGTCGGGTGTAATATAAACGTGGCGTGCCGAGAGTTCATTCAAATATATAGGCTTTCCTCTGCTCTTTGCAAACTTAATGAACGCCTCAGACCTGCCCTTTTTAGTTAATCTATTGCCAGCAGAATCGGGCATGCCTGGATCAAAATGGTCTGCATCAAAAAGATCGAGACCAAACCAATCAACAACGTCATCTCCAGGATACCACTTCCATCCCTCCTCTGTTGAGTCTGCAAAATCTGGATCAGCATCCGGTTCATAGCACCAGATAGATGCAAACTCGCTAACACCACGAACCCTCAATCCATTGACAAGTTTTCTGAAGGCAAGAGGGAATGCCCATGGTGTATATCCGTTCCATCCGCCATTGGCTTCCAGCCCCGGTCGGATAAAAACTGCTCTTCCATGCTGAACCAGTGCTTCTGCCAGTGTATCAATATAGTGATCATACTTGCTCGTATAAGCAAATGCTGTGTCCAGCACAATGGGTGTCGGGCCTCCTGTATCCATGAAATGAATACTGATCTCTGCATATTGTTTGTCAGGATCAATATGAGAAGCTCTTATACTGTTTAAAATTCTTTCTACAGTAAGAGGCCGCTGTGGATTTCCAGGAATTGCAAGCATCACCTGAAACAAAAGAGGTCTGCAGTTATCACCAAACATGTTTTGATAGTTGATCTGTGCCTCCTCTCCCCAACCCACACCATGATAGGTGCTGCTATCAGGAGGCTCATATTTACTATTGCCTTTCCCTTGATATGTTTGTGCCCATGAATTAAAATGTGAGAAAACAGGGATCATAAAAAGCACAACTATTTTTCTCACTTCTGTTCCTCAATCATTATAAAAATTATAGAGTCATATTTCAGATGTTATATTTTTCAAATACTCCTTTGCTTAAAACATATTAAAGAATCATCAAATCAATTCTATTTTATTATAACAATTGAAAATTATATCACTATAATTTTTACGATAGCTTTTTACCGCTCCAGGGAGGCACTCTAAAATATCTCTTGCAGTAATGCCGTCTTCTCCTTTATCTGCGGCAGCAATATCTCCTGCAAAACCATGCATGAAAACACCAGTCCTGACTGCCTCCTCCAGAGAAAGACCTATTCCATACATAGCAGCAATTGTTCCTGTCAGTACATCCCCAGACCCGGCAGAAGCCATACCGCTGTTGCCGCTTAAATTTATATAGATACTGCCATCAGGATATCCTATTAAAGAATGAGCCCCTTTCAATACAATTATTGCATTGTACTTATGGCTCATATTTCGAACTATCTTTATTCTATCTCTGGCGATCTCAGATATACTCTTTCCAGAAATTCTTGACATCTCTCCAGGATGGGGAGTTAGCACTGTTGTATATTTTCTTTTCTCGATGCAGCTCATTTCTTTCGAAATTGCAGTAATTCCATCTCCATCGATGAGAACAGGTTTTTCTATATTCTTTACCAGCTCTCTTACAAGCAATTGAGTCTCCTCATCGAGGGAAAGCCCTGGGCCTATTACTACCATGTCTACGTTGTGTGAGAGGTTGAGAAGATCCTCTTTATTATCTAAAGCAATACTTCCTGAACCAGTAGTCCTCTGCGGTACAAATACAATCTCACTTCCTCCTGAAGCCACGGCAGAGATTACTTCTTGAGGTGCTGCAAGCCTTGAATATCCGCCTCCTGCTCTAAGAAATGAAAGTGCAGAAAAATAGGGAGCGCCAAAATAGTACGATGCACCTGCTATAAAAAGCACATCTCCAAAACTCCCCTTGTGGCCATCCTCCTTACGGTCTGGTAACACACATGGTGTATTAATCTCAACTTTCAATGAATCATTTGAATATAGATCATACGGAAAAGAGATGTGACATACATAAAGCCTCCCGCAGTGATTATAACCAGGGTAAAGGAGATTTCCAATCTTGGGCAGACCAAAGGTCACGGTATAATTGGCATTCACAGCAGATCCCATCACTTCTCCTGTATCACCATTTATTCCTGAGGGGATGTCTACACTGAATATCGTTTTACCACTTCTGTTGATGAGTTCGATTACCTCTCTATACACTCCCCCTACTTCTCTGGCCAGCCCTGTTCCAAAAATCGCATCTACCACACAATCACACTCCTCGATTCCCTTCTTAACGACTCTCGAAGAGTCAACACTTTTGATCTCGATTGGAAGCTTTTTTACAATCTTAAAATTCTTCTTTGCCGCACCTCTGAAATTGTCACTACTGCCCATTAAAAAAACCCTTGGTATTCCTCCCATCGAATGGATCTTTCGAGCTACAACAAGACCATCGCCTCCATTGTTCCCAGAACCACAGATAACAGCAAAAGTTCGACCCTCTATACCAAATTGATTCAGTATGACCGAATAAACAGAAAGACCTGCATTCTCCATTAGCAGATCATCACAAATTCCAAACTTCTCTATAGCTCTCCGATCCATATTCTGCATTTCATTTACACTTGCTACTTTCATGTTCATACCCTTTAGGTTACATTATTTAAAAAATTCTTATATATTAATATCTCCAGCTTCTCAGATCAGCACCAGCAGGCGCTGTCTTTAGTATTCGCTCCACTATCTTTGGAATAAACATCTGATGATACCTGAGTCTGGAAATACCATTTGGACGAGTATGATCTCCATTCCAGCAGTGCTCTGCCCTATCTCCATAATCCACCTCTCCGTCATAGTAGGGATCTTTTGTGCTCTCTAAGAATTCCTCCATAAGATACACTGCATTGTTGAGATAGTAATTATCCATATCGCCGCAGTATATGTGTATTTTCCCTTTGAGTTTTGGTCCAAGCCTCTTCCAGTCCCTTTGAAGAATATAGCGCAGGTCATAATTTCCCCTCCAGTATTCTGCAACCGAGTGATCTATCTCTCCTGTCATCTTATTCCATATTCTTTTAGGATATCCATCGCTTCCGACCGGACTATACACCGCCTCCCAGATGTCCCACTGATCTCCAGACCTTGAGTGAGTTCCAAGAACAAGCTCCCTGTGATTGGACTCTTCGATTGTACAATTTATGTGCCCAAGATAATTGCGATGAGCAGGTCTTGGTGTTCGTTTCCATGTGCTCTCGATATAATATGCATTCTTATCCTCATAAATATTGACCACAGTATAGGCCCTGAAGTCGATGGGATCAGGACAGGCAGCCCAGCAGCCATTGTATTCGTCAGGATAAAAAATCTGCACAGCCAGGGCCTCCCAGCCTCCAGTAGATCCACCATAGAGGAATCGTGCCCATCCCTTTCCAATGCCTCTGAATTTCTTTTCTATATATGGAACAAGCTCATAAGTAATCGCATCTCCATAGGGCCCGAGGTTGGCAGAATTTACCGCATATGAATCATCATAATAGGGATTTGCATGTTGTATTTTTACAAGAAGCACTCGTGGAAAATCTGGACCCGTCCAATCTTGAAAAAATTTGTATGCGTATTCCTGAACCGTCCTGTTGTATCCTTCCCAATGAAACCGTTCACTATATATGGGTTTAAGATCCGGATCCGGGGGCTGTTCCCTGAATCCGCTGAATGTATATGGAAAATGGCCATGATTTATTACAAGGGGATATCTCGCTTCAGGATGTGTATCAAATCCGTATGGCAGCAGTACACATGCCCCAAGATAGATCGGCCTTCCCCAAAATTTTGTTAGAAGTTTACTTTTTATCTTTATGTGTTTAATATATTTTGTATCCCTGGGTTGAGGAATTGGAGGAATCTTTTTATCTAAAATTATCCTGATATCCCCTTTACTTTGAGGATCTATAAAGACCTCTGTCGGTGCAGAATAGAGATTTCCAGGAGCACGGTTCCAGTGCTGTCCCTCCCCTCTGTCCATAGGAAGTTTTATCGTATGCCCATCGCTTCTATGAAACGTCTCATATCTATGGAGAAGCGCCTGAACAAAATAGCGGCCTTTAGGAATCTGTGATATCGATTTTAACGGATATCCAAATGTGTTATGGTCAATGGTCGCCTCCTCACCTGGCATTAATCCATTCACGTCCATTCCAAAAATAAGCTGTGTGTTGGGCCCATCGCTGATCTGAAACCTCGGCTCACTGGTGCTGTCATTCGAAACCATCAACAGCAAACGCCCATCAAGAGATGTGCTGCAGACCCTGTCAGAAAAAGAAATCTTGAAACAAAGTGCAGACTCTGTCCTTCCACTTTTAGAAGAACAATTTAAAAAGAATATTGATAAAACGGCAAATATACAAATATTAAATAAAAATTTTATTTTCCTGTCTCTCATCTTAAAACCCTCTCCTGATTAAAATTCTACTTTGATGAGACCAGCTTCTCCACAACTGCCTTTGAAATCTGTATGTCCTGTACTGCTACTCCTGTAAGATCTGCAACTGTAATCTGATCCTCAGAGCTCCTCCCCAGCCTCTCATCGATAATTATCCTGCCAAGCTCAAATATCTTCTCTTTCTCTATTGTGCCAGCCTTAACAGCCTGATGAATTTCACCCCTTGCGATGCATTGAGTAATGCTGTCTGCTACCACAATGTCTGCCTTTTTTAGAATCTCAGGATCCAGTTCATTCTTCTCAGGAGTATCTGCTCCCACTGCCGTTATATGAGTCCCCCTTTTGATTTGATGGGCATAAATCAAAGGTTTTCTCGAAGGTGTGGCTGTCACAATTAGATTACAGGTTGAAGTCACATCTTCTCCATTTAGAGTAGTCTCAATACTAAATCCTTCCTTCTTCATATCGTCTTTATATCTTTCAAGTTCGTCTCGATCGATGCCCCATACAACAACATCTCTACAGCCAATAACAGATTTCAAATGCATAAGCTGCATCCTTCCCTGAACCCCTGCCCCAAATATTCCGATTCTTTCAACATTTTTAGGTGCAAGATGTTTTGCAACAACCGCTCCTGCTGCCCCTGTGCGAACATCTGTCAAATAACCTTCATCAAGCAGAATGGCTACAAGCTGGCCTGTCTTCTGATTAAAAATTAGCATCAAACCATTTGAAGAAGGTATGCCGAGTTTTTTATTTTCATAAAATCCTGATGCAATCTTTACTACATAGTAATCATCGCCTCTTATGTAGCCATATTTAATATGAACATCGCCAGGAGGATCATCAAAAATCATCTCGCCTACTGGTGGTACAACAACCTTTCCCTGAGAATAATAGATAAAACCTTTTTCTATTATATCAACCGTATTGATCTTTTTAATAACACTCTTTATTTTATTTAATCTATATATTTCTGCCATCTTGTTTTACTCCTAACTATTTATTTTTCATGATCCGAACCTATTTTTGAAAAAAACACTCCCCATATATAATGATTCATATTATAAATCATCTCTAACAAATAATACTCTTCAATCGATCGATACCTATATTCCCACCGCTGATTATCAGTACAACCCTCATTCCATTCCATCTATCTCGAAACTTCAGAAATGATGCTACCGTAAGAGCCGCGGCTCCCTCAATTAAGAGGTGCTCTCTTTCAAGAATAACCAGTATTGCATCTCTTATCTCATCCTCGGTCACAAGAATAAAATCATCAACAAATTCTTTACACAGATCAAAAGTAATAGAACCCTCCTCTATGCCACCTGCTGTTCCATCCGAAAGGGTTGTTTTAGATTCTATATCAACAACTTTTCCAGCCTTTATAGATTCATACATCACAGCAGAGTTTTCAGGCTGACATCCTATTATCCTGACATCTCTTTTCTGTGATTTTAAATAACCTCCAATTCCTGAAATCAATCCTCCACCTCCTACTGCTGCGAGTACGACATCGATATTCTCAAGCTCTTTTTCAAGCTCAAAACCTATTGTACCCTGGCCACTGACTATCATAAGATCGTTATATGGCGGAATAAATATCCTCCCACTTTTTCGGGCACTCTCTCTTGCAAAGGTTTCGGTCTTAACACAATCATCTCCATGAAATTTAATCTTTGCTCCATATAAACGTAGTGCCTCAAGCTTTGTCCTCGAAACATTTTCTGGAAGAAATATCTCTCCATCAATACCAATCTTTCTCATCATATATGCAGTTGCACATCCATGATTTCCTGATGATGCTGTTACAACACCCGACCTCTTCTCATCCTCTGAAAGTGAAAGAAGTTTATTTGCGGCCCCTCTTAGTTTAAAAGCACCCGTTATCTGAAGATTTTCAAGTTTTAAAAAAACCTCACAAGATCCCTCTCTGCTGAGATATGTAGAATAATTAATTGGTGTTTCTCTTATGAAATTCCTTATTCTATCCTCAGCCTTTATCACTTCTTCTCTAATCTCTATCATAGGTCTCTCCCGAAAAATTTTTCCTCCTAAATTTATTCCAGAAATAGTATACAGGCACACCGGCAATCATTATCCCGATACCAGCAAAAGACTCTACAGGCTTCTCAAACAGGGTATTGATGAGAATGCCGGACAATGTCAATATATAAATCATAGGAATTAAGGGATATCCCCATGTCTTATAAGATCCTTCCCTCTCTGGATATTTCCTGCGAAGAGTGAAAATTGCTGCTGCTCCTGCAATCCAAAAAAGTATGGAAATAAATATTACAAATGTTATTAACTGCTCAAATGTGCCGCTTAGTGCAAGTATAGACGACCATACGGCCTGTGCAATTATTGCAAATCCGGGAGTCCTGAAACGTGGATGAACTTCTGCAGCCTTTTTGAAAAACAGTCTGTCCTTTGCCATTGCATAGTAAACTCTTGGAGCTGCCAGAATCGAGCCGTTAAGAGTCCCAAAAATAGAAATTAAAACCACTATAGATATTAAGGCTCCAGATGTTGTACCAAAAAGCACACTGACTGCCTTTTCTGCAACTCTTATCTCCCCTGCCATCTCATTAACTGGAAGAGCGTAGAGGTAGACAATATTTATCAGTGCATAGAGGAACAGAATTGCTGTTATTCCAATTATGAGAGCAAAGGGAAGATTCCGTCTTGGATTTTTTATCTCTCCTGCCACAAAATTCAAATTGTTCCATCCATCGAATGCCCATGTTACAGAAATCAGTGCCACACCAAAACCTGCAAGGAGCCTGCCGAAACTCACGCCTTCAGGATTGATGTTTAACGCAAAAGAGCCGCCTCTACCCAGGGTCAGGCCCAGAAAAACGAGTGCTAGCAAAGCACCAATCTTGATCACTGTGACTATATTGAGAAGCGTCTTGCCAAGAACAAGACCGAGATAGTTCACAAGCGAAAGCACCAAAATAATACCCACTGCTACTAACTGGCCAACCGATATCCCAATATGGATGTATTGATTAAAGAGATGAATTTCTGTAGAAACCATATCAGACATTGAGGGCAAAAAAATGCCGAGGTACTCTGAAAATGCAACAGAGAGCGCTGCTATGCTTCCAGTCATGTATATGAGAAATGTTATCCATCCAAAAAGAAATCCGATTAGAGGACCGTATGCTTCTTTTAGATAAACATACTGTCCACCAGCTTCAGGAAACAACACCCCAAGCTCAGAATATGTGAGCGCTCCTGTCAGTGTTATGAGCCCTCCTCCGATCCATGCTAGTAAAATCCAGCCTGGAGATGGTATGTAGGTTGCCATTATGCCTGTTGTGAGAAATATCCCTGAACCTATAACATTTCCAACAACAACCATTGTTGAATCAAACAGGCCCAGCTTTCTAGCAAGTTCCATTCCACGCCCAATCTCTTTAAACTATTTAAACCCAACTGCCATATAGGTTACAAAATGATGAAGGTTGGCATCTCCTGTCAAACCAAGACCATGTTCTGCAAGAGGAAGCCATGGATCCGACAGACTCGAGCCGTAACGTAAAAAGTAACCCTCAAGCTCTCTTTGTTCAATTCTATTTACAAGACGAGCTGCAAAACACGATGCAAAAACAACAGAGAAGCGGCCACACCACGTGATTTTATAATGTGATATATCTTTCTCATCTACAAGATGACTAAATAAAGTGTGGAGTTTTGTAAGATTTATCTCTCCTGTCAGATAACTTTTGATTAATAGATTATCGAGCCATGTTGCCTTTTTGTAACCCTCAGCATCACAGCCAAATGGATGGTAATCGTAATAACTCCATCCATAATCACCGTAGTGCTGTCCGTCTGTAGAACATAGGATTGCAATATCTTGTCCCAGAGTCCAATTTCTTTCCTGAACTATCTTAGAAACAACATTAACCAGTTCAGAGCTGAGCCTCTCTATCTCTTTCCAATCCATGTATGGAATAAAAATCGGCACAATCTCGACATCACGGTTGTAATACTGCATAAATGGGATCAGCGCCTCAAGCGAATGCTCGGTCTCTACAAGAGTGCTGTTTATTGTATAACAATCCTCTAAAAGCCTTTCAATGATCTTGTTCCTAACCTCTGAGACCCTGACGTTTCCATAGGGCCCATGCCACCATTTAAAATCTCCAAATATCAATCTGTTTCTTATTCCAAAAGTTTCGGACCAGTGTGCATTGCCTATCACTATTATTCTTTTTGCCTTTATGTAACGCTGCACATGATCATAGACCCTCGCAGCAAGCATATAATCATCATGGGGACAGATTCCAAAAATAAAGTGGGTATCATCAGAGAAGTGGAATCTATTCTTGTTTTTTAATATTTCATCTCTCCCAAGACTCTCACATAGAGCTCCAATAAAATCCATCTGTACTGCCCTGTGTGGAAAGCCAACGGTATCTACAAGACCCCTCACTCCTTTTGAAGAAGGAACTGTTATACGGCTGAGAACTCTCTCCATTGGAATCTGGCAGAATAATCTGGATAAAAAGAGAGGAAGGAGCAGCAATGCAATCATCAAAACAAGACTGACTCTCTTACAACAACACATTGCGATTCCTCCAGCTTTTAGAATCATTAAAATCACCATTCAGAAAAAGTAGTAATCAAAGAATGAGCCTTTCTGCTTATTTCTCAAAGGCTCCATAGTATATTGAGTTGAACAGAAGCTTGAATGTCCCGTGAGTCTGAGCCCTGTGCTGAACAGGAAAACCAAGAAGAATCACCTTGCCCCCTCCAACCCTGAAAACAACCACTGCAGGTCTATTTGACAGATATTTCTCTCCTATCAGCCATCCACTCTTAAGGATATTCTCTTCATGGTATCGAACAGGTATAGACACTCCATCTTTAAACTCTCCAGCCCAGACATCCAGAACAGGGCTGTTCCGAAATAATGCCAGCCCGTGTGGTTCCATTCCATATCCAATGGGATGAGATATGTCTATCGATATTTTCAGGGTTGAACCTGGACAGAAAAACTCCTTGGAATCAACATTTGAAACCGCATTTCTCAAAGGAAGATTAAACACCTTCTGGGCAAAATCATACGATATATTAAGACAGATCAGTGTGCCCCCCTTTTTAACAAAATCTCTGAGATTCTTTATGCCCCCATCCCCTATGCCTCCCCTATATTCGGGTGGAACCTTCCTGGAACTGTCGCCAATCACTATACGACGATAACTGTCACTCGGAATAATAACTACATCATATCTGTCAACAAACCTATTATCTTTGATATCCTTATTGTGTAGAATAGAGACCGGGAACTCAAACTCCTGCAGAAGCCAGTGTGTCCATCCCGCATCCATGCTTCCACCTGCATACCGTCTGTAGACTCCCAGCCGCGGCTTTTTCAGCTTCACCTTTTTAACATTTAAATCTTCATCAATAGAATAAAATGACAAACCGAGCCGTCTTGCCAATTCTTGAATTTTTTGTCTTAAATTACTGCCTCCCTGTATGATCATGGTCCCACAGGGCATATATCTGTCTTGATAATTAAAACCCTCTTCTGTCCAGTAAATATCAACATCTTCTGCTGATAACAGTCTGTTCAAGGCTATGAAGCTGTCATTAAATCTGTGCTCCAAGAGATAAACATTTCCCCCTGTACCAATGATTCTCCCCTCTGGTGTTTTAACATCATCCACTACTCTTGTAAGGGAAATATTGCAAATAGGCCTATTTATAGGGATAGCCTCAACACCCATGTGCTCACTCACAGAATATCCTGCAAGATCATAGGGGTGCAGCGGCTGGCCGGATACATGACTCCTAGTCCAGTAGTTATCAGGATAGTTTACCTGTTCCAGGTATGATACAATGAATGACCTCATGGGCTGGCTGCAGAGTATCACAAAACTGCCTTCTGAAAATTCTCTCCAACCCATTCTGTAAGACCTGTCGAGGCGGTGTATCTCCACCCCATTCATCTGAAATATTTTAACCAGTTTCACTGCCGTTAAAAAATCGTGCTGATTTCTGGGAATTATGAATGCATAAGGAGCCTCCCTCTCTCCTTTTTGTATGTTCTCCTCTGCCTTTCTTATCATGTTCCTGAGAAGGGTTTCCCTGTACCTTGCGCCAAGCTCAAGAACGGCCTTTGAAGCGATTATCTGCTGTTCGACAATATCTCTCAGTCTCCACCACCCACCTTCCCACAATCTCGGCATAGTCATCTGTGGCTTGTATTCAGGTCTGCCTCGTGTTCCACTGAGCTGATCAGGTAAAATATAGACTGGATCTGCCCAGTCACAACTCGCAGATTCTGTCAGCATGCCGGCTATATTATGATAGTTTGTTGCCATATGAAAAGAGGCCTGCCACCAACCTGTAAATGGAGCTCCTGTCTCAAATCCACTCTTCCCCTTACTCTCGAGCGCAATTGCCATATGCGAACCATATAGTTGATGTTCTCTCCAGATCAAAGGAATAACATTAGGATGAATGGGATCATAATATGGGGGAATATAGAACCTTGCTCCTGAACTTCCAAAATGATGATGATCAACATAGGATTGAGGTATCCAGTCCCTGTAAACAATCTTTGCAAAGTATTGTGATTCCTTTTGAGTAAGTTGATATGCATCACGATTGTTATCGTGTCCTGTATAGAAATGATACAGATAGGGCAGCCTGGTATTATCATATTTTGTTCCCTTGTATTTATAATACCAGTCTGTTACCATAATCTCACCATCCGGATTGAAACAGGGAAACATAAGAAAGATTGTATTTTCAAGGATCATTTTTATGACAGGATCGTCACTTGTAACGAGTTCATACGCTAACTCTGGAGTACATTGAGTTCCACCTACCTCAGTGGCGTGAAGCGAATATGTCTGAACAGAGACATATCTTGCTTTTTGAATCAACCTTTCGACTTCCTTTTCCGATAACCCTCTCGGATCTGCTATCTTTTTATTCATCTCTCTATACATTTCCAGATTCTTTAAATTCTCTGGAGACGAAAAAATTGCCAGAATAAACGGATTGCCTAGTGTTGTCTTTCCTAAGCATCTAACCTCTATCCGATCGGATCTTTTGTCCAGTATATCGAAATATTCGACAATTTTGTCCCATCTTGCGAGTCTTCCATCATCACCCATTCTAAAACCAAAAAACTCTTCAGGAGTCGGTATGTTCTGTGTGCCGAGCAGTATCGACGATAAAACAAAAGTTGTAATAACAAAAAACAGCAATCCTAAATTTTTCTTTCTCTTCATTTTTACTTCTCCTTTCGAGTCTTAAATCTTACCAGCACAGGGGTAAGTGGAATCCCCTTTCTTGATTTAAAACCCTTAAATGCCTGACTGTTGAGACCGAACTCATACAGACAGTCTGGTTTAAGCCTAACCTTCATATTGAATCTGGTTCCAGAATTGTCATACCACGGTTTGCCAACAACATCTGGAAAATTTTTGCCGGTCGTAACAACCGACCACGAGTGATCCATCATGGGCTGGTCAAATGTAATCGAAATTTTTTCGATGTTTGGGTCCACATCATCTGCTCCGTTTGGAGGAAACATCGAAACAACTTTCGGAGCAGGTCCCCCGGCATCTATAGCCGCCTCGATCGACCGCTTCTTCTCCTTGATTCTCTCCCCCACATCCTTAGAATAATCGTTGAAAAAAGCAACAATCCTCGGGAAAAACGAATCCAGATCAACATACCTTTCCCTCTGATCCTCATACTCTCCGAGCAGATCAGAAAAGTCCCTTATCCAGAAAAATGATCTCCTTTCGTTATATTCTATGTTTTTCTCGGCAGCATCTCTGCCCTCAATATCATTCAGATAACGAACAACACACGCCCTGACAAGAGATTCATAGATCATTGTTTTCCAGTTTGAATAGGCCTGCCTCTTCATCTCATTAGAAACATATTTGAATATCTTTTTGCCACTACTCTTAAGCTCATCCTGGTGTTTATCGACCAGCGGATTTGTGTATGAATGACAAAATTCATGAACAACTGTCTCAATTACATCTTTTCGAAAAATAGGCAGCCCCTTCTCATCCATATACCAGACTCCAAGCACCGAAAAAAACTGCTGCTCTCCATTTGGATAGACAACTCTGCAACCATAGCAATTCCCACCATTTAGTATTCCAACAATTATTGAAAATTTCCTTCCAGCATTAGAGTTGAAAAAACGGCCAAACCACTCAAGATGGCTGCTGTTTTCAATTATGCTGCTCATCCTGAGAGATGCAGTATCATATAAATCCTTATGGTTCTGGAAAAATGAGAGAAAATCGCTCTCCTTGCAAAACTTTCTACAAAGAGCAACAAATTTACGAACGAGCTCAATGTTCCATCTATCATCCAGCTCTTCAGGAAGAGGATTCCATACTCCGATCGGCTCAAGATCTGGCGGAGGTGATAGATGTACGGCAAGATCCATCGGTGCATTATAACCGATTCCGTGGGCACTGCGAAGCCTTTGAGCAAATCTTACAGCCTCATGATCTTTAAATCTCTTAAAGTATTCATCCACATCTGCAGCATAGGTCTTTAACCTGCATTTGTTGTACTCATCGTTTCCTGCGAGACGAAAAATGATGCAAAGAAGTTCTGTCCGTGGATCAACTCTTACACCAACCGAAGGCCTGAGGCCGTTCCCTTCTCTTATTGCAGCCTCAATCTTACCCTGCCTGCAGAAGTTTGAAATTGCAACTAAAAATAGTATTGCCACCAGGATTTTAAATCTTATTCTCATTTCAAAATCCTCCAGATTTTTCCAATATAAAATCCTCCTCCTCACTACCAGGCAATACCATAATCATCACCATAGTCACTCGATCCTCCCCACATCGTTCTATGCTCATGGTCAAAATAGATTGCATTGATAGGACCCGATGTCTTTGGCCTGAAATTTAATCTATATCCCATCCTCCTTAGTTGGTCACGCACCCACTGAGGAACCGAATCCTGAAGTGTCAATCTGCCTGGTGCTGCTACGTGTTTCCCAAACGAACTGTGCATCTGATAACTCACTATGTTTGCAGCCTCGCATGCCTGCTGAACATTCATTCCAAACTCGACTATATTAAGAAAAAATTGAAGAAGATTCTGATCCTGTGTGTCGCCTCCCTGAACAGCAAAAGAGAGGAACGGCTTGCCATCCTTTAATGCGATTCCTGGAGTAAGAGTTGCTCTTGGCCTCTTTCCCGGAGCAATTACATTGTATGGATTTTCAGATTCATAAAGCACAAAACTCTGAGCACGCTGGCTCATTCCTATGCCGGTTCTTCCTGCAATACATGCAGGAATCCAGCCTCCACTCGGCGTCACAGATACAACCCATCCCTCCTCGTCAGCTGCCTGTATCGAGGTCGTGCCCCTCTGAAAAACCTCTTCATGTTCTGCAAAACTCTTTTTGTCCCACCTATCACCACTCCCCACTCCTGCTTCTGACCACTGGTTAATGAGATTAAGATAGGGGTTTGTTTTTCCCTCATATGGATATGGATCTCCGGGTTTGACATCAGGATCATTCTGTTCTGTATTTATTAATTTAATCCGCTCCTTGGCATACTCCTTTGAAAGCAGTCCTTTAATCGGCTCTTCAGGCGGAAAGTAAGGATCACCATAATAAAAATCCCTGTCTGCATATGCAAGATTCATTACCTGATAGAGTGTATGAATGTAACGTGCACTGTTGTATCCCATGGATTTCAGATCAAAATTTTCGAGCATGTTGAGCATCTGAAGCATCACAGGTCCCTGAACCCAGCAGGTCAGCTTATATACCTCGATGCCCTTATATGTCGTCATCACAGGTTCTTCTAAATATACCTTCCAGTTTTTAAGATCCCTTTTTGTGATAAGGCCTCCCTGCTCCTGACATCCTCTAACAAACTCATCTGCAATATCACCTCTGTAAAATCTATCGTATGCAGCATAAATCGCCTCTTTTCTGCTCTTTCCCTGTGAAAGAGCCTTCTGTTCTGCCTCGACCAGTTTTTTGAGCGTTTCTAAAAGATCTTTCTGTCTGAAGACCTCACCTACATGTGGAGCCTCATGTTTTTCGCCAAGATGGGGAAGAAAGACCTTCTTCGAATAGGGCCACTTCTTTATCCTTTCTTTTGATGCCTCTACACTACGAACAAACCCTCTCTCTACAGGATACCCCTCTGCCATTTCCATTGCAGGCTGCAGAACATCCTTCAGGCTCATTGTACCAAATTCTGCAAGCATTGTCAACAGTCCTCCCGGAGTGCCGGGTGTTACTGCTGCAAGGGGTCCATACTCTGGAGGATACTTCATTCCCTTTTTCTTGAAAAACTCTGGAGTTGCACCAGTAGGAGCAACTCCAAGAGCATTAATGCCGATTACCTTCTTTGTGTAAGGATTGTAAATCAGCGCCTGTGTCTCGCCACCCCAGCTAAGAACATCCCACATAGTGCAGACTGCAGCAAGCATTGCACATGCAGCATCTACAGCGTTGCCGCCCATTTCAAAAATCCTTGCACCAGCAGCCGCACCCAATGGTTTACCTGTTATGGCAACCCAATGTTTTCCAAAGAGAATTGGTTTGTCTGTATTCTGAGCATTTGAGAAACAAAAAATGCTTGAAACAAAAAGGATCAATAAAACCATTCCGAACCTTGTCGATAAGATTTTTCTAATCATATTCATTACTAAATCCTCCTCATAAAATATTAATAAAGACAATTGAAGAGAAGTTTAAAGGTATAATAAGCCTGAGCCCTGTTTTGAACATTGAAACCAAACAGCACGACTCGTCCCTTACCGTACTCCACATCCATTATGGCTGCCTTGTTCCTGATGAGACTGTCTCCTAAAATCCATCCGCTTATCAATAGCGGTTCATCAGGAAATCTTGCAACAACTTTATATTTTATCTCTGCATATCTCTTTTTAGGTTTTTCCTTCCTCTTCTCACTCTTCTTTTTATCATTTTTATCCTCTGCCTTCTTGACCTTCTCAGAAACCGTATCAGAAATCACCTCAAAAACTCTCCCATACGAAAAAAATGCAATACCCTTTTTCTTCATACCGAATGCAACCGGGTTGTTGTTGTCATAAATAATCTTAAGTATAGAACCAGGACAACTGAAGCTGTCGGGCTTAACCTTCTCCAGTATGTTTTTCAAGGGAAAATTAAACTCCTTTATTGCAAGATCGGTCGAGCTCTTATTGCAGATGAGTGTACCACCATTTTCCACAAATTCTTTAAGATTTTCTACTCCATCTCGAGTTATTCCACCTACATAGTCGGGCGGCATTGTTCCCTTTCGATGACCATTGATTATTGAAGATTTCCATTGATCGGGAAGTATTATTACATCGAAGCGATCGTTCAGCCTGCCCGCCCTGACTTCTGAGTCCCTTAACTGATGGTATTTAAAACCATATTTTTCCAGAATATAAGATATCCATCCTGCATCCATATTTGCCATCCAGGATTTGTAAAGCGCAATCCTGGACCTGCGAAGCCTCTTTCTTTTAACCGCTATTTTCGCGCCCTGTAAAATCACTCCTGTACTATTTACTATTCTTGCCAGTTCATCTCTTGAAATAGTCTTAGAGTGGATAATAAATGTGCCCTTAGGATATTTTTTCCTGTTGAGGGTTAACTCCTCAACAGATACATCCACCCTTCCGCCCCTTTCTAATATAGTGTTTACTGCAATAAAGCTTCCATTATCAGAATGGGAAAGAAGATAGTATGGACCCCCTCCCTTTATCCTTCCCTTTGATAATACAACCGTATCCACCCTTGTCATCTTGATATCAAGAGGTCTGCTCATCTCCCTGTATTCAACCCCCATCTGTATGGGAAGAGTCCATCCAACACAGTCATATGAACGAAGCGGCTCACGAGCAAGTTTTGCACTTCCCACTATCCCCTGCCATAGATGAGGATACTTCTTCAGATCTGGATATTTTTGCTTCTCCATTATGTTCTTTACAAAAAGCCCGAAAGGCTGACTTGTTGGTATGATATAGGAACCCTTTGGATAATAGATTCCATCATGTTCAAAGCCTTCATCTGCCCTGTACACTTCGACTCCGTTGAGGATAAATCTGTTCAGCATCAGGGCAGTTGTATGATTATCTGTCTGTTCAAGAGGTATTATCCATCCATAGGGCGGCTCTTTTTTAAATCGCTCGATGACATCCCTGCCCATTCTCCATTTGTTGTATAAAAATTCATAACGAAATTTTGCCGCAACTTCAAGAATCGACTTGGATGCAGTAAGATTGTAGGCCACAGCATCACTCAGCCTCCACCATCCACCCCTCCATGGAGTGGGATAGAAAACACCCTTTGTCAGGTCGCGATTCTTTGCCGGAAAATCGTAGAGAGTATAGTATCTAGGAGTAGCATATCCATAATTTGCAGTCTCTGTCAGTATCGAAGGGATGTTGTGCCCACCCACAAACTGTGTCACATAACCAGGATACCAGCTGTCAAAATATATTCTGGATATGGCCCCTGGCTGACCAGCCTCCTCAAAGGCCTTCCCCATCGCAGCACCTATGAGGTTTTTCCATCGTACTATTATTGGATGAACATTTGGATTCATAGGCTCCGATTCCGGTGGTATCCAAATTCTTGCAGGAAAGGGAGCAGTCTCATGTTGATTATAGAGTATTTCAGGAAACCATTCATGACATGTTATTCGATTCATGTTCTGTACTTCCTGAAGATTCGCAATGAATGAATCTCTGTTGTTGTCGTGTCCTGCATATTTCTGATATAGAAATGGAGGCCTGCTTACCTCATATGGTGTGCCAAGGTTCTTTTTATACCAATCCGAAACCATTGTTAAACCATCAGGATTCGCAAACACGAGTAGAAGAATCACATTTTCTCTGATGAGTCTTGTGCGTCTATCCTCTGCCGTAACCATATCATAGGCAAGCTGTATTGCATGCTGTGCCGGAGAGGTCTCTGTTGCATGAAGTCCACAGTCGATCCAGACAACAACCCTTCCCTCCTCTGCCAACTTCTCTGCCTCCTCTTCTGAAACTCCACGAACCAGACTCAATCTTGCATTTATCTCTTTATAATGCTCAAGTCTTGCCATGTTCTCGCCCGAAGAAATAATCGCAAATTTCATGCGCCTTCCGTACGAAGTCGGACCCATGTCAAATACCCTCATACGATCTGTTTGAGCAGCAATCTTTTCAAAATAACCAATGGCCTGTTCATAATTTGCAAGATGAAAATCTGCACCTGGTTTAAATCCTAAATACTCCTCTGGTTTTGTTACCTGAGCATCTAAAAATTGCGTTGTGCCGGCCAAAAACAGCAAAGCATAAAATAGAATCGATCTTTTGAACCATAATTTTGTCTTCATTTCTCAATCTCCTTTACTTAAATAGTGCATTAAATAAAAGTTTGAAATTTGCATACGACTGGGCCCTGTTGTGGAAATTAAAACCAAACAGAACCACTCTACCCTTTCCGTAAGGAACTTCTACTACTGCTGCTTTCCCCCTAATAACATCCTCTCCCAGAATCCAGCCGCTAATGAGAAGAGACGCATCCGAGAATCTGGCAACGACCCTTGGCAACCCGCTGCTTCCTGTCTGTAGATTCTCTCTATCTTTTCCTGACCGATCACCTTCTTTTTTATCAGACAACAACTCAAAACCACTTCCATATGCAAAGTAGCACATTCCCTTTTTCTGCATGCCATGAGTTAGTGGATGATCGGTATCATAGTCAACTCTTATCAGAGAGCCGGGACAGTTAAAACTATCCAGTTTTACTTTTTCCAGGACGTCTCTAATCGGCAGATTAAACCGATCGATGGCAAAATCACAGGACCTCCTGTTGCAGACCAGAATGCCCCCCTCTTCAACAAACTCTCTTATCTTCCCGACACCGTCCTCTGTGATTCCGCCTACATACTGGGGCGGCATTGTTCCCTTCCGATTGCCATATATTATTGATTTTGGACTCTGGTCGGGTAGAACAAGAACATCAAAACGGTCATTGAGTCTTCCAGCCCTTACTTCGGAATTGGTAAGAAGGTGATAGGAAAATCCATACTTATCCAGAATATAAGAAATCCAGCCCTGATCCATGCTTGGAACCCAGGACTTATAGAGAGCGATTCTCCCACAAGTTACAGGTTCAGACTCGACCTTCGTTTTAAGCGGCTCAATCAAAATTTTTGCCTCTGATGCGATCTGCTCAAGTTTTTCCCTCTCAATTGTTCTCCCGTCGATGAGAAAACTTCCTGCAGGATAATCCCTTTTGTGATAAGTAAAATTCCTTAGCGTTCGGCTCACACTGGCTCCTGCCTTGATTATTTTACTGGCCGCTCCAAAGCCACTATTTTCTGTACATGAAATAATATAATAGTGGGCATCACCAGCAACCTTTCCATGCAGAACTATTGGTTTGTCGACGAGAGACATCTCAATGTCCAGCGGCGAGTCTGTTCTCCTTGCATCAACACCCATCTGCACGGGAAGAGTCCATCCAACACCTTCATAGGGTGCAAGCGGTGGGCCCTTCCATTTCATTGGCCGTGAGATTCCCTGCCAGAGGTATCCATATTTACGAAGGTCGGGATAGGTCTGCTTCTCCATGATGTTTTTCACATAAAGGCCAAACGGCTGGCTTGTGGGAATTATGTATGTGTTTTCAGGATATAAGATGCCGTCCTGTATAAACTCCTCTTCTGCCCTATAGACCTCTATTCCATAATTAATCAATCTGTTTAACATTAGTATTGTAGTGGTAACATCCCTCTGATCTGCAGCCACTATCCAGCCATAGGGCGGCTCTTTTTTAAAGCGCTCGATAACATCCCGTCCCATCTTGTATTTGAGATAGAGAAATTCATACCTGTATCTGGCTGCAACATCAAGAACTGCCATAGAAGCGGTCAAATCGTAATCAACCGCATCCCTGAATCTCCACCACCCTCCCTGCCATGGACTGGGATAGAAAGTGCCTCCTATGAGATCACGATACTTTTCAGGAAAATCGTTTATCCTGTAGTAGTGTGGCGTTGCATACCCATGATTTGCAGTCTCTGTCAGTATCGATGGGATGTTGTGGCCTTCAACACTAGGGCCATCTGTGTAACCCGGATACCAGATATCAAATGCAATACGCGAAATAGCACCCGGCCTGTCTGAAGCATCAAAGGCGTGTCCCATTGCAGAGCCAATCAGATTTTTCCATCTGGTGATTATTGGATGTATGTTTTGATTTACTGGTTCGGGATTCGGAGGTATCCAGATGCGAGCAGGAAACGGCGCTGTCTCATGCTGTACATAGACCAGTTCAGGGAACCATATCTTTCCAATAATCCTGTTTATATTTTGAATCTCAACCAGATTTGCCATAAAAGCATCTCTGTTGTCATCGTGGCCAGCATACTTATGATAAAGAACAGGTGGCCTGCTCATCTCATACTGAGTTCCCACATTTTTCATATACCAGTCTGAAACCAGGGTCATGCCATCCGGATTTGCTATTACCATAATGAGTATCACGTTGTCCAGAATAGACCTTATCCTCTCACTACTTCCAGACACGAGGTTATATGCGAGTAGAAACTGATGCATTGGAGGCGAGGTCTCGGTCGAGTGTATGCCCGACTCTATCCAGACCACAACCCTGCCCTCGCTGGCAAGCCTTCTCGCCTCACGATCTGAAACATTACGGACAAGACTCAGCTTCCTTACGATTTCCCTGTATCTATCGAGGCTGCTGATATTCTCTTCAGAGGAAATCACTGCATATTTCATTCGTCTGCCTTCTGTTGTACTGCCCATATCAAAAACCCTGATCCTTCCCGATTCTGTGGCTATCCTTTCAAGATATCCGATCAACTCTTCATATCTTGCAAGATGAAAGTCGTCTCCAGGATTAAATCCAAGGTATTCTGATGGCGAAGTAATCTGACAGTAGTGGTTAGAAAGAGAAAATAGAGAAGAGAATAAAACCAGGATTAAAACGCTACTCTTAAAACATCTAAATGAAATCATTCGATTTTCCTTAATTATTTATAATTCCATTTAATCGGCTTCTCCTCTTCAGGACAGTTCTTTGAGATGTAGTCTCCTATTAACCTGACAAGCCTCTCTCCATACGGCCCCCAGCAGTGAGGCCTCCGCCTCCCATACTCTATAGTTCCTTTGTAATATGGATCCTTTGTGTTTTCAAGAAACTCTTCAAGAAAAACCACGCCATTGTTTAAATAGTAGCTGTCCATGCTCCCAGTAAAGATATGAAGCTTGCCGACCAGTTTCGGCCCGAGCCAGGACCAGTTCTTCTCGAGATAATAGCGCAGATCAAAATGCTGTTTCATGTACTCTGCAACCTCTCTGTCTATCTCTCCTGTTAGCTTATTCCATAGGGGCTTTGGATACCCATCCTCACCAATCGGGCCAAAAGCAGCCTCCCATATGTCCCACTGACCTCCGCCCCTGGTCCTGTCTCCGATCACAAGCTCATAATGGTTTTCATCCTTCATGGAATAGACAATGTTTCCATCGGCCCTTCTGCATGCCGGTCTTTCTACCCTCATCCATTCATAGTTGTTAAAATATGCATTCTTATCTTTGTATATATTAACAATCTGATACGCACGAAAGTCCACCGGATCTGGACATGATGAGAATACTCCTCCAAAGAAGTCCGGATAAAAGATCTGAAATGCAAGGGATATCCATCCACCTGTTGATCCTCCAGAAAGGATTCTTGCATATGGCTTTTGTATTATACGAAAATGCTCCTCTATATAGGGAATAAGCTCTTTCATTATTGCATCACCATAAGGCCCTACATTGGGGGAATTTACACCATAAGAATCGTCATAGTATGGACATGGATGCTGAAGAGTAACTGCAATAATTCTTGGACACTCATCAGATGTCCAGAATCTGTAGAATTCATATCCTCCTCTTCTCCTAACCCTTTCTGCGGCCGGCTTTTTATCAGTAAACCCATATGGGGCCCTCAAAGAGAAATGGCTCTGTATATAATTTACAGGATAAAAAACGTCTGGATGTGTATCATATCCCTTTGGCAGCAGTATTGTTGCGCCGAGATACATGGGCTGGCCCCAGAAATCTGTAAGTATCTTGCTTCGAAACCTTATGTGTTTGACCCATTTTGTGTCAGGAACCATCTTAATCGGAGGTATGACTTTATTACAGATGATTCTAACCTTGCCCTGTGTGCAAGGATCGATAAACATCTCAACTACATCGCTGTATAAATTACCAGGCGATCTGTTCCACTGCTGACCTTCCCACCGATCCTTATGAAGCCACACAGTATGGCCATCAGATCTTTCAAACCTTGTATATACATTGATAAAACCCTGTACAAAGTATCTTCCGGGTGGAATATCCATTATAGACCTCAATGGATATCCAAATGTTTTATCATCTATAACGGCGAATGAATCGGGCTTAAGCGAAAATATGTTTTTGCCCCAGATCGGCACACCAGTAATCCCTGTCTGAAAGCGAGGCTCTATGTGATTTTTCTTAGAAATTATAACATATACTCTGCCGGTGATCGGACCACTGTGAACCTCTGCAGGAAAAGATATCTCAAACTCCAGACCTCCTGAGAGGCGAGTTGCTCCAATGAGTGATTCAAATTCTGTTAGTAAAACTATAAGACCAAAAAAGATTATCTTACGAACAATCCTCTCGATGGCTGACATTGATACTCCCTTTTTAAAATATCACATCTTCCAGCTTATTCTGTAGCGGCAGCAATCTCCACCCCTCGCCCTGCAGGTTTCTTCGACAATCTCAACACTCTTTGCTCCGCACATCCTGAGTGCCTCCTTATACCATCCAATTACAGTGAGGCAATCTGGTACTGAAAAGGTCTCGGCATCATAGGTGGTCATAACGTACCCAGCATAAAAGAAGTTCCTCCTTTGGTGGAATTTGGTTAAGTACCATAGGGCATAAACTTTTATGCTATGTTATATGAAGTGGCGCCAATATTATATCACTGTTAATTCAACCAATTTTCAATTTTTATTCCTTCGATTCTATCAAAATCAGTGTCGTTAGAAACAAGAATGAAATTCCTATGCTTAACCATAGAAGCTATTAAAATATCTGCATCTTTTATGAGATTCCCTCTTTGTCTTAAATCTGCATAGATTTCCGAAGCTATATCAAAAATATCCAGACTATCCAGTAGCACTAAACCAAATTCTCTACAAAGTGATTCAAATTTTCTTAATTTGGCATCAGCATTAATTGCTAAAAGGCCACGTTTTATTTCATAATAACTTATTCCATTTATGAAAATTTTTTTACCCTCTAACATCATCATTTGCGCTTTTTGTTTTATTTTTTTATTATCTTTCAAAATTACTGTTATAATATTTGTATCAAGTACATATGTCATTTGAAAAGCGGCCTCCTCTTTGCTGCTTCATCAAAGATTTTAAGTTCCTCAGGTGTCAAATCTTTTAGAAGTCCTGACATTACTTCTAATGCTAATATTTGCTTTATCCTTTTAAAAATCTCATCGTCGGTGATTTTGTCCCAGTCAAAAGAAATATTCATCAACTTTTCTGAAAGTGTTTTTAATAACTTATGTTTTAATATTCCTTCAAAAAGCCCCTCGTCATCTTCGTCTAATATTTTGTCAATCATTTTTGAAATCTTAATTAAGCACTGTACTTGTCTTACTCTCTTGTAAAGCCCCTCGGCAAATACTGTTTCAGTTTTAAATTCATAAGGTTGATATCTACTTGTTAGAGTCTCAATTTTTATTATTTCCGACAAGTTAAAAGCAAACAAGGGTTCTCCCAAGAATCTTAAATGTAAATCTTCTAGTTTGCCAATTCCTATCTCTTTTAACTGGATACTTGCAGACTCAGCTGGAAATAAAAGAGATGTTATTTCTACATTCTTTGATGTTATTTCTTGAAACATCATTCAAACCTCCTTAGTAATTCTCCTTCAATCATCTTAAAAAACCAATTATCAGTTAATGAATGAGCTGCCTCTACCCATGTAATTATCCCTTCTTTGTTATTCGGAGCATTATCGCCGATTGATTGAACCATTGTTTCCCATATTAAAGCATCTACATTTTTCCTC
>CAZYVD010000040.1:0-23770 GCA_964651045.1 uncultured bacterium
ATTCTAAACAATTGAAATTAGCTCTATGATTCATTTTTGCCAAAGTTCAGTAAATTACATAAATTACAAGAAAATATGAGAATTATTAAAATAAGATTGATTGGTCATTTTTTGAGGAAGAGTTTAGTAATACTTACGTTGAAGAGAAGTTGTATGCGATGAAAATTACTCTGATAAACTTTTAATATATGCTATTAACTCTTCTGCCTTCTTTTTTATTGACTCTGATTCCTGTTTTATCTCAATTACAAATCTATTATTTTCGAAACTTCCAACAACTTCTTTAAAATCTCTAATATTCGTATCCTCATCACCATCAATCCCGTATCCAATCCTTTTATTTTCAGAAAACTCCTTTTCTGCATCCATTAAAATCATTTCATTTAACTTCAAAGCATCTTTTCTCCACTGTTCAATAATCTGAATCATCAATCCCTTTGTAATCGATCTCGATTCTGTATTGTATCGATTCTCTATCAGCCTTAAACACCATGCCCAGGAGTTTTTATCATAATCTCTATATATGGCTCCAATCTTCTCTATGCATCCGTCAATGGTTCTTATCTTCCTCTTTTTAACATTTTCAACAAGCTCTTTTACGGATCTCTCAGGCGTAAACATTCCTGATATGTCCAACCATTTTCCGTATGCAGTGGGTCTTAAGTCAATAATATATTCCTTAATTTTTTCTATTGAAGGTGGACCTTCATAGGACTTTAATTTCTTTATGAACTCATTTCCTATATAGATATTAACAGCACTATTATATCTTTCGTAAGATTCCTTTATCCTCGATCGCTCTATCATAAAACCATCCCACTCCACAAAATGGTGATCTTTTGAATACTGTTCCTCAATTTTCTTTAAAGTTTCCATTCCTGAGAGAATTTTACTCACTGTATACGGACTTAATATTTCAAAATTAATCATATCGTATCTTTCAGGATCGTTTCTCCGGTCCCGCTTAGGCCACTTATTTCCATCCCTTCTCGTACCAACAGTAAAAAGATTTACTGCAGGTATCAGCAGACTCTTTCCTTTTGATTCAATAATGTATGAAAATGGAAAGTCTGAAGTATTAAGATTTGAGTAATGTTTTCCAATAACAACTGAGAATGGTCCAATATGACACGGCCACATCATATATGAGAATGATCCTGTTTTTGTGCCTCTCTCTAATATTCCTTGATGAATAGGCCCAAGTTTGTACATGTGATTGCTCTGGTTTGAACCGCTTCCTGCATTATAGAAAGATGCCATCATTGCAATCAAAAGAGTCGACTTGTGGTGCGATACGGTGTACGGACCAGCAAATAGACTGCATGCCTCACCATGAAAACTTTCAGAATTTGCAAAAAAACATGAATTCTCTGAAGAAAACTGTTTTCCGATTCTTACTCCCTGGCCAACAAAAGTGTTATCCAGTACTGCTCCGCCATCTACCACAGAACCCGATTGAATTATAAAATTTTTCGCAATGACATCACATCCTACTACAGTAGCTTCATATTTACTGCCTATGATTGTACCATTCTCTAATAGAGAACTCCCCTCAATCGTCACGTTATTTCCTATCCATACATTTACTATCTTTTTACTGTTAATGATTCTTGTTCCCTCTCCAATAACTCCACTATCAGATTTTTTTAATCTTACATATTCATCTATTAAACCATCTATCCTCTTCGTGAATTCTTCATCGTGTTTATAGAATGTTTGTAAATAGGCTATTTGTGAAGACAGTCTGTCAAAAATTTTTATCTCTCTTCCGCCTCCTTCATTTACCACATTTAATATTGTTCCATTACCAAAAGTTGTTTCATTCAACACAGCAAGACAGTAGACTCTATCGATTATTGTGTGGGATTTTATGTGGTATCCGATAAGATTGTTAACATTTGAGATATAAACATTATCATCGATTGTGCAGTTTGTGATAAATGAGTCAAATATGCCGCACCTTTTTTTAATATTTGACTCTATGTTAACTTCACCATTGAAAACACCAAGTCTTACCAATCCTGCAAATTTTACTCGTTCTATTGTTTCTGGATCAAATCCCTCTTTTACCAGAACATTGTCCCAGTCATCACAATGATTGGATTTATTTTTTAAAATCCTGATCTCATCATCTTTTAATCTTCTATATTCCATAACATAAAAAGTCTAAATTTCAGGTAAATTGTTGATAGTATCTCTCTCAATATCTTTGAAGTATTTAACAGTACCAACTTTAAGCTCCATTGTGGCTTCATCATCACATGTTATGATTGCATGTTTATGGAGTTGAAGCATCGAGACTGTCCACATATGGTTTACTCCTTCCTCCACAACCATTTTTAGTGCACGTGCCTTGTTATACCCGCTTATTATTATTAGCACTTCTTCTGCATCCATTACAGTTCCGACACCAACGGTCAGTGCTGTAGTCGGTACCTTGTTAATATCGTTATCAAAAAAGCGAGAGTTTGCCACTCTTGTATCATAGGTCAGCGTCTTAATTCTTGTTCTTGATGTAAGAGAGGAACCTGGTTCATTGAAGGCTATGTGTCCATCCGGGCCGATACCACCAAGGAAAAGATCTATCCCACCGACACTCTTTATTTTTTCTTCATATTCTATACACTCCCTTTCGAGATCTGGAGCATTGCCATTTAAAATATTTACATTCTCTTTTGGAATATCTATGTGTTTGAAAAGATGGTTCCACATAAAATAGTGATAGCTTTCTGGATGACTCTCTGGAAGTCCGACATACTCATCCATATTAAAAGTAATTACGTTTTTAAAAGAGACTTTTCCCTTTTTGTATAGATTCACAAGCTCTTTATATGTTCCTATTGGAGATGATCCTGTTGGAAGGCCAAGAACAAATGGATTTTCTGGAATCGGATTTGCCTCCCTAATCTTTGAGGCTATATAGTATGCAACCCATCTACTTAAAGATTGATAATCTTGATGAATTATTATCCTCATAAATCGTCTCCAATTTTACTTATTACGAATCTTTGCAATCTCTCTTACTGCTTCGATAGCAGCATTTATGTGTTCCTCATTGTTAAATGGTCCCATACTCAAACGCACAGTTCCCTTGATCTCAAAGGTTCCGATCTGCTCGTGAACCTTTGGTGCACATTGAAGTCCTGTTCTGCATGCAATGTTGTAATCAACATCAAGCATTGTACCAACATCACCTGCCTCCCATCCCTTTATATTAAAACTCAATACTGCATTTCTATTCTCTGTAGAGTCTGCACAATAGGTTGTTACTCCATCTATCTCCTCAAGCCCTCTTTTAAGGTTATCCCAGAGTTCTATCTCTCTTTTATGAATGTTCTCTATCCCCTGCTTTTGCAGCCATTTCTGACCTGCGAGGAGTCCTGCAACTCCCACAATGTTTAATGTTCCGCATTCGAGTCTATAGGGAAAATCTTCAAGATGATATGGATATGCAGAGTGAACTCCCGTTCCCCCATGTCTTGTAGATTTTATTGGAACTCCCTCACGCACATAAGAACCTCCAATTCCTGTAGGTCCCATCAGACCCTTATGACCCGTGAATGCAAGCATATCAATAAACATCTCCTCCACGTTTATCCTCTGCGCACCAGCAGTCTGACTCGCATCTACTGCAAACAAAACTCCTGCCTCTCTGCATATCTTTCCAATCTCTGCAATTGGCTGAACAGTTCCAATGACATTTGATCCATGATTAACAATTACCATCTTTGTATTCTTCTTGATGGCTTTTTTTATGTCATCTGGGTCCACATATCCTCTTGAATCAAACGGTACGTATGTTACATCACATATACCGTCCCGTTTAAATACATTTAATGGCCTGAGTACAGAGTTGTGTTCTAGATTTGTTGACACAACATGATCTCCCTTTTCCACAGTGCCCTGAATGATCATGTTTAGAGAATCGCTTGCATTGTAACTGAATGTGAGTCTGTTTGGGTCTTTACCACCGAAAAAATTTGTGAGCATTTTTCTTGTGTTATATACAACCTCTTCGGTCTCAAGCGTTGCATCATAACCAGAACGCCCGGGGTTAACCCCATGTTCTTTGTAGAATTCATACATAAAGTCATAGACTTCCTTGGGCTTCGGATAGCTTGTTGCAGCATTATCCAGATAGATTAGATTTTTCATTTTTACTTCCTTCTGTTATTTTCTGTTATGCAGTATTTTGCTAAAATCATTATGATTGCAGATTTAAAAAATGGAAATAAAAGATAACATAATTTTATCTTTTTGTCAACATTAAGCTTTGATATAAGTTAAATGAATACAATTTTTTCAGCCCACTTTAAAAAAACATCTAAATTGATAATTATTGCAGAATGTATGTAAAATATGCATGAAATATTAATACAATGTGTTACATTCACTTTAAATCTTCAAATTTTATTTTCAGAGAATCCCTGTATTATTATTGATATTAAACTTTATTTAACTTTGGCAAATCTATATTTTCTCTCACGTGTCTGGTATAGACGGAATACCAAAAGTTTGATTCCATTCTATATATTTCCTCTCTCCATGTCATTATAAGATAATTCTGGCATATCTATATTTAATCTCTCATCTTTAGTATACAAAAGATACCACATGCTTCGATGCAGCTTGCCCTGAGATAGTTAAACTGCCCAGCATAAAAAAGATTTTTAGACAAAATTTATCCTGAGCGGCCACTCTAATCTCAAATTTGCCAAAGTTTAAAACTTTACTTAACGACCTTTATAATCACAAAGGTTATGTCATCTTTCTGCACCGCACTTTTTCTAAAATTATTCAATCTCTTAATAAGAACCTGACCAATCTCTCTTGCTCCTCTTGTACTATTTGTACAGATAATATCTTCCAGTCTCTTCTCACCAAACTGCTCCCCTTTCATATTTTCCGCTTCTGTAACACCATCACTATAAAACAGTAGAATGTCTCCTGTGTGGAGAACCCTCTCCTCCTCTTTTAGTAAATCTCTGAAAACATCCCCTTTTTCTATTGCTATTCCTATGCCGGGTGGAGTCCATCTATCACATGAATTATTTTTAAAAGAATAGTAAATTACAGGAGTATGACCTGCACGAGCCAAAACAACAGATCTCTTCTTACGATCTATGAATGCTGCCGAAAGTGTTGCAAACGACTCTTTTTCAATACTCTCAAGAGTCAGTTCATTCACTCTGCATAAGAGTTCTTTTGGAGATTCTATTGTGGGAATCAGGGCATGAATAAATCCCTGAATCTTCGACTGATACAAAGCCGCTGATGTACCTTTGCCCGAAATATCACCAACCATTACGGCAAGTCTTCCATCCGAAAGAAAGATGTAGTCGTAATAGTCTCCTCCTACCTCATTTGCAGGAATTGAAAAACCATAGATGTCGTATCCTGAAAAATCGGGCTGGTATTTGGGCAGAGAATTCATCTGGATTCTGCGAGCAATCTCTAATTCATGTTTGATTCTTTCCTGTTCGGAGAGCTCCTCGTGAAGCTTCCCATTTTCTAATGCTATTCCAACCTGATCGGCAAGAGTTGCAAGCAGCTCAATATCTTCTGCAGAATACGGCCGCTCCGATCGTTTTGTACCCAATATAATAAATCCTGAGAGAAGATTCTGATACATTATTGGGATTGCAACCACTCCTCCAATGATTTTCTTAATCTTTGTCAATATCCTGTCTCTACTATCTATCTCTGAAATTATCAATGGTACTCTTTTACTGACCATCAGAGTGCAGAAAGTGCTATTTGCAGGAATATGTAAACTTTTCTTTACCAGATCGGGATACCCAACAACAGGATGATAATTGCTGGATTTATCGTCCTTTATAAAAAAACAGCCTCTGTCAATGAACATGGTCTCACAGATGTTTGAAAGCACGTTCGACATCAACACATAAGGCTCAATAATTGTATTTAAAGTGGTTGCAAAATTTCTAAGAGTCTGCCTGTAATCATATTCTTTCCTGAAAAATGCCCTGTCTACAATATACTGGAGTTTGTTTCGAACAGGTGCAAAAATAAATGCCACGAATAGAGTCGAAATAATTAGAACAAATGTTCCTGTAAGACCACTTACATTTTGAATGATCCTTCCTACAATCTGTACTATTATGAAATAAAAACCTATGACAAATCCTGTGAGCAGTGTGTATACAAAGCTCTTCTTGATGATTATCTCTATATCCATCAATCCGTGACGAAAGACAGCATAGGCAAAAGAAAGAGGGATAAATATCATGAGAGGAGTCAGATATTTTATAATCGACAAATCAATATTAAAGGCTGCAGGCAGGATGATCATTAACACGGGTGGGATAATCCCCATCAGAATTCCCCACTTCAAGACACGAATCTGCTGTCTTATGTGTACATCGGTGCATTTTTTGTAATATCGTATAAGACGTATGATACCGATAGTAAAATAGATACCCCAATAACCGACTCCAATGGAGAGGCTAATTAAAATTAAAAAGTCCTTACCAGTAACCAGAATCCATACAAAAGAAATAAGAAGCAATATCAGCGGAAAAAATAACAAAATATGTATCCAGGGCTTTTTACTTAGCACTCTGTGTCTTTCTGGATATAATAGAAAAAAATAGAGGAAAAATATCGGTATGAGAATAAAAGAGAAATTTTCTAATATTTGTACTACAATGCGAAACAAACCACTCTTATTAGGTACTATATTAAATGTCCAAAAAAGAAAAAAACTTAAAAACAGATAGAAAAGTACTCTTGCCTTTGGATCTTGCGGCCGCATAAGAACGATCCATATACCAACCATTCCAAAAACCAGTCCAACAATACACATAATCAGATATAGGGGATGAAATCTTGCCTTAACAATTTCTATATTAAGATTAATAAATTCCCCATCCCTTAAAACCAGATAGCCCACTGTTGTGCCGATCTTCTGATTCTCTAGTACCCTCTGCGCCCTTGAGCTGCTGACTGCATTCTCACCCGCAATCTTTAGAAGCACATCTCCAACCTTCATTCCAGCCTTATCTGCAGATCCACCCGTTTTCACAGATACGATCTTTACACCATACTCTGAATCTGACCATCCACACTCATCTGTAGGCATATTGTAGACATAATACATATTGGTTCCGCCTAATATTAAGGCGAATATGAAGATAAGTGTAAAAAGTATCCTTTTCATATTTATTTGAGTCTTATCCTTCGATCCATACATTTTCTTTTCCAAGTACCTGTTTCAGATCATGAACCATACTGTGGTCAGCCTTAACCTTGTACTTTCTCGAGCAGACCAGGATTTCCTCATCATAGATCTTTGATTTTATATTGAAAAATACCGGACAAGAACCAGCAGATTTTGAGAGAATCATTTCGATTCGATTTATCTCTTCGTCAGTTATCTTGTCTGTGGAAATATTTATCGACAATCTTTTGGCGAGTTTTTCCATTGCATCTTCAAGGGCAACAATCTCTGATACCAATATTGAAACCTCGCTATTGCCATCCTTCCGATCCAATCTTCCCCTAACAACAACCTTATTGTCATTTTTAATTAAATCTTTGAATTTTTCAAATACCTTTGAAAATACTATCGCTCGTATTGAATAGGAAAAGACATCGAGTGTAAAAAAGGCCATTGGTTTGTCTTTGCGATCGAACATGTTTTTCACATCTGTAACGATGCCGCACATCGATACATTCTGACCCGATGGTGTGTCAAATAGATTTTCTGGTTTTGGACTTGTGAAGGCCTCGACCTCTTCCCTGAAATCGTTTAGGGGATTTCCCGATATGTAAAATCCTAATAGCTCCTTTTCCCTCTTTAGTTTTTCAGATTGTGACCACTCCCCTATTCTGGGAAGCGGGGGATAGAAATTTTTATCTGAAACACTCTCCCCAAAAATATTTGTTTGGCCAGTTTCAATGGTCTGCTGATATGACTGTGCAAGGCTTACTGCCTTTGGTATTACCGCCATTTTCTGCGCTCTTGTTCCTTCAAGAGAATCCATAGCTCCTGACTGAACCAGACTCTCCAGAACCTTTTTATTGACCAGTCTTAGATCTGAATTTTTACATAGATCAAAGATCGTCTCAAACTTCTTGACTCTTTTTCTGCCTTCAATTATTGATTCAATTGCACCACGTCCTACATTCTTTATTGCTCCAAGACCAAAACGAATTCCTCCATCCTCGACAACAAAGTTGTAACGGCTCGTGTTAACATCAGGAGGAAATACTTCAATATTCATTCTTTTACATTCTTCGATGAGAATAACTACTCTGTCGCTGTTTCCCATCTCACTGGTCAGGTTTGCTGCTATGAACTCGAGAGGATATTTTGCCTTTAAATATGCAGTTTGATATGCTATGATCGAATAACAGGTTGCATGCGACTTGTTGAATCCATAACCAGCAAACCTGTCGATCAGATCATAGATCTGCTGTGCACTCTTTTCAGGAATACCATTTGCGACTGCTCCTGATATGAATTCTGATCTCTGCTGTTGCATTAGATCTGCTCTTTTCTTTCCCATAGCCTTTCGAAGAAGATCGGCCTTTCCAGGAGTAAATCCTGCCAGTTGAATCGCAATCTGCATTACCTGTTCCTGGTAGACTATTATTCCATGAGTCTCCTTTAATATCGGCTCAAGTCTGGGATGTATGTATTCAATCTTTGTCTTTCCCGTCTTTCTATTGATATAGTCATCTATCCACTCCATTGGGCCAGGACGGTACAACGCATTCATCGCTGTTAACTCTTCTATGCTTTCCGGTCTTAGTTTTTTAAGATAATCCCGCATTCCGCTGCTCTCAAATTGAAAGATTCCAACAGTCTCGCCTCGAGAGAAAAGTTTATATGTGTCTTTATCATCATATGGAATCTCATCAATATCAATCTCCACTCCTCTATCTTTCAACATTTTGATTGTATGATCTATTACAGTCAAAGTCCTAAGACCTAAAAAATCCATCTTCAGAAGGCCAATCTGTTCTACAGATTTCATATCATACTGTGTTGTTATTTCACCCTGAGTAGATTTAAAGAGCGGAAGGTAGTCTGTTAATTCACCAGGAGCAATCACAACGCCTGCTGCATGAGTAGATGCATGACGCGCCAGTCCCTCGAGTATGCGTGAATAGTTTAACAACTTTTTATGTATCTGGTCTTTTTCACATATCTCACGGAACTCAGGAACCATATTGTAGGCATTATCGATTGTCATGCCTATCTGATGGGGGATCAATTTGGCAATTCTGTCCACCTCTCCATATGGAATCTTTAAAACACGTCCCACGTCTCGAATCACTGCCCTGGCATTCATGCTTCCAAATGTTATGATCTGTGTAACACTATTTTCACCATATTTATTTTTAACATAATCGATAATCTCTTCTCTTCTCTCATAACAGAAATCGATATCAATATCTGGCATTGATACTCTTTCTGGGTTTAGAAATCTTTCGAACATAAGTCCATATCTGAGTGGATCCACATTGGTTATTCCTAATACATATGAAACAATGCTTCCTGCAGCCGAACCCCTTCCGGGACCAACCGGAATACCCCTGCTCTTTGCATAAGCAATAAAGTCTGCTACTATCAAAAAATAGCCTGCATAACCCATCCTCTTTATTACAGATAGTTCATACGCAAGCCTCTTCTCTATCTCTTGAGTTACAGTCTCATATCTTCTCTTCAATCCCTCCTCTGCCTTAATTTTAAGATACTCGTCCAGAGAATAGACCCTTTCTTCTTCAGGTATCTTAAAATGTGGTAGATGAATAGATTTAAAATTCAGCACCAGATTGCACTTTTCTGCTATTTCGATCGAGGTATCAATTGCCTGGGGAATATCTGCGAATCTCTCCATCATTTCATCAGGGGATTTAAAATAATTCTGGTCGGTCGAAAATTTGAGTCTATTTTGATCTTCAATATCCTTGTTTGTTTGAAGACAGAGAAGAATATCGTGCGCCTCTGCATGCTCTTTTTTCAAATAGTGAGTATCATTTGTAGCAACCATCGGTATGTCGAGTTCTTTAGATATCTCTTTCATATATTTTATAACTTTGAGCTCCTCTGGCAGTCCATGATTCTGCACTTCGAGATAGAAATCGTCTTTGAAAATTTCTCTATAAAATAGAGCTACTTCTTTTGCACCTTCATAATCATCCTGGATTATTTTCTGGGCAACCTCTCCCTTTATGCAGGCTGACATTACTATGAGTCCATCGCTGTATTTCTTTATTACATCCTTATCTATTCTGGGCTTATAGTAAAATCCCTCGACATATCCAATTGAACTCAATTTCATGAGGTTTTTATATCCTGTGAGGTTTTTTGCCAAGAGTATCAGATGGAAAGATTTCGGCTCACTGCCGGAACGGGTCTTATCCTTTCTTTCGAATCTCGATTTTGGTGCAACATATGCTTCGATTCCTATTATTGGTCTTATTCCATGCTTCAGAACTTCTTGATAGAACTCAACTGCACCAAACATGTTGCCGTGATCTGTGATTGCAATTGCCGGCATGTTAAATCTTTTAGCATATTCGACAAGATCGTGAATTCGGCAGGCTCCGTCTAAAAGACTGTAGTGGGTATGATTGTGAAGATGTACAAATTGCTTCATCTAATTATAGAGATCTATTTTTTTATGTAATAAGTTCTTCTTCATCACGCCAGATTTCTGCACCTAATTTGCTCAACTTTTCCTCTATTCTTTCATAACCTCTATCGATGTGGTAAACACGAGAGATATCTGTTCTGCCCTCTGCAACAAGTCCTGCAAGTATAAGAGATGCGCTTGCTCTTAAATCTGTTGACATAACAGGCGCACCAGAGAGTGTTGGCCTTCCCTTAATGACTGCTACATTGTTATCCAGCGTAATATCGGCTCCCATTCGCCTTAATTCTGCCACATGTGTAAATCGATCATGAAAAATTGTGTCTGTTATTATAGATGACCCATCTGCAATACTCATCAATGACATCCATTGTGCCTGCATGTCTGTAGGAAAACCAGGATACACTGCAGTGGTAACATTTACAGGTCGTATTTTCCCATCAGATTTTATTGATATCCATTCCTTACCGTAATCTATTTCGGCACCCGCATCTCTCAACTTCTCTATGATCGTATTCAGGTGTGTCGGATTTGCTCCTTCGAGTCGTATATTACCCCCTGTGATGCATCCTGCGGTAAGAAATGTTCCTGCTTCTATGCGATCGGGTATTATAGTAAATTCTGCTGGCCGGAGCAGTTCGACTCCTTCTATCTCTAAGTGTTCCGTTCCTTTTCCATCTATCTTTGCACCCATGCTCTGTAAAAATTCTATCAACGATGTGATTTCCGGCTCCTTTGCAGCATTCTCTATTACTGTTGTTCCTCTTGCAAGAGTTGCAGCCATGAGACAGTTTCCTGTAGCACCAACGCTTGGAATATCGAACAATATGTGGGCTCCAGAAAGCTTTTTTGCCCTTGCCACTATATATCCACTTTCTATCCTTACATCTGCACCCATCTTTTTTATGTTTTCAATATGGAAGTCGACAGGACGCGGTCCCCATGCACATCCACCCGGCAGCGATACTCTTGCATATCCAAATCTGCTCACTAGAGGACCAAGAACATATATCGAGGCTCTCATTGTCTTTACCAGATCGTATGGTGCAACCATCGATTTGCATCCCTTTGTGTCAATATGTAGCTCATGGTCGTTCCTTGTAACCTCAGCACCTATATAATTAAGAAGCCGGCTCATTGTACGAACATCTCTCAGAACCGGAACATTTCTTATTCTAAATTCTCCATCTGCAAGCAGAGTTGCAGCCATTATTGGAAGAACAGCATTTTTTGCTCCGCTTATCTTCACATTCCCGCTTAAACGGTTGCCTCCAATTACAACGAGCTTTTCCATTTTAACTATCAATCAATTTCCTCCTGCCTTTAAAAGCTCCCGTGCACTCTGAATCGCAGATTCTGTTATCTTCTCCCCACCAATGAGCTTTGCTATCTCCAAAATCCTTTCTTCTCTATTCAAGGGACGGATCCTCGTATGTGATGCGTAGAGGTCCTCCTCTTTTTCTACACAAAAATGAAATTCGCCGTTTGAGGCAATCTGCGGTAGATGTGTTATGCAAATCACCTGACGTTTTTTTGCCACTTCCCGCAAATTCTTTCCAACGACCATTGCGATCCTGCCTGATATTCCGCTGTCGATTTCGTCAAATATCAATGTAGGAATCTGATCTACCTCTGCAAGTACTGTCTTCAAGGCAAGCATTATTCTGGATATCTCTCCGCCGGATGCAACCTCTGCAAGTGGTTTCGGCTCCTCACCAACATTAAGTGATATAAAGAATTCGACTCTGTCTATTCCACGTCTTGATACTCTGTATCTCTTGCCATCTATCTCGAGTTCACCATCAGGATCTTCTCTCTCTTCTATCTTTACTTTAAATACACCATTATTCAAACCAAGCTCTTCTAATATACATTCGATCTTATCCTCAAGCTCAGAAGCTATCGTCTTTCTCATCTGCGATAGCTTCATGCAGTTATCAGACAACCTCTTCCTCTCTTCTTCAATGCAACTTGAGATCTCATCTATTTTTGTTCCCATGTCATCGATCTTTGAAAGCTGTGCTTCTATATTTTTCTGATATTTAATAATCTCATCAATCGTGCTACCATACTTCTTTTTCAATCTCGTAAGCTGACCAAGACGATCTCTGATCTCTTCAAGACGCTGAGGATCAAATTCTATTCTCGATACATATTCCTCAATACTCTTTGATATCTCCTCTGTTATTATTCTTGCAGAATGGGATTCGCTCAGCCACTTCTCGAAATTCGAGTCAAGACTCGTAAGAGTAGAAATTAATTTCTCTACTTCTGAGAGCTTCTCTGAAACCGCTCCATCTCCATCGTATAACAGTTCTCTTATACTATTTGAAGTTTGAAAAAGGAGTTCAAAATTTTTAAGAATATTCTCTTCCTTCTCCAGCTCTTCATCTTCACCAGGTCTTGGAGCAAGCCTCTTAATCTCATTTACTTGAAATTCTAACAGCTCACGTTTCTCTTTTAATATTTTCTCCTTTTCTATGAGTTCTTTCAACTCCTCTATCAGACTTTTATAATTTTTATATGAATCGATCGTATTCTGCAGTAATTTCTGATCAATCCCAAAACTGTCAAGATACTCTATGTGTTTTTCCTTCTTTAAAAGCGTTTGATGTTCATGTTGCCCATGGAGATCAACAAGCCAGTCTCCAATTTCTGCAAGGAGTGAATTGGAAATTGCAGAATCATTTAAAAAACATCTGCTTCTTCCAGATTGATGTATCTCACGCCTTATTAAAAGGCCGTCTTCCATGAGTGGTATATCCTTACTGAGTTGAAGTTCTTCAAGTGTGGAGGGCAGATCGAATAGTCCCTCTACCACAGCCATTTTGGCTCCCTTCCTGATAATGTTTGGTTTTGCCTTTTCACCAAGCAACAGACTCAATGCTCCTATTATTATCGATTTGCCGGCACCTGTTTCACCCGTAAGAATATTTAGCCCCCTTCCAAAATTAACATGAAGTTCGTCGATCAAAGCATAATTTTTTATTGTTAGAGTCTTAAGCATAACCTTCTTGCTATCTTATTAATGCTAACTTTGCTATCTTCTTTTCACCCTTTTCTGTTACAGCCACAACCAAATATATTCCACCTGCAACATATTCTCCAGACTCATTCCTTCCATCCCACTGAATAGACCTTCCATAACCACTATTTGGAGTAAACTTTTTAACAATATGACCACTGGTTGAGTAGATATAGACAGTGGTCTGGTAGGCCAGATTGTAAATGTTTAATATTTCGTGTCTCTCTGGCATAAATGGATTTGGATATATCAATAGCTGGTTAAGATTTGTTCTTGGCTCAGAAAATTGTGTCTGAATACAGGATATTCCCTTACTAGTGCCAATATACATCTTTCCATTATTTTTATCAAGAGATAGTGTGTTTACGTCATCGCTTACAAGATAGCTATTCTGTTTATTATATAGAGTCCATGAATAGGCATCATTTGAGAAAAAACTAACACCTGCAGAAGTTGCAACCCATAAATTGTTTATTCCATCGACAAGAATAGCCCTCACATTTTCTGATGGCAGGCCGTACTTTCTATATATTGTGCCATTGTAGTAATAGTAAAGTCCATTAGGCGTTCCTATCCATACAACACCATCCCTGTCTACGGCAAGATCTGTTATCTCATTGGTTCCGAGTCCGTCGGCCTTTGTTATATTCATCACTGGAGGATCATCAGATTTATCAGCAGGCGTATTATTATCATCAAGAACAAATATCCCCTTTGCACCAAGAGTGTTTGATCCTATCCACTTTCTCCCCTGATTGTCAACAGCAATAGCACTTAAGAATATTGAAGTTATGCCTTCATTAGAGCCATAATATGTCCAGACAGAATCTGTTGTAAGAGATACTACTGGCTGTCCATTTACAGCTTCTCTGTTTATAAACCATATAGTTCCTGTTTTATCAACTGCAATATCGATTATTACAGCATAATATGGATCAACAGATATGCCAGAAAAGTAGCCGTTCTTTGCATTATAATATCTTATCGAGCCATCATCTCCAACAAATACAACACCATCACCCCACGATCCAGCCCATTTGTTGTTGCTTTTATCAACAATTATTGATACAAAATCATTGAAACGAAGTCTCGATAGTCTATTTTTATCATAAATCTCCCAATTATTCCCGTTATAGCTGAAAAAGCCTTTATCTCTCGAACTACACCACAAAACTCCATTTTTATCAATGTCGATTGATGATATCAGATTGCTTGCTGGACAATCTGGTCTAAAAGATCTCCATTTACCATCTTCAGTATATAGATAAATAGAATCTTCGGTTGTTGCCCAAAGACTATTATTATTAGACTCTATTAAATAAACATTGTCTGTAAATGTTGATATAGATTTAAATGAATCGTTTTGCTTAACCAATACACTATTTCCGGATGATGCGTATAGACTATCTTTGAAAATTGTTAAATCCGACGTATTTACGTCTGTTAAAACAATCCATGCACCCTGAACCCTTTTAGCAATACCTTTTGATGTTCCTGCATAGATTTGATTATTAAAAATAATAATTGAATTTATTTTATTTGATGGTAGGCCGTCTGTTATTGTTATATCTGTCCAGTTATTGGGATCCATGAGATTTGTAGAGTCTAATCTGCAATATGCTATTCCAAAATCTGTTGCTGCCCAGATATATCCATCTCCCGTAATTACATCGTTTACAGGAATTTCCGACTGGAACTGATTTCCAAGTTTATGATAGGTCTCTTTTACTTCTTTTTTGCTAATTATATAAAGGCTTATACCTATATCCAGACCTATAAATATCGTATCTCCATAAAAAATGAACGACTTAATCTCATATCCATTATAAGCATCTTCCTCAAACCAGTCTCCACTTTCTGGATCTAATCGTTGAATTGTTCCATTTTTAAAGCCCATCCATATTCTTCCAGAATCGTCAGAAGATATTGATGTGACATTATTATCGCACAATCCTTCTGTGTTGGTGATGATGAGAAATGACTCTGAATCCTTATCAAACGACAATACTCCACCCTCACTTGCTGCCCATAAAAAATTACTTCTAAGACAGATATCTGTTATTGGAGAGAGAGATGTATATGTCTTCCAGCTCTGATTTTGAGCCTCAAGTATATGTATATAACTATTTATTGTGATTAAAAGGATAAAAAGGATTTTTCTCAATCACCAATTCTCCCAGCTAAATCGGCCATCTCTATGGCGCTGAGTGCAGCCTGCCATCCCTTGTTTCCGAGCTTTGTTCCAGCCCTCTCTATTGCCTCTTCGAGAGTATCACAAGTCAAAACACCATAAATTGTTGGAACCGAGGTCTTTAATCCAACCTGGGCAATACCCTTTGTTACTTCGCTTGCAATGTACTCAAAATGCACTGTTCCTCCTCTTATCACAGCCGCAATACAGATTATCGCATCATATCTGTCTTTTGATGCCATCCTCATGGCTATTGTGGGTATTTCAAACGATCCCGGCACCCATACAATATCAATATCCTTTTCATTTCCACCGTGCCGTGTTATGCAGTCAAGTGCTCCTTCAAGCAATCTCTTTGTTATAAACTCATTGAATCTGCTTATAACAATACAAAATCTTTTGCCTTCTGCATTTAATTTTCCTTCAAATTTTGACATGACTCCTCCAGATAATAATACTCAATATAAATCAAATTTTTCTTTTTTTCTACTCCTTTTTTGGCAGTATCCAATCCTTTAATATTAAGTGTCCCAATTTGTCTCTCTTTGTTTCAAGGTAGCGTGCATTAACTGGATTTGGCTTTACTTCAATTGGAACTCTTTCTACTATCTCGAGTCCATATCCCTTCAGTCCAACAATCTTTCGAGGATTATTCGTTAGAAGACGAAGCTTGTGACATCCGAGATCTGCTAGTATCTGCGCACCTACTCCATAATCCCTTAAATCTGGCCCAAACCCAAGCTCTTTGTTTGCCTCAACAGTATCTTTCCCCTCATCCTGAAGTTGATAGGCACGAATCTTGTTGCTCAGTCCTATCCCTCTTCCCTCCTGCCTCATATATAAAAACACTCCGCTATCCTCTCTGCCAATCATTTCAAGCGCTTTCTGGAGCTGCTCTCCGCAGTCACACCTCATTGAACCAAACACATCGCCTGTGAGACATTCAGAGTGAACTCTGACCAGTACAGGTTTATCCGGATCGATCTTTCCCTTTACAAGTGCCAGATGATGATGTTCATCTATGCTGCTTTCATAAAGATGGAGCACGAAATTTCCATACTTTGTAGGAAACTTTGTACTAACAACACACCTTACAAGCTTATCATTTATGCTCCTGTATTCGATTAAATCTCGTACTGTTATTATTTTCAAATTAAATTTTTTAGCCAGTTTGATTAGTTTTGGGAGGCGGGCCATAGTTCCGTCATCATCCATTATTTCACATAGTACTCCTGCAGGAGGTAGACCGGCAAGTCTTGCTAGATCGACAACAGATTCTGTATGCCCAGCCCTGCTTAAGACTCCACCCTTCTCAGCACGAAGCGGGAAAATATGCCCTGGCCGTACCAGATCTTCAGGTTTTGAATCTTCATCGATGAGAACTTTGATAGTCATCGCCCTGTCGTGAGCAGATATTCCTGTGGTAATGTCATTTGCAGCATCTACTGAAACCGTAAAAGATGTACCCATCTTTGAAGTGTTCTCTCTTACCATAGGCTGTAGATTCAGCTTGTCGAGTCTATCCCCTGTCATTGCAACACATATCAGGCCTCGACCATGTTTTGCCATAAAGTTTATTTTCTCTGGTGTTATTGAAGAGGCAGCAGTTACAAAATCTCCTTCATTCTCTCTGTCTTCGTCATCAACTATGATGAGCATCTTCCCCTGCCTGAAATCTTCAATGGCATCTTCTATAGAACTGAAATTTGATTTCATTTTTATCTGTTCCTAAATTATGATTAAAATCCGAGCGATCGCAATCGCTCTTCGTTGATTGAGTCTCTCTTCCCTCTATTATGGATTAAGTTTTCAATATACTTTCCCAGAATATCAAATTCGATGTTAACCTCTGCTCCCCTTTTAATAAACTTTAGATTTGTGTTCTCCATTGTATATGGGATAATAGAAATCTTCAATCTGTTTTGTTTTATATCTGAGACTGTAAGACTGATTCCATCCAGTGCAATAGATCCTTTTATTACAGTGTATCTTAAAAATCTTTCTGGAATTTCGATAGTAAGCTGCGTTTCTGCACCATTCGAAATTATAGAGACAACCTTTGCAGTTGTATCTACATGTCCCTGCAGGAAATGACCACTAAAACGATCCCTAACACTCATTGCTCTTTCAAGATTTACCAAGGAAGACATCCTTATGTTCTTGAGAGTCGACCTTTTAAGTGTCTCTTCAACTGCAGTTACCCTAAACCAAGATTCACCGACTTCAACAGCAGTCAGGCACACACCATTGACTGCTATCGAATGTTCAGGTGAAAGATCCTCCAGAATTCGTGATGCTTCTATTTTAAATATCCTGCCGCCAGATATATTATCGATACCAGAGACTCTGCCGATCTCCTCAACTATTCCTGTAAACATCTATCTTCTCCCATCAAAAACAATCTCAGATCCACTTTTGTACCATTTGAAATCTCTGAATGTTATAGCATCATCAATATCTACTATTCCAAGGTCTCCTACAGATTCAACACCACTACCAAAAATCTTTGGAGCTATGAAAGTTACTACTCGATCAAACTCACCGCGCTTCAAAAAAGAGGTAAATACCTTTTTGCCGCCTTCAACAACTACTGACGCAACGCCTCTTTTGGCCATCCTTAAGAGAACTTTCTCTATATCTAAATCTCCCTCTCGCGATTCTGGCATAGTCCAGATTTCTGCACCAAGATCTTTTATCTTCTTGATCTTATTCTCTGGGGCATGTTCTGTTGTTATTATTACGGTATTTTCGCTATCGTTTAGATGAAGAAGTCTTGCGGTCAGTGGAATGCGGCATTTTGTGTCTAATATAAATCTTTTCTTTTTCCTGCTCTTTATCTTACGAACAGTCAATTCTGGATCATCTTTAATCACAGTATTTATGCCTACTAAAATTGAATCATACTCTTTCCTGATTTTATGAACCATCTTGAGCGACTCCTTACCCGTAATCCACTTCGAGTGAAATTCTTTTGTTGCAATCCTGCCATCAATAGTCTGAGCAATTTTCAGTACGACAAACGGCTTTTTCTTTGTAATGAACTTAAAATATACTTCATTTAATCTTAAGCACTCTTCTTTCATTATTCCAACTTCTGTAGCAACGCCTGCACTCTTTAGCTTCCTAACGCCCTTTCCATTTACTAATGGATTTGGATCGAGCGTTCCAATCACTACCCTTTTAATGCCAGATTGTATTATAAAATCTACACATGGAGGAGTCTTACCAAAATGGCAGCATGGTTCGAGATTAACATACAATGTCGCCCTATCTAAACACTCACCCTTAAGTCTATAAAGAGCTTCTATTTCTGCATGGGGTCCTCCAAAAACCTTATGAAATCCCCTTCCAATAATCTTTCCATCCAGAACTATGAGTGCACCAACCATAGGATTAGGGCTTACATATCCTCTGCCCATCGAAGCCAGACTAAGCACTTTTTTCATGTAAAAATTGTCGTCCATATAAAAAAAGCCCTCAAAGTCTATTCTTTCAGGGCTAAATAAAACATACTTTATGTCCTCTTCTTCCATCCGGACTATCACCGTCGGCACCAGAATTTCACTGGATCGGCTCGGAATTGCACCAAAAGGGTTCTAATCTTAAATCCTGTCTCTATTACAATCTCTCTGCTTCCTGTTCGCAGCTCTTTCCTTCACTTGCTGCTTCTGATACATTCCCGAGTTCGTGGGCTGTCACCACCGGTGAGGAGTTTCACCTCGCCCTGAAGAAAACAAGTTTAATTTAATTATTCTTTCCTAACTTGTCAAGCCTTATTTTCAATTTCTCAATAGACTATTTGTTGTATTTCTCAGAAAAAAAATACTACATATAGACAATTTTATCATTTTTTTCTTGACATTCACAATTGATATTCTTATGTTTGTTTTTAGTGATTATCCTACCGCTCATTACAACATGAGAGTGATGCCATGTCTGCAAATGCCAACAAAAATAAAATAGATATGATAAACCTTTTTGATCCTGATGATAACGGTCACGACTCAGACAAGTCATCCGAAATCATAGGAATCTCAAACCCGGGAGACCAAAATCATACTCTCGAAGATATTGCAGAGGTAGTTGATAGAGAAAAGATAGATTTTACCGAAAATGCAATAAAGGTTCTTGAAAGAAGGTATCTGAAAAAGGATGACAAAGGGGATGTCATTGAAACACCATCCGAGATGTTTCGAAGAGTTGCTTCTGCAGTAGCCTCTGCAGATCTGTTCTACGATCCAGAAGCCGATGTTAAATCTACAGAAGAAAAGTTTTATTCAGTGCTAAAGAATCTTGAATTTTTGCCAAACTCTCCAACATTAATGAATGCAGGAAGAGAATTAAACCAACTATCTGCATGTTTTGTTCTTCCAATTGAAGACTCGATGAATTCTATATTTGAGGCAGTTAAAAACACGGCTTTGATCCACAAGTCAGGAGGAGGCACTGGCTTTTCCTTTTCAAGAATACGCCCTAAAAACGATATTGTAAAATCAACAAAGGGAATAGCCTCAGGTCCCATTTCATTTCTTCATGTGTTCGATGCGGCTACTGAGACTGTAAAGCAGGGAGGTACAAGAAGAGGGGCTAACATGGCCATTCTCAGAGTCGATCATCCAGATATAATGGATTTTATTCACTGCAAGGATGGAGATAATGTTCTAAACAATTTCAATATATCTGTTGCAGTAACAGAGGAGTTCTGGAAGGCTCTCGAATCTGGAAAGGAGTATAACCTTATAAATCCGCATTCAGGAGAGGTTGTTGGAAGCCTCAGTGCCCGAAAGGTATTTGATGAAATGGTGTATCGTGCCTGGGAAAATGGAGATCCTGGTATTGTATTCATCGATAGAATCAATCGTGATAATATGGTTCCACAAATCGGAGAAATCGAGGCAACAAATCCATGTGGCGAACAGCCCCTTCTTCCATTTGAATCGTGTAATCTGGGATCAATAAACCTGTCAAAGATGGTGAAAGAGAATAAAACAGAGATAGATTATGAGAGGCTTCTATCAACTGTCAGAGTTGCCGTCCATTTTCTTGATAATGTAATAGATGTAAACAGCTATCCGCTCGAAAAGATCGAAAGACAGACAAAGATGACAAGAAAAATTGGGCTCGGGGTAATGGGATTTGCAGATATGCTTATAAAACTCAATGTTCCATACAACTCCAAAAGAGCCCTTGAAATTGCAGAAGAGGTAATGAGTTTCATCAATAATGAGGCAAAAAAGAAGTCACAGGAGATCGCTCTTCAGAGAGGCGAATTCCCTGCATTTCAAGAGAGCGTTTATGCTAAAAGAAATGAACCTCCGATTCGTAATGCTACAAGAACAACGATTGCCCCTACAGGAACAATAAGTATCATTGCAGGATGTTCAAGTGGAATAGAGCCTCTGTTTGCACTATCATTTACACGCCACGTAATGGATGATGACCGGCTTCCAGAAATAAATCCACTCTTTCTTGAGAGACTCAAGGAACTGGATCTGGATAAAGAACATATTATTAGAAAAGTTGCAGAAAAGGGCTCTCTTAATGAAATAGATGAGATTCCTGATGAAATAAAAAAGGTGTTCTGCACCTCCCATGAAATATCTCCAGAATGGCACGTAAGAATGCAGGCAGCATTTCAAAAACATACCGATAACGCTGTTTCCAAGACTGTAAATTTTTCAAACAGTGCAACAGTTGAGGATGTCTCAAAGGTATATCGTCTTGCTCATGATCTTGGATGTAAGGGGGTTACGATATACAGAGATGGCTCAAGGTCAAAACAGGTTCTGAACAAGGGAATAAAAAAAGAAACAAAAAAATTCGGCTCCAGGCCTTCGATTCTTTCCGGAACTACTACAAAATTAAACACAGGACAGGGATCGCTCTATATAACGATAAATACAGACGATAACAATCATCCAGTTGAAGTATTTGCAAATATCGGAAAGAGCGGTGGTGATACTGCTGCACTCTCTGAAGCAATCGGAAGATTGATTTCTATTGCACTTCAAAAAAATGTGAAGGTTGAAGAGATATGCAAGACTCTTATTGGTATAACAGGTTCACGACCTGTATGGAATAACGGCATACTCGTTAAATCTGTCCCGGATGCCATAGGCCAGATTCTTATGGAACGATTTGGGACCAAAAATAATCCGACCAAGAAATCATTGCAAACCGATTTAAAAAAAGACAGCCCACAATTTCAAGAAATTTCAGGCCCAGAATGTCCAGAATGTGGAAGTACAATGGAAACAGAAGGAGGATGCAGTGTGTGCAGGGTGTGTGGTTATTCCCATTGTGGATAGAGCATTATAAATGAAAAAAAAATCTCGAAAACCAAAGGTTCGACTGAAAGATAGGAATCTCGGTGAGGAATGGATTGGAATCGATCTTAATGGGGGAAAATATGAAATCGATGCAAACACGGGAAAACGAATATTTATGGGGCTCCTGCTCATCACGATTCTCATCCTCGGTGCAATAGGCCTCCTTTTCTGGTATCTAACTCTTCCACGACTTGCCCAGTTTCATCCCTCTTTACCCATTATCATTGGAATAGTTCTTCTCTCATTATGGCTTATAGTTGCCCTGTGGTTTGTCCTCATGGCCCTTTCAATATGGCTTGAAAAGGATATCTATATGCGATTTGGGTCAAGGGAAATCTCAATTACTTTCATGGTTCCTATTGTTTTTAAGATTGGAATAAGACTAGGTATCTCAAAGGACAAGCTAAGTAACTCTTTTGTAAAGGTCTGCAATTCAATAATCAGCACAAGAGCAAAGAAAATAAAACCTGAGAATCTGCTAATTTTACTACCAAGATGTCTTCAAAAACAGTTAATCGAGAGAATTAAAAAATTCTCTGCGCAAATGAACATTCCTACATATATTGTCGGTGGAGGCTCAAAGGCACGACAGATTGTTTATAAATTGAAGCCAAAGGCGATTATTGGTGTGGCATGTGAAAGGGACCTACTGAGCGGTATCAAGGACGTAATCGATCAGATTCCCGTAATAGGCATTCCTAACATTCGTCCGGAAGGGCCCTGTAAGGATACATTGATAGATCTAAATGAGTTTGAAAAAGCAGTAAAAACCTTTCTTGATATCGATACTGCAAACCTTACCGTTTAAGAGACTGTATCAACCACCCCTATCTTTACAAATAGTTATGAATATACTTACGTCAGTGATTCAAGAATCTTGACTAATAGAGCAATTTTCTATATACTATGTACATGTTAGAGTACACAAAGAGAGGAAAGAAATGACGACAATAACCGCAACAGATGCAAGACGGGATTTTTTTGAATTAATCAAAAATGCAACTAAGGGTCATAAGATTTACAAAATTCATCACCATAAAGGTACCGCTGTATTAATGTCAGAGGATGATTATGAAAGCCTTGTTGAAACGTGAGAACTCCTTTCTATTCCAGGCTTTCATGATAGCATTAAGAAGTCGGTCAAACAAATGGAAAATGGTGAAACGTTTTCTTTAAACGAAGTTTTTGAGGCAGATAAATGAACCCTTATGAGATTCGTTTCACCAGAGAAGCAGCAAAGGATGTTAAGAAACTTACACCTCGTCTGAAGAAAAAGCTTAGAGAAATACTTGAAAGTAATATTGCGATAGATCCGTTTAGCGGGAAAAACTAGTTGGGGATCTTAAAGGGTTTTATTCCGTACGTTTAACTTACCAGGATAGAATTGTTTATTCAATTGATCAAAAAAACCATATAGTTTTTATCCATCGAGCAAGAACACATTATAGCGAATGAGTGATCTACATTATTCTGTTAAGGAAAATATGAATCATAAGAAAGTTAAAGAGGGGTTAAGCTCCGCAGGGGCTCTTGCCCCTGCGATTTTGAATTATATTAACCTCACAATAAAGATAAAATGTCGATACCATTCCACTCTTGA
>CAZYVD010000041.1:0-23584 GCA_964651045.1 uncultured bacterium
GCAGGGTTCTGTGAGGGACATTAATCCGAAAGGAGGTAAAGATGTCTACTCGACAGCCAGGGAAAAAAGTAAAGACACTGATTGTTGTAGTGTTAACTCTATTTTTTCTTTCATTGGAAGCAGGGGAAGACAGCAAATGTGATACCCTGTGGACGCGTGCTCTATCGATGAAGTTTAAAGCCATACAGGGTACGGCTATATCCCCTGATGGGAAATGGATTGCATATATTGTCAGAAAACCAGTGATGGAGGGAGAAAAGTCTGAATATCTGAGCCATATATGGATGGTTTCCTCAGACGGGAAGATCGATGTTCAATATACACAGGGTGAAAAATCCTGTACTAATCCTCAATTCTCGCCCGATGGAGAGCATCTTGCGTTTTTGTCTACACGTTCAGGGAAAAATCAGATATGGATTATGAGGATATACGGAGGTGAAGCAAAACAACTTACTTCAGAAGAGAGTGGAGTGATTAGTTATAAGTGGTCTCCTGATGGAAAGAGGATTGCATTCTTGATGCGAGATCCTGAAACTGAAGAAGAAAAAAAGCGCAAAAAAGAGAAGAGGGATGTTGTTCTTGTTGATAAAAATTATAAGTACAACCATCTCTATGTTATTGACTTTAAAAGTATTAATGAGGATGACAGCGCATCAAAGCGTATCACAAAGGGAAATTTCAGTATAACAGATTTTGACTGGTCTCCAGATGGGAAATTTATTGTTTTTTCTCACCAGCCCGATCCGACGCTGAACACAAGATTTCTTGAGAGTGATATATCTGTTGTGCCTGCAGACAGTGGAGATGTTAAGTCACTTGTTAAGAGACCAGGTATTGATTACTCTCCTATATGGTCCCCTGATGGTAAATGGATTGCATTTGCAAGCAACGGAGGCAAGCCCGATCCCGTAGGGCAGGTAGATGTCTATATTGTCTCTCCAAAAGGTGGAGAACCTAAAAGGCTTTCAGAGACATTTGACCGCAGTCCCAGAATTCTGGCGTGGAGCAGTGACAGTAAAAATATCTACTACAGCGAATCTATAAGAACTGATATGCTCATCTTTTCTTTACCATTGAACGGAAAGGATCCCAAATGTATAACAAATAAAGAAGGGGTTTTTCGAAATGTATCCTTTGATATCAACAGAAAATTTATTGCGTATACATATGAACTTCCTGAGCTGCCTCCTGATGTCTATTTTTCATCGATTAAATCTTTTAAAATAAGAAGGCTGACCAGGGTTAACAAGGATATTACCTTGCCTCGCATGGGAGAAACCGCTGTTGTTAAATGGAAGTCCAAAGACGGAATGGATATTGAGGGACTTCTCACTTATCCTGTAAATTATATCAAAGGACATAAATATCCACTAATTCTCCAAATTCATGGAGGACCTGCGGGTGTGTTCAGCAAGAGGTTTACAGGTGGGCCGGGAATCTATATGACTCAGTTTTTTGCCCAGCATGGATATGCAATTATACGTCCAAATCCGAGAGGGAGCACAGGATATGGAAGTAGATTCAGACATGCGAATGTCCAGGACTGGGGATTCGGTGATTTTGATGACTGTATGACTGGTGTCGATAAGGTTATTGAAATGGGAGTTGGCCATCCCGACAGCCTCTGTGTAATGGGCTGGAGCTATGGCGGATACATGACGAGCTATGTTGTTACTAAAACAAACAGATTCAAGGCGGCAAGCATGGGTGCTGGTCTGCCAAATTTAATAAGCATGACTACGACTACTGATATTCCAGATTATCTTGTTGCTCACATGAAGGGCGAATACTGGGATAATTATGAAGTTTATGAAAAACATTCTGCGATCTACAGAATAAAGAATGTGACTACCCCCACACAGATTATCCATGGCCAGCAAGACTGGAGAGTTCCTTATACTCAGGGAATGGAATTCTATGTCTCTTTAAAGCGTCTTGGAGTACCAACGGAAATGATTGCATATCCGCGTACCCCCCATGGCCCCCGTGAACCAAAATTTTTAATGGATGTCTCATACAGAATAATGAGGTGGTTTGAGAAAAATTTGCGTGGAAGAGACTATTAGAAATATAGACCTCAGGGGTCTTAGAGACCTCAGGGGTCTTAAAGACCCCTGAGGTCTAAGATGTTAATACTTGACATTCCCATATTTTATTGTATATTAATAAAATATTTATAAAAAAAACTGGAGGTGAAAATGTCAGCTGATCTTTCTGGTTTGAGTCCTTCTTTACTGTGGAAATATTTTGATGAGATAAGGAAGATACCCCGCTGTTCTAAACATGAAGAGAAGATTGGAGATTATATTATTTCTGTTGCTCAGAAGACAGGACATGAAGCAAAGAGAGATGAAGCAGGGAACATAGTTGTCGAGGTTCCTGGTACAAAAGGCCACGAAAAAGCAAAGACTGTGGTACTTCAAGGTCATATGGATATGGTTTGCGAAAAAAATTCAGATGTTAAACACGACTTCACAAAAGATCCTATTGATGTCGAGATCAGTGGTGACTGGGTTACTGCAAAGGGAACAACTCTCGGGGCAGATAATGGAATAGGTGTTGCGGCTGCCCTCGCATTTCTTGAAGACAGAGATTCGGTACATGGCCCACTAGAGCTTTTGTTTACAGTGGATGAAGAGACTGGTCTTAATGGGGCAGTGTACTTGAAGCCCGACTTTATTAAGGGAAGAGTACTGTTAAATCTTGACAGCGAGGAGGAAGGCACTATTACGATAGGCTGTGCTGGTGGAGGAGACTCGGAGATAACTATGCCTGTGGTTAGAAAAGACTCTTCTAAAGGGAGTAGATATAGAATAATGCTTTCTGGACTTCGTGGAGGACATTCAGGGATAGACATTCACAAGGGCAGGGGAAATGCAATTCAACTTCTGGCAAGACTACTCTATAAATTTGATGTGGATTTTGATCTCATTGATTTTAAGGGGGGAAGCAAACACAATGCTATTCCAAGGGAGGCCTTTGCGACAGTTTTCGTAAAGGATGAGGATGTGCAGAGGTTAAAAGATCGGCTTGATTTTCGTTTAAAGGAAATAGAATTTGAATATAAGGCTGTTGAGGAGGCAATAAAACTAAAGATAGAGCCGGATGATAAGACGGGTGGACAGCCCCTCGATAAAGACTCAAGGGACAGGCTTTTAGCCCTGCTCTATGGTCTTCCTCATGGGGTAGTTGCAATGAGTCAGGAGATAGAAGGCTTGGTTGAGACATCGAATAATGTTGCTATTGTCGAATGTAAGGATGACCATGCAAGAGTATATACCAGCACACGAAGTTCGATACAGTCTGCCTTAGAGGCCGTAAGAATAAAAATCGAGGCAGTAGCAACTCTTGCAGGAGCAGAGATCAAACATTTAGAGGGCTATCCTTCATGGACACCAAATCTTGATTCGGATCTTCTTAAGGTGGTTAAAGAGACCCATAAAAAAATTTTTTCCAAGGAGCCCAAGATCGAGGCAATCCATGCAGGTCTCGAATGCGGTATTATAGGAGAAAAGTATCCCGGAATGGAGATGGTCTCAATCGGACCTGAGCTCCAGAATCCTCATTCACCGGATGAGAGGGTTAATATCGGCTCTGTTGAAAGGTTCTGGGAGTTTCTTACAGGGATTCTCAAGGAATTGTCCTGATTTTTAGAGAGTTTTAATAAATGAGGCCTTTTATATTATGAAAAGCAGAGGATCAGTCGCTAGATCATTATTTCTGACCTTAATATTTTTCTGGTTAGCCCTTTTCTCACAGTGTACTCTTTTTCAGGGTAAGGATTCCTTTCGCTTTATATTCATGACAGATATTCATCTTCAACCCGAAGGGGGCGCTATTAAGGGGTTCAAAAAGGCAATAGATCTTGCAAATGAACTGAAGCCCGATTTTGTAATAACCGGCGGTGATTTAATAATGGATGCACTGGGTCAGTCTTATGAGCGTGCAGATTCTCTGTACAATCTTTATATCGAGTATGCTAAGCTGTTTAAGATGGATGTGTATAATTGTATTGGCAACCATGATCACCTGGGGGTATATACATCTTCTGGAGTTGATCAGAGTAATCCAGAATATGGGAAAAAGATCTTTATGAAACGCTTTGGTCTGAATAAAACATATAGATCTTTTGATCATGGAAGGTGGCATTTCATACTCATGGATGATGTTCATATTGTTCCTGGTGAGGGTTATACAGGAGGTGTTGATTCTCTTCAACTCGTTTGGTTAAAGAATGATCTTAAAAAAGTCGGTACCAAACGGCCGGTTGTGCTTGCACTACATATTCCTCTTTATTCGGTTAGAATTCAATTTGTTAGAGGTTCTCTTGCAGCCAACAGTTCGGCCAATGTTGCAACAAATGCGGATCAGGTATGGAATATCTGCAAGGACTATAATATAAAAGTTGTGCTGCAGGGACATCTTCATGTTATTGAAGAGATAGTGTGGAAGGGGACACACTTTATTACCGGAGGTGCTGTGTCTGGTGCATGGTGGGGTGGTCCATTTGAGGGATTTCCAGAAGGATTTGTGGTTGTTGACATCAAGGGTGATGAGTTCGACTGGTACTATAAAACTCTCGAATTGAAGCCAGGAGAAGAAAAATAGGTTAATGATATCAAAAGAGGTTCTGATCAGGGCAAAGGAATTTCTATGCTGGGATGTTTTTCCACACCTTACAATTAAACTAATAGAAAAGGAAGATCCCGTATCATTTTACAACCCACCTTTTAATCGAGATACAATCATCATATTTTATAATAGGGGAAGATACGATTTTTCGTGTCCCCTTTTTTTATTGTTTCATGAAGCAGGTCACTGTATCCAGTACAGGGAAATGAAAAGAAGCGGAAATGAGGACAATTTTTTTAATATAATTAACATTCATAGTGGCAGGGAAAGAAGGGAATTTGAGAAGCAAGCATGGATCAAAGGGAGGGTTCTTTTATTGGAGTTTATTAAAAAAAATGGGGTCGGGAGAGCCATTTTGAATGAGTATGATTCATATAGTGCTAAATGCATAGATTCATATTAGTGAAAAAGAAAACGGAGAACATGTATGGATGGACTGATTGTTTTTGATTTTGATGGTGTGATCTGCAATTCTATTCACGATTCCCTTATGACAGCATTGAATAGTTATATAGAACTTTTTCCAGAGAATTCTCTTCCACTAACCAGACAATTAAGTTTGGAAGAAATATTAAAATTTGAGGCCGACAATAGTGAGTTCTACAGTAAGTTCTTGAATCTTATGCCGTTTGGGAATTTTGCAAGAGACTATTATGTGATATTGAGGATAATTGACAAACATTTTGATGGGAAAATAAATAGCCAGGAAGATTTTGATTTATACAAAAGAACAATACCAGAGAAGATACTGGATGAGTATCAGGCCATTTTTTACAGAAAAAGATATGAGATCCAGAGCAGAGATACTGAGATGTGGGTTTCTATTCTTCCTTGTTTTCCTGGTATCAAGGAGGCAGTAGCTTCGCTTTCCATGCGTTTTGCACTTGCCATAGCTACTTCGAAAGATAAAAGATCTGTGAATCTTTTGCTTGCAAGCTATGGTATGTCGAGATATTTTAAAGACGAAGATATTATTGATAAAGACTTTGAAGGTTCAAAGCGCGATCATATTATAAGACTGCACAGGTCTCATTCTGTGCCATTTGGCAATATCCATTTTATTGATGACAAGGTCCTTCATCTGCTTGATACGAGAGGCCTTAATGTCAACTGTTATCTTGCTACGTGGGGATTTAACACTTCGAGGGAAGAGATGATTGCATTGAAGAATGGGTTCCGATTGCTTAGGATGGAAGAGCTCAAGGAGTTGGGGAAGGAATCAGTAAAAGAGTAGACAATAAAAGCTGCTTCTTCTGCGTTAAAATGAACAGATATGTTGTTGTATTTAAAAGAGGAGGTATTGCCGTGAAATGTTTAAAAAAATTTCCTCCATTTTTTCTGTTCATTGTTATGATCTCGGTATACTGTTATGGATCAGACACAATTGAGAGAGTTAAGAAGCTAAACCGTGAAATTGTTCTTCTCAATTTGATAAATGGGCTCTATCTTGAAAAGGGTCAGATGAAGACTATAATAAAAAAGATTGAAGAGGCAGAGATTGCAAGACAGGAGTTTATTTCAGAGTTTGAACAGAATAAAGAATTTGAGGATCTCCTTGTGGAATTAAAGGGGATTTTACTCAGGGGAGAAGATATTCCAGCCAATCTGAAGAGAAGAGTTCATCAGAATAAGCAGGTTCAATATGAATTGGAGGACAGGCTTGGTGAGAGATTGCTCTCCATAGAGTCAGAGGTAATCTCAATACTGACACCTAATCAGCTCAAGTTGATAGAAGAGTACAAGCCATGTACAATTCCACCGGCAATAGGTAGGATCGGTCAATCTGTAGAGGGTGCAGCAGAAGGTCTTGTCAGAATGTTCAGCAGGATAAGAAATATGCCTGAGGAGAGATATCAAAATGCAGAGACATTTATTGCAGATTTAGTATTTGACAGGAGTGTGCGCCACATGTGGTTTAAAAATTCTCAGGAGGAAGAAGAATATCGTAGCAGGATTGTTTCTACTTTCAGAACCGTTAGGGAGATGTCAGATAAAGAGTTTTTACTTAAGAAGTCAGAACTTGCAGAGCGTCTTCTACCAGAGGAGAAAAATGTGGAAAGGATAAGGAAAAATCGGTTGGGAAAGGTGGGAAGGTTTCTTCTCGATCCCGCATTGATTCCAATTTTGAAGCAGAGATTAAGATAGTTTCTGGTATGCATTTTGCGATTAGTTTTTGTATAAATTTCATTTGTGATTTTAATAAAATAGGATTATATTTATTCGATTTAAAATCAATGGGTTTGGATTAAAATAATTAAGAGGAAAGTAAATTTGACAAGGAAGTTGTTATCATTTTTGTACAGGCTTGATGTATATTTTTGTATAAAGATTTTTCGATTGACAGGAAAGAAGTCCATTGACAGAATAATGTTTGCGTTCTCCCATTTTGGTTATGGATATGCATACCCTTTTATTGGCATTTTTGTTATTATATTCGATTTTTCAAACAGCCGAAGTTTAATATCTGCTGGTTTCATCTCTTTCTTTATTGAGCATACTACACACAAATTGATCAAGATTAAGACGCGAAGGATCCGTCCCTTCAAGGCCCTTCCTGAGATTCACAATTTAATCAGACCGCCAGATGAGTTCAGTTTTCCATCTGGACATGCTGCAGGTGCGTTCATGATGGCAACTCTGCTCAACCATTTTTATCCATCATTAACTCTATTGTGTTATATAATAGCAGTCATTATTGCTATGTCGAGAATATATAATGGAGTCCACTATCCAAGTGATGTTATTGCAGGCTCATTTCTTGGCATATTCAGTGCACGAACAGCACTTATTATTGTGTGATAACTGTAATTTAAAAATCTAGTTCATCTCCAAATGAATTGCACATAGGTTCTAATTTTTTAGGTTCATCTCAACAATGGATCTATTATTAAAAGATTTTAAGGAATATAGAAAAGCGCAGTGAGTTATTAATAAAAGGTCGGACACAACTCTTTTGTGAATAATAAGTTAAGAGAATCATCAGCACGCCTCATTCTTTGGCCTCTCCGACCATGGATCTATATTATCGCCTGCAAATAACCATCCCATCAACTGTTTTTGTCAGATATATAATAGAATGGTTTGATGATAGGCCTGTATTCATTCATCCTTTATCACAACAGCAGTCCCATAGGCAAGGAGTTCTGCTGCCCCACCCATGAGCATGGAGGTTGTGAAGCGAACACCTACTATTGCATTTGCTCCGAGACGCTGGGCATCCTCCTTCATTCTATCGATTGCCTGTTCACGGGATTCTGCCATGAGTTTTGTATATTCTGTGATTTCACCTCCTGCAAGATTTCTTAATCCTGCCATTATATCTCTGCCGATGTGACGTGCACGAATCGTGTTGCCCCTGACCATTCCGAGCATCTTTATGATCTTTTTTCCAGGGATTGTACTTGTTGTGGATAGAATCATTTTTCGATCTCCTTATATGGGTCTGATTTGTATGCTATTATGCGGTCTCTTATCACAGATGCCAGCAGAACAGCAAAACCTATGAAGATGGCCGCAATAGAAATTTTTGAAAAAGTGGCCTCGCTTTTGCTCATAAAGAACTCATATAGGCCATACAATATCAGAGATATCCAGCCTGTGAACACGAGAAAGAGTCCAGAGTTTCGTGTGAAGCGGCTATAGGGACTTTTCCACAATTTTCTCAATTCCTTTTCATGAGGTTGTATGAATGATATGTTGGATATTTTTGATGCCGTGTCTCGAAGCTGTTCATATTCATCTCTGCAGCTCGAGCAGCGCGTCAGATGATCATTTAGCTCCGATGCTTCTTCTGGTGTCAGTTCATTATCTATGAGTCCCATTAAAAGTTTTTTATATTTTTCGCAATCTTTCATAAAGCAATCCCCCTTTCAGGATTCTTCATTTTTTTTGATTTTAATGTATTTTTTTCTGAAGGCCTTTCTTGCATAGTAAAGTCTACTCATTACTGTTCCCCTCGGTATTCCGATGTGTTCAGAAATTTCATCATAGTTCCATCCCTGAATATACTTCATTACAAGTATTTCTCTGAATTCGATATTTAACTCTTCGAGAGCCTTCCATACGGTTTGTTCTTCTTCTTTTTTTTCAAGAATAACATTTGGGTTTGTCTCAGAGACAGGATTGGAGCTTTCTTCTCTCAACACACTCTGTTTGTGTTTGATCGAGACTTTTCTCCTTCTTAGAAGATTTAGACAACAGTTCCTGAGGATTCGATAAAACCATGGATAAAATCTCTCGAGGCGATTCAATTTTGGAATTGCAATAAAGGCTCTTGTGAATGATTCCTGGCATGCATCGGCAGCATCTTCGGAGTTCCCTAGCAGAGAGACAGCATGAAAGAATGCCTCTTTTCTATATTTTTTAACAAGAAATTCGAATCCTCTCGGATCCTGATAGTTGATACATAGTTTTATGGCATGAGTTTCATCCATGAATATCCTCTATTAAATTTATAATCAGGAACACAAATAGTAAACAAATATGTTCTAATAAATATTCATTATCAATTTGCGATCAAAAGGTCATTTTATTCTATATCCTACTATTTCCTACTATTCGCACTATTCTGACTTTTTATCTTTTAACATTTTCTTTAACTCGTTAAGTTTGGTAAGCGCCTCAAGAGGAGTGAGATTGTTTATATCCAGATTTTGAAGTTCTCTTCTGATTATCTCTTCCTCTTCTGTGAAGATGGTCAGTTGTGGCTCAGCAACTTTCAGGTTCTTGACTTTGCCGAGAGCAAGTTTTGGTACTCTGTTTGGAGTTAATTCATTGGCTTCAAGGTTATGGAGCACCTCTTTTGCTCTTTGTATTACCTCTTTTGGCAGACCTGCAAGCCTTGCAACATGGATTCCGTATGAATGATCGCATCCTCCAGGAACAATCTTACGAAGAAAAACTATGTTGTCGCCCCACTCCTTTACTGCCACATTGAAATTTTTTACTCCCGGTAATATCATCGCCAATTCTGTTAGTTCATGGTAGTGTGTAGCAAAGAGTGTTTTTGCAGCTACTCTTTCATTGTTGTGAATATATTCTGCTACTGCCCATGCAATAGATAATCCATCAAATGTAGATGTGCCTCTCCCGATCTCATCTAAAAGTATAAGGCTTTTAGGTGTGGCATTGTTTAGAATGTTTGCAGTCTCGTTCATCTCAACAAGAAATGTTGATTCGCCTCCTGCAAGGTTGTCCTGTGCTCCGACTCTGGTGAAGATGCGATCCACAATACCAATACGAGCAGATGCTGCTGGAACAAAGCTTCCAATCTGTGCCATGAGCACGATGAGTCCTACTTGTCGAATATATGTGGACTTGCCCGACATGTTTGGACCTGTAATGATTAGTATTTGATTTTCTCGATTGTCGAGATCGACATCATTTGGGATGAAGGGTTCACCGCCAGGCAGGAGCTGTTCAACTACAGGATGCCTTCCATCCCTAATTACTATAGAGTCGTCATCATTAACTTCTGGCTTTACATATCTGAACTCCTCTGCAGTATTTGCAAGAGAGATTAAAGAGTCGAGAATGCCTATTGCCCTTCCATTTTCCTGAACGCTCTCAGCATAGCCTGCAACAAAAGAGCGAAGGTTATCAAAGAGCTCGTATTCGAGTGTTTCGAGTTTTTCCTCTGCCTTGAGGATTTTCTCTTCCATATCCTTAAGTTCAGGTGTTATAAATCTTTCGGCATTGACAAGAGTCTGCTTTCTGATATAGTTATCAGGAATCTTGGGAAGATTTGGTTTGGTTACTTCAATGTAATATCCAAACACCTTATTATATCCGACTCTTAGAGAAGGTATGCCTGTACGTTCTCTTTCGCTCTTTTGAAGCATTGCTATCCATTCTTTACCTGAATAGGCCAACTTTCTGAGTTCATCGAGCTGAGAGCTGTATCCTTCCCTGATTACTCCCCCTAAACTAAGGTTTGCAGGCGGATCATCTGTCAATGCATTTGATATCTGCTCGCTTACTTCACGACAATTTTTCAGAGAGGCCCGAATCTCTTTGATTAAATCAGATGTGAACTCTGAGATCAGCCCCTTGATTTCTGGAATCTTTGATAATGCTCTTCCGAGTGAGGCGAGCTCTCTCGGATTTGCACGCCGCGTTACCACCTTTGTTATCAATCTTTCAAGGTCGCCTATTTTTTTCAGTACAGCTGCAAGATCTTTCCTGATATCTTTATTCTCAAGCAATTCTTCAACTGCATTAAGGCGCTGCCGGATTGGTTTTAACCGAATCAGGGGCTTTCTCAACCATGACGCTAATGTCCTGCCTCCCATAGGAGTTATAGTTTTGTCGAGAATCGATATCAGTGTTCCCTCTCTGTTTTCTGGCATTATTGCACTCATGATCTCAAGATTTCTTCGTGTGGATGTGTCGAGGTTCATATAGTCATCATTGGTATATCTTTTTAGGCTGTTCAGATAGGATAGATCTGTTTTCTGCGTTTCCTGAAGATAGTTTAAGACCGCTCCTGCTGCTGCTATTCCCAGATACAATTCTTCACATCCAAAGCCCTTTAAAGAAGTCGTTTTGAGGTGCTTTGTTAAAATCTCTCTTCCATATTGGTGAGTGAATATCCAATCTTCCCTCTTTGTAATGACAGGATTAAGCCCCTGTTTCTCGAGTCGTTCTTTTATGAGATCGTGGCTCGATTCTGGGACCAGGATTTCGGACGGTGAGATTGATTGAAGTTCTTCGAATAGTTCATTTACGCTACATTCTGTAACGAGAAATTCACCTGTCGATGTGTCACAATGTGCAAGACCACAACTCTGGTCTTTTATACAGATTGCTGCAAGAAAGTTGTTTCTCTTCGTTTCCAGAAGATTATCTTCAAGAGTTGTTCCAGGTGTTACAACCTGGATGACGTCTCTCTTTACGACTCCTTTTGCAAGTTTTGGATCTTCGAGCTGTTCACAAATCGCCACTCTGTAACCTGCTCTTACCATCTTTGCCAGATACCCTTTTAGAGCATGATGGGGAAATCCTGCAAGCGGTACCTCTCCTGCCTTTCCATGTCCACGAGATGTCAGGGTGATGCCCAGCACTCTTGCTCCTGTCTTTGCATCTTCATTAAACATTTCATAAAAGTCGCCCATGCGGAAAAAGACTATTGCGTCTTTGTATCTTGCCTTGACGCGATAGTACTGGGCCATAAGGGGAGTGTTGTTGTTTGTTTTTTTCATTGATGTAATAATTTAGAATAAATAATTAAAAAAATCAAATGGGATAGAAATATTTGATACAATTTTTTTCTCCACAGTACGTTTAAATCTGTGTAGAAGTTTAACAAGTAAAAATCGAAAGGAGTAAGTCATGTTAAGAAAACTCACATGTGTGTTAACAGCATTAACTTTTTTGTTTATCATCACACAATGTAGCAAAAATCCGGTTTCAGGAATAGTTGATGATAAGGTCGATGATCCCAGTTCTGAGATCTTGCAGCTTGAGAGTGAGATCGATCTTGAACATGAGTCTGCTCTTATGGATACCACAGATGAAAATCTTGAGAGAAGATTTAGAATTGCCATTCACAAGTTGAACAGATTACTTAGGAAGGCACATAAGTTTGTGATGTTGAGTGATAATGATGAAGCAAAAGAGCTCTTGGGAGAAGCATATCAGGCAAGAGAGAATGCAATAGAGTCAGCAGAGAATGGTCAATATGATGAGGCATTTGATTATATCAAAGAGAGCGTCTACATGGCAATCGAGGCTGTGAAGCTTGTAAAGGATGAGGTTATAGAGAAATTAAAAGAGATAGAGAAAAGACTCATCGATAGAATGGCCCAGCTTAAGGATCTTCTTGAGGAAGTCAAGACACAGCTTGAAGGCCAGGAAAATCCGATAGCAAATCGTGTGTTTATAAGAGCCCTCCACCATTTTAGAGAGGCAGGAGATGCATTGCGGGAGCATAAGTTGAGACACGCAGGATTTCATATAAGAGAATCGTTTAAGCTGGCCCATCTTGCCTTAAGGATATTGCAAAATAACAGTGATGATTGAAAGGTTTTAAATCGATATTTTTACTAATTACTCTACTCCCCTCAAACCGGCCGTTTTCACATGAGGCATTTTGACTGGCCTGCAATGCGAATTCGGCCGGTTTAATATTTGGACATTAAAATGAGGCCGATCATATTAACAATATCATTCTTTATAGCAGGTCATCTGTTGGGACAGGTTAATACCAGTACAAAAAGCCTGAGGCCAAAGGCATTTGTTTTGGTCGACTCAACTATTTTTTTTGACGGTTTTGATATTGATAGTAATGGAGATGGTAGGCCCGACGGTTGGCACATAAACGGTAATGTAGTAATCGATATATCGAAGGTAGTGTCAGGAGCCAGCATGATGTTAACAGGTGGTGTTGGTGGCGGATCTGTAGCAGTCAGTAAAACTCTTACAATTGAGCCATACAGATCTTACAGATTGTCATGGTGGTGCAGCACAGAGGATGTTGAGCGCTATTGTTCTACAGGGATTGTTCTTGGTGAAAGAAGGATTGAGTTTGAGGCCGATTATCAGGGTGGAACATCGGAATGGCAGTATCACGAGTCTTTTTTTACTACAAAAGAGCTTGAAGACAGTTGCCGAATTGTTTTTTGGCTGGAGTCAGCAGCGGCCTGGATAGATGAGGTCAGGCTTGAGCGTTTCGATAAGAGACTGGATTGTCAGGATGTGATTGGTGAATGTGCTGGTATACTTTTCCGGGAAGGAGACAGCATGGCAGTATGGGTAAACTATCCAGCGATGAAAATTTTTCGCGAAGATGTGCTTTCTCCCATTATACCAAATACCGATACGATTAGGATTAGAATGGCAAAGAATGAATATGAACCGTTTCAGCTTGTTGTACATCCAGCCTCAGATATCGGCTCCATATATGTGACTGTTTCCGATCTTGAAGGTCCGGAAACAATTCCATCAGATTTGGTGACAATAAATACTGTACATTATGTATGGGTGGATCAGAGATGGATATTAAACTCATCAGATAGAGGAGGGTATCATCCGGATGCTTTGCCATGGGAAAACCAGACCTGTGCTCCATCAGATCTTCACACTCCCTTCTGGATAACGATCAGGACGCCGGAAGATATACCAGCCGGTACATACTATGGAGAAGTCGAGATTTCTGGTGACCTTGAATTTACATTTCCTCTGAGAGTGGATGTTTGGAATTTTGCAATCCCCAGAATATCTCACATATATGTAAGTGGAAATGAATCGATGCTTCACACGCCACAGGTTGGCAGGTTCGATAAGAGGTCCTTACAGGAACTCTTTAAAGACATGGCAAAAAATCTGATCTCTCACCGTGTGATGGGCACAAGGTATGTTGCAAACTCATTAAGCACAAAGGATTGGCTGGAAATAGTTGGAGATTCTCTTCATATCGATTTTTTGCTGTTTGATGAAACTGTGGAAGAGTATCTTGGTTTCGGATTCGAAGAATTTCAAATTCCCCCTCTGCCTCTGGCTTCTTCTAGAAGAGTTCTTGGAGAGACAAAATGGCTTGGTCTTACTCCTCTTACAGATCGGTTCAATAAGCATTTCATCGATTACTGCGAAAGAGTGGGAAGCCACATGGCTGAGAGAGGATGGCTTGAGAAGGCATTTTTATTTTTATGGGACGAACCTTCCCCCTCTGACTATGATAGTGTTTATGAGCTGTATTCGCTGGTACGCATTGGTGACGATCGTCTTCGTCTTGTTCTTTCTGAAAAGCCTGTGGATGAGTTGTATGATGTGGTGGACATCTGGTATCCGAATTTGAGACGGATCTCTATGGAAGAGATAATGGATAGAGTCGAAGAGAGAAAGACGGCAGGTAAAACGGTCGGCGGATATGGGAATAACCGCTATTCTATGCTCTACCCCCTTACCTATCAGAGACTCTGGCCGTGGACGCTGACAAAATATGGCCTTACACGGATGGGTTGGTTTTCTATTATATCAGAAGGTAATGGTGTGAGTGTGTGGAGCGATCCTGTTATAAGAAATAAAGAAGATGAATTCTCAACAAAACTCTTTCCATGCAGAGCATTTTTTATCTATTTTGACAGAGAAGGAGATGGCCCATTTGTAAATTCTATGCGATGGGAGATGTTGAGAGAAGGCATGGAGGATGTGGAGTATCTTTTTAAACTTGAAAGCCTGTTGAATGAATTCGAACCAGGTCGAGGAGGAGAGGTCGTAAGAGATTTGATCGATTCTCTCGTGATTGATAACATCGGTGAGTCTTACGAGAAGGAAATAAGCAGAGTCGTTGCGATTAGAGATTCCATAGGAAACTGGATAGATGCTCTTGAAGATAAAACTGGAGTTAATCTAAAGTCTGGAGAAGATGATTTTTCTGAGGGTTCTGAATCGATTTACATAGAGTGTTATCCCAATCCATTTAATGAATCCACAAAAATATCCATTGATTCATACGGTCAGCAGTTAAAATCGGTTGAGATTTATGACATAAGAGGCAGAAAGATATTATCAAGAAAGATGCGCAGAACAGATAGTCGTTATGAATTTTACTGGGATGGTAAAAGTGAGGAGGGTATGGTCTTGCCTTCAGGGGTCTATATTTTAATCTGCAGCCATACAAGAGGAAAGGATTATCGTCTACTTACTCTTATAAAATAATATAGTCGATCGAATGTCCTCTTCTTTTTTTACTGTAATTGGATGGCAATTTTTAGCTCTGCCAATTTTTTGTTTGCATTTTTTAAATTTTTTTGTAAATACTAATATAGAAACATTTTTAACAGGAGGGGAATATGAGCCGTAGTAAAATCAAAGGGACAATTGTTGCATTCATATCAATTTTATTGATCGCTTCGTTTTGCCTGATTGAATGTAGCAAGGAGTCGCCTACAGAATCCAAGGATAAGAACGATGATTATTGGTTTCCGCCGCCAACAGGTTTAGGTTTTCTGTATCGTATATTCGAGTCACAGACTGAGAGTTATGATGGAACTGCTACTGTACTTGGTATTGACAGCCTGACTTTTCCCGGGGAAAGGTATGTAAAGGTGCAGGTTGGATCTTTCACAGAGGAGGAGCGGAAAGGATTTATCGCTTGGCTTGATCTCTCTAAGATTAACAGAATTGGATACAAGGGGGCAGAACTCTATTGGGGGAATATAACTAGTAAGAGAAATGGATCACCCAAGAAGAACGGAGTAATAACCTGGGATATGCTGGAGGTGTTTGATACTCCTCTTTATGTAGAATATACGGGAACGACGGGTACTAAAAAGACGACTACATCTAGCGGGAAGTATTACTTCGATGGCGACATGAATGATTACATAGAGGTTACGATGAGTGCCGAGTATACTTTTTCTTCTCTGAATGCTACTGTCACTGTTCCATACGGGACGGTAAAGAACTGCATTAAATTGGACATTACCTTTACCGAGACGGCTGTTGGAATAAATGTAAGTTTTACAGGTGAATATTATCTTCGTTCCGATATTGGACTCATAAAGGGGGTCACTATTCCAGGAGCATATGCAGCAGAATTGATATCCAAAGTCTCTACTGAATAATAGTATAAAGATGGTATCTAGGAAAAAGATGTCGATAGAAGAGTAAAGTATTAAAAAGATAATCCCCGCTTCACAGGAGGCGGGGATTGTTTTACTCAGAGATATTTTTACAATGATTCTCTTGGCCTGATCGGATCACGATTCCAGGGTCTTTTTAACCATTTCAGTGATAGTACGAAAGTCTACCTTTCCTGTTCCCATTTTTGGAAGTTCATCAAACACAACAAATTTACTTGGAACAGCAATGGAGGGAAGCTTTTTAGAAAGCTGCCGGATTATCTCTTTTTCTTTAACCTTTTTATTTACTGCAACTGCAAGCCTAGCCCCTTTTTTCGGGTCTGGTATATCAACAACACAGCAGTCCACATCTGGAGGAAGGATTTCTTCGAGTATCGATTCTGTTTTTACGAGTGAAACCATCTCTCCGCCGATTTTTACAAACCTTTTGAGTCTGCCGCGATGCCAGAGAAAGCCATCCTCATCAAGTATTCCCATATCACCAGTGTCATACCAGCCATCTTTTATTCTGAGAGATGTTTCCTCAATATCATCAAAATAGCCTTTCATAACATTCGGTCCCTTGACGAGTATCTTGCCCTCTTTTCCGGGTGGAAGCGGTTCGCCGGATGAGAGGTCTGTTATCTTTACCTGAACGCTTGGGAATGTCTTTCCTATGCTTCCTGGTTTATTTGCTTCATGTGTGTTGACAGATACAACAGGGCTGGTTTCGGTTGTTCCATATCCTTCCAGAAGCACCTTGTTGTGCTTTTTAATATAACCCTCTCTCAGTTTGTCTGGGGTCTTGTCAGCACCTGCTACGAGTATTCGTAGCGATTCAAAATCGCCTGGAGTTGACTCGCTTAAATAGCCAGAAAAGAAGATTGGTGTTGCAGCAATCATAGTTGTTTTTTCTTCTTTTATGATTTTTGGTATTGTTTTGTAATCAAGAGGATTGGCATATGTTACGGCAGTTGCACCAAGGATCATGGGCAGCCAGAAGTTAACCATTTGACCAAATACGTGGAATAGAGGCAGTATGGACATTATCTTGTCCTCACTCGTTAGATGAAATACCTTTATGGCGTCCAGCACATTTGATCCTATGTTCCTGTGTGTAAGTTGAACAGCTTTGGGCTCTTTTTCACTTCCGCTTGTAAAAAGAATAACTATGTTGTCATCCTCATCAGCATGAGGAAATCCGTTAATGATTACTCTTGCAGGTAGCTTTGATTTCAGTGCTGCAGATAGTTTGTCTGCAGTAGAGATTGTTTTCAAGATATCCTCTATACAGATCATTCCATCAACGAGTGGGCATTTTATCTTATCGAGCAGTGCCCTTGATGTAATGATTGTTTTAAAACCGCATTTGTTCTGAGCATATTTTGAATTTTCTGCAGCACCAGTAGAGTAGTTAATCATCACCGGCACCTTACCGCTCATCAATGTTCCGAGTATTGCGAGAAAACATCCGGCCGATGTTGGAATCATTATTCCAATGAAACCTTCTTTATACTTCTTCAGCTTCTTAGCGAGGATCAATGAGGCAATCAAGGATTTTGAATAGGATAGATTTTTGTTTGTAGTTCTATCGATGATAGCCATCTTCTTGCCGTTCTTTTTGGCAACTTTTACAAATTCATGATGTAGTATCATCTTTTTCCCTCCAGGTGGTTATGGTTGATAGACATCAAAAAAATAGTTGGCAGGACTTACATAATATATTAAAAAACAAAGACAAATATGTCAAGAGAAAGTTTTTATTTACCAAACCGCATATATTTTTTAATAATTCATATCTATGGCAGATTTATAACCATTCAGTGACTATTAGTAAAATTAATGTTTGCCACCTTGCAGTCAGGTTCTCAGACTTCAATAAAATCATATATCAAAAAATAGAGGCTGACAGTGCAACAGGAAGATTCACTATTAATTCAATTTTTTCTGCTAGTGCTGCTGGGACCACCGGTTTTTTTACAAGCAATATATACAATTATAATAAATCTTTAAGAGATGTGATATACATACCATACAAAATAGCTATAACAGGTGTGGATAACCCTCTTTTAGCCATGATTCGATCTCTTTAAATGTAACATCAGAGTACATGCCGTGATCACGTACATATTCGACATGTTTCTCACCATTCAGTGTTGTTGGATGCATCAGACAGTTCTGCCCCATACAGAATTCAACAGGTCTCAGGCCCTTATTTTTAACCAGTTCTATATCGAGTGTTGCATCATATTGATACCATGTGTTGTTGAGATACAGGACTGGCACGCCGTGATGATAAAGGGTGCGGGTCTTTAAGAATCTAACAAATGTTTCGTTCAGTGTGTAGTCGATGATATCATAGAAATGGATGCCTGAAGGAATTTGGCAGGCCCTGGCCAGAGCACAAAATAGGATGGCCTTTTGGGTACAGAATCCCTTTCCAGACTTTAGAATCGATGAGGCCTTATATTTTTGTTCATCGAGATCGGCCCTGAATATGTAGCGGATGTAATCTCTCACAAAATAGAAGATCGCTTTTGCCTTATCCTCTGGCTCTCTTTTTAGCCCGGTGATCTCATTTGCCTTTGAGATAATTGCAGGATGATCAGAATCTATCAGTTCTGTTGGGTGCAGGAAATCAATTATGTTTTTTCCCTCTTCCATTATGTATCATTAAATATATACTGATCTTATTGTTTGTGATGAGACTCCAATTTTTCCAGACACTTTTTTTTGTATGATTTTGCCTTGCTGAGATGTTTAAAGGCTCTCTTGCGGATCTTATCTTCTATATTCAATCGAAGAATGGCATTACACTGCGATAGGGCTTCTTCATAGTTTTTGAGCTTGAATTCCGATATCACTATTTTAAGTCTGCATACAATCTCATTGTACATGCTTTTGGGTTTACATCTGCGGATTGAAGAGAGAAGATTGAAATACCATGCAGATGCCTTTTGATATTTTTCCAACCGAAAATAGCAGTCTGCAACACCCCATAAAAAGAATCTGCTTCCCGGATATTTTGTAAGTCCCTTTTTAAACAGCCTCAGTGCATTGTAGTACTGTTTTCTGTCATACTGTATCCAGGCAAGGGTGTTAATACCTACCCAGTAAGAGAATTTTCCCTTTGAAATAGAAAGTATTATCATATTAATTCCCTCATCCCTTTCATCCTTTATCCATGGAAGCCATTTTAAATATTTATAAAATCTGCCCGACCAGTATTTATAGCTTCCAATTCCAAGATAGGCATCAAACAGAGAGGAATCTTTTTCTACTGCCTTTTGCAGATATTTTATTCCCCTTCTGGAATTTATGATTCCATTTAACAGACTCCCTGATTTTGCCTGATAGAGCCCCTGATAACTTATACTGCTTCCAAGATAAAAATAGATCCATGGATCGGCATCTCCCCTTTCTATCTGTTTTCTGCCTGTCTGGATTGCCTTCTCTATAAGTCTATAAAACTCCTCCTCCCATAGGTCGGTCTCATAATCCATCATTTTTGACTGAAGAGTTGCAGCCTTGTAGAAATATCCCATGATATGATCAGGGAACATTTCTACAAGCTTTTGAAATGTGGCCATTGCAGAATCAAAATCTGACATGAATGTTTGGTCAATACCTGTGATTATTATTGAGTCGATTTTTGAATATTTGGGATTCTGGCCGATCAGAGGAATTGCAATACTCAAAGTAAGATAAAGAATGGTTTTCTTCATACGAGTTCTTTCTGGAATTGGATAGAAACAAAACTTTTCTATTTCAACAGTTCAGATACTTTCACAAAACTGTATCCTCTATCTCGGAGGCCCTTTATTATCTCGGGTAGTTTTTTATGGGGAAAATCTTTTTTCCTGTTTGTTCCGAGATGCATCAATATGATTACTCCATTAGCGCCATATTTTTTATTCTTTCCAAAATTAACAACCTTTCTTACTATCTCTTCCGATGTTCTATAGGCCTTTGAATTTGTGTCTGCCACCCAGTCGAGAGTGTCCATGTTGTTTTCCCAGTCTCGGCCTACTGTCCAGCCAATGTGTTTAAAGCCAGCCTCTGCTGCCCACATCAAAATTTCACTATTATAGTATCCATATGGTGCACGCCAGAGGCCTTCCATATCGTGTTTTGTAATGAGTTTGTATAGAGCCGCTGTCTTGTTTAGCTCGTCCTGAACAAATTTTTTCGTAACTCCGGGCATTGTATTGTGTTTACCATTTATTTCGAATGTTGTCAACTTTGGATGATCCCATGTATGATTCCCAACCTCGTGGCCCTCGTTTGCGATTCTGCGCACTGTCTTAGGAAAGTTTTTAATAAATTGACCTGTTAGAAAAAATGTACACTTGATTCTGTTCTCCTTCAGTATATCGAGTATTTCATCTGCAGCATTATTGATAGAGCCACCATCAAAAGTCAAAGCACACTCTTTTCTTTCCAAAGGTCCTCTGGACAGATTCTTTGAAAGATAGGCAAGCGTTGGAGTAGCATAGAATAGCTCGACCCTCTGAAGTATAGAAACTTCTCCTTCATAGGATATTGCCCTTACCTCCACTCTATTGTTACCGCGGTGAAGCCTGACATTGTTGAACTTGAAGGATCCGTTTTTAGGGATGGTTGCCCTTTCCAATTTGCCGTCAATACTCAGAGAGACTATTTGATTGTTGCCGGCCTGGCCTTCTATGTTTAAAGTATTTGAAAATACCATACCACTTTTGGTTGGTGTAAAGATTTTTGGTAGTGGGACACTTAAGGTCTCTGCTGGGGAAATCTCCAGGCTCTGTTGTTTTTGGGTCGATTTAATTGCTTTGATATTATTTTTAAGAGACCAGATAAAGTAGAAGGAGAGGATGAGTCCAACAAATAATAGAAGTTCGATTAGTGCTCTGAATGGAATCGTGACCAGTTTTTTAAATGGCCAGATAAGAGCCCGAAGAACGAATGAGAAGAAGAGAAAAACTCCATCTACAAATTTTTTTATTAAAAATGTTGTAAGACATTTCATTCCGCAGAATATTTTACCAAATGCTTTTAATCTGCAGTTGTAGCAAATAGGATTGTTGCACTGGGAGCATATATCGTTAGCCACGATGTTTGGATGATTTACACAGTAATTGATTTTTTGAATCACTGCTTCTCCGAAAAAATTTTTTATTAAAAAAAATAATGGAAATTTACTTCAATGTCAAGTTCAAACGATCATTAACAGGTATTGTGAGTTTATGAATTTAATTTAACATATTCTAATTCCTCTGGTTCCCAAACTCCTGTTTGGGAACCCAGATGTGTTAAAAATCAGTCTTGGATTGCGGCGCCTTGGCGCCGCTTTTGAAAGCGGCAACACGTTGCCGCAATCCAAAAAAAGCGAGAAATCTAATTCTCATGTGTGTTGAAATTTACGAGGGATGGGACATTAATTGCTGAGCAGAAGAATCTAACAAAACCCCCTGTAATCCCCCTTTGAAAAAGGGGGATATCAAATGCATCGCTCAACCAATCACGCAAAGAATTATTTCTTCTGGCCCCCAAACTCCTTTATAGGAATGAGTGGGGAATCTTAAGAAGCACGACCACAAGGGTCGTGCCACACGATAAAAATAAACATGATAGCCATACTCGTATGAGTTTTAATTTTTGGACTGCGGCGCCTTGGCGCCGCTCTTGAAAGCGGTAACATGTTGCCGCAGTCCAAAAAAGCGATAAATCTAATTCTCGTGTGTGTTGAAATTTACAAGGGTGGGAACATTAATTGCTGAGCAGAAGAATCAAACAAATCCCCCTGTAATCCCCCTTTGAAAAAGGGGGATATTAAATCCCAAAGTGTATTGCCTTTATTAGTCTTCTACAAGTTTTGAAGCAAAATCATAAAATCTAAATCTTAAATCCTAAACAATATCATCAAATGGTTGAAACCCAAAATAATAAACTAAACTTTGGTAAATTTATATCTTATTTCGTATCTTGAGGTTTTTCCTGAACCTGCCGAAGAACTAAGGATAGCCTCCCCGCTCTCAAATTTGCCAAAGTTTAGTAATAAACAAAAAGAGTTCCTTGTCGAGCAGAGTATATAAAAATGTTTTTCCATATTAGCAGGGATCAAAAGAAATATTTCTTGACAATAAATAGATTTTACACTATCTTACACAGAAAATATAAATATTAACACTGCTAAAATTGAAATATATTTAAGAATAGCAGGGTTAAAAACAATATAGAGATGTTTGAGCATGTATATCAATCGGTTTTTAGAAAAACAAATACAAAAATACCTTAACACAAGAGAAATCATCGCAGTTACTGGTGCTAGACAGTGTGGAAAAACAACACTACTTAACCATGTGTTTCAAAACCTTAAAAAAGCGATCTTCATAGATTTTGAAGATAGGGAAAAGCTCGAATTGTTTGAAACAGATATTGAAGCATTCATCAAACTGTATATCAAGGATTATGAGTACCTGTTCATTGACGAATTCCAATATGCAAAAGAGGGTGGAAAAAAACTTAAATACATATATGACAAACACAGAACAAAAATAATCGTTTCAGGATCTTCAAGTAGCGAACTTTCCATACACAGCATACAATATCTCGTAGGAAGAATATTTATATTCCAACTCAATCCACTTTCCTTTGAAGAGTTCCTTTCATACAAAAACAAAAAGTTGTTTACTGAGATTTATTTTGAAGAAAACCATTCAACCCCTATGATAAAAAAATTCAACGATTACCTCAATGAATTTCTGATCTACGGGGGTTATCCGAGAGTTGTTACATCAGAAAGCGAGGAAGAAAAAAGGACAGTCCTAAAAAACATTTACAATACCTATTTTCTCAAAGAGATCAAACAAATCCTCAATTTGTCTTCTGACTACAAACTCAGCAAATTAATAAATGCCCTGGCCCTTCAGATAGGAGGACTATTAAACTACAACGAGCTTTGCTCAACTACGGGTTTCACATACAATGATCTTATGAAACATCTGAACATACTGAATAAGACTTTCATAACCTTAGAAAGCAGACCATTTTATAACAATCCAAGAACAGAACTTGTAAAAGCTCCTAAAATATTCTTTCTGGATAATGGTTTCAGAAACACAGTTATTGGCAATTTTCAACAAACAGACACAAGATCAGATAGTGGAAATCTGAGAGAGAATTTTGTTGCATCAGAACTTGTAAAAAAGGAACTTCAGTTGAGATATTGGCGATCAAAATCAAAAGCAGAGGTAGATTTTATTGTCAAGAAAAACGGAAACCCCATCCCCATAGAAGTAAAATCAAAGTTAATTCAGCCTAAGATAACCAAGTCCTTCCGCAGCTTTATTGAAAAATACAGGCCGAAACAAGGCTACGTTGCTTCTGAAGGTTTATTTGCCAATAAAAAG
>CAZYVD010000042.1:0-22756 GCA_964651045.1 uncultured bacterium
CCTAAGTTGCCAAGATTGACAGCTGAAGAAGCTGAGAGAATTCTCCTCAAAGCAGGGTTTAAGCACGTGAGGACTAAGGGAAGTCATAAGATTTATAGAAAAGATAAAGAAAGATTTATTTTGCCTTTTCACAAGGGTAAAACATTGCATCCCAAGATAATAAAAACACTTATGGAAGTATTAGAAAAATAAATGGTTAATAAGCGGGAGCGCCTGACTGGTGGTTCGCTGTCGCTTCATAGCGGCAAGAGAGTGATGTTGTAATACAAATAAAAATTTCTAAATAACATGAAAAGAAAGATTTTTATACCAAAGGAACAAGAAAAGGGAAAAACATTTTTCTCTTTTGGAACAATGTCAACAGCTTACTGGGATTTTGCAATTGAAATGGAATCGAAAGCACTAAAACAATTTAATTCTCAATTGACCTCTTTTTACGTATTTCCAACAATAATTTTTTATTGCGCAAGTTTCGAGGCACTATTAAATGAATGATTGACTAAAATACTTTTATACGATAAAAGTAATGAAGAGGAAATAAATAAAATAAAAAATAGTCAAAATGATTATCGAGATAATATAAAAAAAATAAAAGCATGTGCAAAATATCTCGATAGGAAAAAACAAGGAATTATAAAAGAAAATATTATTCAAGAGTATCTTGCATTATCAGAATTAAGAAATGCTATTCTTCATTATAATCCTGAGTTTGGTAATATTTATAATTATCCACTACGATTAAAGGCCGCTTTTAGTAGAGCTAAAGTTAAACCAATTAAAGGGGGTGATTGGGTAATAACTTTTCAAACAAAAATTGTTTTAACTTGGGCAAAAGAGACAATTAAAAATATCATTGATTGTTTTTAGATTTTCAATCGATGGATAAAAAAGAATTTTATAGAACGTAGTAGTATAACAATCGGCTCAACCTGACCTAAAACAGAGTATGATTTTTATCTCTAGTTCCCAAACTCCTGTTTGGGAACCCATATGTGTTAAAACTCTGTTTTAATTGAGCATTACTTTTGGACTGCGACGCATTGGCGTCGATTTTAAAAGCGGCAACATGCTAGCGCAATCCAAAAAGAGAATACCTATATTTTAAAACTTCGTTCCCAAACCCCAGTTTGGGAACGAGGAGCGAGGAAGAGGCAGCGACCAATCTTTTAAAAAGTTCAATTCCTCTAAAGTTACTTTATTTTTGACTCAATGCGTACATTCAAATAAATGACTTTCAATGCTTGCTTTTAAATATTGAAAATCGTATATTAGAAATTAAAAAATTTCGGGTGATGTTGTGAACAGCACCAAAATAATTGCAATTGCAAATCAGAAGGGCGGAGTCGGAAAAACGACCACTGCCGTGAACCTGTCTGCCTGTATTGCTGTTGCAGAAAAATCGACTCTTCTTATTGATATAGATCCACAGGCAAATGCTACCAGTGGAATGGGTGTTGATCACAGGAATGTAAAAAAGAGCATCTATGAGGTCATCTTAGACGGAGAGGACATCAATGATGCCATAATCTCCACAGATATATCATTTTTGGATCTCCTTCCTTCAAGTATTCGTCTCGTAGGTGCAGAGGTAGAACTGGTCAACATTGCTGGCAGAGAGAAAATCTTTCAGAAGGCTCTGAACGGATTAAAAAAAGAGTATGAATATATTTTTGTCGACTGTCCTCCATCGCTCGGAATGCTTACTGTCAACAGTTTGGTTGCAGCGAGTTCTGTTCTTATCCCAATCCAGTGTGAATATTATGCATTGGAAGGATTGAGTCAACTTTTAAAGACAATCAGAATGGTGCAGAAGAGCCTCAACAAGGAGCTCAGAATAGAGGGTGTTCTTCTTACCATGTATGACAACAGGTTGAATCTTTCGAATCAGGTCATGGATGATGTTAAGAATTTTTTTGGAGACAAGGTATTCAATACAATAATTCATAGAAATGTGAGGCTGAGCGAGGCTCCGAGTTTTGGGAAACCTATAATCTTGTACGATGCAGTATGCAAGGGATCAGAAAATTATATGAGGCTGGCCGAGGAGGTAATGAATCTTGAAAAGTAAAAGATTGGGGCGGGGTCTTGAAGCTTTGATTCCTCAGGTTCCCGAGGAAGAGAGGATAAAATATAAGGAAAGACTCTTTGAGGTTGAGGTGAATAGAATAGATGCCAATCCATTTCAGCCAAGATCGGGTTTTGACAGAAAGGGTCTGGAAGATCTAAAAAATTCTATTCTTGAGAATGGAGTCATCCAGCCAATCACAGTCAGGAGGAATGGGGACAGATTTGAACTGATTGCAGGTGAAAGGCGCCTGAGAGCAGTAAAAGAGCTGGGGTATTCTGTAATACCTGCATTTGTCATGGATGTAAAATCGGACGATCAGATGCTGGAACTTGCTCTTGTGGAGAACATTCAACGTGAGGATCTTAATCCAATAGAGCTTGCAAAGGCATATCAGAAGCTTCAAAAAGATTATAATTTGACTCAGGAAATGGTTGCTCGTAAGGTTGGCAAGGATAGGGCGACTGTAGCAAATTTTATCAGACTCTTAAAACTACCTCCTGAAATTCAGGAGAGCCTCAGGAAGGGCGAAATATCGATGGGCCATGCAAGAAGCCTGATGGGGATATCTAATCCGAAAGAGATAAGAGGGTTGTGGAAGAAGATTGTTAAAAGGGGCTGGAGCGTGAGGAGAGTTGAAGAGGAGGTGCGAAGGATAGCAAAGAGCGAGGAGGGTGGAAGGAAGGAGGCTGGTCAGAAGTCTCCTTACCTGATCGAACTGGAGGAGAGAATATGCTCCATCTTTGGCACTCAGGTAAAAATACGGCCCATGGGCAAGAAGGGGAAGATAGAGATATCATACTATTCTGACGACGATTTAGATAGAATAATAGAGCTATTAAATAGGGCGGCAGATTGATGAAAAAGAGTAAAAGGAAAAAGTTTCTTTCAATAATCTTTGTTCCAGATCAGGATCGAGATCCTATTAGTATTTCGCTGAGTTATGCCAAGGGACTCATAATCCTGATCTTTATATCATTGATTGTTCTGAATTCTATTCTGGGACTTGTAGGATATTACAGAATCTTTTATCTGGAAAAGGTAAACAGGAAATTGAATAGTGAAAATGAAGAGATAAAGATCAAGAACAAGAAGATAGAACAGATAGCCATGGAATACCAGAAGAATAAGGCATACATCGAACAAATACTGAAGTTGTCAACAGCGAGTCCGGGTATGGCTTCCAATGTTAAAGAGAGCATTAAAAATGTCAGGACGGTTCCTGCAGAAGGAGGACCGAAAATCACTCCCTTTACCTCATCCCGATCAGATATAGGCATAGACAGAATACATTACAATATACGATTTTTAACCGAGGGAAAGGAAGGATATTTTAAGCCTCAGAATCTTCCAACATATCTTCCTGTTGCAGGAGGACATCTGACAAACCGTTTTCAAAGGGGAGGATGGTATACGGGTCGGAGTCATCTTGGAATTGACATTGCTGCAAAGAAGGGAACCCCAATACGAGCCGCAGGCGATGGTGTAGTACTTCTTGCAGACTGGACTCCCGATTTTGGCAATGTTGTGATAATATCACATGGTGGAGCTATTTTTTCATACTATGCCCACGCCATGCGAATCCTGATACAGAGGGGTCAGAGGGTAAAAAGGGGAGACACCATTGCATTCTTGGGAAGTTCTGGTTTCAGTTCGGCTCCACATCTTCATTTTGAGATATGGAAGGATGGTCGTCCGCTTGATCCCGAAAAGTATCTATATGCATTGCAGGAGAGCAGGAGATAGTCTATGAATAGGAGAATAGATGGTAAAGTAATAGCCGCGCTTTTGATTTTTTCATCATGTTTTTATGGTCAAGTCATAGATACAAAGTTTGGCAAGGCAGAAATAATAGGTTTAAAGCACTGGAGTTTGGAGAGACTATTGGATACTCTGTCAGTAAAATTTCCTGGCCTCTCCGTTGACAAGTGTGCAGCAAATTTGAAAGATGCCGGATTTGCTGATGCTTCTGTTATCAGATATTTTGACAGGGATAAGAAATTTTACTCGGTTGTAACAATCATTGAGCCAGAGTTTTCTAAATTTGTCAAATATAAGGATTCTTTTTCTGATACACTGCCGAATGTGAAAAGATGGGAGAATATAATAAAGATATTCAATGAACATCCATTCGAGTTTCAGATCGGTTTGCTGACGTATAATTCGAATCTTGATGATATAGAGGCCGATACAACCGGGATATTTGAAGATTTAGATAAACAGACTGTAATCCAGATGCGGGATTTCTTGAAGAGCCAGAAAGAAGATGAAGATAGAGATCTGGCAGTCTGGACTTTGAATAATGACGGAAATTATCAGAATAGAATAATAGCCTCTGCAGTTTTAATAAATTTTCCTCAAAGCAATCTGGTCTGGTGGTCGCTGGTTGATGGTTTGAGAGACCCTGATGGAAGGGTATGTTCGGCATGTGAGATGGTTTTAAAACATTTTGCCGCAAACAATAGAAGGAGACTCGACTGGGAACCTATAAAAAGATCACTCACCTATTTGATAAATGGAACAAATCCATTTGTCTTTTTAACGGTACTGAGAATATTGTCAGAAACAGATATAAGTGAAAACGTTGTACGATATCTTTTTAAGGAGTCTGGTGGATATTTAATATTATCGTATCTGAAGGCAAATCATGAAATAGAGAGAGCAGCTGCGCATGATTTTTTATGCAAGGTTTTCGGCAGTGATTTTGGATATGATAACAAGAGATGGGAACAATATATTATAGATTATGTGAGATGATTTTGAACAATAAACATTTCCATATTAGTTTTAAAAAGGGGAGAGAACCGTGAGAAAAGGAGAGACAGATAATTCGGGATTGGCCCGTGGAGGGAGATTAAATACCATAATCGGCAAGGGAACAGTAGTAAAAGGCGATTCTCGGGTTCAGAGCGGTCTGCGGATTGATGGAAAGGTAATAGGGAACATTGATGCAACCGATACTGTTATTATTGGAAAAGAGGGGTGGGTGGAGGGCCAGATAAAGGCCAGCCATGTTTTACTGGCAGGAAAGGTCAAGGGAAACATAGTGGCCTCTGGAAAGGTGTTTTTGGAATCCACTGCTTCGATATTTGGAGACATTAAAGCATCTACACTAGTCATTGATGAGGGTGCCGTGTTCGATGGTAAGTGTATAATGAAGAGTGGAGAGACGAAATATAAAAAGGATGAGACAACTGAAAAATAAAGATTAATGTTCCTATTTGAGGATACCCGATATGGATGTAAAATTAGAGAATCTGATCGACAAAATAAAGAAGGAAGGCGTTGAAGAGGCAAAACAGCAGTCTGAGGAGATAATCAAAAACGCAAATAAAGAGGCAGATAGAATCGTTCGAGAGGCAAAGAAAAGGGCGGAAAAGATTGTGGAAGAGGCAAAAGAACAAACCCAGCGATTTCAACAGAACGCAGAGCTTGCAATTAAACAGGCAGCCAGAGATTCAGAGCTCCTATTAAAAGAGAGAATAATTGAGGTGTTTGATGCCATTTTGAAGAGAGAGGTTTCTGAAACTCTCAAGCCCGATTTTCTAAAGGAAATAATATTAAAGATAGTAGATAAGTGGAAGGGGTCTGAGACAGAGATAACAGTAAGCAAAGAGGATAAGAAAAAGCTCGAGGAGCTGCTGTTCTCCAGAATGAGGAAGGAACTCAAGAATAAAATAACTATCAGGGCACGAGAGGAGATGCCGCACGGGTTCTGTGCAGGGTTGAAGGATGGAAACGTCTACTACGATTTTTCTGATGAGGCGATAAGCACTCTTCTCAACAGTTTTGTTAATCAAAGGTTGAGAAAGATTCTGGAAAAAAGGAATGGATAAACATTTTTATCTGGTATCACAGCTTCCGACTCTTTTTTTTGATCAGAAGGCCACGATTACAATAAAAGATTTTCTCGGCGAAGCAAAGAAATGGATGCTTCGCCGAGATTTTAAATTGTTGTGCCGTGTTAATATAAACGATATATCAATCGATAAAAAGGGTCCGAAGGTGTGGCGGCAGTACAGGAGATTCGAATACAATCTTCGGGATGAGGTTGCAAAATGGCGTGCATCGACACACGGCGGAGATGAATACACACCTCGATCCTTTCCAATCTCTATATTAAAAGAAGGGACTCCTCTGGAGATTGAGAAGAGGCTGCTTCGTCTCAGATGGAATTTTATTGAAGAACTGGAAAAGGATCATCATTTTGATTTAGGTCGACTAATTCTCTATTTTTTAAAACTTCAAATATTGAGAAGGCTTTTCAGGTTTCAAAAAGAGAAGGGAATGGAGATATATAAATCGATCATAAGCGATACAGAGATAGACATTTCTGGAAGAGAGGAAATAGAAGATGAGATTGAGAACAACTCAAATTCAGGTTGACATAAAAATGGGATTGTAATATGAGTGTTACTGATGGAACAATTGTTGGAATCAATGGAAACATGATTACAGTGGAGTTTAAAGGCATAGTTACCCAGAATGAGGTGGGATATGCCATTCGTGACAGCGAGAGATTAAAATCAGAAGTAATTCGAATAGAAAACAACAGGGCATTCTTACAGGTATTCGAGAACACCAAGGGGCTAAGAGTAGGAGATAAGGTCGAGTTTACAGGAGCCATGCTCTCAGTAAAACTTGGGCCTGGTATACTTGGCCAGATCTATGATGGGCTTCAAAATCCACTGCCAAAGATCGCAGAGAAGTTTGGGTTTTTTCTTCCCCGTGGAGTCAGTCTGGAGCCACTCGACCAGAAGAAGAAGTGGCACTTCAAGCCATCTGTAAAGAAGGGAGATGTGGTTACCAGAGGAGTTGTACTCGGACATGTTCCAGAGGGAGAGTTTCAGCATGCAATAATGGTGCCTTTTTATCTTAACGGCTCCTTTACTGTTGAGTCCATTGTAGATGAAGGCGATTATACTATAAAGGATGTTGTAGCTGTTATAAAAGATCAGCGGGGAAAGAAGATAAAATGTACAATGCAGTTTGAATGGCCTGTAAAAATCCCGATTACTGCCTACAGGGAGAGGCTGATGCCTGAGGAACCACTGACAACCAAGGTTAGAATAATAGATACATTTTTCCCTGTGGCAAAGGGTGGAACATATTGCATACCTGGTCCATTTGGAGCAGGTAAGACTGTGCTCCAGCAGATAACGAGCCGTTATGCAGATGTTGATGTTGTTGTAATTGCTGCATGTGGGGAGAGGGCAGGGGAGATAGTAGAGACGATGCGTGAATTTCCAGAATTAACAGATCCGAGGACAGGCAGGTCGCTCATGGAGCGAACAATAATTATAGCAAACACAAGTTCGATGCCTGTTGCAGCAAGGGAGGCGTCTGTATACACAGCAGCAACACTCGGCGAGTACTATAGGCAGATGGGATTAGATGTGCTTCTTCTTGCAGATTCTACATCCAGATGGGCTCAGGCGATGCGTGAGGTTTCTGGGAGGCTGGAGGAGATTCCTGGAGAGGAGGCATTTCCAGCCTATCTCGAATCACGTATTGCAGAGTTTTATGAGAGGGCCGGAGTTGTAGAACTTTATGATGGAAAGAGGGGAAGTCTTACAATTGGAGGAACCGTTAGTCCGGCAGGAGGCAACTTTGAAGAGCCTGTAACGCAGTCTACATTAAAGGTTGTTGGAGCTTTTCACGGACTCTCAAGGGATCGTGCAAATGCAAGAAAGTTTCCGTCGATCGATCCACTGGAGAGCTGGTCGAAATATAAATCTGTTGTTCCAGAAGAGTTGGTAGCTATTGCAAAGTCTTTTTTAAAAAGGGGTTCTGAGGTGCACCAGATGATGATGGTAGTTGGGGAAGAGGGAACATCGCTTGATGATTTTGTTGTGCATTTAAAATTCGAGTTTCTCGACAACGTCTATCTGCAGCAGGATGGATTCGATCCAGTAGATGCAGCAACCTCTCCGGAACGTCAGAAGTATGTATTTAAAAAGACTGTGGAAATATTGACAAGTGATTTTTCATTTGAAAGCAAGGATGATGCGAGGAAGTTTTTTCATGATCTGCGGCAGCTTTTCATAGACTGGAACTACTCCGAGATGGAGAGCAAGGAGTTTAAACAAAACGAGAAGAAAATAGACGAGATGATAAAGAGGATGCTCAAACATGCAGAGAGTGTACAATAAGATACTGAGTATTGTCGGCAATGTAATTACCGTAAAGGCCGATGGCATAGCTTATGAAGAACTTGCTGAGATAAAGACTCAGAGGGGAAAGTCGCTTGCTCAGGTAATAAAGCTGGATGGCGATATCGTTTCCTTACAGGTCTTTGCAGGAAGTCGTGGTGTGTCAACAAATGATGAGGTACGATTTCTTGGACATCCCATGCAGGTTTCTTTTTCGGAAAATATGAAGGGAAGAATCTTTAACGGCGGAGGAATGCCAAGAGACAATGGTCCGCCGATAACAGAATATGTAATTCCGATTGCGGGTCCGCCAGTAAATCCTGCCAAGAGAATAATTCCAAGGCGGATGATCAGAACTAATATTCCGATGATAGATGTGTTCAACTCTCTTGTTGCATCACAGAAGCTTCCTATATTTTCTGTTTCTGGCGAACCTTACAACGAACTTTTAGCACGAATAGCACTACAGGCAGAGGTCGACATAATAATACTTGGAGGGATCGGGCTGAAGTTCGATCAGTATATGTATTTTAAAAGTAAGCTCGAAGAGGGCGGTGCACTTCACAGATCGATATTTTTTATTCATACGGCTTCCGAGCCTGTTGTGGAGAGTCTCATGGTTCCAGATTTATGTCTTGCCGTTGCCGAGAAGTTTGCTCTTAATGGTAAGGATACACTCGTTCTTCTTACAGACATGACAAATTTTTCTGATGCATTGAAGGAGATTGCAATTACTATGGAACAGGTTCCGTCCAACAGAGGCTATCCAGGAGATCTTTACAGTCAACTGGCTTCACGTTATGAGAAGGCTGTTGACTTTGAAGGGGCAGGCTCTATAACCATACTGTCTGTCACAACTATGCCGGGTGATGATGTCACTCATCCTGTGCCTGACAATACAGGATATATCACAGAAGGGCAGTTCTATCTTAGAAATGGCAGAATCGAACCATTTGGTTCTTTGAGCAGGCTCAAACAGCAGGTAAATAAGGATACACGCAAGGATCACAGAGCAATAATGGATGGAATGATAAAGCTGTATGCAAACTACATTGAAACAGAAGAGAAGAGGTCGATGGGATTTCGCATGAGCAGCTGGGATGAGAAACTGCTGAAGTATGGAAAAATGTTTGAATCAAAGATGATGGATCTTTCTGTTAACATTCCTCTTGAAAAGGCGCTCGACCTGGGATGGGAGATCATGGCCGAGTGCTTTGAACCAGAAGAGACAGGAATGAGGACAGAACTCATAAAGGAGTTCTGGCCAAAGAATTCAAAAAAAGAAAAAGGTAAAGAGCAGGCAGAAGATGGCCAAAATAAGAATGACAAAAAATGAACTGAAGCGCCAGAAGGATAACCTGCGGCGTTTTGTAAGGTATCTTCCGACTCTCGATCTGAAAAAAAAGCAGCTCTTGATAGAGATAAGAAAGATTCAGAGCCGCATCGATTTGTTGAATCAGGAGAGTGATAGGGTCGATAAGGAGGTCTACAAATGGGCTGACCTTTTTACAGATAGAATAGATCTGAGAGATTACATATCTGTTAAGGAATTGAAAATTGGTGAGGAGAATGTTGCAGGAATAGATATACCGGTGTTTGAGGATTTAATTTTTGATGATATCGAAATTGACTACCTGAACACGCCTGTGTGGATAGATGAGGCCATCAGGGTATGTAAGGAGCAGTTGAAGAGGAGGGCAGAGCTTGAGGTTCTGAAGAGTGAGAAAGATATACTCAATCAGGAACTCAGGATTACTATTCAGCGCATAAAGCTTTTTGAGGAGGTAAAGATTCCTGAGGCAGAGGAGAACATTCGTATAATAAAAATTTTTCTTGGTGATGTGCAGACTGCTGAGGTTGTCAGAGGCAAGATTGCAAAGGCAAAAATCTTAAGCAAGCGAGAAAAGGCCCTTTTACCATGATTGTTAAGATGAAAAAGGTCACTCTCCTTCTCAGCAGGAAGGAGCGTAAAAGCGGATTGGAGAGGCTCAGAAAGCTTGGTTTGTTGCATGTGAAGAATCTTCAGAATCCCCAATCCGATGAAATAGACGATCTTCAGGCAAAGATCGAAGCAATAGGAAGGGTAGTTGGGGTGCTTGGCAGGGCAGAATCAGGGGTGAAGAGAATCGATGAGAAGAGAGCAGATGAGGTTGTAGACAGAGTCAACAGACTTTTGCATGATAATGAAAAACTGGTAAAGGAGCTGGAACGGCTTCGCAACATTCATACTTGGTACGAGATGTTTGGAAGGGTCTCATTGGAGGAAATTGATCGGCTTCGAAATGAGGGAATCTATTTAAAATTTTATTCTTGTGATCGCTCTTCAATCAAAAAAATCGATGATAGAAAACAGATCTATATTGTTGGTCGTGAACGCGGGATTTTCTACGTTGTGTTAATTACAACAGATCCTCAGGATGGGCTAAAGTTTACAGAGTATCCCCTTCCTGATATCGAGTGCAGTGAGCTGGAGAAGAGGATAGGAGAGATCGAGAAGAAAATCTCATCAACAAAGACAACTCTAAAGAAGCTTGGCAGATACAGGGATTCTCTAAATAAACACAGAAGTTATTTAGAAAAGAGGCTTGCATTCTACAGGGTACTGCACGGAATGGCACAGGAGGAGGGGTTTGTCTATATTCAGGGCTTCTGTCCTGTAGATAATCTATCTGAATTAAAAGAGTGTGCAGAACATCAGGGATGGGCGTATGTTATCCAGGATCCTGATGATCCAAGCGAGGTTCCAACCCTGATAAAGACACATCGATGGCTGAAGATAATCAATCCTGTTTTTAAATTCATGGACACACTGCCTGGATATAATGAATATGATATCAGCTTCTGGTTTCTTTTGTTTTTCAGCATATTTTTTGCAATTCTAATCGGAGATGCAGGATATGGAATGCTGTTTATAATTTTCTCTTTTATTGCTTCGAGAAAATTCAGGGCAGTGCCGAGAGAACCATTCGTTTTGCTCTATGTGCTTGGAGGTACAACTGTTTTGTGGGGAGCGATATCTGGAACATGGTTTGGATTCGAGGGAATAGCACATGTTCCGTTCTTAAGCAGTATTATAGTAGACAGGGTCAACAGTTTTGCAGAGGAAAACACACTTTTCATGATGTATCTATGTTTTATAATTGGTGTTGTACATCTCTCTATAGCACACGGCATAAGAATGGTTAACATGATAAACTCTCTGAAGGCACTTTCGGAGTTGGGATGGATACTGATTCTGTGGTCTCTCTTTTTTGTGGCAGGGAAACTGGTTCTTGATAGACCAGTGCCTTTCTTGACTCTGCCGTTACTCATTTTGGGCTGCTTTCTCACACTCACTTTTACAAATTACCAGAAGAATATACTCAAAGGAGCATTAGCCACTCTCGGGGATCTGCCCCTGTCTGTAATCGGATCGTTTTCTGATCTGGTCTCATATCTTAGGCTGTTTGCGGTTGGTTATGCTTCAGTGATTGTAGCATCGAGTTTCAATGAGATGGCAATTGGAGATGGGATTCACTCAGTGCTGCATGGGTTGATGGCGGCACTGATTCTCTTTTTTGGTCATACACTCAATATTATCTTGGGACTACTGGCAGTAATAGTTCATGGAATCAGGTTAAACATGCTGGAATTTTCGGGACAGCTCAACATGCAGTGGTCGGGAAGACCTTATAAACCTTTCAGAGATGTTTAATAAACATAAGGAGAAGAATATGATTCAAGGATTTGGAGATCTGGGACTTTCGTTAATTATATCGGCAGTAGGCTCTGCACTTGGCACATATACTGCAGGCGTTGCTGCGATCGGCTCATGGAAACGTGCATTTTCACAAAACAAGGCAGCACCTTTCATACTTATCGCCTTTGTTGGAGCTCCCCTATCGCAGACTATTTATGGAATGATTTTAAAGAATGCAATTGTAAAGGCAAATCTGCCAAATGAAACATATGGTTTTCAGATACTTGTTGGCCTGCTGGCAGGACTGGCCATGGGATTGTCTGCCCTTATGCAGGGGAGGGCAGGTGCAAAAGCAGCAGATGCTCTTGGTGAAACGGGAAAGGGATTTTTCAATTATATTATGGTAATTGGGATCATAGAAACCGTTGCACTCTTTGTAATGGTTTTTACAATGAATGCGATTCCGAAATAGCCTTGAAAGGATTAGCCGATAGGCATTAAATTTGCTATGTTAATAGGTTTAGTTTGCCATATCATGATACAGTGTTCAATAAATGACCATTTTTATTGAATGGTGGACAATTTAAGGACTCACTGTTTGGAATAGATGATGAAGTTTAAGTTTTTAATATACAGGTTGATAATTTTTACCCTCCCCCTCTGTTTCTTCCTAACTCCCAGAAGTAGTTTTAATCAATCAAATGACAGGTTCTACAATCAACTCGAGAGTGAAGAGTTTTCCATAACCATGATTCCAAAAGAGGAGTTTCTTCTTGGAATTGTAGAGAGTGTCAACGGGGAGATAAGAAGAAGGCTCCTAGAAGGAGCAGACATATCAGAGCTTGGAGTGGATGAAGTAGTGCCAAAGGATCAGGTCACTCTCGATGATTATGAAAAGGAGGTTCAGAGGATAGTAGAGCTGATAGATGAGATAGCGCGTCTTGAGCGACTGGCAAAGAGAAAAACCAATTTAGAAGTTCTGGGAATGCTCTCTGATTTGAAAAGCAGAGTACGGGAGATATTGAATCAATCCGAAGTGGATAGCATCAGCGAAAGGGGAGTCGAAGAACCTTCCGATAAGAGTTCAGAGGAGGCCGACACACTGAAGTTTGTTGATAATAGGGAGGTTGGAGCAGGCACTATAGATAATATAATGGAACAACTCAAGTATAACAGGATTCTTGAATATAGGATTAAACTGGTAAAATATAAATACTTAAGAAAAAAACTGCTCGAATCTGGAACTCAGGCTCAAACAGAACGCATGTTCAAGGAGTATTTAAAAAGGTCTCTTCAGAACTATTCGGATGGGAATATGCAGCTTTCGAGATTACAGCTCATGGATATCTTGAAGACATATTCTGATAAGATTCCACTGCTCGATGATGTTCTCTACTATGCAAGTGAATCATCATACGGCCTCAATTATTTTGATGAGGCCATGAATGGATACTATCTATTAATCAAAAAGTATCCTTCTTCAGAATTTTGTGCTAAGGCCCTTGTAAAGATAATATACATATCATACATATACGAAGATTTTTCGAGACTATCTGAAACCTACCAGACTCTTTTATCGAGAAAAGAGTCTCTAGATGCTGAGACTTTGAGCAATGTTTCGTATCTTGTTGGATATGCATATTTCAAGTCGGGGTTGTACAGTAAGACTCTAAAGACTCTTGAAAATGTTGCCCCACAGACAAGCTACTTTTACCCCTCTCTCTATCTTTCTGCTACATGTTATTCGAATCTCGGGAGAGATGATCTGGCAATTACTCTTTATCAGAGGCTTATAAATACTCCGAACAAGGGTGGCAAAGATCCTTTGCTGTCGCAAATACAGAACAATTCGCTCTTGAAGCTTGGATTAATATATTATGAAAGAGGTGAGAATCAGAAGGCGATCACATATCTAAACAGTGTCAGTGAAGATTCTCCATACTATGACCTGACGGTTCTGGGCAAGGCATGGAGCTCTTTTAAGGCAGGCAAACCCATACAGGCTCTGCAAAATGTTCAGTGGATTATGGAAAATAGTATGATGTCAGGCTATGGTTATGAGGCAATGGTTCTTGCTGCAGGTGTAAAGGAACTGCTTGGATACAAAGAAGAGGCAATCGCCGATTTAAAGAAGGTTTATGATGTCAGTCGGGCAAGACAGGAGAGGAGTCTGGAGGATCGGTCTCAACAGATCCAGAATCTTGATGAAGCCTTTTTACAAAATAAGGGAGGGATGAGTCAGGAGTATCTCGACGGGTTGAAAAAGATCAGTCGATTTCTCAACCCATCTGGTTCGAATATATCGGAGTCGAATAATCTTTCTCAAGGAGAAGGGCTTGGGTCTGCAGAGATGATACTGACCATCCGAAAGAAGATTGAAGCACTTGACCAGATAGAAAGCAGGGCATTAGCAGGTGGCGACAGAGCCTATATTGAACAGATAAGAAGGGTAAGAAGTAATCTGATAAAGATGCTTCAGGAGCAGACGAGTCGGCTCTCAGCATTGAGTTCTTCTGCAACTGAGGAGGATCCTCTAATCAGTAGAATGGGGATGATGGAGTACTTAAGGTATGTTTTCCGTTCTCTTCTGCAGCAGACGATTCAGGAGAAGATGAAGACAAAGAATTCAATAAATGAAGCAGATAAACTGATCAAAGAGGCGATAAATAAGAATAACTTCAGGCTTACTGTACAGGCCGAGATAAAGAAAGAGGAACTTGAGGATTATTATAATAAACTGAATCAATATGAGATATGGCTCAGGGAGAATTTTCCTCAGCAATATACCGTGGAATTGGATAGATGGGCAACTTTCAGTGGTTATGGAATAAGCAACATAAACTTCTCACGAATCAAGGATATTGATACTCAGATAGAGAAGATCTCCAGAACAATTGACATGATCGATGATGTGTTTGCTGAGAAAAAGAGGGTTCTCGAACAGAAGATTAAGGGACTTCTCGAAGATGTGGAGAGAATTGAAAACAAGATGAAGTATGAAGCAGAGAAAAAACAACAGACAGACAGAGATAGATTTTTTAAAACACGATACTTTGAGAAAAAAGAGAAGGAATCGACCATAGAAAAGATAGATAAGAAGAAGGGAAAGAAGAAGTTAAAAGAGATAAAATGAATTTAAAGCCATATGTAAATTTACGCGGCCTGGTCTTCATTATAATTTTATGCTCAACTGCAGCAGCCCAGCAGTCTGCCGATTCAACATTCTGGTCTCTTTCACTTCCTGAGCTTCAAAGTTATAAGACCTACTATGTTCAGAAGCTCGAAGAGCTTCAGGAGATGAAGTATAACCTTATCCAGAGGGGAATTGCAGATGGTGAAAAGCTTTTAGAAAAGAATCCTGATCCAGAGATCGTTGATGAGATTCTGATAAGACTGGCCACTCTTTACTATTATAAGGAGAAGGAGGACTATCTGTCTGAAATGGATCGGTTCACTCAGCAGTTAACACTCTATTCTGAGGGCAGGATAGACACACTTCCAGATGAGCCGAGACCCGACTATTCAAAATCTCTCACAATTTATCAGAGAATAATAGATGAATTTCCAAAGAGTTCATTAATACCAGATGCCATATATAACCAGGGATTTATCTATGAGGAGATGGGAGATCACGAAAGGGCAAATCAAATATATCTTCATCTAATCAGTTCTTTTCCAAAGAGCAAGTATGTTCCCGAAGCTTATATGAGACTCGGTGAATACTTTTTCAATCCGCCTGTGAACGATCTTGAAAAGGCGATTAACTACTACAAGAGTGTTTTGAATTACCCAACGAGCAACCGTTACAACGAGGCTGTTTATAAATTAGGATGGAGTTATTTTCGCTTAAGCCAGTATCCCCAGGCAATAAGCTATTTTACATCTCTTGTCGAGGATATTCAAAAGAGTGATCTCGAAGACAAGACAGGACAAACCGATTTGCGTGATGAGTCGATCGAGTATATTGCAATAAGCTTTATCGATTTTGGTGGTCCGCAAAATGCAAAAAAATATCTTCAGGAGATTGGTAATCCAGAATGGGGAATAACAATGCTGGAGAAGCTTGGGGATATCTATAAGAATGAGAAGGAGGAGTATTTAGAGGCAATCAAAACATACAGAATACTGCTTAACATGGCTGAGGATTCACCAAAGGCGCCCGAGTATCAACAAAACATAGTCGAATGTTACTATATTTTAGAGGACAGTGAGAATCTTTTTAAGGAGAGACAGAAGCTCTTCTTATCCTATAAGCCTGAGAGTGATTGGTGGAACAAGGTATCGGATGAAAAGGCGAAGCTGAATGGTTATAAATATTCTGAGGAGGCCCTGAGGCTAAACATAAACACACTCATTAAAAAGGCTACAGACTCTCCATCAGACTCCTTATACAGAGAGGCGGTGCGTCTCGGAAGAATGTATCTTGATGTTTTTCCAGAGGATCTCTATGCATACACGATTCGGTGGAACATCGCATTAATAATGGATACCAGGCTGCACAACTATAAAGATGCCCTGAAGGAGTATCTTACAATAACCATGGTTTACAATTCTGAGAAATATAAGAATTTTGCACGCGAGAAGGGATTAGCCACGATTAAAGATGCTGCAGAAAATGCAATAGTTGTTGCAGATTCCCTTGTTCAGCGTGAAGGACGCAGACCATCTCTTGAGGCCAAACAGAGGGGTAATCCCCAGGAGCGGAGCCCTGTACCACTCTCTGTGTCTGAGAGTTGGCTTGCAATGGCATATGATAACTACCTTAAACTATTTCCATTTGATACGAATACCCCAACAATTCTTGCAAATGCAGGTGCACTCTATTATACTCACAATCAATTCAGAGAGGCACTGAAATATTTCAAGACTCTTATAAAATATTTCCCTGAAAGCGAGGAGATTAACAATGTTCGTTATTATATTCTCGAGAGTTATCTTGGGAAAAAGGATTATGACAGTGCAGAGATACTTGCAAAGAAGATCATTAGAGAGGTGAAGGATCCCGGGATCAAGAGAAAGGCGAGGGAGAGACTTGCAGAAGCAATATTCTTCAGGGCACAGGGTCTTGAGGAGAGCGGGAATGATTCGTTAGCTGCGAACGAATACTTTAGAGTAGCAGTAGAGGTGCCAACCGCAAGTTTTGTCGATAGAGCCCTGTTCAATGCAGCACGATCATACGAACAGATAGGCGACTACAGTTCAGCGATCAGAGCATATGAAAGGTTGATGGTATCACACAGCAGTTCTGATTTGATTCCAGATGTTCTTAACAATCTTGCCTTTGATTATGGTGAGATAGGTGATTATCAAAGAGGTGGAGAAAGGTACAAGGCTCTCTCCGAGTTGCCGATTGAGAAAGAGAGGGCACGAGATGCACTCTATAATGCATATCTTTTCTACTGTAAAGCAGGAAACATCACCAGGGCGATTGAGACAGGCAGGAGTTATGCAGAGCGGTATCCCGATTCAGAGGATGCAGACAGGGTATTTTTCAATTCGGGCGAATTCTGCCAGAAATTGAATCGTGACGATGAGGCCGTGGAAATATTTAAACGATTCAAAGAGCGTTTTCCATCCTCTCCACTATCTGTGGAGGCATGCCTGCGCATTGGCAGATATTATTACGAAAAGGGAGAGGAGAGGGAGGCAGAGAAGTATCTAAATGAAGCCATTGCAATGAATGATTCTCTCAAGAGCAGCGGAATGGAGGAGAATGGATATTCCACAGCAGAGGCTCTCTACTTCATAAACAAAATGTTAACTGAAAAGTATAAGAAGATTTCTTTTAAGCTGCCAGAGGAGGATTTAAAGAGATCGATAATTGAGAAGCAGTTACTCAGAGACAGAATAATAGATAACTATACAAGAATTATAGGTTATGCAACAGCAAGGATGGTAGAGGCGATCTACAGAATTGGTGAGGTGCATGAAGATTTTGCCAGATCATGGGCAAATCAGCAGTTGCCGCCGATGGATCCGACGATGCGTGCAGTAAAGGAGAAACAGATCAGTGCAAAGAGTGTTGAGATTTACCGTGAAGCACTAAATTCTTACAGGAAGGCCATACCTGTGTTCGAGAGAATAATTGAAGAGGCACAGAAAGACTCGGCAGGGAGCGACACACTGATTTCTACTGCTCGCGCTTGGGAACAAAAGACAAAGGAAAAGGTTTCCGAAATGCTCTACATGATAGCAGAGGTCAATGCAAGGACGATAGAGAGGCTTTTAGCGGCACCAATTCCCCAGGACCTTGGAACCATTGCACGGCTCGAATATGAGAGTCAACTACTACTCAGAGCAATAAAGCCCCTTGTTGATGAGGCGATTTCTGCACATGCAAGAAATATCGGTGTAGGGGATACTCTTCAGTTGAATAATAGATGGATCAAATTATCAAAGGAGAGGATAGTTTTGCTTTCAAGTCTCCTTGGTGATAAATTTGCACGCCTCTCGTTGGAGGCTCTCGGCTACTTTAATGATGCTGCAGAGATTTGCAGGGAGATTGGATTATCAAAGGGAGAGATGGTATCTCAAGACACAATAAACACGATGATAAATTTTATTGAAATCTCCGAATCATATGCAGAGAAAGCAGTAGATCTAGTAGTGGCAAATGTTGATCAGGGGAGTAAAATGGGGGTGGAAGAGAGGGGATTGGTAGAGATTGAGAATAAGATGGTAGATTATATACTTGCCCTGGCAGACACACTCGGCAGAATGATCGATCTGAGTTTTAAAGATCAAAAAGAGGCAGAAGTTCTTTTTGAGCAGAAAGGGACGATTCAATATGAAGATCTTTTAGCACTTTTCGAAGACAATGTTTACTACCTGAAGGAGTATTTAAAATCGATACTCGAAAGGGCATATCTCGCAAATAAAGATTTTAAGTACCCATCTACATCTGGAGAATGGATTGGAGTAAGACTGGTAAGTCTGGACCCTGATACATATTCTAAGAAACTAAAAATACCTGTTGCAAGATTTGCGATAAGATTAGATTCGACATGGAGATACAGCTGGAAGAGTGAACCTGGATGGAAGATGCCTGAGTTCAAAGGCAGGGATTGGAAAAAGTTGAAGAGCCAGAGTGAGTCGGGAGATGGCCTGATTCATATATTTTATGATTCTACCAATGCTGAAACGGATTCGCTATTCATATGCAGGCACATCAGGATCCCCGGATATCCAATCAGAAGCACCCTGACTTTTTCATCAGACAGGCCGAGCAGGATATATATGAATGGGGTGTTGATTAATAAAAATAAAAACACGGAAACTAATCCTCTTGTTTATCATTTAAAGATTGAGGATAACCTTTTAGCATTAGTGTTTTCTGATAAGAATGAGTACATAATAGGAGGGGAATGGATAGTTAGATATATTCCTAAAAGAGTCTTGCCGAATAAGGGGGTGAATGAAAAATGAAAAGGGGAATAATAGTTTTGTTACTATTTCTTGTTTATGGTACTGTAATGCCTCAGTCCACCAGACAGGATACGACAAAAATAAAAGAGAAGATCAAAAAGGGAATAAACAAACAGGCAAAAAGTGATACATTGAGCAATGAGATAGTTCTTGAGGCAATAGAAATAAAGGGAAAGGTTGAAAAACCGGGTGTTATAATAATGCCGAAGAGGATCGAACCAAAGCTGAAGGAGATTAAACTCGAAAGGGATTTTAAGAAGGAGATAAAGGAGAATGTGGTAGATGCAATAGATCCAAAGAAAGAGCTTGGTAAGGTCGATAAGGTTAAAAGCATTAAAAAAACGATTGAAAGAAAGAGAAAAAAATAGTATATTAAAATTCTTTATTTTAATGATTTCAAAGGAGGTAGTTTATGGCGGAGTTTTGGCACAGTTTTATTCCCGGTTCTGGGAGTGGTTGGATTTTTATGTGGATTCTGCTTGTTGTCGCTGGTTTCATGATTGCCATTGCCATTGAACGTGCCCATTTTATCTACATTAAATCCAATATTGATGCACCAAGATTTATGGCTCAGATTCGAAGATGGGTTGCTGCACGTGAATATCAGAAGGCCGCTGCCTTTTGCCGAAGGTTCAAAGGTAAGGCGCTTCCACAGATCGTTTTGACAGGTTTGATAAAGGCCAGCAAGATGAAGGTTCCTACATTTCGGGCAATACAGAATGCCGTAGATGAGGGGACTCTTGAGGTTATTCCAAGGTTGCAGGCAAGAACAAATTATCTTGCAATGATAGGTAACATATCCACTCTAATCGGACTGATGGGCACGATATATGGACTCATTCTTGCGTTTAGATCTGTATCTGCTCCTGGGATTGATGCTGCAGAAAAATCGAGGCTTCTTGCACATGGTATATCGGTTGCAATGAACACTACGCTGGCAGGGTTATCCGTTGCAATACCATCAATTCTCATGTATACGATTCTTCATAATAAGACCACGAGAATAATCGATGAGATAGATGAACATACAGTAAAACTGATTAATTTAATGACAAAAGAGGAATAGCCACTATGGCTTACAGGCCGTCAAAAAGGGCAAAACATGGTTTTGAGTGGATTCATACAAACATTACTCCAATGATGAATCTCATGGTAGTATTGATTCCACTTCTGCTTACCTCTGCCGAGTTTGTCAAACTGGGAGTAATTCAGCTTAATCTTCCACCTGCTGCTGTTGGGCCAGAGGGTGAGAAGTTAAATGAGCTTCCCATTGAAGATATAAAGAGATTGGACCTTACTGTTACTATAACAAACAAGGGATTCTTCATATCGAGCTCCATGGCAGTCTTGTCAGGAGAAAGGGAGGGCGAGCCTACAATTCCTCTTATAATGGCTCAAAACGATTCGATGGTTCATGATTATGGCTCGCTGTCAGAGAAGCTTTATGAAATAAGAAAAAAGGCAGAAAACAGGTTTCCTGATTATGATAGAATAATAATCCTTGCAGAGCCAGACATTGTCTATCAAACAATTGTGAATACGATGGATGCAGCAAGATCAATAAAGATTAATGGGAAGAGACAGTCACTGTTTCCCAATGTCTTGCTGAGTGCAGAAGTACGTTAATTAGTTGAGGAGTCTATGGCTTTTATACCATCACATGCAAAGAAACATAAGACCGATCCTGGCGAGGTGAGGCTCCAGCTCACATCTATGATGGATATGTTTACGATTATTCTTGTGTTCCTGCTTAAGACCTATTCTGTTCATGGACAGCTTATAAATCCTTCACAGGATCTTACGTTGCCGTCATCAAGTGTGCAGAGCAGTCCAGAGCTTGGTCTTGACGTTACCGTTTCATACGATTGGATTTTGGTAAATAATAAACCTGTAGAGCGAACCAGAGATGTACTAAAACAGGAGGGATATATAATTCCTGCACTTCAGGAGGAGCTTCGCCTGTATGCATCGGAAGCAGAGAAGATGGAGAAAAAATATGGTACAAAATTTTCGGGTAAGGTCACTATTCAGGGTGATAAAAATCTTCCCTACAGTATATTAATAAAGGTTATGGCGACTTGCGGCAGGTCTAACTATCCAAATATGCGTCTTGTTGTTTATAAAAGAGAGGGGTAAAGATCACGGATAGGACAATAGAAAATAATATAGTAAAAGAATTTAAGAAATCTTTATTTAGTGATCTGGATTCTAATTTCTTAGCAGTCCTTCTTTTTACAATACTAATTGAAGGGGCAATAGTAGCCTTTCTTGCTATGAGGCCTCTTCCAGAGTATAGTGAAAGGGAGATAGAGAGGATTCAGGAGAGATTTGCAAATTTTGTCCTAAGGACAAGCGCCAAAGCCGATAATCAAAGTAGTGAGGATTTGTTGAGCACAACTGTTAGTGGCGCAAAGAGTGTTGATAAGAGTAGTGGTGAGGAAAAAACATCCGGAGGATCTGGAGAGGGAGGAGGAGAGGGGAGTGGCAATAAGGCGAGTGGTGAAGGTGGCTCGGGGGGTGGAGAGTATGGAGGAGGCCGAAGGATGACAAGAATTGAGGCTGCAGAGGCAAGGAGGCGTTCTCGCGAAGCAATATCGCAGCAGGTTAGCAACCGCGGGCTTCTTGCACTTTTAACAGGAACAGGAAGCGCTGCTCAGGGAGAGGCTGTCTCGAGTCTACTCGATGTTGGATCAAAAGGAGGAAGCGGTTCTGGTAAGGATCTGGATGAGGTGCTTTCATCTGTAGATGGACTGAAGACTCAGGGAGGTTCTGGATTAGGAGAAGGGGGAGGAGGAGGAACAGTAAGGGGCAGGAGATCCGGGAGGAAGACAAACATCGATGATCTTGTATCGGATCTGGAGAGTGCCGGTTCAAGAAAACTTACCAGAAAGGGAACAATTGTAGTAGAATCTGTTTCAGATGTTGCAGGAAAGGGAAAGAAGAGTGTCTATCGGAGTCCTGAGGCGATTCAACAGGTGTTGATTTCTCACAATTCGGCTCTTCAATACTGCTATGAACGGGAGCTGAAGAGGAGTCCAAACCTTAAAGGAAAGATAACTGTTAGAATAACGGTTGCACCTGACGGCAGTGTTAAAAATGCAGAGATTGTATCGTCGACCCTGAACAATAAACGAGTCGAAAGATGTATTCTCGCACGCATAAGATTGTGGAAAGATTTCCCTCCAATAGATCCTGATGAGGGTGATGTGGTTTTTAGACAGGTGTATGTATTTGGGACTTAATTGAATAAAAGTATTTGACTTTTAAGTAATATGTTTATAAATTCATTATCAAATTTTCTGGGGAGTCGTCCAATGGCAGGACATACGGCTCTGGACCGTAGAATCGGGGTTCGAATCCCTGCTCCCCAGCGATTGCGAGCGCCCGTAGCTCAACTGGATAGAGCATCTGACTTCGGATCAGAGGGTTGGGGGT
>CAZYVD010000043.1:0-22722 GCA_964651045.1 uncultured bacterium
ACTTATGCTCAATCATTTCAACACCTATTAAGGCATATATTGTACAAAATTAAATTAATAAAATCAAGTTTTAAAAATAATCTTAAAATGCAAATCCGTGCAAGGCACGGATTCTTCAAGTCCAAATCCCTTCCAGAAACACGAGCTCCTTTATTTGAATCTATACTAAATATAACCCGATTACAATCGTTTTATTCCCACCATATGCATTCATCCTGCTCAATAACTTCTCTTTTCTATTTGTAGGGCAAAACCTTTTAGATCCTCTTTTGAATCGCTCTCACTTAATCGATCCAGACTCTTTATTGCATCACCGATTAACTCTCTTACCCTTTCATTGCCTGCCCGAAAGGATTTTGTTCTTTCAAACAGTTTAATAAATTCTGCTATCTCATCCATGCCCTTGGGCGACCTGTTCCACAGTTCAATAAATCTTTCTTTATCAGAATTGCTGCATCTGTTTAGAAAATGGGTGGTAAGATAGGTATGCTTCTTCTGCAATAAATCGCTTCCCATGGGTTTGCCTGAAGTCTTTTCATCAACACGAAGATCCAGTATGTCATCCTGAATCTGAAAAGCCTTTCCTATATTAAAAGAAAACTTCCCGATAGCCTCCCTTTCAACCTCGCTTCCATTCCCTAAGAGGACGCCTATATCACAACACATCTGGATCAATTTTGCGGTCTTTTTTTCAACCATACTCTCATATTCTTCAGGCAAGACCTCAAGTCGCGTTTCAAACTCCTTATCCAAGGCCTGACCTTCACACAGCACAAGCAGTCCATCGGTAAACTGCTTCAAAACCTCATGCAGAGAGAGATGGTCTGTCTTTAACAGTGTCTCATATGCCAGAGTAACAAGGCCATCTCCTGCTAAAATCGCAGTCGCTTCATCCCACTTCTTGTGCACCGTAGGTTTTCCTCTTCTAAGATCATCCTGATCCATGATGTCATCATGAACAAGTGTAAATGTATGAAGGAATTCAACTGCCAGGGCAGCATTAATACACTCATTCAGCCTTCCCCCAACAGCCCTGCATGAAAGGATGAGCAGTATTGGCCTTATTCTCTTGCCTCCACTACTGAGAAGATGATACATCGGCCTGTAAAGGCTATCTGGCCTCCTTCCCTCAAATATTTTGACTATCTCAGAATCAATAATTGTTCTCAACTTATTAATACGGTCTGGAAATTTCATATTCTTCCTTTATCTCTTTTCTATTACTCCCTCTCTTCTTAGATCCTGAAGACTGGAGCTTCCAGTCAGAAACATCGCAACTTTCAATTGGGTACGCCATAGTCGAATAAGTGAAACAAGGCTCTCCTCTCCATCTTCTAATAATACTTTTAATACTTTCCGGGCTGCTCCTCCAATTTCAGCACCCAGTGCAATAGCCTTTGCCAGAACAACTCCATCCTTTATTCCACCAGAGGCTATCACCCTGACCCCCTTTATTCTGCCAACCATCTCCAGAGATCTTGCGGTCGGTATCCCCCAATCCCAGAAGGTGTGGGCAAGCCTTCTGTATGCACCACGATAGGATTCAATTGCTGCCCAGGATGTTCCTCCTGCACCTGCCACGTCTATATACTTTACACCAATACCAACCAATCTTTTTGCAACAGATCTTGAGATTCCACATCCAACCTCCTTTACGATTATCGGAACAGAAAGCCCTTTAACAAGCCTTTCGATTGCCTTCAATACACCCCTGAACCGACAATTTCCCTCTGGCTGAAGAATCTCCTGTAGGGGATTCAAATGAACCGCCATTGCATCGGCCTCGATTAGATCTACCATTTTCTGAAAAACCGAAACATCCGATATCTCCAACACCTCAACTGCCCCTATATTCCCAATTATTACTCCATCAGGTGCTCTCTCTCTTACAATGCGAAAGGTGTCGAGATATCTCTCATTCTCCATCATCTGCCTCTGGCTGCCAACTCCCATGGCAATTCTCTCAATGCTGCACACCTCTGCCAATCTTTCATTGATCTCGAAGGCCTTATCGCAGCCACCCGTCATTGCCGAAATCATGAATGGAAAAGAAAGAGTCTTTCCCAGAAATTCTGTTTCTGTTTTTATCTGTTCCATATCCACTTCTGGAAGGGCACAGTGGATAAATTCATAATCTTCAAAGCCCGTCTTTTTTTCTTTAAATGAGACATTCTCTTTTAAACATATCTTGATATGTTCTGACTTTCTTTTTGAAATCTTCATAAATAGACAGCCTTTACTGTTTTATAAAATTTAAAATGAAAATAATGTGTAAAAAAAGCAAGAGAATTTTTAAAAATAGAGAGCCGATGACTCATATGAAACCACCGGCTCTTTAACATTCGATTAAAATGTTCTCTATCTATTCATAACGCAGTGCCACAATTGGATTGAGTCGCGCTGCCTTTGCTGCAGGATATATTCCAAAAAAGAGCCCCACCATCGAAGAAAACCCAAGACCCACAAATACAGCCCATATTGGAACCGCAGCAGGAAGAGGCGAAATTGCACCGATCAGCAGTCCTAATCCTACTCCAATAACTACACCTATTATTCCACCAAGAGCAGAAAGAACAATTGCCTCAACAATAAACTGCCATAATATATCCTTTCTCCTGGCACCAATAGACTTCCTGATTCCTATCTCTCTGGTACGTTCAGTTACAGAAACCAGCATGATATTCATGATCCCAATGCCTCCAACCAGCAGGGAGATCATGGCTATTCCAACAGCCGCTGCAAAAACAACACCCGTCAACTGTTTCCAAGTATCAGTGAGAGAGTCTCTGGTGATTATCTCAAAGTCGTTTGGTTTTCCAGGCGGCACTTTCCTGGCAACTCTTAAAATTCCTATTACCTCGTCTATTGCAGCATTTAGCAATTCTGTGCGTTTGGCCTGTACCACTATTGCAACTTCTCTCCTGTTACCATATGCCCTCTGAAATACAGAATAGGGCAGCACAACTATGTTGTCCTGACTCTGGCCAAAGAACGACCCCTTCTCTTCCAGAATTCCAACTACCTCATATCGATTTGCTCCAACACGTATCTGTTTCCCTATCGGGTCTGTAAAAGGAAAGAGGGTCTCTACAATGTCGGTCCCTATGATGCAGATTGGTCGCGCCGAATGTATATCAACCTTATTTAAAAATCGGCCATCCTTTACAAACCTTCCATTTATCACCTGCCAGTCCTCTGAACCGCCATATACAACGACATCTGCATTTGTCTTCTCTCGACCATACTTTACCCTCTCACCCCATGCAAACATCTCTGGACTGACCATTGATACTAAATTCGCCTTCTCCTTTATCTTCTCTGCCTGTTCTATTGTTAGATCCTTTCTGTTTCTATATTTTTCATCAAATTCACCCATTGAAATTGCAGGATATTTTTGTATGTAGAATGTATTTGTCCCGATCTGTGAAAACTGCTCCTCAACAGTGGCATTAATACCCCTTATTATAGTCATCATTCCAATTACAGTCATCACTCCTATCACAATTCCAAGAGTCGTCAGGATTGAGCGGAGTTTGTTTGTTCTTAATGCACTTAATGCTATAGAAAGACTTTCCTTAATCTCCATCGATCAGTCCCAAATCAATTGATTTATTTTATACACTCTTTAAAGTCTGCATCATTAGTATTTGAATCTGTAAGATCAGCATTCCTGATGTTTGCCCCCACAAATTTTGCACCAGAAAGATCCGCCTTCTTGATCACGGCTCTTTGAAGATGAGCACCGCTGAGATCTGCATTTTTTAAATTTGCACCTATCATACTCGCTCTCTTTAGTTTGGCATTTCTGAGCACTGCCCCCTCTAAATTTGCACCATCCATCTGAGCACCAAAAAGAGAAAGGTTGCTTAGATCAACTCCTTTTAAATTAGCACCCTCAAGGTTTGTATCCTGCAGATTTGTCTTATAAAATTTTACCCCAACAAGATTTGCACCCTTTAAATTAGAACCAAAAAGAAAGGCTTCTTCAAGATTTGCACCTTCAAGATTTGCGCCCTCAAGATTTGCATTTTGAAGATATGCTCCTTTTAAATTCGTCTTGCTGAGGTCTGCATTCTTAAGATTTGAATATGAAAGATCAATCTCGGAAAGATCCAAGTTCGAAAGTGACTCACCCTTCCCCACCTTCTCAAGTATCATCTCCCTGGTAAATTTTTCCATTTTACCCTCCAGAAACATAACTATCGACAGCTTGATCAACATCCTCATATATCTGGATCACATGATCAAGTCTTGTTACTTCAATTGGGCGGCGAACCCTTCCCGAAACATTAGCTATTCTCAAATCGCCACCGCTTCCTCTCAGAGTTGTTAATCCTCCCATAATCGTTCCCAAACCTGCACTGTTCATCCAATTTAACTTTTTCATGTCTACAACTATATTAACAATCCCTTCTCTGATACTATTATATATTTTATCCTGAAACTCTTTTGTCTCATCGCCTCCCATCAACTCTCCTTCGAGGCTCAAAATCAGCACATCTCCTCTTTTCTCTTCCTTAATAATCATTTTCCCCAGCTCCTTGTTTCAATGTTTATTTTTTTGTTAAAACTCTATCTATTCGTATCTCAACGCTTCGATTGGATTAAGTCGGGCTGCCTTGCTTGCTGGATATAGACCAAAGAAAATACCCACCGCAGATGAAAATCCTATACCGAGAAAAACAGACCATAATGTTATTGTTGCTGGAAGAATCGAAACCGATGATATAATCTTTCCCAACCCAAATCCAAAAGCGAGTCCTATCAATCCTCCAACACCACTTATAACAACCGATTCTATTAAAAACTGCCAGAGAATATTTCTGTTCTTGGCACCAAGAGCCTTCCTAATTCCAATCTCCCTTGTTCTCTCAGTTACAGAGACAAGCATAATATTCATTATTCCGATTCCTCCTACTAAAAGAGAAATTGCACCAACCCCGATTGCAGCAGCATACAATCCTCCTGTGAGCTTGTTGTACATATCCATTATTACATCCATCTGATTAATCCCAAAATCATCCTCTTTCTCTGGAGGAACTTTTCTCACCCGTCTTAAAATTCCCCTTAACTCATCTATTGCCTCATCAATATAAGATTCATCTACAACCTTAATCTGTATTGTAATACTCCTATGACGACCAAACAATTTGAAAAAAACACCTATCGGAATCCTCACCTCCTGATCAAGGTTCTGACCAAAGATGCTTCCCTGTTTTTCCAGTACACCTACGACCTTAAATGGATGCCCTCCAATCTTAATTCTCTCTCCAATTGGATTTTTTCCCTCAAATAATTTGTCTGCTACATCCCAACCTATTACACATACATATCTTCTATTCTGAACATCGGAAGCATTCAGATCTCTTCCAAATTCAGGATATACTCCTCCAACCTTCTCCTCGTCTGTTCCAATTACACTAACCTTTTTCAAAGATCTATTACCATATTTTATTACACGTGAAGTGCCTACAGTAGGGGAAACTGCCTCGGCCAGAGTTGCATACTTCTTTATGGCCTTCACCTCACTCATTGTTATGTCTTTTCTGTTCCGGTATTTATCCCAACCTTCTCTGTCGAACCACGAAACCTTCTGAACATAAATGACATCAGAACCAAGTGCAGATATCTGTTCACCAAAAACCTTATCGAGTCCCTCTGTCAATGAAACAATCCCAATAACCGTTGTTACTCCAACTATTATTCCAAGAAGTGTTAAAAAGGCACGCAGTTTATTAGAACGCAGAGCACCAAATGCTATCTTAATCTCTTCCCATAATTCGATTATGATTTTCATTATCACTCCATTAATTGGCCTCGTCTCTTTCTACAAGGCCATCCCTTAACCTTACGATTCTGTCCGAGTGTTCAGCAATGTACTCCTCATGTGTTACCATAATAATCGTATTACCCTCATCGTGTATCTTCTCGAATGTCTCCATAATCTCATCACCAGTTCTTGTATCCAGGTTTCCAGTAGGCTCATCTGCAAGTATTAGCGAGGGCTTATTTACAAGTGCCCTTGCAATTGCAACCCTCTGTCTCTGGCCACCAGAAAGTTCGTTTGGACGGTGGTGCATTCTATCTGACAGACCAACTCTCTCTAAAGCCTCCTCTGCCATCTTTTTTCTCTTTGAAGCTGGTATTCCGCTGTAGATCAGCGGGAGTTCTACATTATGCAGAGCAGTAGCTCTTGGCAGGAGATTAAAGGTCTGAAATACAAATCCTATCTCACGATTCCTTATCTCTGCAAGTTCGTCATCATTCAGATTGCTTATGTTCCTTTTGTTTAAATGATAGACTCCCGAAGTCGGAGTGTCTAAACATCCGAGAATATTCATGAGTGTGGATTTTCCAGAGCCCGAAGGACCCATAATGGCTACATACTCCCCCTTTTCTATCTGCAGATTTACTCCTCTTAAAGCATGAACAGATTCGAGTCCAACCTGATAATCTTTCTTAATATTTTTAATATCTATTAACATGCCGATCACTCCTTCATATTAAACCGAACCTAAATTTTTATCTCTCATATTTCTTATGACTGTTATCAATCTTTACATTATCCCCGTCTTTAAGCTGCTTTGAAAGAACCTTATAGCTTCCGCTCACAACCTCATCTCCCTCCTCTACTCCCCTTAGTATCTCCCACTCTGAATCACTCGATATTCCAGTCTCCACTTCCACCTGATGTGCAACCCCATCCTTAACAACAAAAAGTACACGGACGGGTTCATCTTCTACATCTTTTTTCTTAGCAGGGAATTTTTCCTCTAATGAATCTTTCGATGCCTTTTGTTCTGCCGTGGATTTTATTGGTTTTCTTACAGTTACACACTGTATCGGCACCTTAAGGGTATTTTTTCTTGTCTCTGTCATGATATCAACGGTTGCAGACATGCTCGGCCGCAGTCCCTTAGGAACCTCGAGCATCGAAACCTTGACAAGAAAATTTGTCACCTCTTCCTGAGTTCCCCTGCCGATTGTCGTACCCGTATTTGCGATCTCCTTAACAATTCCCATGAACGATGTGTCTGGAAACGCATCGATCGAAATCTTGGCAGTATCACCAATCGAGACATGAACAATATCGTTTTCGTCTATCTCGGTCTCTGCCAACATGCTTGCCATATCGGAAATAACCATGATCACATCAAGGGTGAACTGTGAACCCATGGCCATCTCGCCTTCCTTTTTATTGAGCTTGGTTACTATTCCATCCATTGGTGAATAGATAATTGTCTTTGAAAGGTTATCCTTCGCCTGATTCAAAGCAGCAAGGTTTTGCGCGACCATTGCCTGTGCTTGTTTAAAACCCGATTTTGCAATCTCCAGTTCTGCCTTTGATATCAGATTGTTCGCATACAACTGCTGCGACCTTTCATATTCACTCTTTGCCTTCTCAAAACCTGCCAGTGCATATCTGTAATTTGATTCTGTTTGCTCCACTGCAGCAACATAAAACTCTCTATCAAGCTGTACCAGAAAATCACCCTTCTTTACATAATCACCCTCATTTACGCCGAGCCTTGTGATCTGACCGCTTACCTTTGCAGAAATATTAACCTGTACCTCTGGCTGTATCTTTGCAGGGCCAGAGACCATTGCAGTTATGTCTCCACGAACAACCTTGTCAGTCTGAACCACGATCTTACTGCCACTGCTCTTTTTAAGATTGGCTATAATTATTATTGCACCAAAAATAAATATCGCAAGAAAAATAAAGAGTTTCTTCTTTCCTGACTTTTCCATAACACTCAATCTCCTAAGATATCAATTTTACTTGTTACCTTTCCAATTTTCCCATTGCCTTTTGCAATCTTGCTATTGCCTTCTTATATTCATACATCGCCTGGATATGATCACTCTTTGCTCTTGCAACAGAAACCTGAGCATCTATTAGTTCAAGCATTGTGCCTGATCCAAGACGATACTTTTCACTGTTGAGTCTCAGATCCTCCTGTGCAGCCTCTACAGCATCCTTTGTAACTTCAATCTTCTTTTTAGCCTGTTTGACTGCAAAATATGCCTGTTTTGTCTCGAGTGCAACATCTTTTTTTGCCTGTTCGAGTGCCTCCTGATTCGATCTGAGCATCAATTTTGCCTTGCTGAGTTGGGCAAATCTTGAAAAACCACTAAATATAGGAACAGAGAGCGAAATGCCAGCGTACCAAGTGTAATTCTCTTTAAGAACAGAGCTTATCTTACTAAAATCCTCGTTTGTCCAGCTGTAATCAAAATATGCGCTAAGCGATGGCAAATAAGTGCTTACTGCCATTCCAACTCCTGCCTTGGACGCCTGAATATCGAATCTTCTCTTGAAAAGTGCTGGATGAGATGTAAAGGCATTTTCAAGTGCATCCCTGTAGCTTATTTCTACTTCAGGAATATCCAGATTGTCGACAACTTCAATCTTGTGGTCAACATCAAAACCCAGAATATGGTTTAATGAAGCCCTTGCCACTGCAAGATTGTTCTGTGCCTCTATAAAGCTCGAACGATCATTCTCAAGTTGCACTTTAGCCTTTAGCACATCAGACTTTGGTGCCTTGCCTACCTCAAACATCGCCTCTGCCCTTTTATAGGACTCCTCCGAGAATAGAAGAGTCTCTTTTGCCACCTCTAACAGCTTCTCCGCTGCCAGCAGGTTGTAGTATCTCTCCTTTACAACATAGATTATATTCTGCTTTGTGTCCTCAAAATTGTACTCCGCACTCTTTTTCAAAGCCCTGCTCTGACGGTAATTAAAGATGTTGTATCCACCTTTTATTATTGACTGACTAACGGTGAGGCCTGTTCTGGAATAATAAGATATGTCCTTATCGGTCTTAATCGGTATCTCAAGACCAGTACCAGGATCTGTAAAGATTATTGATCGTGGGCCAGTAACGACATGAGTATACCCCATGCTTGCCGAAATTTTAGGGAGAAAGTTAGAAAGAGCGATCGTCACATCCCTTCCAGCAATCTTAACTGTAAATTCCCCTCTTATTAGATCTGGATTATTTTCGAGTGCGATCTTAACACACTCATCCAGACTCAGTTTTCCCTGCTGCGCATGAGATACTGCAAAAAGTAAAAAAGAAAATAGAAGAATAATTTTTAAAATGATTTTCTTCATTATTTGACCCCTATCTTTCTTGTTAAGAACCAATACTGACGTTTAAAATCGATCCAAGTAAAATTGAAATAACAACCCATATTCCCCACAGCGATAGTATCATTGTAGCAGCCTTCTTTGTAGAAAACTTAAATATAACAGAGACTCCGATTATCCAGACCGCCAGCTCCCATATCACAAATATATCAATCTTTGATAAAAGCCTATAAAGAATTGTCTTGTGCGCACCAAGCTCGGGCGTAGGCAGTAAAACCGCAAGACTCGTTGTCACCCCATTGAAAGTACCCTTACTGAGTGCTAGTAACATGATTATTGTTGTACCGACTAATCCGATCAATCCACTCCACGAAACAACAGAAAACATCCTCTTAAAATTTACATCTCCTCCCATAATGGTATTTCCACAGAAAAGGAATACTGCCGCTAGAACTGACCATGCTATGATCACACCTATTGGAACTGCCAAGACTCCTATATATTTGAACGGGCCTTCCATCTGGCTTTGAATCGCATCTAACTGTTCTTGTGACAGATCTTTAGTTCTCATGATTGCCTGTCGGTCATGAATCTGAACATCCAGAGTAAAGTAGCTCAGTGCCATTGTTACTATTACAACAATGAGAAACGGTACAAGCCATGTCGGTCTTTTGTCTATGCTCTGAAATGTCTCACGTGGAGAGGTAAAAATACCTATTATTCTGCCTATTACTCCCATTTCGCCGTTTTTATTCTGGTTATTGTTCATGATGCCCTCCCTGTCTCTAAAATCAACATTTTTATATAACGAATGAGTTTATAAATTGTTTCTCTTTTTTTTATCTATCAGCAAAATCTCGACTCTAGTGGTCGATTAAATCGTTTAAAATATCGTCTTTTATTTTTAATAGATATTTATGTGCAGCATCATATTCATTGGGTATATCCCCATCCAGTATGGCCTCCTCAATCATCTTTTTAATCTTCCCTACAAGTGGCCCAGGCCCAATCCCGCATATTCTCATGATCTCATCTCCCCTTACAGGTGACTGAAACTGCCGCATCCTGTCTTTTTCCTCAACCTCTTCTATTCTCCTTGCTACTCTTTCAAAGTTTTTCAAATGGTTTTTTACCCTTTTTGGATTTCCTGATGTTATATCTGCCCTGCACAGCTTTAACAGATCATCGATCTCATCACCCGCCTGAACTATTAGGCGTCTTATTGCAGAATCGGTCACCTCTTCACCGATCAGATTAATAGGCCTCATATGAAGACGAGTCAACTTCTCACTATATATAAAGTACTCTTTCGGAAGTCTTAATCTTGAGCATATTCTCTTCAACATCCTGGCACCTACAACCTCATGACCATGAAATGTCCAACCAGCTCCCTCGACAAAACGCTTCACTCTTGGTTTTCCAATATCATGAACAAGTGCTGTAAAAATCAGCATAGGATTATCTGTAACATTTGCTACATTATCAACAACCTTCAGAGTGTGCTCAAAAACATCCTTGTGGTGATATTCATCTTTCTGCTCAACACCCGACATTGCAGCCAGTTCAGGGAAAACTACCTCCAGTACGGATGTCTGCTGTAATACACGAAGACCTATAGAGGGTTTTGAATGAGAGAGAATCTTTAAAATCTCATCTGTGATTCTCTCCTGTGAAACTATCCGAAGCCTGTCTTTAGACTTTTTCATTGCCTCTAATGTTTCAGGATCGATATCGAATTGAAGCTGACTTGCAAACCTTGCGGCTCTCATTATCCGAAGTGGATCATCAGAAAATGTCTCTTCCGGATCCAGAACAGTCCTGATTATACCCTTCTTTATATCAGATATTCCATTAAAAAAGTCTATAACCTCTCCAAATCTATTTCTATTAATGTTTACTGCCAGTGTGTTTATGGTAAAATCTCTTCTTAAGAGATCCTCTTTTAGTGTGCTCGGCACTACATCTGGTTTTCGTGAGTCCTCCCTATAACTTTCTTTTCTGGCAGTAACAAACTCCAGCCGTCTATCTCCAACTACAAAAGAAGCTGTGCCAAATTTGGGATACACTACAAAACCTCTTCCTCGCAATTTCTCTTTGACCATTTCTGAAAACCTTATACTATCGCCCACAACTACAAAATCGATCTCTTTCGATTTGTTTCCCATTACCTGATCCCTTACATAACCTCCAACTGCATATATATCGACCCTGTTTTTATCGGCCAATTCTCCAATCTTTTTGAGAATCTCTCTATCTTCTGTACTGAATATCTTCAATTTTTTATACATAGATTAAACACTAAATAATCCAAAAACATTCAAAAAATATTACTCCTCACCCCTTACAACCTTTCGGTACCACTCTGCAGTCTTCTGAATGGCTTCATCCATCCCTATTTTCGGTTCATATCCAAGTTCACGTTTTGCCTTATCTATACTGAAATGGAAATTGTTACTCAAATGGGCAACTATATATCTTGTTATAAGGGGGCGCGACCTGAGATTAAACATCTTATGAATTGTTTCTAGAATATATGCAATGCTGTAGGCCAGAGAAGGAGGTACAGAAAATCTTGGCCTCGGAACCTCAAGTGCATCCGTGAGTTTTTCGAAATACTGGCGCCACGTAAGTTTAACTCCATCTGTAATAATATATGCCTCACCCGCTGCCTGTTTTTTTGTTCCAGCCAGAATGATTCCATCTGCAAGATTCTCAACATATGAAAATGCTCCAAGTTTTTCTCCTCCGCCAATATAGCAAACCGTTCCCCTTTCGAGCATACCTGCCATCTTAAGCAGTGCGACCCTGTCTCCAGGACCAAAAACGTCTCCTGGCCTCACAATAGACACCTCTATTTTCCCCTCTTTATGAAAACTCATCACAAGCTGCTCCGCCTCTCGTTTTGTCTGACAGTACGGAAATGGTGTAGGAAGCTGTGGTGAATCTTCATTCATATCCTCTTGATCTATAAAACTGTGAACAACAACAGAACTAACAAATACAAACCGTCTTACTCCGGCTTTGACCGAAGCCTCAATCAGATTTCTGGTTCCTTCTACATTGACCCTGCGGAAATAATCGAGGGCCCCCCAATCTGTTACTGCAGCAGCAACATGATAGACTATATCGATGCCTCTGGTAGCATATATCAATGATTCAGGATCATCCAGTGACCCAACTACTTTCTGGATTTCTATGCCCTTTAATAAAGACAGATCACTTGTCTTCCTCACCATTCCCACAACATCATCACCATGTTCTATCAGTTTTCGACAAAGAACAGAACCAACAAAACCATTAGCGCCTGTCACCAATACCCTCATGATAAATCCTTTCATACGATTCTGATTATCATAAATATATTTGTTGCAATGCCGATTGTGCTGTGGAGAATAAATGGATATAAAATTGATCGGGTTCGAATGGCCAGGTATCCAAATACGACTCCGGCCACAACTGCACCTAAAGTTTCTCCTATCGGCTTTCCAATATGTATCAGAGTAGATGGAATAGTTTGTATTAAAATAGAAGCAAGAGGGCCAAACTTTTTTTCAAGTCCAAAAAGCATGAACCCCCTGAAGAAAAATTCCCAGCCTATGTAATATACCAAATAGATGAGTTGAATGATGATTATCAAATCGATATGACCTACCGCGCTCCTTGACTGTGGATACTCAATCTGCATTGCTGAATCAAAAGAGCCGATATAGGCAAAAAGAATCATTATGGGGATCCCTGCGAGCAGGAATTTAAACCCATATCTTTTTTCCCCGAATCTAAATCCAAGATCGCGCACTCTCCATCTAAAAAACAACCGTGCACACAATATGGGGATAACAAACATTACAATAAATGCTGATAGGTACTCATAAATCGTTGAATAGAAGTCTTGATTCCACATATGACTGAATCCAGGGAAAAAAGAAGCGAAACTATCCTGTTTGCCGTAGTATACCCAGAGAGTGAGCAAAACAGGAGTAACCAGTAAAATCCAGCATTCCCTGCCCCACTCTTTGATCAGAGTTCTATGGTTCATAAATATAATACTCCTTGTTGTTTTGATCAGGGCCTCTCCAACACATTATCACCGCTCTTTTTATCTGAACGTTTTAAAAGTATTGCAAACATAAATCCAATAAGGCCAAGTACTGCGAACATTATTTGACTCGCAGTGTAATTTCCTGATATATCCCTCAACTTGCCATTAAGCCACGGGAATAGCCCAAGCCCAATATTCTGCAGCATTGTCATCAGTCCGAATGCAGTTCCAACTCTTTTCTTTGAAACGATTAGGGGAACCGAAGGCCACATCGCTGCAGGCACGAGTACAAATGAAGCTCCTAGAACAATCATACAGATTATGGGATTAATATAGGTAATGCCCATGAGCAGATGTGCGGGAATCATCATTAAAGATCCGATGATCATCAGAGTTGCACGCTTTCCGATTCTATCAACAAGCCTTCCTGCAAAGGGAGCAAATACCATAGAGGCAAATACTATCAATCCTGTTATACCTGGAGCCGTTGAAAACATATGAATTATGTTTGAAAATACCTGATAGAAAAAGCCTCCCTCTCCTCCTGCCTCAAGCGGTATACCCCATTTATCATGGAAAAAATCTGCTGCAAGGTGTTGAAAAGGAAAAATCGCACCGTAGAATGTGAAGCATAAAAATGTTACATACCAGAATGAAGGAGAAAATTTCGTTATCTCCGAGAGTACGATCTTCTCCTCTACTTCCCCCTCCTTGAGTTCGAGAACATGCTCTCCCCTCTTATCCATTACACAATATATAATATTGCATAATAAAGAAAATACACAAAATATTACTCCTGCCCACAATGCATAGGAGTACCGCCCAAAAAAATCAGCGATCAATGCCTCGGTGTTGTAACTGAAGAGAGAACCGAGTCTGCTGACCGTCAGTGCAATTCCAAATGCAAGTGCAAGCTCCTTTCCCTTAAACCATCTGGCAATTATTGAACTCTGTGCAATTATCAGAGTCTCTGATCCTGCTCCAAAGAAAAACATTCCAATATAGAGGATCCATATATTTGGCGATAGAGCGATTATTATGGCTCCAAAAACAATAAAAGATGAAAAAAGAAGGCTGGACTTACGTGTTCCAATTCTGTCGATGAGAATTCCGCCTATAAGCAGGCACATGACTGCAGCAACAGAGTATATCGTTTTTGTTGCACCAAATGCTGCTCTCGAAACATCAAACGACTTGATAAGAATAGGAGCAATGGCCGACAGTCCATCATAAGCAAAATAGGTACCATAAGTCATTAGACTTATAAACAAAAGGATTGTAAATCTGTACAAACGGGTAGACGGATGAAACCTTTCATTTCCTATTTGATAGTTCATTTTTCCCCTCATCGATATTTATATTTTGAATAATTTATGTAAAAGAAAGGTATTGAGCAAGTTTTACTTTACAATTATTACAATTAATCCTGGAGTGCACATATACTGAGTGGATTGTTCTGAAGTGTGCGAATTGCCTGAACCGCTGCCCATGCAGCAGAAAGAGTTGTAAGGCATGGTACTTGATGAATCATTGCAACTCTACCAATGCTGTACTCATCGATTCTGGACACTTTTCCGAGTGGCGTGTTTATAACGAGTTGTACCTCTCCATTGATTATTAGATCGAGCACATTTGGCCTTCCCTCTGCAACTTTGAGTATATGGTGTGCTGGTATACACGCCCTGCGTAAGGCCCGAAACGTTCCCTCTGTTGCAAAAATTCCAAAACCAAGTTCGTAGAGCTGTCTTGCAATTGCAATAACTGAACCCTTGTCATTATCATTTACACTGATGAATACATTCCCTCTCTCTGGAAGGTTGTAGCCTGCAGCAAACTGAGCCTTTGCAAATGCCGCCCCAAAAGTTTTATCTATCCCCATTACCTCTCCAGTAGAGCGCATCTCAGGCCCCAGATAGGTAGCAACATTGGGAAACTTTAAAAAGGGGAAAACAGGAGCCTTTACTGCAATATTTGTTTTATCCTTTTCTTTTGAGACAGGTATCTCATCCAATCTCTTGCCTGTGATAACAAGGGCAGCAACCTTGGCCCATGGTATGGCTGTTGCCTTACTTACAAAGGGAACTGTTCTTGAGGCTCGCGGATTTACCTCCAAAACATATATTACACCATCTCTCAGTGCAAACTGGACATTTATGAGCCCTCTAACATTTAAAATCCTTGCAAGCAATTTTGTTTGTTCTACAATTTTTTCCCGATCTTCTTCACCAAGCATAAATGGTGGAAGCACACAGCAGCTGTCACCAGAATGAATTCCTGCCTCTTCTATATGCTGCATGATACCGCATATTACAGTCTTACTGCCGTCGCTAACTGCATCAACATCAAATTCAAATGCATCCTCAAGAAACTTATCTATCAGCACTGGATGGTCCGGCGAAACCCTGACCGCACCACTCATGTAGGAATCCAACGAATCTTCATCATAAACTATTTCCATACCGCGGCCACCAAGTACATATGATGGCCTTATTAATACAGGATATCCAATCTTTTCTGCAACCTTCTTTGCTTCCTCAGAATTAAAGGCAGTACCCCACTCAGGCTGTCGTATGGACGTGTCTTTTATCAATCGTCCAAATCTCTCTCTGTCCTCTGCCAGATCAATAGATTCAGGAGAAGTTCCAAGAATTGGAACACCTCCCTTTTCCAGGGCTCTGGCCAGCTTCAATGGAGTTTGCCCTCCAAACTGAATAATGACACCATCTGGCTTCTCAAAATCGATGACATGAAGAACATCCTCAAGTGTCAGGGGTTCAAAATAAAGCTTATCTGCAGTATCATAATCTGTAGATACTGTTTCTGGATTGTTGTTTATCAGTATGGTTTCAAAACCCTCCTCCCTGAGTGCAACAGCAGCATGAACGCAGCAGTAATCAAACTCTATCCCCTGGCCAATCCTATTTGGACCACTTCCCAGTATCACTATTTTTTTTCTTTTTGTTCTGCTGGACTCATTCTCCTCTTCATATGTTCCATAAAAGTAAGATGTCTCAGATGGAAACTCGGAGGCACATGTATCTACAGTTTTATATACCGGACAGATGGCCTCCTTCTTTCTCATATTACGAATGCTTTCCTCATCCATTTTAGTAAGAGCGGATATTCTCCGGTCAGACATTCCGATTCTTTTTGCTTGTAATAACTGCTCTCTATTTCGTAATCCCTCTCTCCTCAGCCTCTCCTCTAAAAAAATAATCTCATTGATCTGTGTGAGAAACCATGGATCGATACCTGTTAATCTGTAAATCTTCTCTACATCAATTCCCTTTCGCAGACATTCGCTTATATAAAATATTCTGTTTGGAGAAGGCCTTCTTATATCTTCTATTAGCTTGTTTTTGCTTATTTGTCTGAACGAAAAATCAATACCAAAACAATCTATTTCCAGTGATCTCAGTCCCTTGTGCAGCGCCTCCTTAAAAGTTCTTCCAATGGCCATAACCTCACCTACTGATTTCATCTGTGTTCCAAGAATCGGTTCTGTTTGTGGGAACTTTTCAAAATTCCATCTTGGTATCTTTACAACTACATAATCCAGTGTTGGTTCAAATGAAGCAGGTGTTGTTCCTGTTATATCATTGGGAATCTCATCCAGTGTGAGTCCAACGGCAAGCTGGGCTGCAATTTTGGCGATTGGAAAACCTGTTGCCTTTGAGGCCAGTGCAGAACTTCTTGATACACGGGGATTCATCTCGATCACCACCATATCTCCATTTTCTGGATTAACTGCAAATTGAATATTTGAACCGCCGGTTTCAACTCCAATCTCTCTGATGATCGCCTTTGCCGCATCTCTCATTCGCTGGTATTCTCTGTCTGTCAGAGTCTGCACTGGTGCTACGGTAATACTATCACCCGTATGAATCCCCATTGGATCAACATTCTCAATAGAACAGATTATAACAACATTGTCTTTTATGTCTCTCATGACCTCCAGTTCATATTCCTTCCAGCCAATAACAGACTCTTCAATCAAAACTTCATTAATGGGACTGTGTTTTAAACCCCACTTTATCTGTTCTTCATATTCAATTATATTGTAGGCTATGCTTCCTCCCATACCGCCGAGAGTATAGGCGGGTCGGATTATTAATGGAAATCCAATTTCAGATGCAATTCTCTTTGCTTCATCAAGGCTTTTTGCAAAGCTGCCGCGCGGCACCGAAAGACCAATCCTTTCGACAGATTTTTTGAAAAACTCCCGATCCTCAGCTTTCTGTATTGCCCATAATTTTGCACCGATCAGCTCAACACCAAATCTGTCCAGAATGCCCTTTTCTGCAAGCTTTACTGTTACATTCAGACTCGTCTGTCCTCCCATAGTGGGGAGAAGAGCATCGGGACGCTCCTTCTCTATTACCCTGGCAACACTCATCCAATTGATAGGCTCGATGTATGTTCTGTCTGCAAGTTCCTTATCTGTCATTATGGTCGCAGGATTGGAATTTACAAGAACCACTGAGTAATCAAGCGCCTTTAATGCCTTCACCGCCTGGGTACCTGAATAATCAAATTCACAGGCCTGGCCTATTACAATTGGGCCAGAACCAATGACCAATATTTTTTTAATATCATCTCTGGTCGGCATTAACACTCTTCCATCAGATCATAAAATTTTCCAAACAAATATAATTCATCATGTGGGCCTGGAGAACCTTCCGGGTGAAACTGAACAGAAAATAGCGGAAGATCTGAATGACTCATACCCTCAACGGTTCCATCGTTCAAATTAAAATGTGTAACCTCCAGACCAGTACCTTTTAATGATTTTTCCTCTACTGCAAAATTGTGGTTCTGAACTGTGATTCCTATCTCACCTGTTCTGTTCTCCTTTACTGGATGGTTGCACCCATGGTGGCCGAATTTCAACTTGTAAGTTTTTGCACCAAGGGCAAGTGCTAGGATTTGATGCCCGAGGCAGATCCCAAATACAGGATAGCGTTTAACAAGGATTCGTACAGCATCAACAGCATACCAAACACCCTCTGGATCTCCAGGGCCATTTGAAAGAAAAATACCATCTGGATTCAAATCTTCGACCTCTTCTGGCGTGGTCGAAGCAGGTACAACAGTAACATCCATGCCAAGAGAGGTCATTAAATTGAGTATGCTGTGTTTTACTCCAAAATCATACGCAACAATCCTTTTTGTTTTTCCTATAGCGGGGGCGATTTTTTCATAATACCACTGCTGGGGTGCTCCCTGTTTCCATTTCTGCTTTTTCTTAACTGTGACATGCTTTACCAAATCTCTACCAACGATACCAGGATGGGTCTCCAATTTCCTCTTTATTTTATCAACAGTCAAACCCTCTGAACAGATGATCCCCATCATAGAACCTTTTTCTCTGATATGTCGGGTCAACAAGCGGGTATCTATCTTGTGAATTCCACAGATATTATTTTCTATAAGATAGTCATTCAAACTCTTCTGTGATCTATGATTACTCGGTTCCATACAGCACTGCCGAACTATGAATCCTTCCACCCACGGCCTTTTAGATTCAGAATCATCACTATTGATGCCTGTATTGCCAATATGAGGATAGGTCATTGCGACAATCTGCCCTTTATAGGATGGATCAGTAAGTATCTCCTGATAACCAGTCATTCCTGTGTTAAAAACCACCTCACCAATAGCTGTACCCCGTGCTCCGAACCCTTCCCCTCTGAGGACTGTTCCATCCTCCATAACAAGCACTGCTTCCATCTCTATTTCTCCTCTCAGCTTTACTTAAAAAAATCCGCCAGTAACAATATCTTATAAGTAAAAAATAGTAAGATAGATGGCGGTCTTATTACTGAATAATTTTTTTAGCGCTCTCAATCTGCCTTCTTACCTCCTCAGGATTGGTTGAACCTCCACTCTTTTTCTGTTTTATAGAACGGACAGGATCAAAAATATTGAATAGATCATCATCAAAAAGCGGGCTGAACTTTCTAAGCTCATCAATCTTAATTTTATTTAACCTCTTCCCTATATTCTCAACATGACATATAATCTCTCCAACAATATCATATGCCTCTCTGAAAGCAATTCCCTTATTGACAAGATAGTCTACCATATCTGTGGCAAATACGGAGGGATCAATGTTGCTATGTATTCGTTTTTTATTTAGCTTTATATTATTTAAGATAACATCAAAGACTTCAAGTGTTTGGAGCGTGCTCTCCACTCCATTATAGAGTGGGACCTTGTCCTCTTGAAGATCTTTATTGTAGGTCAAGGGAATACCTTTCAAGACAGTAAATAGATGAACAAAATTTCCAAAAACAGAACCCGAACTGGCCCGCACAAGTTCAAGAAAATCTGGATTTCTCTTCTGAGGCATGAGACTGCTTGAGGTGGAAATTGAATCATCTAGTATTAAATACCCGAACTCGCTGGATGAGAAGATTATAAAATCTTCTGCATATCGTCCCAGATCCATAAGAATCACAGAAAATACAAACAGCGCTTCGAGGATAAAGCTTCTATCTGAAACTGCGTCGATAGAGTTTTCAGTTTCTGAACGAAAACCAATAATCTTGCATAGATATTTTCTGTCGATTGCAAGAGTTGTACCTGCCAGAGCACCCGAACCCAAAGGCAGTTTATCTACTCGTTTTAACAGGTCCTTGACTCTTTCTACGCTGCGTTGAAGAGACCAGAAAAGAGACATTATATAGTGAGAAAAAAGCACACACTGTGCCTGCTGGAGGTGAGTATAGGCAGGCATTACTATATCAAAATTATTCTCTGCAAGTTTTATTACGGAAGCCTGAACTCTTTTAATGGCCTCAATCAGTAGAGGAATCTTTTTTTTAAGATACAGCCTTTCATCTGTAACTACCTGCTCATTTCTGCTTCTCTGAGTGTGAATCTTCTTACCAGTCTGGCCGATCTCTTCAATAAGCATTAGTTCAACAGCAGAATGGATATCCTCGAATCGTGTGATATCCTCACCATTTTTAATCCGCTTTTTAACCTTATAGAGTCCAGTGACAGTCTCATCTGCTTCTTTTTTTGTTAATATCTTTGCCTTTCTAAGCGCCTTTGCGTAACCAATCGATGAGTCGATCTCTTCCTGCCAGAGGAAGCGATCTTTTTCAATAGATGAGTTGAACCTTTCCAGTATTGGAATATCTTCTCTATCCTTAAATCTTCTGTCCCAGAGTTTCATACTAAACTTTTCATGAAGTCTGTCACCCTCTTACCCTGTCGTCTCATTATAGCATTGTGTGCCTTCAGGCGAATTGCATGAATGTTGATAAATCCCTTTGAATCCTGCTGATTGAAACCGCCCTCAATATCCATACTCGAAAGTTCTCTGTCATAGAGTGAGCTTGGTGATTCTCTGCCCAGAACAGTTACATTACCCTTATAGAGCGACAGATATACTATCCCATCTATCACTTCCTGACTCTTGTTTATTGCTGCCATTAAAAAATCCATTTCAGGAGAAAACCAAAAACCATTGTAGATTATCTCAGAAAATTTTGGAGTCAACATATCCCGAAGCCTCATGACCTCTCTATCCATTGCAATTCCCTCTATGTCCATGTGTGCTGTATGAAGGATAGTCATGCCTGGAGATTCGTAAATTCCACGGCTCTTGATCCCCACGAACCTGTTTTCTACAATGTCGATCCTCCCTATCCCATTCTCTGAGCCGAGTTTATTGAGATACATAAAGAGTTCAAGCGGTCTTGATTTTGTTACATTGTTGGTCTGATCAACAACCTTTACCGGAATGCCATCTTTAAAATGAATCTCGATCAATGTTTCGGTATCGGGTGCATCCTTCGGACTGATGGTAATCGAGTAAACATTCTCTTCGGCTCCTCTCTTTGGATCTTCCAAAATTCCCGATTCATGACTGACATGAATCAGATTTGCATCTTCACTGTATGGTTTATCTATTGATGCCTCAACTTTGATGTTATGCTTTTTTGCATAATTAATCATATCTGTTCGTCCCTGAAATTCGGAAAGAAACTCTTTCTCCTTCCATGGTGAAATAACCCTTATCCCTGGATCCAGAGCATAGTAACTCAACTCAAATCTTACCTGATCATTTCCCTTACCGGTTGCTCCATGCGCCACATATTCGGCCTTCTCTAAATGTGCAATTTCTATCTGACGTTTTGCAATGAGCGGTCTTGCCAGAGATGTACCCAGCAGGTACCTCCCTTCATAGACAGCATTTGCCTTTATTGCAGGAAATATATAATCAGTTACAAGCTCTTCTTTCAGGTCTTCAACATAGACCTTTACTGCTCCTGTTCTTAATGCTTTTCTTCTGGCAGAATCCAAATCATCATTCTGGCCCACATCTGCAATATATGCAACAACCTCATATCCTTTCTCGGTGAGCCATTTTAAAATAACAGATGTGTCCAGTCCTCCTGAATATGCCAGTACAACCCTACTCATATTTTTTGCCTTCAGGTAGTTTTCCCATAAGCTTCTCAAACTCCTTTTTCACAATTTCTCTCTTTTTGCTGGATTCAACAACAACAAGGATCGTATCGTCTCCAGCAATTGTTCCTAGAACCTCTGGCATCTCCAGATTATCTACAAGACTTGCAACGCTGTTTGCATTTCCAGGTGAGGTTTTTATCAGGATCATGTTGTTTGTGCCCTTTATATCTACTACAAAATTCTGAAAAAGAATATTAAGCTGTTTGGTTAAGACAGACCTTGACTTTTTTCCGATCAACTCATATTTATACATACCAGGGCCAAGCCTTACCTTTGCAAATCCCATTTCCTGAAGATCTCTGGATATGGTGGCTTGCGTTGTTTTAACGCCCTGTTTTTCTAACTCATTAAGAAGGTGATTCTGGTCGCCAATCCATCTATCTTTTACGATTTCTTTTAAAAGAGATTGGCGTATTTGTTTTGTATCTTTATTCATAAAATTGTATAAATATACAAATAAATATTTAGGTTGTCAACAGATTATTTTAAAATTCTATGGAAAACGGAACCAACATGGTACTCCCCTGATGGAGTTGAGAGTATTTGGAAGAGGGGATATAGAGAGGTTGAGGTAATGGGTTGAAGAAATGGATGGAGGGTTGGGCACTAGCCCGGCAGTCTAGGTGCTCGAACCTTAGCCCTACGAGCTTCCCACCTCGTTCTCAAACTCCAGTTTGGGAACGAGGCTTAAAAGAAACTCTGTTTCTATATATCAAATAACCAAACTTTTATTCACCTTAATAACAGGTTTATCATCCAAAATATAATTCCTTACAGAACTATAAATCCAGTGCTCAGGACGAGTAAAAATATAGGTATTTTCTTTTTATGGATTGCGCTAGCATGTTGCCGCTTTTAAAAGCGACGCTGATGCGCCTCCGTACAAAAGTAATGCTCAATCAAAACAGAGTTTTTAATACATATGGGGTTCCCAAACAGGAGTTTGGGAACCAAAGGACTGTATCTATTCAAAAATAAAGTAACTTTAAAGGAATTCAAGTCTTAAAAATAGGGGGTGCACGTTCATTTTGCCATCAACCATTAGTCAATAGTAAAAATAAATCCCTTCATCACTATCTCCAGCCGACCTCTTTCCATATAT
>CAZYVD010000044.1:0-22644 GCA_964651045.1 uncultured bacterium
CCGTGGCAAGATAGTGCATGGAGAGGATAGGAACTTGGGGGAGCCATCTCATTTCTATTAAGAAGCTTCCAACAATCTGAAGAGTCAGGCCGGAGGTATGGTGGCATGGCAGCCGGACTAACCCATAGTAGAGGAGTAATCGGTGTAATGCCCGATGAGTTCATTGTTTTGGGAACACTGGAAGGGGTTATAAGCAATGCGTAGAGGGATGAGTCGACCTCTGCCTTACATGGAGATGATAATCCCGACTCTGACAGAGTTAGCCAGATAATATGTACACTTTGTTGCCAGTTACGAGAGCGTCTCTTAAGAGCCGGATTAGGGAAAACCCCAAGTCCGGTACTGTGAGGTGCATTGATGTTTCCCTCACGTGGTTATGAGAATTAAAAAGTAATTTAAGGAGATTATATTATGTCAACTCGACGATTGTTATCGCTATTTATACTGGCTGGAGCAGCCTCTATCATAGTGGCTTCATGCTCCCCAAAAAAGGAGACAATAAGCGTCATCCCACGACCTACACTTGTAGAACAGAGGTCAGGAAGGTTTAATATTACAGAGGATTTTAAAATCATAATAGACAAAGAAGAAACAAAGGGAGTCGCTTTTTATTTAACAGAAAGAATTAAAAGAGCCGCTGGAATAGATATAGAGGTTGTCGAGAATCTGGATGAAAAAGTTTCGAAAAACTTCATGCTTATGATTCTTGTAGATTCTTCTGCCGATCTTGGTAAGGAGGGCTATATTCTCGATATAGAGAAGAATAAGATAGTTCTAAGGGCAGAACAGCCCAGTGGTTTGTTCTATGGGGTGCAGACGATTCTTCAGCTTCTTCCACCAGAAGTTTATTCAAATGAAGTTGCAACAGATGTTAAATGGAGCATGCCCTGTCTAAAGATCAAAGATATTCCTCGCTATCCTTACAGGGGGATGCATCTTGATGTGTGCCGTCATTTCTTTCCGGTTTCCTTTATTAAAAAGTATCTCGATTATATGGCCATGCATAAACTGAATACATTTCACTGGCATCTCACAGAGGATCAGGGATGGAGAATAGAGATAAAAAAATATCCAAGGCTCACGCAGATAGGTGCATATCGTAAAGAGACATTAATCGGACATGCAAGAAATCTTCCTCATAGATATGACGGAAGACGTTATGGTGGATTTTACACCAGGCAGCAAATAAGAGAGATAGTTCAATACGCAAAGGATCGGTTCATCACTGTTATTCCAGAGATCGAAATGCCAGGACATTCAATGGCAGCTCTTGCCTCATATCCTGAATTGTCGTGTACTGGAGGACCTTTTGAAGTAGCCACAAGATGGGGTGTGTTCAGGGATGTTTATTGTGCAGGAAATGATAAGGTATTCAAATTTCTTGAGGATGTTTTATCAGAAGTAATAGAGCTGTTTCCTTCGAAATATATTCACATTGGAGGTGATGAATGTCCAAAGGAGCGATGGAAAGAGTGCCCGAAGTGCCAGGCCAGGATAAAAAATGAGGGTTTGAAAGATGAACATGAACTGCAGAGCTACTTTATCAAGAGGATAGAGGAGTTTTTAATTTCAAAGGGAAAAAGATTGATCGGCTGGGATGAGATTCTTGAAGGCGGTCTTGCCCCTGAGGCTACTGTAATGTCGTGGAGGGGAATGAGAGGCGGAATCGAGGCTGCAAGGCAGGGACACGATGTAATAATGACTCCTACTACATACTGCTACTTTGACTACTATCAGGGAGATCCTGGCAAAGAGCCACTTGCGATTGGAGGATATCTTCCATTGGAGAAGGTCTACCGATTTGAGCCTACGCCCGAAGAGTTGACAGAAGAGCAAAAAAAGCACATCCTGGGAGGCCAGGCAAATCTATGGACAGAATACATAGCAACAGAAGATTATGCTGAGTATATGGTTCTTCCTCGTATGAGTGCATTGGCAGAGGTTGTCTGGACTCCAAAAGAGGAGAGGGATATTATAGATTTTAAGAGACGACTTCAGAAACAGTACAAACGGTTTATTGCCATGAAAGCAAATTTTAGGATTCCTCAGCCTGAGATTGGTAGAACTTTGGTCTTGAAGAGAGGTGAGGGACTGACGCTAGAATCTCCCATGGAGATTGGCAAGCTGCATTATACTCTCGATGGGTCTGAACCAACGTCAGAGTCTCCCAGATACAAAGAATCGATAAGGTTTAGTGAGAATACGATTCTGAAAACGTGTGTTGTCTCACCTGACGGGAGGAGAAGCAGCATCACAACAACCCAGATATTGATAGATGATCTTGCGCCAGAGGGGAAACGTTTTGGACTGGACTATGACTATTATGAGGGTGAGTTTAAAGATCGTATTCCTGATTTCAACAATCTCACACCTAAGAGCTCGGGTCATGTAAACTATTTGAGTCTGGATGAGATTATCAAGAGAGAGGATGGTTTTGCAGTTAAATTCACTGGTTATATAAAGATTGATAGAGAAGGGGAGTACAAATTTTCAGTCTTTGCAGATAATGGATGTAGACTCCTTATAGATGGAAATTTCGTGACAGGAAATAACACTTATGTTGGAAGAGTCGTTTCAGGAACAGTTTTTCTAAAATCGGGACTTCATCCAATCTCTATTATGTATTATGAATCTGACGGTGCAGAGAGGTTGAAGATGTGGATGGAAGGGCCTGGAATAAAAGAGAATGAAATTGGTGCAGATATGTTTTTATCGGATAGATAAGATAAGATATGATCTGATTTACAATTAACGGCTGCTCGAAAGAGAGGATACACAACTTCCAAATAAGGTAATAAAAACCACATTTGCACACACTTTTAAGGAGAGTCAGCGGCAACATTTGTCTGTGGGGCTGTTTCATATTATTTGGGATGACCTTACTGGTTGGTTTCTTTTAATGTAATGGCTCTCGATGTGGGTCATATGTGATAAAATTTCTACATTGCCTCTGCAGCTATCAGGCAGGTATATGTTTAGTTTGTGCCACATCATCAGGTGGGTGTGGATAAACTGGTCGAGGTTGGCAGTGAAGAAGGATTGGTAATTTATGTTGTTTCTGCTGAGAACGTATGTAGAATTTAAAAATCTATAAAATTATTTAGAGAGGAATTATAATGTGTGATAATTTTAAAAAATATATTTTTAATTCTAGTTTGATTTTACTATTAGTCATATTTTCATACTGTACAAATACAATAGAATGGAAACCTGCAAAGAATCGTCTGTTTACAAAATGGGCAAAAGATGTTTCTCCTGATAATGTCTGGCCGCAATATCCAAGACCAATACTCAAAAGGCAAGATTGGGAAACTCTAAACGGTTTATGGGATTATACCATTCGTGATAAAGAGTCACTACCACCGAAAAGGTTTGAAGGGAAGATACTCGTTCCATTTGCTGTTGAGTCGCCATTGTCAGGTGTAAAACGTATTGTTGGGCCTGATAAAAGATTGTGGTATAGGAGGTATTTTTACATTCCTGAATCATGGAGAGAGAGAAGGATTTTGCTCCATTTTGAGGCCGTGGACTGGGAAACTCGTGTATGGATAAATGGCGATGAGGTTGGAGTACATCGAGGAGGATACGATCCTTTCACATTTGACATCAGCGGCAAAGTAAAAATGGATACAGAAAATGAAATTTTACTTTCTGTTTGGGATCCGACTGATGCAGGCTCTCAACCAAGGGGTAAACAGGTAATTGAACAAGGAGGGATCTTCTATACACCTATCACAGGAATATGGCAGAGTGTATGGATGGAACCTGTACCTTCTGTCTACATAACAGATCTCCGCATTTTACCTGATATAGATAAACAGGAGGTAGAGATAACAATTATTTGTAGTGAAAATAGGGATGGTTATTCCACTGAAATAAAAATTATTGAGAAGGATAGTATAATTTGTATAAAAAAGTGGAAATTGAATCAGCCTGTAAGACTCAGCATAAAAAATCCAAAGCTGTGGTCACCGGATTCACCGCATCTTTATGATTTAGAGATAAAACTGATGAAAAATGGAAAGAGTCTCGATGTAATCAGGAGTTACTTTGGGATGAGGAAGATCTCATTAGGAAAAGATGAAAAGGGGATAACGAGAATCATGCTTAATAACAAATTTTTATTTCAGATTGGTCCACTGGATCAGGGTTATTGGCCTGATGGTCTACTTACTCCACCGACAGAAGATGCATATATATTTGATCTTAATATGATAAAAAAATATGGATTTAATATGTTGAGAAAACATGTAAAAATAGAGTCACGCCGTTTCTATTCACTTTGTGATAGTATGGGAATAATTGTATGGCAAGACATGCCTAGTGGATTCAGATCGCATAAATTTAATGGTGATGATTCATACTATTCAGGGGGTGAAGCCAAACAATTTGAATTAGAATTGAAAAGGATGATTGAATCTCATATCAACAATTGTTGCATAGTTATGTGGATTCCCTTTAATGAGGGGTGGGGACAGCATGATACGGAACAGATTGTCAAACTCATCCGTTCGATGGATCCTACAAGGATAATTGATAATGCAAGTGGATGGACTGATGTAGGTGCAGGTGATGTCGTTGATATACATGCTTATCCAGGACCTTCTGCTCCAGAACCGGAACCATATCGGGCAGCAGTACTAGGAGAGTTTGGAGGACTTGGCTTGAATATTTCAGGACATACGTGGAAGGAGTCGGGATGGGGTTACAAAATTTTTGAGTCAATGGATGATCTGATGAGTCACTATGAGTCTCTATATGAGAGACTCATACCATTGATTGATAATCCTGGTTTAAGTGGTGCTGTTTATACACAAATCTCAGACATAGAGACAGAGAACAATGGGTTGATGACATATGACAGGAAGGTTTTAAAAATTGATCCAGGGTGGGCATCATTGGCACAAAAGGGATATTTTCCCCCAAGATTAAAAAATATGAATGATATTTTCATAGATGAAGTTGATCTGGAATTTATCGATCCACTTAGAGGTGGAAAAATATACTATACTTTAGATGGGAAAGATCCAACGAAAACTTCAGATATTTATACAGGTCCGATTCACATTACAGAAAGAACAACAGTAAAGGCTGTGGTTGTTTGGGAAAATGGGAAGATGAGTCGTATAAGAAGATTTGATATTAGAAAGGTCAAACCATTGCCATCTGTAGATATTTTAAAAAAAGAAAAGGGTTTGATTTTAAAGTTATATAAAGGAGAATGGGATATACTGCCTGATTTCTCGAAATTGAAACTACAAGATAGTTTTATTATATCAAGAATAGATCTTTCTGGAGTGAGCATAGATAAACGGTTCGGGTTGGAACTGGATGGTTATATAGATATTCCAGAGACTGGAGTATACAGGTTTTATTTATCTTCTGATGATGGTAGTAGACTTTTAATCCACGGCAGAGAGGTTATTATTAATAATGGGATTCATGGAATGCGAGAAAAATCGGGAACAGTGGCGTTAGAAAAGGGACTTCATCCTTTTACTCTGGAATATTTCCAAAGGTCAGGAGGTCTCGGCTTAAAGGTTTATATTTCAGGCAAAAATATTGTTAAGCAGGAGATTGGAACTGATTATCTATATCATAAACTTTAAGAATTATTTTATGGGGGTTTTGTGAAAATTTTTCTTAATTATATTACTTTACATATTTGAATAATTCTTTCCGACCACCAAGTATATCAATGGCTGCTTGGTCTTGCCTTCTGCTAAAAGATGAATTCATTTATTAATAAAAAAAGAGTCATTTGTATTATCAAAGACTCTTTTTATGCGGGGCCGACGGGGATCGAACCCGCAACCTCCGGCGTGACAGGCCGGCGCTCTAACCATGTTGAACTACGGCCCCTTTATATTGTTGAAGTTCTTAATATACAATTTTTTTTCTTTTTGTCAACTAATTTTTAAAACCACCTGTGGGAAACGGAACCAAGCATTGACTCAAAAATAAAGTAACATTGGATGAAATGAACTTTTTAAAAAATTGGTCGTTGCCTCATGATAGAATGTAACCATAAAACAGGAGAATTGATTATGAGCACAACGACCAAATACCTACTCGTTCCCAAACTTGTTTTTGGAAACGATTTTGAAAAGAAACTCTGTTTCTATATAGCAAATCCCTGAGAGTAAAAAAAGAGGATTGTTTTAGCTCCCCAACAAGAAAATATATATCGATTCTTATTTACTCGTCCGAAGGCCGATCAACAGGGCAATCAAAATTATACAATTATTTAATTTAATTAGATTATTTCTCCCCAATCCTGATCGATTTTTTCTTCTTCGATGCCTGTTTTGGAAGTTATTGCAGGATGATATTCACTGATTGATTGATTTATTTACAATCGATTACCAATAATTATTAACTATATTCCTTGTTAGTATCCTTTTAGTTGTTATATAATAATTATGCATACTTGTTGAATTAGTGTGTTAGTGGAATAGCCGTATGGTGGTGTGATTTTTGGGTGGCCTCTTATATATCTATACCAATAATAATAAGGGGGACAGCAGGAACACCGCGTCCCTGTCTAATAACATTATATAATTCCCCCTCATAATAAGCAACACCAGAACTCATTTGAGATTGTAATGTTTTCATTGGTAATATTTCAACCCCTACATCTATTTTATCACCAATATAAAAAGCAAGATGTTTTACAAATAAATCATATGCCACAAATGAATATTTTCCAAATTGAACTTCTATAGCCACCCTATCTTTCACAAAATCTGTCTGATTATAACTATAAATTGGTGAAAACCCCGCCTTTTCAATTTCCTTTTTCTGATTTTCTGGTGGCATTGTAATAGTTTTACGTATTAATTTTTCATCTTTTGTAACCCAATAGTTGACTCTACTTTCCTCCCAATTTTTTTCTTCCAGAAGGTTTTTAAATGATTTATTCATATCAATTGGGCTATATAACAAGCGCCCTTTCATATTCTTTTCTTTTGAAACCTTTGTTTTACATGCATTTCCATCAACATGTTTGATGACATTTTGTATCTCTTCCCAAAGTTGCGGTTTATGTACAAGAAGAAATTCTAATCCATTTAAATGTGAATATAAATCTACTATTCTCACAATGATATTCTCTTTGATTTCAAACTAATTTTAATTGATGATATTTTCTTTCTTGCTCTTTCCAAGGTGGAACTAAAAATTTGCTGTTTGATTTTGGGTCATATTTTGGTTTATTCATTGGTCTTGTTTTTAATGTGCCATTAATTGCTTTTAATATTCTATCACGAGCGATATCGACATATTTTTTTTCAGTTTCTGCTCCGACACCTCTTCTATTATGTCTTATTGCGGCAATAATCGAAGTACCGGTTCCAAGAAATGGATCCAATACCCAATCTCTTTCATTTGTCATTGAAAGAACAAGACGTTCAATCAACTCAACAGGAAATTGACAAGGATGATCAGTTTTTTCCACATGATTACTTTTTACGTTCGGAATATCCCAAACATCGCCCGGATTCTTACCAAGTGGATTACAAGAATATTGTCCTGCTTTAGGACCTTTATAGTACTTCTTCATAGGATATTTTTGTGGAATTCTTACTGGATCAAGATTAAAAATATATTCTTTTGTTTTTCTTGTAAACCAAATGATTGTCTCATAACGACCGGAAAATCTTCTTGAACAGTGTAACCCGTGTTCAAAATGCCATATAATTCTATTACGCATAATAAGACCCAATTCATTAAATATTGGATATAAAATTGTATCAAGAGGAATGATAGCTCCATTATTAACATAATTTCCGACTTGCCAACAAATACTTCCATTATCTGAAAGTACACGAACGCACTCTCTTATTACTTTGGCCTGTTGGTTTATGTAAGTTTCAACTTTGAGTTTTTTCTCATATTCTTTACCAATATTATACGGAGGTGACGTTACAATCAATTGAATCGATTTATCAGGTATATCTTTTAGTAAATCTATACAGTCTCCATGGAAAAGCACTACATGCTCATCTATGCTAAATTTATTTGAAATTTTTAAGTTTAATCCAAGCATATCGTCCTTGCCTCCTCTAATTATCGACTAAAGCATGACCCTATTATTAAATTATCAATTTTTGCTTTTTACCTTTATTGCTTAAGTTTATTATCATTTTTTTCAAGCCACTTCTCTAATTGCTTGTATTGCATTGGCCAGACATTGTAATACTCATTTTCGAAAATTTCTAAACAAAGGCGGATAGCAGTTTCATGCTGGTTTCCAAATTTTTCTTTCCAAAAGATACCAAATTCTGTAGTGTATTCATCCTTATTTAACTTTGAATATCCATAACAAATTCCATCATAATTTGGATGGGCTGTCTCGCTTAAGTCGTCATAGATTGCTTTTATTCCAGTATATTTTTGATTACTATTTTTTACTAATCCATTTACATTAATAGGATCTGGCATCTTGTCTTGTTTTTTAGATCCTAACAGCATTCTCGTTGTAATCATATCAAAATCATTAAAACTTAATTTGTTGTTAATAACAGATTTCATTTGTTTGTTCATATATATCAGAAGGCATAAAGTCTCGATTGCAGCCCTTGTCAAAATTCTCGCACCGATTATCATGTTCTTCTGGCCTAATTTATACGCTTGGGATAGTATATCCAAAAGACGCCATCCAATCCCTTCTCGTAATACTATTATTCTGTAAGTGAGTTTCCACTTATGAGCAATATCTGATCTAGCGTGCAATGAAGCCACATCAACTTTAGGGCATAACGATGTTTTAAAATTGTGAATTGTTCTCTCTATATCAATCATTTACATTTGACATATTATTTTCTATATATTAAACAAATAAAATTTTCTAATATTAGCAAATTAAATTTGCCTAAAATCAAAAATTTAATTGTGGCTTTTTAGGGCAATTCGTACACGTTATACTCTATTTAATCTTCAAAAAAAAATTCTAACATTAATCCTATGTCAACTTATGATTATTAATTTTTAATAACAGCAATTTTATTTTTATAGAGATGAATATTATTGTACAACTTACTGCATGAAGGTGCCTTAACATTTCAGAAATTAAATTGCCATTATTACATAATAATGTGCAATTTTTGCTTTAATTTTTTCTTTATTTTTTAATGTAAAGATGTATTGATAATTTGTCAAGAAGTTTTTGATATTTGCAAGATCGCTAAGATGAGTGGATTTATAAAGGCCAAGATTTTAGTAAACAATGGTCTATAATAGATTTTGAGACCATGATTGGAATAAATTAACTTTAAATCAAATAAAGCTAGATATTGATGTATTGGTCTTCCGTGAAAATAAAAGAAAAATCTAATAGTGATAATTTTATATTACAAGATCGATCTGAACGCCAAATTTATTTTCAGTATCCCCTTTTATTCTATCATTTCCAGTGCCCCATGAATCTGCTCCATAGTGATAGGTGGAACTGTATTTTAAAGATAGTTTAAGATATTTTGACACCCTCCATTTAACAAGAACATACCATCTGGTTCCCTTTCCATACAGTGGTATGATTGTCATTGTACCGGGCAGATCATTTTCGAATTCATATAATCGACTGTCATAAGATTCTGAATCAAAAGTAATCCAGCATCCAGAAATTGCAATGTCTTGATTTATGTTGAATGATAAGTGCTGATAGAATAGAAGTCCGGATTCTTTATAATGATGAGCCAGTATGTTGTTGCCGAGTCTGGTTACTGGATAAATAACAGATTTTTTTTCCAGTCTTGTTTTTAGATGAAATCCAGGACCTGGTTTGATGAATATCTGCATTCGGGTAAGGAGCTGGGTTCGGGCTCTCAAATAATCAAAATTTAATTTAGAATCGGAAGTGTATTTTGACATCACCTGGCTCTTTCTTAATCGGGCGCGCATCTCGATATACAAAAGAGGTGTGATCCTCTGTTCAATCTGTATGAAACCATCACTGCATCTTGTAGGAACTGGTACAGAGTAGGTTCGCCACGGCATCTTGAACAAATCGTAAAAACAGCTTACTGCTGTTTTTGAGCAGATCTTCCACCTGATACCTGTATAAAATCCCTGTTCATTACTGATCCTGTTTGTACTGAACCCATGACCATGTGGATTCTGGAACTCAGGATCGAAGTGTCGAAACGAGAGAACCATAATCATTTTACCACAATCTATTATTGTGCTTGAAATCAGAGACCAGCCAGATGAGGCAGATCTTGCAATCTCTCCTGTAAGGTTGATTTCTCCAAGATAAAGATCATAGTCGAGACCGATGAGAGCGTTTCTTTTACCGTTGAATGCGAATCTGTACCTCTCCCTGTCTTTTCGATCCACCGACCTGGAATATGAATTTTTCCAGCCCGTGATTCCAATGCTCCCTCTACTCAGGAGATATTCTATTCTAATACAACCGAGATTTTCTTTTATCCTGTCTTTTGTTTTAATCTCTGATCGTGTCCTGTGAAGTCCCGAGCTTGGGAAATTCTTTATTGAACCGTCACTGTTTATTGTGGCATCTATGGCCTTGTGTGATCCAAAGAAGCTCAGATACAGGTTTTTATATATTCTACTGCTAAGTGCAACTCCCTGAAAAAAGTTGTTCTCTTCAGAATAATCATAACCGCCTATTCCTCTGGAGTATCTTTTTACAACCATGGTTGGATCTGCACATTTGAAAAATCCGTATGGCCTTGAAAGAACCAGGCCGTGGCCAAATTCAGCAAAAAAGTTACCTGCTATTATATGAGTAGAGCCGGACAGGATATTTGTTCCAATAAAACCTGCTAAATGGTCGTCCCACATCTGCTCACCAGCATCTTTTTGTAGTAATAGGCTTCCATAGATGTTTTTATTCCTGATTAATCTTAACCTGCTGTAGCTTTTTAGAGGTGTACCTGAGTATTTTCCTGTTATGAATCCGCTCGTTTTAGGATATTTGATTTGATTTCTCTGCCTCAGTATTATTTGCGGCTTGCTGTTTTCAGATCTTGAAATGACAAAATAAACCCTTAGACTCTCCCACTCTTTTCTATCGAATTTGAGACGGCCAATAAAATCATTCCATGATCTGAATCTTCCCTCTTTGTCTCTATTCAAAACGATTTTATGAGCCTCGATTGGAGAGATGAGTGGGAGAGACTCCAGCTGCTTGAGCGTTGCACTGTTTAAATCTATTGGATTTCTGCGTATTTCAAGAAGCCGTTCTGCCATCTCTGGTGATACATTTTCATCATATTCTTCAAGGATCGACTCTTCCATTTTTGTCTGACCAATAAGTGGGAGAGTTGTAAGAATCAGTATTAAGAATATTTTTAAAAGACACAACTTGCTCATGATTAAGAATTTGCTCGGCCGAGAAAAATCGATATCGATATCTGGTGTGTTGATCCAAGAAAGGGATGATTTGTGAAAGCATAATCCATTGTAAAGATTTTCCATTTAATCCCTATACCTGAACAAACAGTGGAGGGACTGGTCGTAATGCCGCCCCTGAGTCTTAGTATATGAAAGAGATCGAATTCGAATCCGCTCCTTAATTCAACGGGAAATCCTGTTTCTTTATCGATTTCAAAGGATAGAATTAAATTCTTGCGAATCTTGCAGGCAACACCTATTGACATCTGCTGGGGGAGCGGTTCTTTATTTTTTCCAATTCTTGGATTGTTTATATTTTTAATCGATATTCCGTAGCCGATCTTATTTGTAAGTCTGACTAACAGACCGGCATCTATGCCAATCGATTTGGCATATCCATAATCCTGAATTTGAAGCATGAAGAGCTTTAGTGCTACTCCCAAATACGTGTTTTTTATTAATCTGGTTCCATATCCGATAAGGCCTGTATTTTCACTGTAAAATTTGTTGCCAAGATTTTTTATGGCAATTCCGAAACTTCCTGCTCTGGTTGGAAATACGGTTCCTATCATTTGGAAGTTAAGCCCTGGCATACAGTAGGGATGGGACAGGAACATCGATATGCATGGCGTGCTCTGTGACAGTGCTGCACAGTTTGAAAAAAGTGACTCCGGACCTGACCCAATGGCAACAAATGCGCATCCCATCCCTATGTTTCTTGCTCCAACAGGCAGGAGTTCAAAACTCGCATAAAGAGTGTTGTTTGACATAAAAATTCTCAGGAGTATCATAAGTTGGATTATTTTATATATATTTTTCTTCATTCGAGAAAAAAGAGATTGTTTCGAAAAATAATATAGAGAATATTGGCAAATATAAACTTTATAAATCTATTTTGCAAGAAAAAAATCGATATTAACTGTAAATAAGCCTGAAAGAGAGAATAATATTTTAATAAAGAAACTTGACAAAGTTATTTGAAAGATTATATTGATAATATGGACCTGATTTGACTCGAGGAGGCAGATTTATGAAGTTTATATCATTGTTTTGTTTCAGGAGGTTCCCTTTATATTTATTTTTACTTTTTCTTATGTTTCCTTTTATTGAAGCACAAGGTCAGCAGATCGAGGCACGAGTCAGCGTTATGCTGGAACTTTTGCCGCTCGAGAAGCAACAAGAACTGAAGGATCTTGCGGATGAGATAGAGTCTTATATAAATGACTACGACTGGACAGGTGAGGTTCTGGAGGAGCCAATCAAAGTAATAATGAAGATATTTCTCAGAGACAGAAGTGTGAGCTATGAAAACAGGTATTCAGGAAGATTTCTAATCAGCAATGAAAAGGATATCCAGTATTATGACAGATACTGGTATTTCCCTTTTGAGGCAGGCAATCAATTGATTCATAGTGATGATAATTTCGATCCGTTTACGAGATTCATAGATTTTTATATCTATCTAATAATAGGGGGTGAATATGATAAATTTGGTAAGTTTATGGGAACTCCCTATTTTGAAAAGGCAAAACATATTACTGAGCTTGCTCAGTTTAACACTGTATTTTTTAAGGGATGGAAAGAGAGAGGAGAGCTGGCCAATTATATATTGAGTGATGAGAACATACCATTCAGGACTATGAAGGATTTTTTCTTTCTCGGTCTCTCTTATGTTGGTGAAGAGGATACGACTGCAAAGAGGTATTGTGGGAAGGCGCTGTCGATACTCGAGGATATTTTGACAAAGGATCCGGGGAATAAAAAATCTCTTCAGTTTATCCATGGTCATCGCATGGAGTTGATAGAGATATTTAAAGATGACCCTGATGTAATAAAGAGGCTCATGAAGCTCGATCCCGATAATTCAGAATACTATTTAAAACATATCCATAACGAAAAGTGAATCTCTTGATGATGTAAATTGTGGGATAAAAAAAATTTTATTGCGTTGAGTGTGAAATGTTTTTAAATTATTTTTCAGTATGGGCGATTAGCTCAGTTGGTTAGAGCGCTGGTCTCACATACCAGAGGTCACTGGTTCGAATCCAGTATCGCCCACGCGATTTTGTGTTATGCCCCGGTTTCGGGGTATTATAATTTTATCTGCTTTTCCAGTATTGATTTGACCGTATTAACAAATTTTGTTCCATCATATGGTTTTGTAAATATGGCAGATACATTGTATTTGTTTGCTTTTGTTATTACATCCTCATCAACGGTTTTGCCTGTCATTACTATGATCGGTATGTCACCTTTATCAGGAAGTTCTCTGATCTTTTTAATAAGATCAAAACCGCTGCCAACAGGCATTAAAAGATCCATGACAATCAAATCGAACTGATTGTTTAATATCTCTTTATTCCCCTGATATGCATCTTCTGCGATCGTTACATCAAAACCCTCAAGTTCCAGCCTTAGTTTTACCATCTCTGCAAACTCGATCTCATCCTCAACAATTAGTACTCTTTTGCCGACCATATGTGTTTCCTCCATAATAGTTTACCCATTAATTGTCTCTATTACTTTTTCTTTGAGCTCTTCTGGATCAATTGGTTTATGGATTTGTGGAAATGCAGTATTCTCGTCAACATGATTCAGCAATTCCCTGTTAACTTCATATGCACTCATGATTAAAATTGGTATGTTGTTTGTTCTCTTGTCGTGTTTTAACCGTCCTATTACCTCATATCCGCTCATCTCTGGCATCATCATGTCTAATATAATCAGAGAAAAGTCGTCGTTTTTAGCCTTTCTCACGCCGCTTTCTCCATCATAGGCTGCATCGACACGATACCCTTCAGACCTGAGGAAACCTGAAACCACATCAACAATGCTTTCTGAATCGTCGACAATTAGAATCTTTGGAAATGGTTTTTTCTCAAGAGTGAAGTGGAACGTGGTTCCCTTTCCGAGAGTGGAGTCGACCCAGATATTGCCTCCCATCTTCTCAATCAGTCCCTTGGTTATTGCAAGACCGAGGCCGGTCCCTCTGTATCCAGATGCTCCCCTTTCCCTTCCAAACTGCTCGAACTTTGAGAAGATGTAGGGAAGATGTTCTTCTGCTATTCCCTTTCCAGTATCTGATACGCTACATTTAATAAATTTTTCATTATTTCTTATATCGATTCTTATCTCGTCTCCGTTTTCCACATACCGAATTGCATTGCTTAGAAGGTTATTGAATATCTGGGTTATTTTGTCTCCATCGCCATAGATCCTGATCGGCCGATCATGGAGTGATAGATTCAGTCTTACGCCCTTTTTTGTTGCTATATTTTCATATTCCTCGATTATTGTTTCTGCAATTGTTGCGATGTCTACATTGCTTCTTCTGATCTTCAATTTGCCTGCCTCGATTCTCGATATGTCGAGTAGATCTGTTACCAGCCGCGTCAGTCGGTCTATGTTGTTTCTTGTGCGAAGAAGAAGTTTTTTCTGCATCTCATTCAATTTACCAATTCGTTCTTCTAGACACACAGAGACTCCTTCTCTCATTATTCCGATTGGATTCCGCAGTTCATGTGAGACCATGGATATGAAGTTACTCTTCATCTGATCGAGCTCTTTGAGTTTCTTATTGATTTTTTGGAGATTCTCTTCTGCTTTTTTCCTTTCATTAATGATATTTTGAGTATAGAGGCTGAAGAGTATGAGTACACCGACGGCAAGCAGACGCATCCAGAATCCCATGGGATCTGGAGAAATCAGCCCCTTGATGAGCGGTCCCTTGCCCAGTACGAATACATCTCTCACTCCTTCAAGAATCCAGTACAGCAGGGAAAATGCGAGGCCGACCCAGATCATGCTTATTTCCGAACCCCTCTTTTCTTCTTCTCCTCTCTCTTCTTTAGTTTTAACCACAGATTGTATATAGATTCCTGATAGAATGAGGATGAATATTACCATTATCCTCATCCAGAAGGAGAAGAGATCGGGAAAGAGCAGACGTTCTATGAATCTTCCTTTTTGGAAGGATATAACGTCTCTTATTGATTCTAAAATCCAGTAGAATACTCCAAAACCGATTGCAGATAATATGAATCTGAATCTTCTTATTCTCTTGTGCATATTTAGATTCGAATCACCCATTGTTTCCTCTTTGTGTTCTTTTTTCAAATAAAAAGAGACACAAATCTGAAATTATTGACATCCACAAGTCCCATATCTGTGATTTTGAGCTCTGGTATTACTGGAAGGGCTGTAAATGAGAGCTGCATGAAAGGATCCCCTATAGTACAGCCCATCTCTCTTGTGATTTTCTTTAGTCCCTCCAGCCTGTCCTTAACATAGTTTAGGGGCTCTTCTGACATGAGTCCGCCAACAGGAAGGGGGAGAGAGTCTCGAACCTTACCATCAACGACTGCAGCAAGGCCACCCTGCATTTTTACGATAGAATTTATGACATCTCTTATGTCTGAATCGTTTGTGCCGACTGCGATTATGTTGTGTGAATCGTGCGCCACAGATGATCCGATTGCCCCCTTTTTCAGCCCGAATCCTTTAACAAAACCAGTGTTTATGTTGCCCGATTTTCCATATCGTTCGACAACTACGATCTTTAGAATATCCTCTTCCGTGCTGCTCTCCACATACCCATCGACAACATTTGGAGTTACAGCTATCTGTTTTGTTATTATCTGATCTGGTATGATCTGTATGACTCTCATCATGCTCTTTTCTATGTACTCAACTTTTAGACTTCTGGAATCAACAGGATCTTTTATTATTGATTTTAATAGACCTTCTGGGGTAATTTTTTGAGGTTCTTGTTTAAGCATGCCATTCTCTGCAACTATATTACCATTCTTGAATACCAGAGAGATGTTCATATTTTCAAAATTGTCAAAAACAACAAGATCTGCCCTGTAGCCGACAGCTACTGCACCGCGGTCGGTTAGTCCAAAATAGAGAGCAGGATTTATTGTTGCCATTTTAATGGCAGTAATTGGATCGAGCCCCATGGCAACTGCTCTCTTTATAAGATAGTTAATATGGCCCTGAACCATCAGGTCGTAAGGGTGGCGGTCATCTGTGCAAAAACAGAATCGACTGGCATTTTCAGCTCTTACGAGGGGGAGAAGTGTTCCCAGATTTTTTGCCGCTGTTCCTTCCCTTATCATTACCATCATTCCCATCTCGATCTTCTCGCGTGCCTCCTCGACTGTTGTACACTCATGATCAGATCTGATTCCTGAGATTATATAGGCCGCTAGATCTTTTCCAGATAGTCCTGGTGCATGACCGTCGATTATTTTATCTTTCCATTTTTCTATTTTTTCAAGGACTTCGGGAAACTGGTTCACTACTCCCGGGAAGTTCATCATCTCTGCAAGTCCGAGCACTCTTTTTTCTTTTTTAAACTCAATTATATCATCAGCAGTAAGAGATGCACCTGATGTCTCCATTGTTGTTGCAGGAACACAAGATGGTACCATCACATACACATCGAGGGGTGAGTTTTCAGAGGAATCGATCATGTATTTAATGCCTGCCTTTCCCGCAACATTTGCAATCTCATGAGGATCTATTACTACAGATGTTGTACCCTGCGGAACCACAGCCCTTGCATACTCGGATGGTGTTACCATTGAACTTTCTATGTGAACATGAGAGTCTAAAAAGCCTGGTGAAACGAATCTGCCATTGAGGTCAATCACTCTTCTGGCATCATATTCACCAACACCAACTATTGTATCCTCGCAAATAGCCACATCTGCATCATGGATAGTTCCTGAGAATACATTTACAATCTTTGCATTCTTCAGAACGATATCGGGCTCTGCTTCGCCCCTTGCCATTTTTATTTTTTCTTTTAGCTCCATATATTCTCCTTTCTAACTGGCAATAAATATACCAGAATGGTTGTATGAAGGTCGAATCTTATATAATCGATTATTTGATAAGGTTTTACATAGTCTAAATTGTTAAAGCAGAGTACAAATTACCAGAATCAAGTGTTAAATTATTGAACACTTTTATGCCTTTAGAAATATTTTTTGTCTGTAGAGAAAGTATAGGAAAAGCCATTTGACACAAAGAACGCATATAGCCCAGAACAGCGGCCTGAAGGCTCCCAGGTGGTTTATAAAACCATGTACAAATATGCCGGCAATTATGCCGAAATCAAAAACAGATTGTGCAACATAGATTGTAATTGGATTCATTCCAATTATGATAAATGGGAATGCCCATTTTTTCCATCTCTTTATATCGATTATCCAGTAGAAAACAGAAAGCAGGATCATACTCCAGCCCCCTGCATACAGCACATAAGAGCTTGTCCAGATTAATTTATTTATCGGGAATATTAGGCTCCATGCCGCTCCAAGCAGGATTGAGGCTGTGCCTGCAATCAGCAGTCTGATTGCTTTGTTGATCTGAGAGTAGTTTGATTTCAGCAGGTGTCCGCTCAACACTCCCATTAGTGTAGTGGCAACTGCAGGCACAGTGCTGAGGATTCCTTCATTGTCTCCAAATCCATAGCAGCAGAATTTTCCAGGAAGCAGCAGACGATCTATGTATCCTGAGAGGTTGCCTTCTGGAGTCAGCACTCCAGGCCCAAAGCCTGGTACTGGAACAAGCTTCATGACAGCCCAGTAGATAACCAGTAGTAAGGCAAATGTGATTGCCTGTCCCCTTATGTTGAAATAGAGAACTATAAAGGATGAAAAGAAATAGCAGATCGCTATTCTTTGCAGCACCCCTGCATATCTGAATTCGCTGAAGTTTAAATCGAGTATACCATTGTATATGAAGCCGAGCATGATCAAGACGGCAGTTCTCTTTATTATGTGAAAGATAATCTCTCTTTTTGAATCACCTCTCTTCAACCTTTTTGAAAGGGAGAGGGGCAGGGCAACACCAACAATAAAGAGAAACAGTGGGAATATTAGATCCCAGAATGTAAAGCCGTTCCACTTTGAGTGATGGAGTTGAGCAGCGAGCCCTCTTGTGATTGGAGAATCGATCATGCGAAATAGTGCAAGAAAAACTCCTGCTCCACCCGTGATCCAGAACATGTCAAAACCGCGCAGTGCATCGATTGAAACAATTCTTTCCGATCGAATATTACTCTCTTTCATCCTTTTCCCTTTAAATTTTAAATATTATTCAGTGATAGTTTTAAACCCGCGTTTTTTTAAATCAAAGTAGATTACTGCAGCAGAAGCAGTGCCGACTGCAATATAGAGAGATGCACGGATATATTCTCCAAACAGCATATTCCCAAAGCCAAAGAGCATGGAGTAAATTAAAATAACGCCGCAGAGCCAGTCAATCAGGAGACGGACATATCCTTTGTCGCTTTTTATGTTGGGAAGATCTTTTGCTATTTTTTTCCATCCGATTCCACCTGGATGTACTCTGGTGTAGAACGTTGTTATTTTGTCCGAGCTCACAGGTTTTGTAAGCAGTGTAACAGTTATCCAGACTGCTGTTGTTCCGAGTACTGTTGGATAGAGCGTTATTGGGGGCTGAATTCCAAAAACTCGGGTTGATAATGGATATATAATGAGAGGTGCGATCATTGCAGAGATTTCTGACCATGCATTTATTCTCCACCAGTACCACCTCAAGAGAAGGACCGCACCTATGCCTGCACTGGCATTTATGATGAATATCCATGCCCCTGAGATAGTTGTCAAAAATAGTCTAGTAATCAGAAGAGAAAATGTGATCATAACAATGATTCCCATACGAGATATGAGTACATAGTGTTTTTCGGGTGCATCTCTTTTTACAAATCTTCTGTAGAGATCGTTGATTAGATATGAGGTTCCCCAGTTCAATTGAGAAGCGATTGTTGACATGTACGCTGCAAGGAATACTGCTATCAGAAATCCTCGGAGTCCAGATGGTAGAAATCGCATCATTAGTTTTGGATACATTATCCCAGGATCGACTGTGTTTTCATATTTTTCATAAAATTCAGAAAACTCTGCATCTTCATCTGTTTCCATGTTGTTTTTGTTTAACGAATAGGCCTTAACCACCTTCTGATAAAGAACAGGGTTTTGTTTATGCAGAATCTCCGGGCTTTCGGCTCTTGGAAGAAGAATAAGTGCACACAGGGCCACTATGATCCATGGCCATGGTCGAATCGTAAAGTGGGCAATGTTAAACCAGAGGGTTGCAAAGAGGCTGTGCTTTTCGTCTTTTGCAGACATCATTCGCTGGGCTATGTATCCTCCTCCTCCAGGATCGGCTCCTGGGTACCAGCTCGACCACCACTGAAGGCCAATATATGCGAAAAATGCACCTGCCGAGAGAGCAAGTGCGCCTCCAGTAATTCCCGCTGCTGAGACTGTTTCTATTCTTGGGAAAAAGCTGATGACCTGAGGCGCTAATTTTTCTCTAAGTCCTATCATTCCACCTATTTGAGGAAGTTTTATAACGATTACTGCCAGAACAACACATCCTGTCATTGCAAAGAGGAACTGGAAGCTGTCGGTTCTGGCAGTGCCGAGCAGGCCAGATGCGGACGAATAGATTGCTATTATTAGAGCGGCAGTAACAACCAGAATGAATGGATTTATGACAGGAACTGTTACCTGAAATATCTTTTCCATTGCCTTGTGGACCCATCCCATTACTATTGCATTCATGAACAGGCCGAGGTAGAGGGCTCGGAATCCTCGCAACACTGCAGCAGGTCTTCCAGAGTATCTGAATTCGATAAACTCAACATCGGTCATTATTCCCGAACGTCGCCACAGTCTTGCATAGAGAAATACAGTCAGCATACCGCCTATTGCCATGTTCCACCACAGCCAGTTGCCCGATATCCCATTTTTTGCCACAAGCTCTGTTACTGCAAGGGGAGTGTCTGCTGCAAATGTTGTGGCTACCATTGCGGTTCCTGCAATATACCACGGCATGTTTCTGCCAGAAAGGAAAAATTGTTTTGTATCTTTTCCGGCTTTCTTTGAGTAATAGGCTGCAATACCAAACACAGCAAGAAAAAAAAGGGCGACCACTAAACCGTCGAGTAAATTTAGCTGGTTCATATTGGCTCCTGTAAGGAATGGATTTAAAATGATATATGATTTTATTAAATATAACTGTTTAATGAAAATATCAAAATAAATTTTGCGTCAAGACCTGGATATTAAACAGGTCCATCCTCATCGACTTGCGGGCAGGAGGCTCGGTGGATAGTGAAATCGATTTACCGGTGCTTCATTTTCAGCCATGATATTATTTTTGATATCAAAGAGTTAGGTTATTGATCTTTCGAGGAATTGATGTTTGAAAACTATATCATCTTTTTCTACCCTCAGTTCTTTTGCAACAACACGACATTTTGCCTTTAAAAGAAAATAGAAGTTTTCTCTTCTTTCATTGCACGACTCAAAATTACCATGCCCTTTGGATAAGATGATATCTGCCTCTGAGTAGTGGCGGAGAAACTCATCTCCTGCCTTTTCAAAGTTGATTCCGATATCGTCTGACCCTGTCTCTATCACACAAGCAATATCAGAGATTTTTGTAAACAGAGCATCCTGAAAGGTCGCATCATTTATGACCGGGCCGGATTTTACAGTAAAGATAACTTCAACATCTCTCTTTATTATCTCTTCTATAAGAATCTTATCAAAAACAATCTCTCCTGAATTGTCTCCGAGGTATAAGAGTTTTGTTGCGGATTTTAGTTCTTTTCTGAAAGATTCTGTATCATCAATTGCGAATGTAGTATTTAAGATTTTAATGATATCTTTGCTTATATCAAATTCATGCCCGATGCCGACATCAATGATATTACCCGCAACAGCAAGATGTATTGCCGATTTTAATGGATCGCTGGATCGATCTATAAACGATCTGAGCTTTAAAGCCATCTTCAGGGCCTCACGGTTGGTCTTTTCCTTTATTTTTGAGTAGGGATCCTTAACCCCTGTTACCTCAGAAACGATTCTGTAAACTCTTGTGGAGATGTCTGCTGGAGAGCGGGAAAGATCTGCTTTTTTTATCCACTCTGCAGTCAGATTAATCACTTTTCTCTGAAGTTCTCTGTCGCTGGTTGCGAGCCTGACTGTGTTCAGGGCCTGTCTCATCAGGCAGAGAAGGCAGTCCAGATCAGATTTCATGTGCTGACTCCTTTCATTTCTATTTTGCTGAAAACTTATATACTGTTTCCTGAGTATAAGTCTGTCCGGGTCTCAAGATCACACTCGGGAATTCGGGTCTGTTTGGTGAGTCTGGAAAGTGTTGGGCCTCAAGACATAATCCATAGCGATGTTTATATACCTTTCCCTTTTTCCCTGTGATCCTGCTGTCAAGAAAATTACCTGTATAGAATTGAATTCCAGGTTCTGTTGTAAATACTTCGAGAACTCTTCCATTTGTTGGTTCATAGACTCTTGCTGCAAAAACGGGCTTTCCTTGATGTGTTTTCAACACATAGTTGTGATCGTAGCCGCAGCCGTATTGTAGTTGCCGGTAATCGGAATCGATTCTTTCCCCAATTGCAGTCGGGGTTCTGAAGTCCATTGGAGTTCCATTAACTTTTAGCAGCTCACCAGTTGGGAGGAGCTGTTCGTCAACAACAGTGAATTTATCTGCATTGATCATCAGGATGTGATTTAATATGTTACCATTTCCCTGTCCGGCTAGATTGAAGTAAGAGTGATGAGTTAGATTAATAACAGTAGGTTTATCGGTTTTTGCCATGTAGATTATCTTTAATTCGTTCTTGTCTGTAATCAGATATGTGACTGTTGTGGAAAGGTTTCCGGGATATCCTTCTTCACCATCTTTACTAAGATAGAAGAGTCTTATTCCTATTGTCTCTTCGCCTTCGACAACTTCTGCATTCCATACAACCTTATCGAATCCCCTGATTCCGCCGTGCAGATGATTTTTGCCATTATTGGCTGCGAGTCGATATTTTTTACCGTCGATTGTGAATTTTGCTCTGGCAATCCTGTTGCAGCAGCGACCCACAATTGCTCCGAAGTATGGATTGTTCTTAATATATTCATTGAGTGTGTCATACCCGAGTACAACATCATCAAGAGTTCCATTGCGATCGGGTACGAAGAGAGCAACAACGATGCCGCCATAATTTGTTATCTGGACCTTCATGCCATTTGAGTTTGTCAGTGTATATAGATCAACATCAGAACCATCGTCTGTTCTGCCGAATGATTTTGTAGTAATATTCATTTTTCTTTTTCTATCCTAGTTATTTTTGATTGTTGATAATGTAACATATTTTCCATGTTTGTCAAGGATAATCAGGGTGACCCCCAAAAATTTTGAATAATGAGAGTTTAATCTTTGATAAATTAG
>CAZYVD010000045.1:0-16236 GCA_964651045.1 uncultured bacterium
GAGAGGTTGTCAGAAAAATCAGATGCACTGTTTTCTTTAACATGGCTGTCAATCGCTATTATTTAATGATCGTTATCTTTCGGCTTAACCTGAAACTACCAGTATCCATATTGACTATATATATCCCACTTGAAACTCCTCTTCCCTTATCATCATCTCCATTCCATTTCACATGATAGGATCCGGAAATCATGAACCGATCTACGAGAGTTTTTATCTTTCTTCCCATGGTGTTGTATATTGATATTGATACATGACAATCCTCTGGAATTGTATAATAAATAGAAGTTGCAGAATTAAAGGGATTTGGAAAATTTTGTGACAGACTAAAATTCTTATCTCTATAGAACTGATCCGATACTTTTGTTTCCTGTCCATTGACCTGGATTGTCTGATCACACGCAACACGGCTTCTTTCGACCTTTGTTCCATCCAAAAATCTAACCACGATATTAACCGTGTCATTTATGCCGAGACCAAAATGAAGCACTGGATCGTTCTGGGCCAGGTAACCGTTACTGCTTCTCGATTCTCGAAAACCGAGTAAAACACTGTCCTCATCTGCAGAATAGACCCACACCTTTGCACCAAATGCTCCTGCCTGACCCTGGGGCGAGATCAACTCAACCTTCAGCCAGTGCCCCCCTCCGGTCAAATCGTTTCTTATCAGGCGACTCTTGAGCTGTTTGTCTGCAATTGCAAAATCGAGATCTCCGTCATCATCTATGTCTGAAAAGGCCACGCTTCTGAAGTCTCCCTTGGGAGATATGTGTTTAAATGGACCTCTTGTGAAATTTCCAGAACCATCATTTATATAGCAGCTCGTGTCACTGGCAAATACCAGATCAAGATCGCCATCGTTGTCCAGATCACCAAAACCTCCCATGTAACCCTTTACACCCTTCCACTGGCAGTGATATTTGAATGTTCCGTCTCCATTGCTCTTGTAGAGATACGCCTCTCTTACAGATCCGCCTGAGACAAGCAACATGTCCAGATCACCATCATTATCAACATCTCCCATCGTTATCCCATCTCCTGCACCGTGATTTATTCCTATGGACGATACAGGTGTTACAAGTGTAAAATTTCCGTTCCCATCGTTTCTTAATATATTAAGCTCGCCCGTCCTGTTTGCAGCTATTATATCGACATCCCCGTCTCCATCAAAATCTGTATCTGTTGCTCCCTGGCATGCTGGAGCAGATAAAAGATCGCCTGCCCCAACACCTTCAAAATGCATTGCATGATTGTTTAGATAGACCTCATTGAACTCATCAGTAGGATCATCTGTTCCCAGACTCCCTGTTACTGAAAATATGTCAAGATATCCATCACAATTTATGTCTACAGCCAACACTGCACGTGTTGTATTCTCAGAACTCACCATATCGGGTGATAAATTAGTTACATCCGCAAAATATCCATCTCCATCATTCTGATAAACATTGTTGTTTATTCCAATCTTCTCCGGTCTCTTGACCGTTGAACCGTTTATCAGATCATAATCTCCATCATTATCAAGATCGGCAAAAACCGCCCCATGAGAGCCTCCATCCAGATCGTCAACGCCTCTTACCTCTCCCTCCTCATGAAACCTCAGGCCACTGACATTCATGTATAATAGATCTGCAATCGTGCTGTCGACCTGAAAATACATGGTTATATAGATATCCGGTCTTCCATCTTTGTTGACATCACAAAAGAGTGTGCTGTGCGGCCCCATCCCCGTGTTTCCGAGGCTGTCTGAAATATTTGTGAACGATAGATTGGCCTGAGCATATAGTGATACAGAACAAAATACAAAAGTAAAAATATAATTTAACGGCCAGAACCTCATTTAAAAATCATGGTCCTTTTTCTAATGTATTGATCAAATTGCCAAAAATTCAATAAAGCCGCAGTTGAAAATTGTTCTGCGGCTTACATAATGATCCTGTTAAAATGTTCTAACGCATCAGTGCCATTTTTCGCACCATGGAGAAACTTCCTGCCATTATATGAAGGAGATAAATCCCACTCGCAGCTCTGTTTTCATTCTTGTCGAGGCCGTTCCACTCCAGCCTATAATATCCAGGCTCATGATATTTGTCTATAAGAACCTTCACCTCTTCACCAAGCAGATTGTAAACCGTTACAGTTACATCACACGCAACAGGAATCTGGTATGAAAAAGATGTAACAGGATTAAATGGATTTGGATAGTTTTGAGAAAGATAATAATTGGACGGCACTGCCCTTGCACAATCGACACTCAACGGCCCATAAAATTCTCTTCTCCCATCATGGAGTGCGGCTTCAATCTTGTACCAGTATACCATCCCACTCTCTACATCTTTGTCTATGTATTGATACTCTACTCCTCCAGAGCTACTCCCTTTTGGCTCAATATGAGTGTTGGTAAGTAGTATATACCCCTCCTGCTCTTTCAGACTGCGCCATACATGAAAACCTAAAAGATCGGCTTCACTCTCTGTGCGCCAGCGGAGCACGATTCCTCTTTCATCTGTAGTTGCAGAAATCTCTGATATCTGAACCGGCAGAGATATATCGCCGCTTCCCTCCCAATTTACAATTGTTATTACATCTCCGTCTCCATCTGCACAGTCGGTATTGACATGATCCCATTCAACATCCGATTCCTTTGAGGGATCGTTGATCTCCCATTTTACAGTACATATCCGCTCATACTCATTTAGATTTGGCTGCCAGACACCCGAAACTTTATTATATACGACCTTTACCTGTAGTCTCTCAGTATTTATCTGGGCACTTACCGAGTAATCGGATGGAAGTGCAGCGATTGATGGATGAATATTCTCAACATCTGGATCACCCTTAAATGCTCCATTGAGATTATAAGTAAAATAGAAATCACTGTTTCCAAGACCCCCTATCTCTCCAAATCCGTCTATCCAGCTGTCCAGTCTCTCTATCTGAAGGTCAAATTTGTAATAACTGCCTTCAATACGCTCGTTTGCTATTCTCACATCCATCGATTGACCAAACACCATTAACGGCACAAAAATTAAAACTGTAAATATCAATCCTCTTTTCATGACAACTCCTAATTGTTATTTGGTACCTTTGTCCCAGCATCTCTGTTAGAAAATGCCATGTTAACATCCTTCATTGTAACAATTCCAGAAAGATTAAAATCCCAGATATTATATCCGCTCGCATCCCTCTGCAGCATTGCACCATTCCTGTCGGCCATTGTAACTATACCGCTGTCGTTTCCATCCCCTGCAATCATGCCCCACAACCCACCTCCAAGATCCTTTGCAGCACCCGATCCACCGAAATATTTATCTTCAGATGTTGTAAAATCGTAATTTACACTCCCTCCTGCAAAAGAGATCGAATCGCTGCTCATGACTGCAAGGTGATTCCTGTGTTTTACAATAATATAATAGTAGTTCTGTTTCTCCACAAATAGATCAATATTTGTATCACCATTCTCATCTATTATCATGCCGTCGTTCCTTAAGAAACAGCTCCTCGAGATTACTGTATGCCCATTAGAAGTCAACCTGAGTTGAATGAGTATCCAGTCTACAACATTTTCCGGTATGGAGTCTACTATTCTCCTGTCTTCAACATACGGAGAGGTTAATGGAATAAAACCATAATCCTTAATGTCTGTTCTCATTAGTCCGCCTTCACTGCAGTCATAACCACCCTCGAGATAGACTCTTATCTGTGCCTCAACAGGATCTCTTCTTGTGTAGCTTCCTGGTGAGTAGTAGTTCCATGTTTGTTTGAGGTGCAGATAGAGAGGATCGTTCCATTTTTTCGGTCTTGTGTCACTATACGTGTCTGTGTTCCACCAAATCTTTATCTTGTGATCCGAGCCGTTATCTATGTCGTATGCAATTATCTCCTCTCTGCTGTCTCCTCCAATGTCTGCCACATAGATGAATATAACTGAGTCCACATCATCACTCCCTGTTGTTTGCCAGATCGGCTGGAAATCGACTGCTTTGAAAATTCCTATATTGCTACCGCTGTGCCTTGCCTGAGCTGCCAGATATTCTTCTTCACCGCCCGTCCAGTCAATAGTCCAGATTATCTCAACACCCTCTCCATTTCCTTTTGGACTGGCATTAAAACCAGCAGGCAGTGTATCCTCCATGGCATAGTGGGTAACAAGATTCGTATCTGCATCATACATCCATGGATACTGCCCCTTTTTACCAGAATAGGAATCAGCATCACCGCCGAATCTGGAACGATTCCATATCTCCACTCCATTCAGCGATGTGACGAAGTTTCCCACAGCAACATTCTGGGGCTCTCTTCTGCTATCATTGGGGAAAAGCTCGTGAATAGACCTTCTCCACATGACCCCGTTTCCAGGATCGCTCTCATTATATCTCAGCATGACCGTCTGCCAGCAGTCTGCAGCACCAGCATGATCCTCATGACAGAGCACAAGCTCCAGCCCCTTGAGTTCAGGATGAAAATCACCAAAAGCAATACAATCTATATGATCGAGAAATCCGCCAACTGCTCGATCGACCCAGCTCTCATCATAACCAAGATCTATAGGAGTCCCATCATCATCTATCATCCGTCCCCCGACCACCTCATCGAGTCCATCTCCATCCATGTCTCCGCATATCAGACCTCCGTGTGCCTGTCCCCAGTACCCTTCATACCAGCCGCCATAATGGTTGTTCTCATTCTGAGAAACTCGCCACATCTCCTCGCCACTCTCAAGATTAAATGCGATTATGGTTCTGTTTATGTAGACCTTCTCGGTTCCATCCCACGGATCGTTCCGCGTCTGCACAACTACATCTCTCAGGCCGTGGCCCCTGAGATTTGCAAGAGACATATATGTTACTTTTTGATATGAATTATCAACAGTCACATCAATAGTTCTTTCAACACTACCATCTTCTGCAGAAAACACCTTTATTTGATTCGAGTTGTTTACTGCAACAATCTCGAGAACCCCATCTCCGTCCACATCTGCCACCCCATGCTTTGAACCGCGATCTTTATATGTATACCGCGGATTTGTAATGTTCTGCGACCACAACTGGTTGCCGTTGTGATCGTAGGCATAGATCTTTGAATCAGAACGAAAAACAAACCTCAGAGTATTGCTGTACAGCGGGCTCACAACTATGAATTGATCCAGAGATATCTGTTCTGGGATAGAGAATGAAAATGGAGGGGAGCCTGGATACGGATTTTCGGCAATAGCATTATATTGAACAAATCCCGACAGAATGAAACACAATGTAAAGATTTCTCTAAAGATTTTCATGGCTCTTTTCCCCACACCTTTTTTAAGATAAATCAATCTGGATTACTTCATTACCATTCTGAGTCTTGAATATAACCAGACCCCTGCTCTCAGGAACATAAAACTTATAATTCCCATAGATCACCTCACCATTTACCACTCCGCCAATTTCTCTTGGACAGAGAAGAAAAATCAGCTCATCTTTACCGCGTATGAGGGTTGCCAGAGCATTCTCAGGATAATGAAAAAGGGGTATTATTTTCTTGTTTAGTAAAGTATCTATATCATCAGGATCAAAAACAGATTTTAGATCATAGCCAATTTGTTTTCCTTCCTGAGTAAATTTTGGACTTCCCCCACCAAGATACAATGGAAAGCCGCTGGTTTTTATGCTGCATATACGCTCCAGAACCCTTGAGTCAACAACCTCTGGAAATGGATATACAATTGCTTTATAAAGATTACCATCTATCTCTATTCCACTCTTCTTCTGCCTTCCCTTCATGAAAAGGGCAGAGTCTATAACATCCAGCTGAATACCGTGGAGAGTAAGATCGGCAATTAAACTATTTGTCCTCATAATGATCTGTTCAGCCTTTAACGGCGACACAGACTTAACAGTCTCTGCTGGGAAGATCAGGGCAACATCAGATTCCGGAAACTCAAGTCCTGTAAGAGCTCGAATATTGTTAACCCTTCTATTTATCGCATCCACATCCATCTTTAGAATCTCATTTGAACCGATCAATGGCTCGAGAGAATATAGCGCCACAATATTCAGCCAGTAAGCTGCACTCTGCTCAGAAACTGAATCAAAGTTTAGAGTAAAAAACGATACACTGTCTTTCGAATATCTACCCAGACTCTTTGCAATAATAATGCCTGAAAGAATGGATGAGTAGTTCTTCTTTGAATCACAGTTACTTCCGATCTCCATAAATATCGAAGATGTTGTCGGCAGGCTCAGCCATGGGTCTATGTCTCCATGTAAAAGGCCTGCGGTTGACCGAGAATTGATATACCATGAGTGGTGAAATCCGACATTTAAATCATTAAAAAAACTGTGAATCATCTCATAAAAATCTTTCTGTGCAGAGAAGACCATGTCCATTAACAGATCATAATAATTGTTCCTAATGGTAATATGGGATCCATCATCTACATCTAAAACAAGTGCATACAAAAAGTTTCGCACATCATATCCATACTCTGCCATAAAAGAATTATAAAGTGAAAGGCTAACTGGAAAATGTCCTGTCTCTGCAAGGTATCCTGTTTCCCCATTTCCCCATGTTATTCCGTCGAGATGCGTACATGCATCGAACAGATTTTCTATAAAAATATTAAGATAATCGTTACTTTCTCTTCCAGCATAATCATAAAGGTTTGTATCGAAACATGGAAAGGCCAGAACCAATGAATCTCTGCCGCATGGAAAATCGAGATCTCCAAAAATTTCCACACGACCCCTTTTAACATCGGCAAAAAATTCACTCTGTGAAGTTATGTCCTTCACAGACTCCCTCAACACCTTTCCCTCTTCCATCTTAAATAAAAACACCCTCTCAACTCCTGCTGGCTCAAAACAGACAGCCCTCTCCTGAATTACAGAGGTTGGGTATAATCTTGGATATCGATATTTTATTTCAAATCGATTCTCCACTACCCTCGCCATTCCTAAATTCTCTGTCCTAAGAGTGGCGCCAGGCCTTGTTGTCACAATAAGATTCTGCACTCTTTCTCCTGTCTTATTGATGAGCGAACGTGAAGCCTGCCGCGGGTCGATCTGAAACCAGAAGGATAGCGATCTTTTCTTTGCCCAGTGGCTTGTCTGAGCAATCGATCTGATAACCTTGGGATTTATAAATTCATAACGTGACCCATCCAATTTTGCAATAACTCCAGAGAATCCCTTGGAATAAAAATCTAAAAGCTCTTTTCTCAGCTTCCGCAAATCGTCTATCTCTCTGTCGTGCCATTTCCATAAAACATATGCGCCCCGGCACATGTCCGTCTCTGACATCTTTTCTCCATTCTTGATCTTCATCTTGACAGATAAGATAACAGTACTTTAACTTTTTTACAAGGGCTTTTTAAAAAAAGATATTGACTTTTACAATAATATTTATATAATTTTATAATGAAGTTAAAACACAACAGGGTGTACCATGAAAAAGAGGTATTGTATCGTTGCGACATTAGTATTCATCTCATTGATCTCCCTTAACCATGCACAGAATAAGAGTAGCCTGTTCATACCTTCCAAGAGTTTTCAGAAGCCAAAGGGTTTTCTGGATTCTCTTCTTGATCCTTCAAAATTCAGCATGAAACAGAGTTATACCTTCTCACTCTTTTCCATGGGAGGAAAAACCCTTAACCAGGGACTCTATCTGAATACAATGACATATCGATTTTCAAATCCACTTCTCGTGCAATTGCGTGTGGGACTTCTTCACCAACCCTTTGGAGGTTTTGGGAGCTCTACAGGACTCAATAGTAAATTGTTTCTGCAGAGGGCAATGGTTCAATACAGACCATCTAACAGCATGGTCTTTACGATCGACTATCAGATGATTCCAACTCACTGGCCATATAATTATTATTATAGAAAATAAAACTGGGGACTAATTGGTAACAATAACAGTATAGTTAAACTCTACCAGAGACCGAGAAAATTTTCTCGGTCATTTTTTTATTAAACATAATATCAAGGAGGAACAATAAGATGAGCTCTCAACGCAGACGTCGCCCACGTCCCCTGCAAAGGCCATCGGGAAGAACGAGCAGAAAAGTGGTAAGGAGAACATCAAAAAGTGATATTAAAAGCGGTATCATGCAATCACTGATAATCCTTCTTGTAATTGTAAATATGGTATTGATATTTTTTGTAATAAGACAGTGTTCCCGTACCAAGACACCAGTGAAGGAAGAAAAGATAGAAGAGAAGCCAAGGGTCATTCAACTCGAAGTATTAAACGGATGCGGAGAACCGGGTGTTGCTGCCAAGTTTACTGACTATCTCAGGGATAGAGGGTTTGACGTTGTTAAGACTGCAAATTTCGAGGAAGAGACAGGAAGACCAAATTTCAATGTAATCAAGACGATAGTAATCGATAGAAGGGGAAATCCCGAAAGCTGTCTTCTGATTGCCCGCACCCTTGGGCTAAATGAAAACCGCATCATAGAAGAGATAAACGAAGCATATCTAATCGATGCAACACTGGTCATAGGGAGAGATTTCTCAGACCTGAGTTGCTGGAAAGATGTGGGCATGTAAAATGAGTGAAGACCAGACCTACAAAAGAGCCTGTCAGATTATTGAGCTCGCACTGACAAAAAAGGCACAGGAACTTGTGCTGATGAACCTCAAAGGATTGAGCGCAATAACAGATTACTTTATCATATGTCATGGTGATTCAGACCTCCATGTCAAGGCAATAGCAGATGCTGTTTTAAACGGCATGAAAAGGGAAAAAATATATGTATGGCACATAGAGGGATATGAATATTTAAACTGGGTGCTTCTTGATTATATTGATATTGTTGTACACATATTCCAGAAAAAGACAAGAGAGTTTTACAATCTCGAAAGGCTCTGGGGAGACGCTGAGATAAAAGAATTTCATTGATATTAAATTATGAATGTAAAAAATTATCTTAAAGAAAAAATCATAAACAGTGCAAAAACTATTGGCCTCTACCAGATAGAGCATGATGAGCTCGAACTCTCAGAACCCAAACAGAAGGGTCATGGCGACCTTTCAACAAATGTAGCACTAATACTTGCATCAAGAGAGAAGAAAAATCCAAGAGAGATTGCGCTCTCCATAGTAAAAGGGCTCAATATCGACAGAGACCTGATAGAAAAAGTTGAAATTGCAGGTCCAGGTTTCATTAACTTCACACTCTCTCAAAAACTTCTTCACAGGCTCTGTATTGAGATTCTTGATAGAGGAGATGATTTCGGCAAATCTGACATTGGGAAAGGTAAAAAGACTCAGGTAGAGTTTGTTAGTGCAAATCCAACAGGTCCACTTACAATTGGGCACGGCCGTCAGGCAGTACTTGGCGATACAATTGCACGACTGCTCGATGCTACAGGACACAGAGTAACCAGAGAGTACTACTTTAACAACGCAGGCCGTCAGATGAGAATACTTGCCGACTCTGTGAAACTCCGCTACATGGAACTTTTTGGTAAAAGTATCGACTTCCCGGAAGATTATTATCAGGGAGAATATATTAATGAAATAGCAAAGATTGCTGCAAATGAAAAGGGCAGGGCTCTTATAGATACCGATGAGCTCGAATACTTTCAGCATCTTGCAGAAGAGACAATATTCAATGATATAAAAACAACTCTTGCACGCCTGAACATATTTTTCGATGTATATTATAATGAAAAATCGCTCTATGAGACAGGGAAAATAGATGAGGTAATAAAAAAATTAAGAGAAAAAGATCTTGCATACGATAAAGATGGTGCGGTCTGGTTCCGCACGACTCGATTCGGTATGGATAAAGACAGGGTTATAGTAAAATCTACAGGGGAACCGACGTATAGACTTCCAGATATTGCATATCATAAAGATAAAATAGACAGGGGATTTGAATTAATAGTTGACATATTTGGGGCAGATCACATTGACACCTATCCCGATGTTCTCGCAGGAATCGAGGCACTGGGATATGACAAAAATCGTGTTAAAGTTCTTATTCATCAGTTTGTAACTCTCGTTGAGGGCAATGAAAAGGTCAAAATGTCAACACGAAGAGCAAATTTTATCACATTAGATGAGCTAATTGATGAAGTCGGAACAGATGTAACAAGATATTTTTTTATAAACAGATCCATGACAAGTCATCTGAATTTTGACTTAAAACTGGCAAAGACTCAAACCGACGAAAATCCTGTATTTTATGTACAGTATGCCCACGCCCGAATCTGCAGCATAATTAGACATGCAGAGAAGGAGGGAATAGATCCTGATGAAATGGGTGATCTTTCTCTTCTCACTACTCCTGAAGAAATAGATCTTATGAGAATCCTCATTGGCTATCCAGATGTAGTGGCAAGGGCTGCAAAAAACTTCGAGCCCCATAAAATTCCAGCTTATCTCGAAACGGTCGCCACACTATACCACAGGTTTCAACATGCAGGCAAGGTGGATGACAAACTTAGAGTGGTAACAAAAGATAAGCCCATGACACTGGCACGTCTTGCTCTATGCAGAGCCGCCAGAATAGTGCTGTCAAATGGACTTACCCTCCTTGGAATCACACAACCAGAAAAAATGTAGAAAGGAATCGGACAGTTGAAACTCATAGTAACAGGTTCAATTGCATTTGACTATTTAATGTCTTTTCCAGGCAAATTCAGCGACCATTTTCTTCCCGATAAACTCGACTCAATCAGCATAAGTTTTCTTGTAGAATCGCTGATCAAGAGAAGGGGTGGATGTGCAGCAAACATAGCATATAATCTTGCCCTGTTAGGTGAAAGAGCTCTTCTTGTTGGATGTGCAGGACAGGATTTTAGTGATTACAAAATTGATCTTCAGAAGATCGGGGTAGACACGAGCGGTGTAGTTGAGATCAAGGATGAGTATACAGCATCTTTCTTTGGAAACTCCGATATCGAGGGTAATCAGATATGCTCCTTTTATTCAGGCGCAATGAGACATGCAGGAGAAATAGAATTAAAAAAATATATTGACAGTTCAGACTCTCTGGTAATAATCTCTCCAAACGATCCCGATGCAATGATAAGTTATTCTGATCAATGCAAAAATTCGGGATGTCAATTCATATTCGATCCTGGTCAGCAAACACTGATACTTACACCCGATCAGCTTAAGAAAGGTGCAGATGGGGCAAAGATTTTAATATTAAACGACTATGAACTAAGCCTGTTTAAGAAAAAGACAAAAATAACAGATGAGGATCTTCTCTCTCTCAGCGAGATTGTCATTGTCACCCTCGGAGAAAAAGGCGCAGAAATCAGAACAAACAGAGGAAACCTTTCTGTCCCACCTGTAAAACCAGAGAAAATACTCGATCCAACTGGGGTTGGGGATGGTTTCAGGGCGGGACTGCTGAAGGGAATCGTTCACAATCTTCCTCTCGAAATAGTCGGAAGAATGGGCACTCTTGCTGCAACATATGTCCTGGAGGCAGATGGCCCTCAGAGTCACTCTTATACATTTAAAGAATTTGTTGAACGATACTGCGATGCTTTCGGGGAAACCGAGAAATTGAGGAGGCTTGTTGAAAAAAATGAGGATAGTTAACGATTTTATTGAAATCTCAACAATGGGCAACACCGATATAATAAACATAACAGATGAGGTATTCGAGCTGGTACAAAAAAGCGGACTTAAAAGAGGCAATATTGTTGTTTTTATTTCTGGCTCCACAGCTGGTGTTACATCAATCGAGTATGAACCAGGTCTGATAAAGGACCTTCCTGAAATCCTTGAGAAAATTGCGCCTTCTACAATACAATACCATCACGACAAAACATGGGGAGACGGAAACGGATACGCTCACATCAGGGCAGCACTCGTGGGCGCATCGTTTACAATTCCCTTTGAAAATGGAAAACCCCTGCTTGGAACATGGCAGCAGATAGTTGTATTGGACTTTGACAACCGTCCTCGCAAGAGAAAAATTACAATCCAGATGATTGGTGAGTGATACGATGGCCAGAGAGACTATCGAATGGAAAGATGGAAAGATAAAAATTATCGATCAGACACTGCTTCCAGAAACAGTGCGCTATCTATATATAGAAAGACTCGATGATCTGATAGAAGCTATAATGTCTCTGCGAATTCGTGGTGCTCCGGCTATTGGAATTGCTGCAGCAATGGGGGTTGCGCTTTCAGCATTTGAATGTAAAGATAATAAAGGTAAAAAAATTTTAGAGTCTGCAAGAAGGGCTCTGAAGCTCATACGCAAAACAAGGCCTACTGCAAAAAATCTCTTCTGGGCACTTGCAAGAATGGAAGCAGTGCTCAACTCTTTACAAAATGAGTCTGCAGAAAAAATCCAGCTGAACCTGCTGCAGGAAGCACAAAAAATACTGGAAGAAGACCGCTCAATATGCCGCGCCATAGGGAAAAACGGTGCAAGACTGCTCAAACAAAAATCAACAGTTCTGACCCACTGCAATGCTGGCGGCCTTGCAACCGGAGACTATGGTACTGCACTTGGCGTTATCTATGTAGCCAGAGAGTCGGGAAAAGAGGTCAAAGTATATGTAGACGAAACACGCCCCCTTCTTCAGGGCTCACGTCTCACAGCATGGGAACTAATGGAATCTGGCATTGATGTTACAGTAATATGCGACTCCGCAGCAGGCTTTTTGATGAAACAAAAAAAGGTCGACTGCGTGATTGTCGGTGCAGACAGAATAGCATTAAATGGCGACACTGCAAATAAGATTGGAACATATTCGCTTGCAGTTCTGGCAAAAGAGAATAACATACCCTTCTATGTTGCTGCCCCTGTCTCTACTTTTGATTTTACACTTGTTTCAGGGGATGAGATTCCTATTGAGGAAAGATCGGGCTCTGAGATAACCTGCTCCTTTGGAAGAAAAACCGCACCAGAGAATGTTGGTGTTTACAATCCTGCCTTTGACATTACACCCGGACAGCTTGTCTCTGCTTTTATTACTGAGAAGGGGATATTCAGATCTCCCTATGAAGAAACCTTGAAAAATCTTGTTTGATTAGGTTTTTTACTTAAACCTCAATTTTCAAAAAATTTGTCGCTCTTTCAAAAAGGAAAGTCTCAATATTTAAACAACACGATTAAATACATTTGAGGAAATAAAGGTGTGAAAACAATTTTTTCAGAAAATTAATAATATAATTCAGATGGCCTTAGATGACCTAAAAAATAATTCATCCATTTAATCAGGTTTTTGGTATTCTTCCATCACAGTACCATCGGGCACTCTCACCTGGGCAATAAGCATCGCAAGACGAACTATTTACTGGAGTTGTACCACATTCTTGCTCGCTATCATGTTCCAGACAATATATTTCGATTACCTCTATTGCAATTAAATCTTCACAATCATAACTTTTCCCAAATAAATTTGATAGAATAAAAAATATTATTAAGCAAAATAATATTAATGAGATAATTTTGAGTTTATCTTTAATTACTTTCATAAAACACCTCCTTATTCAATACAGGTCTCTAAGGCCATCTGAATTTTCTTTCTCACTTAAAAGAATAAATCCACACAACATCATCTTCATCGGTAAAATAAAAAATATCCCCATTAATGATCCTTATGTTCCAAAAATTTTTATATTCCTCAAAGTCAGGATTATAGTAGCAATTTAAAACATTGCCCTCCTTATCAAGCTCTAAAACAGCATTACGCCAATGAAACAGATATAACCTGTTATTATAATAATCTATATTAAAAAACTGCCAGTATACTGGATCCTTCTCAGGTCGCTCGTTATTCTGTAAAAATTTCAAATCATATACAGGCCACTTACTTACAATCTTCTTCATCCTCTTTGATATATTCTTTAAATCTAACCTCTTCTCCCAGACAAGAGTACCATCTGTCCGATACTTGCGGATTATAGGCCACATACAAAAGACTGTATAAATCTCATCATTTTGCCTATCTATTGAAAAATAAGTTAAATTAAAAAAATAATTCTCAGATACTTCTATCGGCTTATTGTCAAATGAAAATAAATACTTCCCTTCTGGGCTAAAAACATAGATAAGTTCTTTACTCGTACGTATCTTTGTTGATAAATAGAGATTCCCTCTGCTGTCAAGATCCATTCTATCCACCACCCAGGGAACTCGAAACTCACTCAGATATTTTCCATCTCTGTCAAATATCTGTATACGTTTACCTTTAGTACAGAATACATATATCCTGCCGCTGTCACTAACTGTTAAATATCCAGGATTGAACATATATGGGTTAAAAGTAAACTCTCCAGGCCCCTCTCCCTTGCTGCCTATCTTCCAGATCAAATTAAACTCTCTATCAAATTTTATGATCCGCTGATTAGCAGCATCCAAAAGGTATATATTTCCATAATAATCAGTACCCGCATCCTTGGGGTTTGAAAGTATCAGATCACCCTCTTTGGGCTCCAATGCAAGCGTACCAAGAATCCCTTTCCTCTTTAACGGTCTGTCTTTAACCTTGGAAAATGATAATGGAATGATAAGTAAAATAGTTAATAATATTACTGGCTTTATTGTCTTGTTAAACATAGTAGCTCCTCCTGATTATATTATATCATTCTTTTTATCATTAATATTAACCAATATGGCTTTTATAATTACCCTCAAATTTCTGAGTATTTTAACTGCTTCAAATATATAAAAAGGCGCATTCATCCCCAACATGACATGCGCCTCTCCTCAAAGGTTTTTGCCCTTGTGAATTTTATTTCAGATAATTTCTTTTTAATTAAACAATTTGAATAAAAATGTCAAGCTATTTTTATTCAATTAAATGAATTATCTAAACATAGATATTGACTTTTTAACTTCATTCTTAAAAATCCAACTTAATCTTAACATAGCCTCTCAAGAGAAAGCGTTAAGGTTGCACAAAAATAAATGTTGACTAAAATTCTAATAAATTGTAAATTAAACTGAAATTTACTATCCCTAAAGTACCTGTAATTAATACAATGGAATAAAACTTATCAAAGATGCTAAAATGTCATTAATCGGTAAAATATCACCATTGAAAAAGTTGGAGAACATCCTATATTATCGATTAAATAAAGGAGGACGAAAATGGAAAAATTCAGTATTAAAGTCGATCAAATTAAAAACCGTATATACGTTCGCTTGGAAGGATTTCACACCTTAGAAGAGATATTAAAGTTCAAAGAAGAATATAAGAAAGCAGTAGCAAAGTGTCGTCCCGGTTTCACTGTTCTGACACATGCAGTAAACTATAAACCTGGTACACCAGAAGTCCAGAAAGTCCATGCTGAGTGTATCAAGATAGATACAGAAGCAGGAGTTAGTAAAGTAGCAAGAGTGGTGGGAGATACCCCTCTGGGTGGAATGCAAATTGATAGACTCGCCCGAACCGTGAGCAAATACCCATACCCTGCTAAAAACTTCAAAACTAAAGAAGAAGCAGAAGCATATCTTGATGGTAAAATTGACTGATTTCGGGAAAAACTCTCTAAATAAAGTAGAATTTTTAAAAAACTTCTCTAAAAACCTTACAGAGAAAAAAAGGAAATTTTAATCTCACTTAATCGAATAAATCCAAACAACATCTTCTTTATAACAAAAATAGAAAATATCCCCATTAATGATCCTTATGTTCCAAAAATTTTTAAATTCATCAAAGTCAGGATTATAGTAGCAATTTAAAACATTACCCTCCTTATCAAGCTCTAAAACAGCGTTGCACCAATGAAACAGATATAACCTGTTATTATAATAATCTATATTAAAAAATTGAGCGTATACTGGATCCCCTTCAGGCCGCTTGTTATTCTGTAAAAACTTCAAATCATATACAGGCCGCTTACTTACGATCTTCTTCATCCTCTTTGATATCTTCTTTAAATCTAACCTCTTCTCCCAGATAAGAGTACCATCTTTCCTATATTTGCGGAGTATTGGCCATGGACAAAAGATTGTGTAGATCTCATCATTTTCCCTGTCTATCGAAAAATAAGTATCATTAAAATAATAATTCTCAGGTATTTCTATCAGTCTATTATCAAATGAATATAAATACTTCCCCTCCGGGCTAAAAACATAGATAAGTTCTTTACTCGTACGTGTCTTTGTTGATAAATAGAGATTACCTTTGCTGTCAAGATCCATTCTATCGATTATCCATGGAACTCGAAACTCACTCAGATATTTTCCATCTCTGTCAAATATCTGTATGCGTTTACCTTTAGTACAGAATACATATATCCTGCCGCTGTCACTAACTGTTAAAT
>CAZYVD010000045.1:16336-22464 GCA_964651045.1 uncultured bacterium
TCAAGCTATTTTTATTCAATTAAATGAATTATCTAAACATAGATATTGACTTTTTGACTTCATGCTTAAAAATCCAATTTAATCTTAACAGAGCCTCTCAAGGGAAAGAGACCATTTTAATATTAATTTGATAAATTCTATTAACAGCAAAACTATTGAATAATGTGCATAAACTTTCACACAAACCCTCCTTTTTTCCCTTGACATTTTTACTATTTTGATATAGATTTATATAGCAATGCCTTAGGGGAAATAGGTACGATAATCATAATCATCGTATCGGTATAAATTTTTCTTGGTGGCTTAAAAAGCCTTCCTGAAGGATCATTTCCCTGAGGAAGGCTTTTTAATTATGAACCTGTAATTCTGGTAAAACTCATAGTATCAAAGCTAATATGATAAAAAAGAAATTCCATTCCAGAAAACCTTATCTGGCTACAGTAATACAATCAATTTTGTTTATTTCCATTTGCCTTATGAGTTTAAATGCAAGAGAAATAACAATCTCATGGAACGCAAGTAGTGATAAGGATGTTGCAGGATATAAAGTCTACTATGGACTCTCATCAAGAAAATATAAATACTGCATTGATACCAAAAAGAGCACGCAATACACAATACCCTCTATTCCAGATTCTGGTAAGATCTACTTTGCCGTAACCGCATATGATAGTGAAGGGAATGAGAGCCAGTACTCCGAAGAGGTCTCTATATGGAACAATATCACTGCAGGAGCCCTCTTTTCATTGAAACCTTGTTATCCAAATCCATTCAATCCTCAGACTCAGATACCATATACTCTGCATGGAACGGTCTATATTGAACTGATTGTCTATGATATTCTCGGACGCCAGGTAAAGGTGCTCTACAGAGGGGTAAGAGATGCGGGTAACTATAAGGCACTCTGGGACGGCAGGAACAGTCACGGCAAACAGGTTTCAAACGGCATCTATTTTTGCAGGCTCATAGTTGGAGACTTCTGCCAGACAAAAAAATTGATCGTTGTTCGTTAGTGCAAAACAGGTGATTTTTCTTAAAATTTTATCACATCTTCTTATACAGCTGATCTCTTCTGGCCTCAAGAAGATTGTTTGTCTCGCCTCTAAATTCTGCAGCGGTCGTTATGCTCACCCCCCTCTTCTTTGCCAGAGAAAACACAGGTCTTATCTTCTCCTCCCATTTTATGTCTCTGAGTAAGTGATGGTCAATGATTATTCTCTTGATCCACGATTTACCGATTATGCTGCACAACTCATCGTTCGTCCTCTCGAGCAGCTCTGATAATGAGCCATCCCCCTGAATGTATGTTATCGGCCCATCCAAATAGAGGGTATCTGGTGAACATGAAGAAATAAAATCGATCGCATCCTTATGCCAGAGACCCTGCAAATCCGATGTAAACAGAAATCCATCATCATCCTCTCCACAAAAAGTCTGAACAACAAAACTTCCCTTCTCTTCTATTCCATGAGGTGATGGCGAGGAAAATTTCAGAACAGTATCTCCTTCAGATATCGATCTTCCATCTATAAAACTTATATCACCGGCAACGCTCTTTATGCTCCTGATAAATTCAAATGCCCTATGTCTCTGACTGATGTTTATCTTCTGATTTGGATTCTTCAATAGAAGCCATTTATTTCTGTAAAGTTCGGGATCATCATGAATGAAATGATCATAGTGATAGTGGGTTATTATTATGATTTCTGTAGAATGGGAAAACATTAAAATACGTTCTTTGTGTTTTTTAAGACACCATTTTTCCATATCGTGCGGTTCTAAGCCGTAACGAAATTGGGCAATTGCTGCGCCAGGGTCGATTAATATTCTGCAACTTCGCGTTTCCACATATGTTGCCATAGAACGAGTTCCCATCGACTCTGATGCAAGAGGTATTATCTTCATAGCTAAAACATCCAATAATCACATAAAAAAGTCTTGCGAAAAATTTTTTGATTAGATTTTGCTGCAAAGTTGAGGGATTTTGTTATGACCGCCATGGAAATTATCGGAACACTTTCAAGAGGTATTGCAGTTTTTTTAAAAAGAAAAGTATCAAAAAGGGCGCCTTTTTGCAAAGCTTTAAAGCTTCATTATGTGATCCTTACAGTAAACATATCTTCTTACAGATAGATCCCATGCCATTCCACCTTTTTGGCCGGACAACGCCTGCTGCTTTAAAATATATTCTCAACTGTTCATTAACAAAACCGCAAAAAGGCAAATCACACATCCCCAACCCTGGTGACATCGTGTTGTTCTTTATCCTACTTCAAATTTGTAAAAATACCTCTGATTAATATCTCAAGAACTTATCGAAATATCAAAAAGTTTGAAAAACTAAGTGCCTATCTTCCATGAGGCCAAATATTCCCTTTGCTCCTCTGTAAGCTCATCTATTTCGATGCCCATTGATTTTAGTTTCAAACTTGCTACTATGTCCTCTATCGACTCTGGAACCGAATGCACCTTTACCTCAAGGTCTTTCCCATTCTTAATTACCCATTCTGCCATAAGTGCCTGTGTCGAAAAACTCATATCCATTACACTTGCCGGATGCCCTTCTGCCGCTGCCAGATTTATGAGTCTTCCCTCTGCAAGAAGATATATTACTCTGCCATCTTCCAAAATATAACCATCGACATTTTTTCTCACACCAACTTTTACATCACGGGACAATTTTCTCAGGCCCTCGATATCAATCTCAACATTAAAATGTCCAGAATTTGCAACTATTGCTCCATCCTTCATCACTTCGAAGTGCTCTTTTCTGATCACATTTATGTCTCCGGTCAGTGTACAAAAAAGATCGCCGATCTTTGCCGCCTCGATCATTGGCATTACCCTGAAACCATCCATTGCTGCCTCTATTGCCTTGATCGGATCCACTTCTGTAATGATTACATTTGCACCCATACCCTTGCATCTTGCCGCAAAACCACGACCGCACCATCCATAACCTGCCACTACAACATTCTTCCCTGCAAGAAGTATATCTGTTGCCCTGATTATTCCGTCTACTGTAGACTGACCAGTCCCATATCTGTTATCGAATAGATTCTTTGTCTTTGCATCATTTACGGCAATTACCGGTATCTGCAGGGCTCCATCATTTGCCATTGCTCTTAATCTTATCACACCGGTCGTTGTCTCCTCCATGCTGCCAAGAATGTCTCTTGCCTGATCAGCATATTCAAAATGAATTGTTGATACAAGATCGGCACCATCGTCCATGGTAATGCTCGGCATGTGTTTAATTGCTGCCCTTATATGGTCATAATATGTATCCTTATCCTCACCCCTCTTTGCATAGACAGAAATATTAAAATCACTGACAAGGGATGCAGCCACATCGTCCTGTGTTGAGAGCGGATTAGATGCAACAAGAACCAGTTCTGCGCCACCGGCCTTAAGAGTACGCATAAGATTTGCCGTTTCTGCTGTAACATGAAGACATGCAGATATACGTATCCCCTTTAGAGGCTTCTCCTTCTCAAACCTCTCCTTAATCAAGCGCAGAACAGGCATGTCATGTTCTGCCCATTCGATCCGTCTCCTGCCCTCATCTGCAAGGTTTATATCTTTAATATCGGAATTCATATTAATATCCTCTCATCCTTTCAGCAGTTCATCAACTCTGTTTGTTTTTTCCCATGTAAAATCCTCATCTTCTCTGCCGAAGTGTCCATAGGCTGCGGTCTTCTGGTAGATCGGCCTTCTTAAATCGAGGCCGTCTATCATGCCTGCAGGAGTAAGGTCAAATACCTTCTTTATGCGCCTCACAAGCTCCTCATCAGGCATTTTACCTGTTCCTTTTGTATCTACCATAACAGAGACAGGTTCTATTGTGCCAATTGCATATGCAAGCTCTATTTCACATTCGTCGGCAAGACCTGCTGCAACAACATTTTTGGCGATCCATCGGGCTGTATATGAAGCGGAACGGTCAACCTTTGTTGGATCCTTTCCAGAAAATGCTCCTCCACCATGACTTCCAACACCCCCATAAGTATCTACTATTATCTTGCGGCCGGTCATACCTGTATCCCCATGCGGCCCTCCTCTCACAAAACGGCCGGTTGGATTTATGTAGTATTTGATCTCCTTCTCATCAAAAAGATCGGGTGGAATCACTGGCCTTATCACTTTTTCAATTATATCGCTTCTTATTGTATCCATCGAAGGTTCAGGATCGTGCTGAGCCGCAATTACAACTGCATCCACCTTTACCGGCCTCCTCCCATCATAGATGACTGTTACCTGACTCTTACCATCGGGTCGCAGATATGGTATTATTCCCTCCTCTCTAACCTGAGTTAGACGAAGAGTTAATTTGTGTGCCAGCATTATTGGAAGAGGCATTAGTTCTTTGGTCTCTTTGTTTGCGTATCCAAACATCAATCCCTGATCGCCAGCACCCTGTCTATCCACACCCATTGCTATATCAGGAGACTGTTCCTGAATCGTATTTAATATTGCACATCCCTTATAATCGAATCCAAATTCAGGATTTGTGTATCCTATATCTTTTATTACATTGCGCACGACCTTGGGTATGTCAATATAAGTTTCAGTCGTTATCTCGCCCCCGACTAAAACCATTCCTGTTGTTACAAATGTTTCGCACGCCACCCTGCTGTACGGATCGTCCTGAAAGGCAGCATCGAGAATCGCATCTGAGATTTGATCACATATCTTGTCAGGATGTCCCTTTGTGACAGACTCAGACGTAAAATATCTTAATCCCATGTTAAACCTCTATCTGTTTATGATAAAATTAAACTAATAATTCTCTGCCATACGCTTCTTTAATGAATCAATCTTTTTTATCTCTGTAGGATCCTTTCCATAGATTATTGCAAGATAAAAACTTACAAGATCTCCAAGAAATATCAGATAGAGCAGTCGATCCAGATATGTATTTCCTCTTGCAGCTATATCAACAACTCTTCCTCCACTCTCTTCGACCAGACTCTTTGTTATGTCCATTCTCAACTTCACCCTGTTTGAATCTTCTGACATCCTGAGCAAAATCATGATCAGGGCATTAAAAAATCTCGATGTGCTCTCCATCCTTTCCCACCCAACTATCTCGTTGTGATTCATCTCAGGGAAAAAATTTAAAAATGCGTGAGTCTTACTGTTTTCATTCAGCTGAGTCTTCCATCGAACAGCTACTGCCATACCCTTTTCAATAGATGAATTTATTACGGGTAGTCTTCCTGAAATCTGACGAGCGACTGTGAGGGGCATATTTTCAGAATCTGCCGGATCACTCCATGGTTTCTTTAGCTTATTAATAAATGATATCGAATCCTGGATTCTCTGCAGTGTTATGTGGCTGAGTCCTGCTCTATAAAAAAAATTGAGCAAAACACCAAGAGTGTAACCAAGTGCAGCCCTCGGTGGATAACCCCCGGGTAAAATAAAAATAGGATAATCCCGACTCTCTGCCAGAGAACCTATCTTTCCTCCAGAAGTAACACATATTATGGATGCCCCCTTTCTGACTGCCTCCTCTGTTGAAGCAATCGTCTCTTCTGTGTTTCCTGAATAACTGGAAGCTATAAAGAGAGTCTCTGAAGAGACAAAATCGGGGATTGTGTAGCTTCTGTTTACAAAAATAGGGATAGCGATTCTATCCATGAAAATCGACTGTAAAAAATCCCCTACAACTGCAGACCCACCCATTCCACCTAAAACAATCGTGTTTATCCTATCTGGATCAAAACTGAACTCTGCATTTTCTCCTATCCTCCATCCCTTTAAAATTTGATCTGGAAACTCCAGAATTTTCTCAAGCATAGAGGATTTGTCAATAGAACTTATCTTCTCTGTTGAAAGAACAATATTATCAAACCCATCAGTCAATCTGGCCTCCTAAAAACCTCTCAAGAGTCTCTGCAGCCTTCTTCTCATCCTTGCCATTAACTCTAAGAATAATCTCGCTTCCCTCCTCTGCAGCAAGCATCAATATTCCCATTATACTCTTTCCATTTACTTCGACCCCATCCTTACTTATTGTGACATCTGAATCAAACTTCGATGCTTTCTCTACAAAAACTGCCGCGGGTCTTGCATGAAGGCCATATTTATTTTTTATTATTAACTTATGCTCAATCATTTCA
>CAZYVD010000046.1:0-22299 GCA_964651045.1 uncultured bacterium
CAGATTCCTATTATAAGGATATCTTTATCTAGTACCTCGATCAGCTGATCCTTTAGCCTATATATCAAATCTATTGCAAATATGCGACCCTCTGCCACATGGTCTCCAAAAGAAAATCCACCAGGAATTGCAATTATATCGCATTCTGCCAATCTTTTCCTATGATTAAGCAGATCTGATGTTAAATGGCATACTACTGGATCTCCACCTGCCAGTCTGAAACCATCTGCTGTCTCTTCATGGCAGTTTGTTCCCGGAGCATATAAGATGTATACTCTTGGCCTTCTCATCCTAAAAGCTCTCTGAATGGTTTCTCCCAGGCCTCGAGGAGTTCTGAGAAAGGAATGTTTAGAGAAAAATCTTCAGTCTCTATGATAAAAACCCTCTCTGGAATTATTTCTCCAACAGCAACACTCTCGATCTCCTCTGCAAACTCTATCTCACTTTTTTCATCTATCTCGAACAAGATTGCTCCTATCATCTCTGCAAATAATGCTATATGTTGATCTTTAAGACCCATCGAATCTGATATTGCAGAAAGATTTATCCTGCATCCCATCTGACTACCAAGGGCCATCTCAAATAAGCGCCTGATTATTCCTCCCTCTGATATTGCAGAAACAGATTTGATTTTGTTTTGAAGATTAATTTTTGCCAATCTTTTCCAAAATGATTTTATTCTATCGGTATTTACCTCTGGCAGACGATCACCCCTTTTACTTAATGTATCGAGATATATTGACCCTCCGAGATGTGAAGTGAGAGGTCCTGCTACCATCAATCTATTTCCAGCCTTCTTCCACGGTTTTGTTACAAGCCTGTTTACATCCGAGACTCTTCCAAGAGCCATAACAGCAAGTGTTGGAGGTATGTCGAGCCTCCTGCCTCTCTCATCGATAAACGTGCCTGAGGAGCTGTCCTTACCGCTTATAAATGGTATTCCAAGATCCTTTGAAACCTCACAGCATGCATATACCATTCCCTTAAGAATTCCGGCTACCTTCTCGTTTACCCTTGGTGTATAGAAATTATCACACAGCACTATATCTGAGGGACTAACACCAGCTGCTACCAGTTTTGTAGTCGCCTCCACAATTACAAGTCGGGACATTCCCTCAGGATCTACATCGCCATAGAGTGGATTAAATCCAATGCTTGCCACTGCACCAAATGGTTTCCCCCTTAAGGGAGCAGAGACCCATATGTCGTTAGGCATACGTCCATCAATTCCGCCGTATGGGCCTATTACCGTTATCCCCTGAACAGTGCTATCAAATTGGAATCCAGCAGGCGACTGATCGCATATATTTAGATGACCGATCACAGCCTTTATTGAAGATATCAACTCCTCCTTTGAGTTTGGTTTATCAATAGTCTCGGCAACTCTTTTGATCTTAGTATCCCTGATCGATACTGGCGGAAGCGGGCATCTTTTTCTTAAATATTTAAATTCAATGTCTACCAATATCTCACCTGTTAATTCTGGTCTCGCGCCGAGTCTATGAGGATCAAGATCGTCTGAATCATCGAAAACAACCTGACACTTTTTTGTGTCTGTAAATTTTCCTATTATCGTTGCTCTCGTCTCATAATCATCCAGTATCGCAAATGTTTCTTTTATTTTCTCAGGAGGTACGCAGAGAAGCATCCTTTCTTGACTCTCTGAAATCCATATTTCCCATGGATGCATCCCTTCTGTCTTGAGAGGAACCCATGCCAAATTTATCCATACCCCTGTCTCTGCTCCCATCTCTCCTGCTGCCGAGCTCAATCCTGCAGCTCCGAGATCTGTAATTGCCCTTATACAGTCACGATCACGCAGTACTGGAATTGCATCCATAAATTTGCGCTCCTCTATCGGATGACCTATCTGAACGTGTGCAGAATCTACCTCCGCAGTCCTGCTCGTCATGGAACCAGAACTTACCGTTGCCCCATGGATTCCATCCCTTCCAGTCAGTCCTCCTATCAATACCGCAAAATCGCCTGGCCTTGGATGCCCCTTTCTTGCCCTGTTCAGTGGGATGATTCCAATTGAATGGCCGAGTGCAAAACATTTTCCAGTATAACCCTTATGAAATTTATAAACCGGGAACATCATTGGAATGCCCATTGGATTGTTGTAGTCTGCTGTTCCCCTGATCGAATCGGCTAAGATGGTCTTGGGATGAATACACCCCTTTGGCACATCTGACCACTCTATCAGGGGATCGCCGAGTCCCATAACAGTTGTCCCGCCTATAGGTTTTGCACCCTGTCCGCATCCAAGAGTGTCACGGATCACGCCTCCATGTTTAGTCATTATCCCACCATATGGACTGATGGCAGTTGGAGAGTTATGCGTCTCACCCTTAATGGTCAAAGCCCACCCCTGATAAAATTCAAACGCTCCTGCATTGTCCTCAAAAACAGACACTACCAGTGGATGATCTATCTCTTTGGTGGTTTCCCATAGGTGCTGAAGTAGACCAAGACTCTTCCATGTTGTATGGAAACAGTGATCGGACCATGTTTGTGCAAACATTTCAAGCTCACCGTCAGTAAAATCTCTGCCAATCTCTGCCGAGATCTTCTGCAGCTCTCTCATCTGTTCCAAATTTAAAAACAGCCTTCTTTCCTCGCTCAGCATAAGCATCCGATCATCAGATAGAGACTTGAGCGAAACATGCTCAACAGGACCAGCCTCCCCTTGAGGTTTTAATGTTTTCCACTCCTCGTCAGCATTAATAATAACCTGAACCTGTGGATTATATAAATATCTTTTTACTATCATTTCTGCAGTTTTTCTATCTATACCAACAAACTGATATCTGTGTGCAATTCTGACCCATTCCAGTTCATTTATACCCAGTGCAGCTGCTCCATGCAGTACAGAAGGAAGCTCAGGGTCAGTTACTGCCCGTTGATATCCTACCTCAAAAATTGGTCCATCCTCATCCCTTAGCGCGCTACTCTCAGACATTGTCTCGGCAAATGAGTGGCAAAGCAGTGGTTTCAACAGAAATGTCTGCTTCCCGGTTATTCCTTCCAGCCTGTAGACCTTTTCAATATTTACTTTTCTCAGGTTGTAAAATCCCTCAGAATGCAATCTTTTAAGCAGAATATCTGCCTCTGGATTATCGGATATCCTTCTTATGTAGACTAATGATATCACAGTCATTTCCTAATTTTTTATTAGTTTATTCTAACTTAAATATATCAAAATGTCAAGAAGAAAATAGCCACTCACATAAAAAATAAAATTTTTTAACTGGCACGATTGTTGTAAAACTAAATTTTAGTAGATATTTACAGGGGTGAGCAATGAAAAAGACAAAAATTAATGCATTGACTCAGAATTTGATTATAGGAACAGTTACAGGATTAATGGTTGCAATTAATCTACGATTCTTTTTCATGCGTTTGGGTGAGATAGAGTATATCTGGATAATATTCATCTTTCTTGGCCCTATCATTGGTTTCCTGAGTGGAAAAGAGCGGTTGAGGATGGAAAAGTTGAGAAGAGAGAAGATGGTTCTTACAAGCAATTTAGAAAAGATTCAAAAAGAACTCGAAAGATCGACCAAGAAATACAACCTAATTGTAGAAAATGCAAATGACGCTATTTTCATCACATCTACAGACGGAAAATTTTTACTATTCAATCAGGCTACCTGTCTCTTATCCGGTTATAAGAGAAATGAACTCAGAACAATGAAGCTCATCGACCTTCAGGACAAAAACATTCCAAAAGAGCTGTATGAAAAGGTATGGCTGGATAACAATATCTCCAGATATGAGACCTACTGGAAAACAAAGAATGGAAATACAATTTGCCTCGAGATCAATTCAAAATGGATAGAGATGGACAACTATGAACTGATCCTTCATATTGGAAGAGACATGACTCGCACAAAAGATGAAGAGATTATTGAAAAGGCCATGAAGATTCAAAAGTTTCAGAAAAAAGAGATAAAAGAAACTGCCAGTCTAAACAGCACCATATTTAAATACTTTATGAAATATATAAACGGTTTTGAACAACTGGTAAATATGGTTCAGAACAGTAACTCCAAAATAGATGATAAATTTACTCAATCGCTTTCCGATTTAAAAAGAATTTCATCAATTATCAAGATGTTATCAGATAAAAATTCTCGCGACATGGAAAACTCAGTATCCAGATGGGACATAAATGAAATCCTTCATCAGGAAATTCAGTACCTCGACATTACATCTGGTTCAAAATCATTCACAAAACGAATCTCCCTAGCTCCCCACCTGCCCCAGGTTAATGCAATCGGAAGTCATATCTCTGCCGTATTACAAATAATCTTTAAGGCAGCATATGAATCGATTCTGGAAACAGAGGTGAAAGAGATTGCAATCTCTACAAAAAAGATCGACAAGGATGTTATGATCGAGATCTTCCTTCCTCAGGTTTTCTCATTTGATCGGTATCTCAATGAAGTGGTTGATCCATATTTTGATAAGAGAGAGGTGTTTGCAGAGTCTGAAAAGAATTTAGGATTTGTTGTGTGTCAAAATCTCTTGAACGCTTTTGGTGCAAACATAAATTCTCCTGACAAAAGAGAAAATGGAACAATTGTTCGCATGCGAATACCAATTGCAACAGGCAGCGATCACTTCAAAACAGAAAATATCAGCCAAAGCTCAGAAGACTCTGTCATAATCTGATTTTCTAGTAAACCAATCCAGCATTAAGACTTTTGTAGACAGTCATTACACAATATGACCCCTTAAATTTTACGGCTATCCATGAAAACCGTCATGTCGGTAAAGAGCACATAAAGCATTCCAAAGAAATAAACGGTTATCAAATAATCCTTTATTTTAGTAATGATCATGAAAAATTGGGCTGCATTTACCACTAAGTGTCATTACATTATTGACTTTTAGGAAAAATTTATTTAAACTCATATATCATAAAATGAGTAATAAATTAAGAGGACAACTGTGTCAAAAAGAAGCGATTTGATTCTTGGGCTTTCGATAGTCTTTATCACTATATTTTTAATAATGCTACTCATAACATTTATATCTCAGAAACAGAGGTTCGAAGGTGTATCTATTACATCTGGTGGAAATAATATTGCAGTAATCGAACTCAATGGTATTATGTACGATTCCAAAAGAGTTGTAAGGCAGTTTAAAAGGTTTGGTGAAAATAAAAGCATAAAGGCAATAGTGTTCAGAATCAACAGTCCGGGAGGCGTCATTGTTGTGGCGCAGGAAATTTTCGAAGAGGTTAGAAGAGTTAGAGATAGCGGCAAACCAATAGTCGCATCTCTTGCGAGTGTTGCTGCATCTGGAGGATATTATGTTGCATGTGCTGCGGATACGATAATAGCCAATCCAGGCACAACAACTGGCAGTATTGGTGTGATTGCCGAAATAGTAAACGTACGAGAGGCGCTGGAAAAGATTGGTATTAAGGTCGAGGTAATTAAGAGCGGACGATTTAAGGATACAGGTTCACCATATCGCGACATGACACAGGCAGAAAAGAGTTATCTACAATCATGGATTAATGATGCATATATTCAATTTGTCGATGTGGTGGCCAGAGAGAGAAATCTCTCCCGAAAAAGGGTAATGCAGCTTGCAGATGGCCGCGTGTTTACAGGAAAACAGGCAAAGAAATATGGACTTGTTGATCTATTGGGTGATTACGACCTTGCCATCAATGTTGCAGCAAAGATGGCTGGAATAACGGGCAAGCCAAATATTATAAAAGAACGTCAGAGTCGTGTAACGCTTTTCGATCTTCTGTTTCAGAAGATCGAAGGAATGCTCAGGGCATCTGACGGACTGACTATTCAATATAGATTAATATATTGAGATGCGGAGAAGAGAATGAAAAAGAGCGATATAGTCGATATAGTTGCAAGGGGAACCGGTCTTACAAAACTTGAGACCTCAGCAGTAATAGACGGATTCCTTGCAACAGTCAAGTATGCCCTTGAAAACGGAGAAAGAATCGAACTTAGGGGATTTGGCACTTTCTGTCTCAGAGAACGACAGGAGAAACATATACGAAATCCCAGAACAGGTAAGATGATGCATATTCCCCATCGTATAGTTCCCGACTTCAAACCATCTCCACAACTTAAGAGATCGGTTTTTGAGGAGATGAGGCAGAGCGGAAAATTTATTCAAAAGAGTGAAGATTCACAGACAGATATATTTTCAGATTTTGGCACATTAATAGATGAATAAGAAAGGAGGTCGATGTTTTGCCAAGCGGGAAAAAGAGAAAGCGTCATAAAATAGCAACTCACAAGCGTAAAAAAAGACTTCGCAAAAATAGGCATAAAAAGAAAAAATAGATGATATCATCATTAGATGAAAACATTTATTCTATCTCTCCTAAAAATCCAGACCGCACAATATATACAGTCTCGCATTTAACCCGCGAGATAAAACTGGTTCTTCAGCAAGGATTTACAAATCTCTGGGTTGAGGGAGAGATATCAAATTTCAAGAGGCACGATTCCGGCCATATATATTTTTCATTAAAAGACAGAGAGGCTCAAATAAGCTGTGTGATGTGGCGAGGAAGGAATCAAAATCTTCTATTTCAGCCGCAAGATGGTATGAAGGTATTGGTACTTGCCGATCTAACAGTTTATGAGAAATATGGCCGTTATCAACTCGATGTTGTTCAAATCAGACCGGCAGGAATAGGCGAGCTCCAATTTGCATTTCAACAACTAAAAACCAGACTCGAGGAGGAGGGGCTATTCAGTGCGGAACACAAAAAGCAGATCCCAAAATATCCAAGGATGATTGGTGTGGTTACATCGCCTACAGGAGCAGCAATACGGGACATTCAAAATGTGATAAGACGGAGGTTTCCATCCGTACAGCTTATACTCCGGCCTGTAAGGGTTCAAGGTGAAGGTGCAGCAGAAGAGATTGCTCAGGCAATACACGATTTTAATGATTATGGGAATGTCGATCTTTTAATTGTAGGGCGAGGCGGAGGCTCAATTGAAGACCTCTGGGCCTTCAATGAAGAGGTTGTGGCAAGAGCGATCTTTGATTCCAAAATACCCATAATCTCAGCAGTAGGTCACGAAATCGATTTTTCAATAGCCGATTTTGTAGCAGACCTTCGTGCTCCAACACCATCTGCTGCAGCAGAACTGGCAGTACCAGATAAAAAAGAGCTTCTTTTTACACTTGATACTGTAAAGAAACGGATGGTTCAGTCATATCAAAGAGCAATCTCTTCTCTCCAAGAACGAATATCTTCAATAGAAAGGAGTTATGGTCTTCATCTTCCTTTTGATATGGTAAGAGAGTATCGATTAAGAGTTGATGACATAACAAGAAACTTAAAAGATAGATACAATTTTTTCATAGATACTTTCAGAACAAAAGTTTTTAGTTCTGCCGATAAACTCGAGACACTAAATCCAGAAAATGTGCTGCAGAGAGGATACAGCATTACATCAAGGCTTGATGACGACCAAATAATAAAAAGTTCTGAAGAACTGAATGAGGAGGATGCTGTTCGAATACGATTTGCGCACGGCGCTGCGCTCGGAACAATATATAAAATCGAGGAGAATTGACATTTAATGGGTAAATCAAAAGAAGATATTGATTTTGAAAAGGCCCTCGAGAAACTTGAATCGATCGTGGCCACTCTTGAAAAGGGAGATTGTACTCTAAAAGAATCGATGGAAATATTTGAAGAGGGCATGAAGCTTGTTAAACTCTGTGAGCTGAAACTAAATGAAGCCGAAAGACTTCTTCAGAAGCTTGTAAAAGAAAATGATGGCGAGTTCAGACTAGAACAACTTGATAATGCATAATCTAAAATATTGAAAGTAATCGGCATATGAACAAAGTAATTGACAGAGTTAATTATCCTGAGGATCTAAAGAAGCTGAACATCTCAGAATTAAGGATTCTTGTAAAAGAAATAAGAAAATTTCTTATCGACACAATATCTATTACAGGAGGACATTTAGCACCCAACCTCGGCGTTATCGAACTCACAATTGCACTTCATAGAGTATTTGATGCCCCAAAAGATAAGTTAGTATGGGATGTAGGACATCAAGCATATATTCACAAGATTCTGACAGGAAGAAAGGACCGCCTGAAAACAATACGTCAGTATGGAGGAATAAGCGGCTTTCCAAGAATAAGCGAGAGTGAATATGACACATTCGGAGTCGGTCACGCCTCAACCTCTATATCTGCAGCCCTCGGATTTGCCACTGCAAGAGACCTGAATGGGGATGATTATAGAGTAGTAGCAATAATTGGCGACGGTGCCATGTCTGGCGGAATATCATTTGAAGGATTGAATAATGCTGGTGCTTCAAAAAGAAATCTGATTGTTGTATTAAACGACAACAGAATGTCTATCTCGCCCAATGTTGGAGCGCTCTCAAATTATCTTACACAGATCATTACAAATCCACTTTATAACAAGATTAAAAAAGATATATGGGACATAACAGGAAAGCTCCCTCGGGGCTCTAAACGGATAAGAGAGATGGTTCACAGAATCGAGGGAGCCCTGAAATCTATCCTTGTTCCAGGACTTTTATTTGAAAAGCTTGGTTTCAGGTATTTCGGCCCTGTAAATGGGCACAACCTTGAAAAACTAATCGATCTGTTTGATAAAATTAAAGATCTCAACGGCCCGATACTCATACACGTTATTACAAAAAAGGGGAAAGGCTATAAATATGCAGAGCAAAATGCCACAAAGTTTCACGGCCTGGGCTCATTCTGCCCAAAAACAGGCAGCACAAAACCAAAGAAGGCACCAACATACACAGAGGTCTTTGGAACCACTCTTGTGGAGCTTGCAAGAATGGATAATCGAATCATAGGAATCACGGCCGCCATGGCAGACGGAACAGGGCTTGTTCATCTTGCAAAAGCATTTCCAGAACGCTTTTTCGATGTAGGTATCGCAGAACAGCACGCAGTAACATTTGCAGCAGGAATGTCACTCCGCGGATTCAAGCCTGTAGTAGCAATCTACTCCACTTTTCTTCAACGAGCCTATGATCAACTGATCCATGATGTTGCTCTTCAGGAAATACCAATAGTCTTTGCAATGGACAGGGCTGGTCTTGTTGGAAATGATGGACCAACTCACCACGGCAACTTTGACCTGAGCTATCTCCGACTTATTCCAAATTTTGTTATTATGGCACCAAAGGATGAAAATGAGCTCCGTGATATGCTGTGGACAGCTCTTCACTATCAAAAGGGTCCTGTTGCTATCCGTTATCCAAGGGGTGAAACCTACGGGCTTCCACTCAAAAGCACATTCAAAGAAATTCCTATTGGAAAGAGCGAAAAACTAAAAGATGGAAAAGATCTGGCGATACTGGCAGCAGGCGACAGAGTAATGCCGGCCGTAGAAATCTCCCATATTCTGGAAAACAGTGGAATATCCTGCTGTGTGATAAATGTCAGGTTCATTAAACCTCTCGATCGAGAAATGATTGAGAGTATAATAAAAAAATTCAAAGCAGTCATAACTATCGAGAACAACACAAAGATAGGCGGACTCGGAACCGCCGTATCAGAGATTATTGCCGAGTGTAATCCGTGTTGTGTAAGATTCAAACGCTTTGGAATTCCAGATCGCTTTGTTACTCACGGCAATACTTCCGACTTGATGTGTGATGTAGGGCTCGATAATGACAGCCTTATAGATGAGATCAAATCATTCTATTCAAAATCTAGATAAAAAATCGATGAAGATAGGAATCATTCCAAATATAAAAAAGATCACGATAAAGGAAACATTCTATCCATTAATGAAATGGCTCATATCAAAGAACATCCAGCCGATTCTCGATATAGAACATAGAGAGTGGATCAATCTGGAAAATCGAGAAAAAATAAAGTTTGTTGAGACAAAGGATTTTGCAAGATCGAGTGATATAGTTATCGCCATGGGTGGAGATGGTACCATGCTGATGGCAGCACGCATAATAGGAGAAACCGAAAAACCGCTAATGGGTATAAATCTGGGGGGCTTGGGATTTCTTACAGAAATATCGTCCGACGACATCTTTCCAAAGATGGAGAAAATTGTCTCGGGTAATTATACAATAGAAAAACGAATGGTGTTATCGGCAACAATTAAAGATGGTAAGAAAACAAAATGTTTCTTTGCCATGAATGATGTAGTACTGGACAGAGGCGAAAGTCCTCGTGTTATAGAAGTAGATGTTACAATAGATGGAAAGTTCTTTAACACATATATATCGGACGGAATAATTGTATCCACACCAACTGGCTCTACAGCATATTCTCTCTCTGCATGGGGCCCGATCGTTGTGCCTTCTATGGAGGCAATCATTTTAAACCCGATCTGTCCTCATGCTCTTACAGTGAGGCCAACTGTCATTCACTCTTCCAGTACTATTGTTCTTCATTTAAGCCCGCAAAATGTAAAGACCTACCTCAGCATCGATGGTCAGGAAAACATATCAATCGATCACCAAAAAACAGTTGAAGTAAAAAAGGCACATTTCTATATCAATTTAATCACATTTGATGATTACTCCTTCTTTGATCTTCTTCGGAAAAAACTTCAGTGGGGAAGCCTACCGAGAAAATAAGAAGACAATATTTTCAGACTATATTTAATTTTTTAATAATAGGATGTTAAAACAGGATAAATATCTTGTGATACCATAGAGGCTCAGTCTAAGGCTTGCATAAAACCACTCCCCCTTCACCATCTAAGTCTTTACATTTTTTATGCAAAGGATAAGCGATACATAAATTCGACGCACTCCCACCGATCGGGTTCAGGAGCACTAATAACGATTTTAGCAATAATTCTACCATAGAAGTATCACTAAAAAATATTTTTATATGAAAGCAGAGTCATCTTTGTAAGGCAGTGCTTCAGGTTCTTCAAATTCATCTATATATTTACTTAATCTATAACCTTGGCTTCACCCGGATGGTAGCATGCTTATTTTATGTTTCAAATAAATATAAAAAATTTTACTTGACATTTTCTGAAAAATAAATATATTATGTTCTGCCTATTTAGCACTCTTTTTTTTTGAGTGCTAAATATTATAATCGTATGTTAATTTAATATTAAAATAATAAGGAGGAGCATCGATGAAGATCAAACCATTAGCAGATCGTGTTGTTGTAAAACCTGCACCGCCAGAAGAAAAAGTGCAGGGTGGAATAATAATTCCTGATACTGCTAAAGAAAAACCTCAAAAGGGTGAGGTTGTAGCCGTTGGCCCAGGCAAGGTTTCAGATTCAGGTGAAAAAATCCCTCTTGAAGTTAAAGTTGGTGACAATGTTCTTTATGGTAAATACTCTGGTACTGAGGTTACTATTGATAATGAGGAATACCTAATAATTAGAGAAAGCGACATACTGGCAATAATTTAAGTATAATCCATATAAAAGGAGGTTGATATAAAATGGCAAAAAAGATTATTGAATATGGCTCCGATGCCCGTCAGGCTCTCAAGAGAGGGGTAGATAAACTGGCCGACGCAGTTAAGGTAACCCTCGGACCAAAGGGAAGGAATGTTGTTATTGAGAAAAAATTTGGTTCTCAGACAGTTACCAAAGATGGCGTCACTGTTGCCAAAGAGATCGAGCTTGAAGATCCCTTTGAGAATATGGGAGCACAGATGGTCAATGAAGTAGCTTCAAAAACAAGCGATGTGGCTGGTGATGGTACAACAACGGCCACCGTTCTTGCACAAAAAATCTTCAACGAAGGAATGAGAAATGTCACCTCTGGAGCAAACCCGATGGATCTTAAGAGGGGCATAGATACTGCTGTCAAGGCTGTAGTTGAAAACCTGAAGAAAATGAGTAAAACAGTAACAAATCGAAAAGAGATTGCTCAGGTTGCAGCAATTTCTGCCAACAATGATGAAGCAATCGGTGAGCTCATTGCCGATGCAATGGAAAAAGTTGGAAAAGATGGTGTAATTACAGTAGAAGAGGCAAAGACAATTGAAACCAGCATGGATGTTGTCGAGGGTATGCAATTCGATAGAGGTTACATCTCTCCATATTTTGTCACTGACCCGGACAATATGGAAGCAGTGCTTGAGGAGCCTCTTATTCTTATTCATGATAAAAAGATTTCTGCTATGAAAGACCTTCTCCCAATTCTCGAAAAGGTATCACAGATGGGTAAGGCCCTTCTAATAATTGCCGAAGATGTAGAGGGAGAAGCTCTTGCTACTCTAATTGTTAATAAACTTAAAGGAACTCTTAAGGTAGCCGCAGTAAAGGCTCCTGGATTTGGCGACAGACGCAAAGCAATGTTGCAGGATATAGCAATACTCACAGGCGGTCGTGTCGTTGCAGAAGAGGCTGGGTTTAAACTCGAGAATGCAACAACAGCAGACCTTGGAAAAGCCAAACGAATTCGTATCGATAAAGATAATACTACAATAGTCGAGGGAGGTGGAGACTCCAAGGAAATTCAGGGCCGCATCTCCCAGATAAAGAAGCAGATCGAAACAACCACATCAGATTATGATAGAGAAAAACTTCAGGAGAGACTTGCAAAACTTGCTGGTGGTGTAGCAGTTCTAAATGTCGGCGCAGCAACTGAAATCGAATTAAAAGAGAAAAAGGCCAGGGTAGAAGATGCCCTTCATGCAACCCGCGCAGCAGTTGAGGAAGGAATTGTTGCTGGTGGTGGAGTTGCTCTTCTTCGTTCGATTCCAGTACTTGATAAGATAAAATTAAATGGCGATCAGCAAATCGGTCTTGAAATTGTCAAGCGAGCTCTTGAAGAGCCAGTACGTCAAATCGTAAACAACACTGGCCTTGAAGGTTCGGTGGTTGTTCAGAATCTTAAGGAACACGAAGGCAATTATGGATTCAATGCTCAGACTGAAAAATATGAGGATCTTATTGAAGCCGGTGTCATCGATCCAACCAAGGTAGTTCGTACAGCACTGGAGAATGCTGCCAGTGTTTCTTCACTTCTACTTACAACAGAAGCAATCATTGCAGAAAAACCCGAGGAAGAGAAGACACCTCCAATGCCTCCAGGCGGCCCAGGCGGCATGTATTAAAAGGATCTATTCACAAGCACAAAATCCCCCGCTCCTATGTGCGGGGGATTTTTATTTGGATTAATCTTGCTTTTTATTCTTATATATACTATTTTGTAAAAAGTATTTTATTAATCATAAGGGGGTAGTCCATGTACGAGAGGCTGGAAAGAATCTATTCTATTAATATAATAGGTCTTAAAAGATCTACAATAAGAGAGCTTCTAAAATTTACACAAAAACCAGATATAATATCCTTTGCTGGAGGTCTCCCCTCTCCGGAATCATTTCCAATTGAAGAGATCGCAGATATCGCTAAAGATGTAGTGCTATCCTATGGCAAATGGGCTCTTCAGTACGGTCCTACCGAGGGCGACCCGAGACTAAAGGAAGAAATCATAAAGATGATGAAAAAGGACGGCCAGGATGTTAAACAAGAAAACATAATGATCACAACAGCGTCACAGCAGGGCCTGGATCTTGTTGGAAGATGCTTTATAAATCCGCATAATCCCATAATCGTAGGAAAACCAACATATGTCGGTGCTATCAGCGCGTTCAAGAGTTATCTATCAGATTTTGTTGGAATAGAACTCGACAACGACGGCATGAGCATAGAATCACTGAGAAAGACTCTCCAAAGCATGCGACTTCAGGCAAATCTACCAAAATTTATATATATAATCCCCGATTTTCAGAACCCGAGTGGAATTACAATGAGTCTGGAAAGAAGAAAAGAAATCTTAAAATTGGCAAAAGAATACCAGATAATGATAATTGAAGATACTCCCTATCGACAGTTAAGATATGTTGGAAAATCCGTACCATCCCTTTACGAACTGGATAATGGTGAAGGATATATAATATCTCTACACACATTTTCAAAAATTCTCTTCCCGGGTTTAAGATTAGGATGGATTGTTGCCAGCAAAGAGGTCATAGAAAAATTCGTAATAGCAAAACAGGCCATGGATCTTTGTACGCCTCCATTTACACAGTCGATTGCCTATGAATTCTGCAAACGCGGATTAATGGATAAACATATAAAGAAAATCGTAAATCTATACAGAAAAAAACGAGAGGTAATGCTTAAAGCAATGGATGAGTTCATGCCAAAACATCCAGAAGTTAGATGGACAAAACCAGATGGTGGCCTATTTCTGTGGATGACTCTTCCTGAATACTTTGATGTAGATAAGATGTTCTATGAGGCAATAGATGAAAAGGTAGCCTATGTAACAGGCACAGCCTTCTATCCAGATTGTGGCGGTAAAAATAACTTTCGCATCAACTTCTCCTTCCCTACAGAGGATAAAATCGTTGAGGGTATAGAAAGACTCTCAAAGGTCATCAAGAAAAATCTTAAAGATTGATTAAACAATAATACTTCTTTTAGGAGATCTTTATGATTGGTGATATCATAATCGCAAATGTAATCGCAAGCTCATGTCTTGTACTGCTGATCTATTTTTTTGATCTAAATGAAAAAGAGCCTCCATGGACTCTGATCCGAATCTATATATTAACCATTTTAATAACATTTCTGTTTGGAAAACTAAAGGGATTTCTATTTACCCATTACGAGTGGCAGTTTCCAGTATTAATTGAAAACTATATCATGGCAGGCTTTTTTGAAGAACTATTAAAATTTATAATTGTATTGATATTTGTATGGCACCTGAAGAGTTTTAATGAGGAAACTGACGGAATCATATATTACCTTATAGTGGCAGCAGGGTTTGCGGTTCTTGAAAATGTTGGATATTCATTCAAATTTGTGATAACACCATATCTATATGGCCTCAAGAGTGGCGACATGAACTTCTATCAACAGGCCCTTCAGCGCATTGTTCTATTTCGTGCAGTATCCGGTCACATATTGATTAACATAATAAGTGGATTTTTCCTGGGAATAGCAAAAAGAAGGCAAAAAAAGTGGCTTCTGGTGCCAGGATTTCTATTATCTGTGTTGCTTCACGGAACATGGAATCAGGCAGCATTTTCTGGATTCTTTACTGTATATGCTTTATCCCTTATTGTTGTTGATGTCGTGATATTTTTTGTTGTTATCAGAATGTCTTTCTATTTTAAATTCATGAAACGACTCCGTTTGAGAATTAATTCCCTGATTAAGGAGGGAGAAATTAAAAATTTTGATAGAGACATAATAACTCTAATCCGCGGAATAAAACAGAATCTACGGACACTGAGACAGATGGAGGGGGATATTTTAGTAGCAAACTCAAAGGAGATTGTTACACTTCTGCCATCCCACATCGATTCAGTACCAATGCACGGAAAAGATGGTCTCACAGAACGCATGCTTAAGATAAATGGACTTCTTGGTAGGGAGAAACAAAAGTTTGGTATATGGTTCTACTCTAAACTATTTTTAAAATTTTCTATAGCAGGATTTTTAATATTAACTCTATTGATGAATATTACATAGGAATTTTAATTGGGTAAAATACTTGTTACAGGAGGAACAGGTTTTCTTGGGAGTCATTTGATAGACCGACTCGTAAGAGAAGGCGAGAAAGTAAGGGTTTTAATTCGACCCACTAGTTCATTAAAATATATTAGTGACCATATAAAAAATAACAGCGTTGAAATTGTAACAGGTGATCTTACAGATCCTGAATCATTAAAAATAGCCTGCCAACAAATCAGTGCAATATTTCACACAGCTGCCGTTATTGATCTCTCAAAATCGAAGGAGACCTTTGAGGCCATAAACATAGATGCTCTAGACAATCTTGTAGAGATTGCCTGTAATCACAGAGTAAGGCGATTCATATATGTCAGCACAATCGGATCGTACAAGTGGCAGCAATCTCCTATCGATGAAAACGTTGAACAGCAACCGTCAAACATCTATGAGCTCTCAAAACTCGAGGGAGAAAACATAGTTATGAGAGCCCATAGAAACAGAGGCCTCGAAGCCGTGATAATAGAACCATCGGCAATCTATGGACCACGTGCCCGAATCGTTGTACCTGAAATGTTGTGGTACATACAGCGAAGTTGGATGCCAATGATCGATGGTGGACAAAAGCGACTCAATATGGTCTATGTTACAGATGTTGTTGATAGTTTGCTCTTAGCATATCGAAAACAGGAAGCAACTGGTGAGCGATTTATAATCGGAAGCGATGAATCTTATACATATAAAGAAATATTAGATACTCTTGCAGAAATACTCGGACTTCAGCCGCTCAGATGGTCGATCCCATATGATATTGCAAAATTTATTTCTACCCTGATTGGCTATTTTTCAAAACTATTTAATATAGACACGCTCCCACTCTGGAATTATATCGATTATATGGCAACAGATCTTGTTATAAACATTGAAAAGGCAGAATCTATTCTCGGATACAAGCCACGTGTAAAACTGTATGAAGGATTGATAAACACAGTAAACTGGTTTGCAATGAACACAAATCTCATCTGCCCTGAGAAAAGCGGATTAATGGTTACCTATGAACACCGTACACTCTAACTGGAAAGTATCATGACTCTAATATCTGATGTGTTAAGCAAAAAAAATATTTCTACTGATCTAAAGGGCAGAGACAAGGAAACAATTATAAAAAGCCTCCTGTCATTTGCCATGAGGACCGGTGGAGTTGAAGACAGAGAAGAGGCATACAAGGCAATCATGGATAGAGAGAGATTGATGAGCACAGCACTTGAAAACGGAATTGCAATACCCCATGGAAAAACAAATGCAGTATCGTATCTCATCATGTCTCTTGGCATTTCAAAGAGTGGTATAGACTTTCACTCCATGGATGGAAAACCAACATATATCTTCTTTTTAATTCTTGTACCAGAGAAGAATGGAAATCAGTGTTTGAGGATGATGGCCCAAATCGCAAACCTTACACGAAACTCAGATTTAATAAGCCTGCTGCGAAAAACATCCTCATCCACTGAAGTATTAAAAATTATCCGAAGTGTTGAGAAGATTTATGATTCTATATAATGAATTCCTTTACCAGTTTTTCCACTACTGTCATGAAATATAAGCAAAAGGTCCTATTGTTGAACCCTGTTTTATCTTGCGATTCTCGATTACAGAGAATTCTATTATACAGTTGTTGCCTATCTCCGCATTTAAAAGTTTTACATTCGGTCCAATCCTGCACCCCATGCCTATTGAGGTTTTACCCATTACAGATGTAAAAGGATAGATAACGCTATCTCTGCTAATTTTTACATCGGCTTCTATATATACAGATGAGGGATCGATTATACTGACTCCCTTTTTCATCAATCCATTTAGAATCTCTTTCATCAGGATATTTGCAACTTCAGCAAGATCTGCCCTGCTGTTTATTCCAATAAGAATCCTCGGATCATCGACGGATATTGTTTCTATTTTTGCATCTATTCCTGCAAGAAGTTCAATAATATCAGTGAGGTAATATTCACCCTGTTTATTGTCTGATTTAAGTAAAGAAAGAAGCGGCAGAATTTTTTCGAACTTAAAGCAGTAGTGTGAACTGTTCAATTCAGTTATCTTTTTCTGCTGAAGAGTTGCATCCTTTTCCTCCACTATTCGAATAACTCTTCTATCCCTGTCTCTTATTATTCTTCCATAAGGAGGAGGTGGGTCCATTACTATTGTCATGATAGTGGCATCTGCCATTTTCTTTCTGTGGTGAGAAATTATTCTATTGATTATCTCTGGTGTCAACAGTGGCGCATCGCCTACAATAACTAAAACATCGCCCTTAAAATCACTGAGCATCTTTGATGCCATTAAGAGTGCATGACCTGTTCCAAGCTGCTCGACTTGTTCTACATACTCAAGATCACTTCCCATTCTCTTTTTTACTATTTCGGCTCCATATCCTATTACTGGCACTATTCGTTCAATTCCTGCGTCCCTGCATGCCTTAATAACATAGGATAAAATTGGTTTCCCTAAAAGGTCATGTACAACCTTTGGGATATCAGACTTCATTCTTGTACCCTTTCCTGCTGCCAGTATCACTGCTGCAACATCCCGTTCAGTCATCCGTTTCTCCTGTTTATTGAAATGTTGAACGAAGCATATATGCGGTTATTATTGCAATAATTACGACTAAAAGATAAAACGCCAGAAACTTTCCGGTATTTTTATTCCTCCTCTCCTCTCTCTTCACCAAAAAGCCTCTCCAATTGCAGTTATGACATCTATATGTCCGAAGAGGCAATATTTTCTTTATGATCTTCTCAAAAATATTTTTCGATCTTGATCGATATAGCCTATACTCGCCACATTTTTTGCATGACCTTGCCGTTTCCAACTCATCACTCCCTTCTAATTTTTCAAGTCATTAATGGTTGATATCTCACGGCCAGAAGAGGTCAATACCTTTTTGTATTGTTTCTATTTCTACGGGTGTAATTCCAACAAGTTCTCCATCAGGTGTTATTATCTTTGGTGGGTCAGTCTCGATTTTTATTCTTTTTGCCTTATAGGTCTCTACCTCTTCGAGATATATGTGCTCTCCTGTGAATATTTTGGGAAAAGATTTTAAAAGCCTTCTTCTTGAGATTTTGCCGAGAAGAGTTATATCAAGCATCCCATCATCCACTTTAGCATTTGGTGCCATTAAAAAATTTGAAGTATATCTTGTATTCGAAACCTCGACAAAAATGTTTTCACGCTCCAGTTCTTTGCCGTCAATCTCAATATGTAATCTAAATGATTTCAAGAATACCGTGCGGTATAGAACTCCCAGTGTATATGCAATATTACCAAATATCTTCAAATAGGATGCAGACTTTGTAACGTCAGCTACAAAACCCAATCCCATTATATTCATAAAATAAAAATACTCTCCATGAGAACGAAATAATGCAACATCTACCTTTCTGGTCTTCCCTGACGAAATTATATCAACAGCATCTTTCCAATTGGAGGAATCGATATTAAACTCTCTAAAAAATGCATTGCCAGTGCCAACCGGTACGATTCCAATTGGTATTTTTTTTCTTGAACTGTTTTTAAAATATCCATTTGTTACTTCAAAGAGGGTGCCATCACCACCAGCCGCAATCAATCCATCGTATTGTTTAAAATCTGCCGACTGAACAATCTCTCTTCCATGTCCCTGATACTCTGTTAAACAGAGATCATAATCTATACCTTTTTCAACAAACAGCCTCTCTACATCTGGTAAGATTTTCTTTGCTCTTTTAAATCCAGCGTTAGGGTTATAGATGAGTAATACCTTCATAATTCTCCAATTTTTAATCAATTTAGTGATTTATGATATATATGTCAAGAAAGAGAACAAAATTCTTTCTATCATTAAAATGGATTGGGAAAGATAATCTCTCTTGCAGATTCAAGAGCATATGAATCTGTCATCCCTGCAACAAAATCCATAACACAAATTTCTGGATGAGGCTCATTTCTGTAGATTCTATCTCTCTTTGAAATAAATTTTCCAAAATTTTTATCTACATTGTATGGCAGCTCCTCATATGCCGCTTCGTCATTTCCACACCTTTTATATGCTTCAAACAGATGTAAATATAGCTGTTTGATGATATTCCCAATTGCCGTATCGACCTCAAGGAGCAGTGGATGGTTGTAAATCTTGTTATAATTAAACTCCTTAAGCTCTGAGATGAGTTCATACTTTGAATCTGAAAAACTGATCTCCTCAGTATCCTGTGAGGTCTTCACGACATCCATTACAAGAGTGTCTATTATTTCCCCATTTGTTGTACCAAGATTTCTCCTTAGTCTTTCAGGAATATCCTCATTTGTAATTATTCCCATCAATATTGCATCTTCGATGTCTCTTCCTAAATAGGCAATCTTATCGGCAACGCGCACAACGCATCCTTCATATGTCAACGGTGCAGCCTGCCGCTTTGATATTCTATCAAGGTCCTTTTCCTTGTCATCAGGTCTTAAGCACTTCTGAAAATCCTCGCCGCAGTGTGAAACTATTCCGTCCCTTACTGCATATGTGAGGTTCAATCCTTCACCATCACGTGTCAATCTGTCGACTACTCTAAGACTATGCACTTCATGTACAAATCCACCGATTTGTTCTGTCAGCTCATTCAAGACCTTTTCTCCAACATGTCCAAAGGGGGCGTGTCCCAGATCATGTCCAAGAGCAATGGCCTGTGCCAGCTCCACATCGAGCATCAGTCCCTTACATATTGTTGTTGCAATGGTAGATACATGCAGAACATGTTCGATTCTTGTACAGATATGATCATTTTGCGGCGAAAAGAAGACCTGGGTTTTATGTTTGAGACGTCTGAATGGTGTAGAATGAATAATTGCAGTTTGGTCCCTGAAATAATCGCCTCTAAGATCTGGATCCCTGTAGACCTTACGTGAATGGTAAAGCTCATCACTCAATGGATTTTTCATGACATAAGTCTCTCTTATCTTATCAATATTTCGATTCTGCTTTTTTCATCTGAACCTTGAATATTTTTCTCCTCTCCCCATCCTGTGACTGAATAAATAATCTCTCTCTGCCCACACTTTTCTATCAGATAATCTCTAACTCTACATGCCTGTTGATGGGAGATTATGAGATTGAAATTTGCTTCTCCTTCTGAATCTGTAAATGATTCAATCTTTATAAATATAGGATCTACAATCTCAATATTTTTAATGATTTCAATTAAAACTTTTTCTGCCTTTTCATTAAATCTTGAGGATTGAGGATAAAATAGATTATCCGAAGAAATCACCATATGAACTGCCTTATGAATTGCAGACACTGCATCTATATCATATCCAAGGCCTTTTTCATCCTTCTCACTCCCCTCCGAATCATCTCTTAATTTTATATAGTGATAGACCCTGCCCTGGTCTGCATGACCAGCAATATCTATCTCATTATTACTGCTTGACACCTTCCCAATTGGTATAAAAAAATTACAATCCTCACTTATCCACACAAGTGCGCTCGATTCTTCTTTTGTCGGTGAGAATATCTTTATGTCTGGTCCAGGACCATCAATCAATACGTTATCAACAAACTTCAGAACAATGGTTCCCCCTATTCCGAGTGATACATAAGAAGAATCTCCTTTTTCTGAGAAATCGGGCAGACCCGTGGCCCTCTCTGGAAATCTAAAAGCAGAATCTGGTTCTCCACCAGTTCCCTCACCCATTGCACCTGGATCATAAAGTATAACTGAATCTGCAAACAGTATGGCCATGGTCGAATCTATAGATAATTCTGGATCAGTATAAGCAGAAGTGTCATTATTCATATTTGAATACACATCGCTGACCAATTTATTATTAAATCCATCTGAATTTATCAGCATCTCTCCAATAAAAAACATTATAAGCACAGTAATCATTCTGCAATGCCATTCTATTATTTCGCACACGCTTTAAACAAATTTAACTTAAAATATATTAAATATTAATTTTAAAGTAAAGGGGCTTTTTGCTATTGTTTGGGAAACGGAACAAACATGGTATCCCCCTGGTAGAGTTGAGAGTGTTTGGGAGGAAGGATATAGAGGGGTTGAGGGAATGGATGGTGGGTTGGGCACTAGCCCGGCAGTCTCATACTCTTTGCTTCCCAAAATCCAGATACCTATATAACAGACCAACAACGTCAACATGTTATTGAACTTAAGAAAATGCTTCCCTCCTTTAATAATAAATCGGGGGGTAGGATGTTACTCCGCATCCATTTTTCAGTTGAATTTAAATCCCGTAAAAAACAGTATATACCTCTATTGGTGTTTATACTGTTCAAAAAATTACGTATAGGGACTACTTCTCATATTTCAATATAGTCATATTAAGATTGTCTAAACAATATAAATGTTCATCGCTACATGCAAGTCTATTTAGGTATCCTTCATCAAATCTATTATCAACATGAAGAACGAGCTTTCTTACTATTTGAAGTGAATCTTTTTTGAATATGTATACTGATCTTGGATAATGAGAACCAAACATTATATAAAGATAATCTTCATCTACACATATTCCTTTTACAATACCCTTATGTGCATAATGATTTGAAGATTGTGGATTTTCCTTTATCTCCTTTTTCCAATCTTTTATAATCTTCTTTACCTCAGGAATCTTGTCTAGTTTTTTTTCATAAATTAAATTATAACCACTGTCATATTTTCTTAGAATTGGATTATTATAAAAGCAACAATATATATTATCTTTATCATCTATTGCAAACAATACTGTTCTGCTTCAGACGGAATTGGAATTTTCCTCCAGATTTATTAGTTTAAT
>CAZYVD010000047.1:0-22196 GCA_964651045.1 uncultured bacterium
CACCTCCTGTTGAAGAAAGAAAGCAAAGGGTTAAAATAAAACGGAAAGATGAAGTAATTCAGGGGGAATTATTTAAAAATTTATGGAAGAGAGTCTCTCCTAAAGCAAAATATATTGTAGACATTGATGTGGATAAGTTTATTGAGCAATGTATTCAGGAGATAAAAAAAATCGAAATAAAAAAGCCAGAAATAAGTATTAAGAAAGTTAGGGTGGATGAAATTAAATCTGGAACTATCAAAGAGGAATTTATTAGAGAATCAGCAGAAAAAACACAGGTTACTAAAGTTTCAAATCTTATATCTTACATTGAGAAAGAAACTAGTTTAACCAGAAATACAATATTTAGAATATTGGCAGGTTCTAATAATCTTGATCTCTTATTTTTGAATCCTCAAAGATATGCAGAAAAAGTTATAGAAGTTATTAAAGAGTATAAGAGATCATTTGAAGTAGAGGGTATCAAATATATTGATTTGGAAGAAAGATATGATGTTGGTCTCCTAAGAGAAGAAATAGCAAGCTATAGGAAGTATGTGATAAAAGTGCAAAAATCGATTTATGATGGAATAATTAAAGAATCAAATATAGAAGAAGAATTTGCTAAGACACTTGACAAAGATTCTCGGATAAAATTATTTATAAAATTGCCTGATTGGTATACGATAGAAACACCAGCAGGGAACTATACACCTGATTGGGCAATCATCGTAGAAAAAGTTCAAAATGGTATTACTTCTGAAAAGATTTATTTTGTAGTTGAAACTAAAGGAACTAATAATATTTATGAATTAAGACCTGACGAAAAGATTAAGATAAGGAGTGCAAAAAATAGATTTGAGCTTATAAGGGACACAAAATTTGTTGCTCCTGTTAAGGATTTTGATAGTTTTGAAGGTCGATGGTGAAATATAAGTATAAAACTAATATGGATTCGTCACTTCATATAACAGCGGATAAAAGACTCCGCTTCGCTCCGCTCAAATTTCCCTTCGGGGAAACTTCGTTTATCCGCAAACTATTATCTGAACTTTCTTGCATTGAATAAGAATGCTCAAAAAGAATGGATCTTTAAGGGTGGTACCTGCCTTCGCAAATGTTATTTTAAAGATTATCGATTTTCAGAAGATCTTGATTTTACTATAAAAAATACTCTTTCCGTAAATGAATTAAAGTCAATACTAGCTGCAATCAATCAAGACATCCAGACCAATTTAGGTATTCATTTCGATCTGAAAGAACCTGTTGTGGAGATAATCGAAGATGATTATGGGAAAGAATCTTTGAGGCAAGAGTGTATTATCGTGGTCCACTGGAGTTCAGAGGATCGCCGCCTGCAGTACGGATTCATTTGAATAGAGATGAAACAATTGTTTTTCCAGTAAATATGTTACCAATAAATCATTCCTACAGCGATCAAAACGATCTGCCCCATGCCAGACTAAATGTTTATTCGCTCGAAGAAATACTGGTAGAGAAGTTACGTGCCTTTTCAAGTCAAAGAAAATTTGCTATTGCCAGGGATATTTATGATATATACCATTTGGTGCAAAGACAAACAGATGTTGTGAAATCAATTAATGCACTTGGTGAAAAATGTGCTGTGAAAAACATCGATATCAAGAAAATCGATCTGAACGATATAATGCGACGTAAAGAAGAATATAAATTAAACTGGGAAAACAATCTGCTTTATTTAGTACCCCAAAACTTAAAAATATCATTTGATGAAGCGTGGAATCTGTCTACAGGTCTGTTGAAGAAAGCTCTGCAAAAATAAATTTAAGAAATAATATAAAGGATTGATTATAGATAGTGTTGATTTTTTTGATAGTATTGAGTAATTTTACTCAAGACATTGAGTAAATTGTAAAGAGATCAGATGTATAAACGACCTATCTTTCAAATAATTTTAAAACGTCTTAATGAAAAGAGACGATTTATCCAGATTTTAGCTGGTCCAAGACAAACTGGTAAAACCACCTTGGCCCGTCAAGTAATGGAAAGCATCTCAATGCCAGTTCACTATTCTACTGCCGATGAACCAACTTTAAAAGACACCATCTGGTTGGAGCAGCAATGGGAGACTGCCCGTTTTCGCGCTAAAGACCAAAATGCTCTATTAATTCTAGATGAAATTCAAAAAATACGGGGCTGGTCAGAAACTGTTAAACGGTTTTGGGATGAAGATACAAGAAATAATAGATTACTCTATGTTATTTTACTAGGTTCTTCACCATTACTTATTCAGCAAGGTTTAACAGAAAGTCTGGCAGGAAGGTTTGAAATTATTCCGGTTACTCACTGGCCATTTTCCGAGATGCGAGATGCATTTGGTTGGAAATTGGATCAATATATTTTTTTCGGTTGGTACCCGGGGATAGTTGATCTAATTACTGATGAACAGCGTGCTAAAAATTACATTAAGGATTCTTTAATTGAGACATCGGTTTCCCGCGATATTTTACTTATGACAAGGGTAGATAAACCAGCACTCTTACGTCGTCTATTCGAGCTTGGCTGCCTGTATTCCGGCCAGGTACTTTCTTATCAAAAAATGTTAGGGCAATTACAAGATGCTGGTAATACTACCACACTCGCCCATTATCTAGATTTGTTAAGCGGCGCCGGTTTAATCACAAGTGTACCCAAATACAGTGGTCATCGTTTCCGCCAGCGATCATCAAGCCCTAAATTGCTGGTACTAAATACTGCATTAATGTCTGTTTATTCTCATCTAACCTTTCAGCAAACGCTGCAAAATCCAGAAATTTGGGGACGATTCGTTGAATCTGCTGTGGGAGCATATCTTTATAATGCAATCATAGGTAAAAACATAGAATTATTTTACTGGCTGGAACGAAATCGTGAAGTTGATTTCGTTCTGACAAGAGGAAAGGAACTGATTGCCATTGAAGTGAAAAGCGGCCGGCGGAGAAATAACTTACCTGGTATTAAATTATTTTCAACACGTTTTCCGGTTAAGAAAAAATTGTTAGTTGGCGCTGATGGAATCCCATTGGAGGAATTTCTAACTATCAATCCTGAAGAGTGGTTTGAGTAATAAATGAGTGAATTTATTATTCAAAACATCAACAAAACCTTTGACGGTATTCATGCTGTGAAGAATTTTTCATTTGAATGGAAAGACAACCGTATAGTAGGCCTCATCGGACCAAACGGGGCAGGGAAGACTACTATTTTTAATATTATTACTGGATTTCTGCCTGCTGATTCAGGTCAATTTATTTTTAAAAATGAAGATATTTTAAAATTACCTGCTTACAAAATTGTCAGGAAAGGTATCTCAAGAACCTTTCAGGATTTACGCCTTTTGCGTCAGGTACGGGTTATAGAAGAAGGGAAAATATAAAAAAATATTTTTAATGTAGCTTCAACTTATTGATACCCCAACTTATTCATCACCAGCCTTTTTTACTTGTATTCAAATGTTTATAGTGTTATATTTTTTTATGGTAAATTTTAGTTCAGAGGCAGTGTATGCGAGTTGCAGTATATCAATTTGCACCGATATTTGGTGATAAGGAGAAGAATTTAAAGAGAATCGAAACAGCGCTGGAACAGGTAGATGCAGATCTGGTGGTATTCCCTGAGCTGTGTACTACAGGCTATCAATTTATTTCTGATCAGGAAGTTAATTCTCTTTGCGAACCGATTCCAGAGGGGCCAACTGTCCAGCACTTTATAAAGTTATGTAGAGAAAAGGGAATATTTATTGTTGCAGGCATTGGGGAGATTTTTAACACAACACCTTACAACTCTGCTGTTCTTGTCGGTCCAGAAGGATTCATCGGCTTATACCGAAAGGTTCACCTCTTTTATGAAGAAAAGAAATGGTTTCAGCCAGGCGATCTTGGATTTCGCGTATGGGATATAGGCATTGCAAAGATCGGAATAATGATCTGCTTCGACTGGATATTTCCAGAGGCAGCGCGTTCATTGGCGCTTCAGGGAGCAGAGCTCATCTGCCATCCGGTAAATCTCGTTCTCCCATACTGTCAGGATGCAATGATCACAAGAAGCATTGAGAATGGAGTATACACAGTAACGGCAAATAGAGTAGGAAGTGAAGAGAGAGGGGGAAGGAAGAGATTGATATTTACTGGAAAGAGTCAGGTCGTCGGTCCAAGAGGAGAGATACTATTTCGTCTAAAAGAGGAAGACGGAATTTTTCAGATAACAGAGATCGATACCTCCCTTGCCTCAGAGAAGTATATTACAGATTTTAATCATATACTGAATGACAGAAGACCAGATCAGTATATAAATTAATATTAGAGAGAGTAAAATGGGTGAATCGTGGAATGGACCGCTTGAGAGAATAGATGAGTATCGGTGGCTGATTCCAGACTCTTATGAAAAGGGAATGAGAGTAGCCGGCCTTATCTATGCAGACAGCAAGATGATAGAAGATGTGCGTCAGGACCAGGCACCTCAGCAGGTGGCAAATGTTGCACATCTTCCAGGAATAGTGGGAAGGTCGATGGCAATGCCCGATATTCACTGGGGATACGGGTTTCCAATAGGAGGAGTGGCAGGGTTTGACTGCGAGGCAGGAGTGATCTCCCCTGGTGGAGTTGGATATGATATAAACTGCGGTGTAAGGCTTGTACGCACAAACTTGCGGACAGAAGATGTCAGGGGGAAAATTGAAGCTCTTATTGAAAAACTTTTTCAGATGGTGCCGTGCGGTGTTGGCTCCACAAGTAAATTAAGACTTTCAAAAAAAGATGAGAAACTTGTATTGACAAGAGGATCTGCCTGGGCTGTTCAACAGGGATTTGGATGGCAGGAGGATGTTGAGCTGACTGAAGAGAGGGGTGCAATGGATGGTGCAGATCCAGATGCACTTTCATCAAGAGCACTGGAGAGAGGCAGACCGCAGCTAGGGACCTTAGGATCGGGAAACCATTTTCTCGAAATACAGAAGGTTGAAGAAATATTTGACGAAAAAGTAGCATCTATATTTGGTATAGAAAAGGGCCAGATAGTTGTAATGATACACACTGGTTCAAGGGGTCTTGGTTATCAGGTTTGTGATGATAATATTGATTCAATGGTTCGGGCTATGAACAGGTATGGAATAAAGATACCCGATAAACAGCTTGCCTGCGCACCTGTAGACTCACCTGAAGGGAGAAGATATTTTGCTGCAATGGCTGCTGCTGCAAATTATGCGTGGACAAATCGGCAGTTGATACTACACTGGGTAAGGGAGAGTTTTGAGGCTGTTTTTGGAGAATCTGCAGAACGTCTCGGAATGCACATGATCTATGATGTTGCTCACAATATAGCAAAATTTGAACAGCATACCGTAGGTCAAGAGGTGAAGAGGCTTGTTGTACACAGGAAGGGTGCTACAAGAGCATTTGGCCCGGGACATATGGAGATACCAGAGAAATACAGAGAGACAGGCCAGCCTGTCCTCATCCCGGGTGATATGGGTACCGCATCATATATATTGGCTGGAACAAAAAAGGCAATGGATGAGAGTCTTGGCTCGACATGTCACGGTGCGGGTCGTGTTATGAGCAGGAGAAAGGCTCTGAAGGCAACACGGGGTCGTTCAATAAGGGATGAATTGATGAAGAAGGGGATTTATGTTCAAAGCAGAGGAAACCGTACACTGTTTGAAGAAGCTCCTGAGGCCTACAAAGATATAGACAGAGTTGTAGATATTGTGCACAGGGCAGGATTATCGAAAAAGGTGGCTCGAATGCACCCTCTTGGTGTTGTCAAGGGCTAATGATCTATAAGGCTGGGAAGACTATCTGTAATGCAATTTATTACACATAGAAAAAGAAAGGTGATTATTAACATAACCTCTCTTGTAGATGTTTTATTCCTACTTTTAATTTTTTTTATAGTATCATCCACATTTCTGGAACAGCCTGGCATAAGGCTTAATCTTCCATCCACATCTAATTTGCAGACTCATAAGAGAGTTAGCTATATTTTATATATCGATTATAAAAGAAGGATCTATATAAATAAACATAGAGTAGATTTAACCTCTCTTTCAGATAGCCTCAAATCCATCTCAAATAAAATAGAAGGGGAGGGTCTTATGATCGAGGCAGATGAGAGAATAGAGTATGGTTTTTTTGTAAGGGTCATAGATATTCTTCGTCAGTGCGGGATCGATAATTTGGTAATTACTACTAAATTTGAAAAATTTGATCAAAGAGATAGTTCAGGCAGGTTGAAATGATTGTTATTAAGACAGTCAGCCAGATGCAGCAAAGAGCCGAGACCTTAAGAAAAGAGGGGAAGGTGATTGGTTTTGTGCCAACAATGGGCTATCTGCATGAAGGACATTTGAGTTTGATTAGAATTGCAAGAAAGAGGGCAGATGTTGTTGTTGTTTCCATATTTGTCAATCCCACACAGTTTGGTCCAGGTGAGGATCTTGATAGATATCCACGCGACTTTGAAAGGGACCTGCACCTTGCAGGGGATGCAGGGGCAGATATAATATTTTATCCCTCAGCAGATGAGATGTATGCCAGGGACTATTTAACCTATGTTGAGGTTGAAAGAATCACAAAGAGGCTGTGCGGAATCTCAAGGCCAACACATTTTCGAGGAGTAACAACAATATGCACAAAACTCTTCAATGCTGTTAAGCCGCACTTTGCTGTTTTTGGCGAAAAGGATTTTCAGCAGGCAGTAGTGATAAAGAAGATGGTAAAGGATTTGAATTTTGATATCGAAATCATAACAGGTCCAATAATTCGCGAGAAGGATGGACTTGCGATGAGCTCTCGCAACACATATCTTTCTCCAGAGGAAAGACAAGATGCACTTTCACTCTATGAATCGCTGCAGATAGCAGAGCAGAAGATTCGAGAGGGAGAAAGAGATCCAAATGTTGTTAAGTCTGCTGTAATAGATCATATCAAATCAAAGAAAACGGCACGTATAGATTATGTCAGTATAGTTGATCCTGAAACACTTGAGGATCTTGATTCTATACAGGACAAAGCACTCATTGCACTTGCAGTTTATATTGGAAACACAAGGCTTATAGACAATCGTGTTGTAGAAATTAGATCATCCCGAATTAACGGATAAGCAATGTTTCGTACTCAAACCTCATTCTATTTAGATGATGAAGAATAGCTATAAATCGATCTCTTATCCGTTAAATCGGGATCATAAAAGTACGATGTTGTATTCTTTGCATTTCTCCCTCATCTTATCTGGCCAGATGGATGCCTGAACCTCTCCGATGTGTGCCTTTCTTAGAAACAACATGCAGAGTCGTGATTGTCCTATGCCGCCTCCAATTGTAAGTGGAAGTTTGCCATTCAACAGAAGGGTATGAAAGTACAGATTGGTCTTCCATGTTTCACCCTTTATCTCAAGTTGGCGGAGTAGAGATTCTCTATCTACACGAATTCCCATGGATGAGAGTTCGAATGCCTGATTTAGTAGGGGATACCATACAAGGATATCTCCATTCAGTCCTTGTTTTCCCCCTCCAGTTTCAGTAGACCAGTCGTCGTAATCCGGGGCCCGGCCGTCGTGGGGGCTTCCATCTTTAAGCTTACTGCCAATACCTATGATAAAAACTGCTCCCTCCTGCTCACAGATACGGTTCTCTCTCTCCCGAGGGGATATATCGGGGTACATTTCCAGAAGCTCTTCACTATGTATGAAAGTTATATCGGTTGGAAGGAATGGCCCTGATATTGAGGGGAATTCCATACAGACCTCTTTTTCTACTTCTTGCATGACACGATAGATTTTTCTTACAATTGATTTTAAGAATTGAAGATCTCTTTCTTCTTTTGAGATGATTCGCTCCCAGTCCCACTGATCTACATAGATAGAATGTAGATTGTCCAGACTCTCATCAGGCCGAATGGCATTCATGTCAGTATAGAGCCCTTCACCTGCTTTAAACATATAATCTGCTAAAGCCTTTCGCTTCCATTTTGCAAGGGATTGGACAATTTCACCAGTTTCGTTTATTTTTGGAATTGAGAATCTTACAGGTGTTTCCCATCCATTTAAATAGTCATTGATTCCAGTCCTTTGAAGAACAATAAGCGGGGCAGATACGCGTGTCAGGTTTAAAGATTCTGAGAGCTTGTGCTGAAAAAGATCCTTGATAAATTTTATTCCTCTTTCTGTTTCGCGAAGGTCAAGATATGGTCTATATCCTTCTGGTATCTTTAGATCAAAACTTTTAAGGCCTTCATCTCTTTCAACTGTACTTTTCATCTTTAATCCTCCATTTTTTGTTTTAAAAAATAAAAAACCCGCGAACCTGGAAAGTCCGCGGGTTTTGAAATTTAATAATATTAATGCAAAGATCTACTTGGGCGGACCCTCCCTGCTATGGAGAATCCGATTATTATTCTGCAGATTGTTGTTATTTATTATTCTATTCATATCAATAAACCAACTATGATTGTACAAATAATAATAAAAAAATTTACTATTGTCAAGTGAAAGTTTGGCCGTTTTGCAAATGATTTGCTGTTTTTAATACAACAGGGTGTTCTGCTTCAGGGGAATCGAAATTTTAATCTTGCATATATTTCAAAGAGGATAAAAGAGTGTCCATAATGTGAGTTTTGTTAAAAAAGTCTTGACAGTAATCAAAAATGGTATTATATTAAAATTAAAATATTATCATTATTGTAATCATTACAAATATGAAAAAAGTTAAAGACGAATTAATAAAATATGGAATAAGACCCACATATCAGAGAATGTCGATATATTCCTATCTTGATAAAAACCGCAATCACCCGACGGCAGACAAAATATACAGTGACCTTGTGAAAAAGATTCCTACTATGTCCAGAACAACGGTTTATAACACTCTCGACATGTTTTTAAAAAACAAAATAATAAAAGTCTTGACCATAAAGGGGAATGAAGCACGATATGATATTGACAATTCAGACCATCACCATTTTCTCTGCAGAGAGTGTGGTAGAATTATAGACGTAGACGTAAAATGTCCTTATGGAGATGGAAGGTCAAAGAGTGTAGATGGTCATAGAATAGAAGAGATACATGGTTATTTTAAAGGAATATGTAAAGATTGTTTGAGAAAAAATAGGAGCAAAGAAAAATGAGAGAAAAAATTGAAAAGGCACTTGAGAAGATAAGACCGAGCCTGCAGGCTGATGGAGGCGATGTTGAACTTGTAGAAGTTACAAAAGATGGTGTTGTGAGGGTGAGACTTACAGGTGCATGTGGATCTTGTCCAATGAGTACTCTTACGCTGAAGATGGGTGTTGAGCGGATTCTAAAACAACAGGTGCCTGAGATTAAATCTGTTGAACAATTATAAGTAGATTATTGATAATACAAGGAGGAGGTTATGGAGGATAAAAAGAGTTTAATATTACAGAAAATGGGAGATGCTGGAAAACCTTTGAAACCTGGCGATATAGCAGAAATGGTCGGAATGAGCAAGGATGAGGTTTCCAAATTAATAAATGAACTGAAAAAAGAGAATAGAGTCTATTCTCCTAAGAGATGTTTTTATCAACCTAAATAGTAGTAGTGGAGGAAAGGATGAAAAGTTTAAAGGGTACCCAGACTGAGAAAAATATATTAACCGCATTTGCTGGAGAATCACAGGCAAGAAACCGATATACATACTTTGCCAGTAAGGCGAAAAAAGAAGGTTATGTACAGATATCCGTGATTTTTGAAGAGACTGCAAATCAGGAAAAAGAGCATGCCAAGAGGCTGTTTAAATTCCTTGAAGGTGGTGAGGTTGAGATATCGGGAAGTTTCCCTGCAGGTGTTATCGGAACAACTCTTGAGAATCTCAAATCGGCTGCTGGTGGTGAAAATCATGAATGGAAGGAGATGTATCCATCGTTTGCAGAAAAGGCCAGAGAGGAAGGATTTAATGAAATTGCAGATGTGTTTGAAGCGATCGCCGTTGCAGAAAAACAGCATGAGAAGAGGTACCTGAAACTTGCTCAAAATATTGAAAAGGGTCAGGTTTTCAAGAGAGATAAGGAGGTTGTATGGAGGTGCAGAAACTGCGGCTATCTACATATTGGTAAAGAGGCTCCAGAGAGGTGCCCTGCATGCGATCATCCTCAGGCCCATTTTGAATTGCTTGGAGAGAACTATTAATATGGGAGGGTCAGGAGATGGAAAAGAAACAGATATATAAGTGTGAAATCTGTGGAAATATTGTAGAACTCATTCATGTTGGCGGTGGGGATCTTGTCTGCTGCGGAGAGAAGATGAAGCTGATGCAGGAGAAGACGGAAGATTCTTCTGTTGAGAAGCATGTTCCTTTCATAATCAAGGAAAAGGGTAAAATAACAGTAAAAGTTGGTCAGAATGCAGCACATCCAATGGAGGATAAACACTATATAGAATGGATAGAGATTAATGCAGATGGAGAGTCTTATAAGAAATTCTTGAGTCCTGGTGATAAACCTGAAGCCGTGTTTTTAATCGATGCAGAGGTTGTTTATGCAAGAGAATACTGTAATGTTCATGGTTTGTGGAAAGGTTAAGAAACGGGACTACAGGTGATCTTCTCTTGGAACTTATTTGCAGCCATGCGACTATGGCACTTTTGCCGATGTTGTATGGCTTTTTATTATAGAGTTTAAATCATATAATAAAAGTTTCAGAAAAATGGCTAAAGCCGCATTCCGCTTCTCAAAGGAGAAAAAGAATTCAGAGGGAAAACTAGGGCTTGTGATGTGTACGGCTCTGGTCATAGGGAATATGATCGGATCCGGGATTTATCTGCTTCCATCATCCTTAGCAAGATATGGTGGCATAAGTATTCTGGGCTGGCTTTTCACAACTGCGGGTGCTGTTGTCCTGGCAATGGTATTTGCACGGCTGAGCCGTCTTGTCTCACGTTCAGGCGGGCCATATGCATTTGTTCATCAAGGATTTGGAGAGTTTGCAGGCTTTTTGGTTGCCTGGGGCTACTGGATTTCAATCTGGACTGGTAATGCTGCCATATCAGTGGCAATGGTTGGATATCTTACTACATTTTTACCTGCACTTAATTCAAATCCAATGTGGCAGATTTTTACTGCTCTTTCTGCAATATGGATTCTGACGCTGATCAATGTCATGGGGGTAAGAAAGGCTGGTCTTATTCAGGTTGTTACTACTGTTCTCAAGCTTATCCCGATTGTTACTATTGCTTTTGCAGGTCTGTTTTATTTAAAAATGGACCATTTTTCTCCATTTAATAGAAGTGGATCGTCCTCATTTTTTGCAATCACAGCTACAGCTTCTCTGACTCTCTGGGCATTTCTTGGTCTTGAATCAGCATCTGTTCCTGCGGATGATGTTCAAGATCCCAAAAGAACCATACCAAGGGCAACAATAATTGGTACAATCATTACTGCGGTTGTATATGTTTTAGGCACTACTGCAGTAATTGGAATCCTACCTCCTGAACTGGCTGAAAAATCTTCAGCACCTTTTGCAGATGCTGCTGGTGTGATTTGGGGAGGTTGGGCCGGGTATTTTATTGCAGCAGGTGCGGCAATCTCTTGTTTTGGAGCCCTAAATGGATGGATATTACTTCAGGGTCAGATGCCGAGAGCAATAGCGATCGATGGGCTCTTTCCAAAGATATTCAAAACCACCTCAAAACACCGAACACCACTATTTGGTCTTATTTTCTCTAGCATTCTTGTTTCAATCCTCATGGCAATGAACTTTACAAAGAGTCTTGTAGAGCAGTTTACTTTTATCATCATGCTGGCAACTCTTGCATGTCTTATTCCATACATCTTATGCAGCCTCTCGGAGCTGATGATCTATTTTAAGAGGCGTGAAAAATTAAACAAGCGGAGGCTTTTCAGCTCAACAATTCTCGCAATATTTGCATTTCTCTACTCTTTCTGGGCACTTGCCGGGCTTGGAAGAGAGATAGTCTACTGGGGCTTTCTGCTTTTAATTGCAGGGATTCCTGTTTTTTGTGTTGTGAAGAAAAGAGATGTGAAGGTTGATTAAACTTACTTCATAAAAAGAGCCTTTCTCATCTTTACCCTGCCGTTTGATTTCATAATAACAATATATTGTCCACTGCTTACGCATTTTCCTCTTTCGTCAAATCCATCCCAGGTGGTTCTATATTCTCCTGGTTCCTTCTCATCGTCAACAAGAGTGCGTATTCTCTTGCCCTTCATATCAAAAATTTCAATCTTAACATGACTACTCTTTTGAATACTGTAACATATAGTAGTCAGGGAATTGAATGGATTTGGGTAGTTTTGGACCAATTCGAATGTTTCTGGATATCCAATCTTTTCGGTTACATCACCAACATGTGTAACTTTGCCAAATGTTAGATAGCAAAATTCTGAGACTTCAACATATATGAAATGATCGTCTGATCCAATTACAGAAAGCAATGACAATTCGCCGGTTGATGTTGAAAGATAGTATATAGGAAGCGATTCAGGATCTAAAACGCCAGCGCTATTGAGGTCGTCCTGTGTATATGTAATTCTGACTGTTATGGGTATTAGAAATCTGAGTCCATCCGGCCAGAAATGATATATCGATCCAAAAACATCAATTGTATCGGAGATGCCTGAAATTGAATCTGTTACACCAATAGATATATCAGTTGTATCTTCCAGAGCTCCTGCAGGGATGATCATGGTTATGCCTGTTGAGTCGTCTGTGATGATTCCACCATCAGGGCCAATACTATCCGTAGTAGTAATATGAACATTAGAAGCTCCAACAGTAAATATATATGTTGTGTCAAGGGAGTTGGGATGTATAGATAAATCTGTTGCCTTGACATTAATGGTAACATTCTCTTCAGAATTAAAACTACTGTCAGGATCATATTTAACAATATATTTCATGGCTTTTGATTTAATAATAACGTTGTAACTATCCAGTACTTTTCCACAATTGATAATCTCGATTCCATTTACTGATAGACATATAGAGTTTTTATCAATACCAGTATTATTGTCAAATATTTCAAATCTTACATTTGTGTTTCGTGGCACGCCCACACCATCAGCAGGTGGAAAACAACGCTTAAGTTCAGGAGATTCGATATCGCCCAATACCCCAACACCAGTTAAGTTTAAATATCTCGGATTTTCATCGGGGTCGTTATTATGAATAACAATTACTGCCTCTTTTTGCCCGGTAGAATTGGGGGTAAAGTTTACAACAAGCATGTGTGTCATACCAGGATAGATTGTATATGATCCCCCTCCTCTTTTTATCTTAAATTCATCTTTATCTTTTCCTGTTAGTTTTGTCTCGGTAATATTCAATATTGCGTCACCATGGTTTCTAACCAAGAATGTAAACGATTCTGTTGAGTCTACAAATACATTTCCAAAATCGTAATTATCTGGTCGTATATCAATTTCTGGGGCTCCGCTTGATCCACTCAAGGCAATGTTTTTAGGGTTCTCATCAGGATCGTTGCTTATGAATTTAAGAGTGGCTTTTTTTGATCCTGAAGATGTGGGCCTGAAACTTACGACTACATCCTGCGAGGATGAAGGAGTGAGTATAAATGAATTAACTCCATTGTCAATACTGAACTGGTCCGAATCTGTTCCTGTTATGATTGTGGATGTTACATTAAGTGCTGAATTTCCTGTATTTGTTACAACAAATTTTTGCGATTTTGATTGTCCTTTATTTACAATTCCAAAGTTTTTTGAATCGGGATCTACATCGATATTAGGTGCAAGTCCATTTCCACTAAGGGCGACATCTAATGGATTTTCATCTGGGTCGTTACTTGCAATGCGCAGTATTGCGTTTTTAACACCGTTATTACTCGGGTTAAATTCTACAACAATCTCTCTTGTGGCTGCAGGGGCAAGTGTAAACGATCCTCCACCAGATGTTATAGAGAATTCTCCAGCGTTGCTCCCAGTAAGATTAGTGGAAGATACCTGAAGATCTCCATTCCCGTCATTAGAGATTGTAAATGTTTGTGATGCGCTTGATCCAACATTTACATCACCAAAGTCTCTTGATGTGGGGTCGATTGATATGTCAGGTACTGTCATACCTGTTCCGCTCAGTGGAACATCCAGTGGATTTTCATCTGGATCGTTGCTTGTGATTCTAAATGTTGCGCTCTTTGATCCAGTAGATGTTGGACTGAATTGTATCACAACATCGTGAGTCGATCCAGGGGAGAGTGTGAATGCTCCACTTCCACTTATAATGCTAAACTCTGATGCATCTGTTCCTGTTATGTTTGTTGATGTGACTTCCAGATTGGAATTTCCCATGTTTGATATTGTGAAGGCCTGTGTTGAGCTTGTCCCAACAATTATATCACCAAAATTTTTTGAAGATGGAGATACAGATATGTCAGGCGCTAATCCAGTTCCTGTTAATGATATTTCTTTTGGATTTTCATCAGGGTCGTCGTTTGTGATACTGAATGTTGCACTCTTTGATCCAGCAGATGTAGGGTGGAATTGTATCACAACATCATGAGTTGATCCCGGTGAGAGTGTAAAGCTACCATTTCCGCTTAGGAAACTGAACTGAGTTGCATCTAGACCAGTAATGTTTGTTGCAGTTACATTGAGAGTATAATTTCCATTGTTTGTTACGATAAATGTTTGAGATGAATTTGTTCCAACAATTATATTGCCATAATTTTTTGAATTGGGATCTACATCGATATCAGGTGCAAGTCCATTTCCACTAAGGGCGACATCTAATGGATTTTCATCTGGGTCGTTACTTGCAATGCGCAGTATTGCGTTTTTAACACCGTTATTACTCGGGTTAAATTCTACAACAATCTCTCTTGTGGCTGCAGGGGCAAGTGTAAACGATCCTCCACCAGATGTTATAGAGAATTCTCCAGCGTTGCTCCCAGTAAGATTAGTGGAAGATACCTGAAGATCTCCATTCCCGTCATTAGAGATTGTAAATGTTTGTGATGCGCTTGATCCAACATTTACATCACCAAAGTCTCTTGATGTGGGGTCGATTGATATGTCAGGTACTGTCATACCTGTTCCGCTCAGTGGAACATCCAGTGGATTTTCATCTGGATCGTTGCTTGTGATTCTAAATGTTGCGCTCTTTGATCCAGTAGATGTTGGACTGAATTGTATCACAACATCGTGAGTCGATCCAGGGGAGAGTGTGAATGCTCCACTTCCACTTATAATGCTAAACTCTGATGCATCTGTTCCTGTTATTGAAGTAGATGTTATGTTCAAGGTTTGATTCCCTGTATTTCTGACAATAAATGTCTGGTTCGAATTAGAACCAATTACAACATTACCATAATTTTTTGAAGTGGGTGATACATCAATATCAGGAGAATTTAGGGTTATTGTACCCATATTGTCTGATGAGTTATTTGTTAATATTATTTCAGAAGATATTGTGCTTCCAGATCCATCATTAAAATCTACATGAAGGGTCTCACCAGCACTCCAGGGCAAACAACCTCCTAATTGAATTAAAAAGCCTCCTGATGAATTATCATAACTTGATCCTGGTGATGATTGATTAATTGTTGTACTAGGTCTTGCAGCAATATAGGCGGTCCAGTAAGCAGAGGCAGGATGAGAGCCGTCAGAATATTGGAGAATTCCATATACAGCATGAGGTGTCTGTCCATATGTAATGTTCTGTATGGTAAAAATAGTAAACGAAATAGTTACAAGGTATGCGGTTTTAAAAGTTGATCTTATGTTTATATTCATTTATTTATCCCTTTATATTTTTACATCTATATATTTCGACATTAATTTTTTGATTATTCATTTGGTATTATATCTATGACTTTATCATAACCCATATCGCTCAGGGTAATTTTGGCAGTAGATATTCTTATTCCTTCTTTGTTTTCAAATTCGACTGTGAGCACGTCACCAGGTATCCAATGGGAGTTGAAGTTTCCACACTGCACGGCCCAGTAGCCATCACGAAGGAAACAGCCAGGCGATACGTGACTTAGAATATCCGAATCATGACTATTGATATAAGAGGTAAATCCTCCTATATCTACATCTGTTCTCACTCTTCCCCATACAAGATGAGGTGTCTTACTCGTGGCCGAGAGAACCGTTGATCCTAAGACTCTTTTCTGAGAGCCATCACCATCTGGCCATGTTGCGTTTTGTGTTACATTCACATAATATGGATAACCTGGTTTAACGTTAAAATTTGTAAATGGGAGTTCAGGTATATACTGTTCGTATCCCTGTATTTGGGCATTCCACCTTGCAACGCTGTTGCATCCTGGAATGTCTGACATCAGACTTGATGCTGTAAGTATATTGGCTTTATCAAGAGTAAGCATGATCTCATTGAAATCTGTTGTAGGAGTTGTAACAAGGTCAAATGAAGGAGTCTTTACTTCACCCGTGAGTGTAACCACTACATTCTGTGTTACATTCACATAATAAGGATATCCTGGTTTAACATCAAAATTTGTGAATGAGAGTTCAGGTATGTACTGTTCATATCCCTGTATCTGGGCATTCCATCTGGCAACGCTGTTGCATCCTGGAATGAAGTTCATCAGGTCATCAGCTGTTGAGATGTTCTTCGGCATTATGGGTAGTGCTATTTCATTGAAATCTGTTGAGGGAGTAGTTATGAGGTTGTAGTCAAACTCGCCTGTAATGTTAGATGGTTTTGATGTTTGGCCGTTCTCTTTTACGGCAACGATTCTATAGAAGTAGTTTACTGATGGGTCACCGACTACTCCTGGTGAGTTATCAGTATAACTTGTTTCTCTGATTGGACCGATTGTTTCTGTAGTAAGAGGATCGAATCTCACATCAATAGATTTGTGGATAGTGTAGTGGTCGATCTCTATTGGATTACCGCAGGTGTCTGTTGTAACTGCAGACCAGGTCAACGATAGTGAATCGCCTGACCTGTATGATATGAAATCTGATACAGACTCAGGTGGAAAATGTTTTTTTTTGTTTGCAGTATATGTTGTTTTATCAAAAATTGAACCGTCTCTTAAATAAAATGTTAAATGTAATGAGTTATCATTGACTTCAACTTCACAATAACCATAATCGCTTATATACGATTCTACCATATAGCCATTACCATCATTATCAGGAGATACAGAAATTAATGGTGCTCCTCCTGTTCCTGCAACTATTTGAACCGTTCCATTTTCTGGGTCAATAGGGGGATTTTTATTTCCGTTAAGCTGGAGTTTTTTTGTTCTAACATAAAAATGTGCATGACCGGTAAACATTATATCCCCGCCGTTTTGATACATGGCTACACCCCAATTGTCATGAATCGCATCTTCATACTTTTTTATTCTTTCTGAAAAGTCAAAGATTGGGTGGTGCCATACTGTAAATAACCAAGTCTTATTATTGTTACTGACAGCATCAATAAACATAGAATATTGAGGTTCTGATAATGTGGATATGTTTGAATCTAAGAAAATAAATCTTGAATTCTTGTAGTCTAAAACAAAATATCTTCCATCATTCCCAAACTGTTGCACCTGACCGTAAAGATATTTTTTCCAATTTGCAAGACCTTCTGATGATATAAGTTCCTCATGATTACCAGGACAGACCAAATATAATGGAGGAGTCTGATTTTGACCAGTGCCACCTAATATATCATTACATGCAGATTGCCATATCTCCCAGTTTGTTAAAATTCTACCATCGGCAACTACATCACCAGTATTGATTATAAACTTAAAATCTGGAGTGTTGTTAATTATTGATTGAAGAACTTCTCTATGATAGTTGTCATTTGTTCTTGTGTCACCATAGACAACAAATTTCCATGAGAATGAGTAACATATATTTGTAATTATTGTTAAACAGCCAGATATTATAAATATTTTGATCTTTTTATTAATCATGATTAATTAATATTTTAGTGAATTCTGATTATCTTTTTCTTGTGAATAAGGTCTACAATTTCATCATAACCATTGTCACTCAGGGTAATTTTGGCAGTAGATATTCTTATTCCTTCTTTGTTTTCAAATTCGACTGTGAGCACGTCACCAGGTATCCAATGGGAGTTGAAGTTTCCACACTGCACGGCCCAGTAGCCATCACGAAGGAAACAGCCAGGCGATACGTGACTTAGAATATCCGAATCATGACTATTGATATAAGAGGTAAATCCTCCTATATCTACATCTGTTCTCACTCTTCCCCATACAAGATGAGGTGTCTTACTCGTGGCCGAGAGAACCGTTGATCCTAAGACTCTTTTCTGAGAGCCATCACCATCTGGCCATGTTGCGTTTTGTGTTACATTCACATAATATGGATAACCTGGTTTAACGTTAAAATTTGTAAATGGGAGTTCAGGTATATACTGTTCGTATCCCTGTATTTGGGCATTCCACCTTGCAACGCTGTTGCATCCTGGAATGTCTGACATCAGACTTGATGCTGTAAGTATATTGGCTTTATCAAGAGTAAGCATGATCTCATTGAAATCTGTTGTAGGAGTTGTAACAAGGTCAAATGAAGGAGTCTTTACTTCACCCGTGAGTGTAACCACTACATTCTGTGTTACATTCACATAATAAGGATATCCTGGTTTAACATCAAAATTTGTGAATGAGAGTTCAGGTATGTACTGTTCATATCCCTGTATCTGGGCATTCCATCTGGCAACGCTGTTGCATCCTGGAATGAAGTTCATCAGGTCATCAGCTGTTGAGATGTTCTTCGGCATTATGGGTAGTGCTATTTCATTGAAATCTGTTGAGGGAGTAGTTATGAGGTTGTAGTCAAACTCGCCTGTAATGTTAGATGGTTTTGATGTTTGGCCGTTCTCTTTTACGGCAACGATTCTATAGAAGTAGTTTACTGATGGGTCACCGACTACTCCTGGTGAGTTATCAGTATAACTTGTTTCTCTGATTGGACCGATTGTTTCTGTAGTAAGAGGATCGAATCTCACATCAATAGATTTGTGGATAGTGTAGTGGTCGATCTCTATTGGATTACCGCAGGTGTCTGTTGTAACTGCAGACCAGGTCAACGATAGTGAATCGCCTGACCTATACGATCTGAAATCGGAAACAGCAGATGGTTTGTTATTATTTGGTCTATAATAAGTTTTCATCATTAAAAATGCGGCAATTCCCCATGGAAGGTTATCTTCTGTATGAACATTTACATAATAATTATAATCTGCAACACCAGTCCCACATGAGGAGCCGCTTATTACAGCAAGATTATTTTTATCAAGCTTTATTTTTGTATTTAACCCATTATTTCCATTATCTGCTACAGTCATGTATTCATTGCTTATGTATCCTCTTTCGATTGCCCTTCTTATCCCATATACAAACATTGCAGATGAGGAGGATTCAAGGTAGTTTCTATAATGACCTTTTTTATCAATGATAGTATACCACATACCAGTTTCATTGTCCTGATAATAGACAATCCTTTTGATCTGATCTTGAACCATTGATATAAGCAGCTGTTTTTTGGGGAAACCTTGCGGTAAACATTCGATTACTTCCAGAATTGCTAGTAAAGCCCATCCATTCCCTCTTGACCATAAACACGGTGATCTGTGAGTAACAGGGTCTGCCCAGGTGCGATCACCATTTTCGTCCCAACCATGATAGTAAAGTTTTTCTTCTAAATCGAGAAGGTGGTTTGCATGAAGGAGGATCTGATTGACTGCCTCATTAAGCATTGTGTAGTCGTTTTTCAGCTCACCCATTAATGCAAGGAATATTGTTGCCATATACAGTGTGTCGACCCACAATTCATCATCATTTACATGAACAAATGCACCATCTGATGTACGGGGACATGAATTAATAAGATAGTCAATGATTGTATCTGCTGCTGATAAGTATTTTTTATCTTTTGTTTTATTATATAGATATGGAAGAATGATTGCAGGTGAGACTCTATTTACATACCATGTATTATCAATATGTGCAGTAACAGTACCATCCTCATCCACATATGAATCAATATATGATTTTACATAGTTATAGTATTCAGTTTTGCCTGTAGATTCATATGCCTTCCACATTCCGTACATCAGTACACCCTCACCCCAGTTCCACTCATAAGATCCTGGATCAGGATTTCGTTCAATTACTGTATCGGCTATTTTTTCTAACCAGTCTACAGTATCGGAATTTGAGAAATTATAAAGTTTAAATGAGAATGGTTCTATTAAAACAGCCAGAAATACTATTTTAAGTAATTTAGTTCTCATAATATTAAATTTTTGGTTCTACTGGTTTTCTTGTTGAAAATTTAGGTAGTGAGATAAACAAAAATGTTCGTTATCAATAACTGCTTGAGAAAGACATCCCTTCACCACATTCATATAAGGCTTCCATATATTCATACAGACTGCCTTGTTATTCTTGTGTTGTTTGGCGGTCAACCCATTTTGCAGAAGAGAAGCTGCAGCCGCTTTATTCCAGTTTTCGACAAACTCAAGAAAAAAGCCGTTGCTCAAATAAATCTATATATATGCATAGTAAATATTAAAATTAATTTTCTAATTGTCAAGCTAAAAAGCTCAAATCAATCAATATATATGTGTAGTAATTGCGCTTTTGAACTACTTTTTCATCCAAGCAGATTTATTCGATCTAATTCTCGTTATTCATACTGGAAAATCCCCTTTCTACAGCTGGGTGCATGAGTAAATGAATCAGTTTAAAAATGATGCGAAGTGTCTTGGCAACTTGCATCTGTTTTTAAATGCTGTTCAAAAATCAATTGCAAATTTATTTTATATTTTTAATACAACTCTCATACCAAAATAAAAAGGCCTCAAATCAGTATAATTTGAGGCTAAAAATTTATTTTATTTTTATTGTTGTCCGATTTTTAGGACAGTTACTGTCTGGTTTTTTAGACAGTTAAAATTTTTTAATTAGGGATGCGGAATAATATCTACAATATCAAGACTCACAGTCAGGGCAAATGACGTTCCCAAACTGGCGTTTGGGAAATGGATAAGGTAAATACAGATTTTTAGTTTTTGTTATGCCAAAATTTAATATTATCAACAGAAAAAGATATCAATTTATTTGGTTTATACCCCATCCTTCAAGTGTTTGCAATAAAATTAAAAAAACCTCTTGACAAATAGTAATTATTTTATTATCTTAAAACAAAATTAATTAAATTGTTTTGAATTTATTTAATTGATTTAATGGTTATTGCGCAATTTCTAAAAATAATCTAAAATAAATTTAATATATTGTCCTTTTAATCGGAGATTAATTGCTTTATCAAGATTTTTGCTACATATAGATTATTATCGATTACTTAAAATTATAGAACATAATCGTAATGTATATGTTGAATATCAAGAATTTTGTTAATATGCTCACCTATCTGTTAGGTGGAATGTGGATAATATCAGGCTTCAGCAAATTTTTTTCATTTTCTTATTTTATTACAGTTGTGAGCAAGCTTTCTATATTAACAGATATTAAAATTATTGTAATTTTATCTTCTGCTTTAATATCTATTGAAATAATCGTCGGATTATTATTTTTTATCAACAGATATAGAATATTCTGCACAGATTTATCCATCGTATTGTTATCATTTTTTCTGGCTCTAAGTCTTTATTCTATTTTTATTGGATTAAATATTAAATGTGGTTGTTTTGGGAGATACAGCAGTCAATTGACAAGTTTTAATCATATTTTATTATTAATTGTATTATTGTTTATATCAATATTTATCCATTATAATTTAAAAGAACAAAAATAGCAGTGGATTAATCAATTATGTATATAAATAATAAGTTGCTTTCAACAATAATATTAATATTAATCGGCTTTTTATTATTTTTTACAATTATAGTTTATAACAAAATATCTTTGAATGCCAACCAGTTAAAAATAGTTAAAAGTTTAAATTTTGTGTTGTTAGATGAGTCGGGTAATAGAAAATTTATTAATTTAAAAGACAAGGTACTTTTAATTACATTTTTTGATAATTTTAATTTTTCATGTGATTTAGAAAGGATAAATGTTCTAAATCGAATTAGTGAAGAGATTCAAAAAAAAGAAATTAAAAACATTCAAAATATTGCTGTTTTTTATAATGGATATAGAATACAAGATATTAATAACATAAAAAAAATAGGTAATATAAAGTTTAAATGCGCAGTAACAAATTATGGATCAAGTTTGATTAATAAATTGATTAAACGATATTCAGGTG
>CAZYVD010000048.1:0-21738 GCA_964651045.1 uncultured bacterium
CGAAGATCTTATAAGGTTAAGAATTGCCCATCTTGAAAAAGTAAAAGGGAAAACAACATTATACACCGACTTAGTAGATAAATTTGGCGATACTAACGCATATGCGTTTCATAATCTCTACCCATATAAAGGTAAATTTTATCCTCGGGTAGTAAGGACTTTAATCAATGCCTTTAAGTTAAACCAAAATTCACTTCTTCTTGACCCTTTTAATGGCTCTGGTACTGCTACACATGAAGCTTCACTTATGGGAATCAAAAGTGTAGGAATAGATGTCACGCCAATGGGAATAGTTTTATCCAAGTTAAAAAATGATTTGCTTTTTATTGATGAGAAAAATTTGAATTTTACACCGAAAGAGTTACAAGACATTTTACAAGCAATAGAAAATAAAAAGTGGGAACATTCCGACCCTTTAATTCATAAATTGATGTTAGCAGTATATTTCGATACTGTTGACGCCTTTACGAGAACTTCAAGGTATAACAGAACGGGCAAAACAGGCCTCTTTATACAAAAGTTAAATTACATAATCGATTGTCATAAAAAGACAATGGATATTAAAGAAAGCCATGAGCTTAAATTTGAACCTGCCCGCATTATAGAAGGAGACGTACTTGACCTAAAGAGTATTAATGAAATGGAAGATAAATTTGATGCGTGTATTACTAGTCCACCTTATTATTTTTCAATAGATTATGTCGGGAAAGACAAAATTGCCTACGATTATTTGGGTGTAAATATGAAAAAGATCGAATCCAAATATTTAGGAATGAAAAATAACGGAAAGCCTAAAAGTATTTATAGGGGATTACCTCCAAAGGTTGCTATGTATTATGAGGACTTAAACGAATCCATAAAAAATATCTTCTGGGCATTAAAGCCCGGCGGTAAACTTGCTATAATAATAGGGGATAGTACTGTTAGCGGAAAAAAGATACCAACGACTATAACGACTAAAAAGTTCTGTGAGGAAGCAGGATTTAAGTTTGAAAAATTGATATTCAATCCCCTTTTAGGTGCTCGTAATCGTGCAATTAGGGGAGAGAGCATAATAATTTGTAAAAAGGTGTAGAGATGATTGCTAAAAGAAACTTACTTTGTGTAAAGTATAAAAATAGGTTAGAAATTGGGCAGATACTACTTTATGAACCATATAAGAATATCTTAATTAATTTTAAAGAATTATGCATTAATGTTAATGCTAAAGATTTTGACCCTGTAGCAAAAGTTTACGACGGCCTCTTAAGCGTTCCTGTTGAAATAAGAGAGTACTATGAAGCTTTATTGGGTGTTACTTCTTATTATCAACATAGTCAAGGCGGTAAAGGAAAGTATATAGAAAAAAAGCTTTCATCATATTTTGAAACCTGCTCTCTAAATATAGAAATTAGCAAGCTCCCCTTATGGTTAGAATATCCGGAGTTGCATAAAAAGAAAGGTATTTTTACTCAACAAGGTTTATCTCAAGAAGAAAGGAGAATTTTTAGAACGATTGAGTGGGACTGGATAGGAGATAGAGATGTAAGTGTTGATGTGGGGAGTACTATAAAAGATGAAAATGCAATGGTTTTGATAGAAATCAAAAATAGAGTGGACACGGGTGGAACAGCTGGCAGGCGAGAAATCTGGACATCGGAAAAATTTGGTATTTTTGTTAGGTACTTAGATTCAAATAAAAAGATATTTAGAAAAAAAGAGAAAGAATTCTCTTTTACCGAACTACTTGAATATTTTGGAATTAGAGACTTTGAATTGTATATAGGCGTTTTGTTCGACAAAAGCGATAACCCCGCAACGGTTGAAACCGATAAGGCTCACGGTTTTTATTCCTCAAGCAAACAAGGTTTTGAATATTTGAAGAATCTAATCAAGCAAAGTTCAACTATTAGCATAGTTAAAGAAGATTCTAAAAATCTACAAATGGAACTTAGTTTGGCTTATTCACATCTGAAAGTAAAGATAGGAGCTGTATATGGGAATGATATTACATCAATACTTTTTAGAAAAAATCTACCAGTTTCAGATTTACTTCTATTGCGGTACGACGACATTTGGTTATCTCAGTTAATAACAATTGACGAAAGAGCCGTATTACTTAAAAACGGAAGAAACTACACTACGATCTTTCTTGATTTGTTAAAAAGAGACAGAGATTTAAGGATAAGGTATGACAACCTTATCAACTCGGAATGTAAAGTAAAAGAGCTTGAGGATATTATAAATTACTTGCTTGGTAAATATTCTACCTATTTTGAGAACAGTTTATTACCTGCTGGGAAAGCCAAAGAAGGCTATTTGGCGGATATAATTCAAGTTATATGTGCATGTGAAGCATAATAAATTTAAAAGTGTAATTATGCCTATGGTAAAAAGCGACCAAAAGAGTATAACACAGCATAAAATGTTCATGACTTACGGCAATCACCCAAATTTGTGCTTCGTAAAAACTTCTTTTATGCTGTAAATGTTATCAGAAGAATAAGTGAAAAACTCTAAAGGACATAAAATGAAAAGAAAGAGAAGAAATCTGACTTCACATAACATCAAAAAAGAGATAAAATCAAATTCATTAACCAATCTAAAAAAGAGCTGGGCAATATATCCAATAACAGCATTTCTATTTATAGTTCTCACGGCAGCCGTATCCATCTTTCTTCTCAGCAGAAACCTTCCATCTCTCAGCGAACTTGAAAAATATGATCCGGAACTCGTCTCAAAGATTTACTCTGCAGACGGCGTCGAGCTAAAGCCCTTTGCGCTTCGAAACAGGATAAGGGTCCCACTGGACAGAATGCCGGATCATCTGATAAATGCCCTCATTGCAACAGAGGACAGAAAGTTCTGGCGTCACTGGGGCATAGATCTTAAGAGGTCTGTAAAAATGATATTTGTGAATCTTGCAAGCATGGAGATTCAGGGCGGAGCAAGCACAATAACCCAGCAGCTTGCCAGAAAACTCTACCTCACACCAAAGAGATCAATCATCAGAAAGCTAAGAGAACAACTAACGGCTATTCAGATCGAGCGAACATATTCAAAACCAGAAATACTCGAGATGTATCTAAATCAAATGCCCCTTGGACGAGGCGCATATGGTGTTCAGACCGCGGCAATGCGTTATTTTGGCAAAAATGTAGAGGAGCTTCAACCGCACGAGTCGGCTCTTCTTGTGGGACTGCTTCAGCTTCCCTATGGCTACTTCAATCCTGACCGTGATACTGTGGCTGCAAAAAAAAGAAGGAATGTTGTGTTCAGAAGCATGCTCGACTGCAACTATATTACAAAATCTGAGTACGACTCTCTATGTCAGCTAAATCTTGGCGTTCTCCCCCGCGATCATAAGGAAGATATAATTGCTCCATATTTTAGGGAATATGTGCGCAAGATGCTCTATGAGAAATATGGCGACCGGCTCTTTACAGGTGGATTGACAATAGAGACAACCCTCGATACGCGTGTCCAGGCGTGTGCAGACAGTGCAATAAAATCATTCATTCCTGTGCTTGAGAAAAAGATCAGAGAAAGAGTGCTGGAGAACAAAAGTTTTGCCAAATGGCTCGATCCGCCGCTTGAGGATGAAGAAGAGATAGAAAAATTTCTTGCAGACAGTGCAAGAGTGGATTCCCTAATGAGAGTAAAGTATACCCTGCAGGTAGCACTAATAGCCATCGATCCGACCAACGGTCACATACTTGCTATGGTCGGAGGAAGAGACTTTAAAAAATCGAAATTCAACAGGGCGGTTCAGATGACCCGACAGCCCGGTTCAGCCTTTAAACCATTTGCATATACGGTTGCAATAGAAAACGGATATTCACCAATCACTGAGCTTCTAAATGTGCCCATCGTAATACCAAGTTTAGATGGAACGATGTGGAAACCAAAAAACTACGACGGAAGCGTTGGAGGAAAGACGACCCTCAGGGAAGGGTTGAAAAGATCGCTCAATCTGATTGCGGCACATCTGGTGCAGGAACTAATACCTGCAAGAGAGGTTGTAAAAATGGCCAAAAGGTTCGGACTTACCACAAAGATCCATGCATATGACGGTGTTGCACTGGGACAGGATCTTGTAATACCAATAGAAATAACATCTGCATATTCCGCATTTGCAAACAAGGGTGTAAGGGTAGATCCTGTTGCAGTTCTGCGAGTAACAGACAAGGATGGAAATATTCTTCAGAGAGCAAAACCACCGTCTGGCAGGAGTCATGTTGTAATAAATGAAAATACTGCATATATCATGACAGACATGCTACAGGAGGTTCTCAAGGAGGGCGGAACCGGATTCTCGGCAAGATGGAAATATAAATTCTATCGTCCTGCAGCAGGAAAAACAGGTACAACAAACGATTTTAAAAACGGCTGGTTCGTGGGGTTTACTCCTCAGATGACTACCTGTGTGTGGGTCGGGTTTGACGATGAAAGGATAAGCCTCGGTGATAATTTGCCTGGAGCTAAAACCGCTCTTCCCGTATGGGCAAGGTTTATGAAAATGGCACACGACACATTAAACCTTCCTCTTGCAGATTTCGAAAAACCACCAGGCATAATAATATGTGAAATTTGCACACAAAGTAAAAAAATTGCAACAGAAGCATGTCCCAAAACCATAACAGAAGTCTTTACTGAAAAAACTGTTCCAACAGATACCTGTGATATTCATATAAGTCCAATAGAAAAAAGAAAAAGGTGGAAGAAAAAAAGAATAATCTTTTAAAGACCTGTTTCACAAAGATAGATCACATAGACAGCCTGAATCCTTGATCAAACCCTCATCAATGAATCCTCTAATCAGGGGTCGCCTTTTAACTTCTGATTCAGAAAATTTAAAAGCCTTTAAGAGACGGACCCTTGCCTCATCTATAACATCATACCTGTTTGTATAAAAGAAAGCTAATCTCTCTCCTTTACCGACCCCATCACCTGTCTTTTTTTGAATCACTATACCCGCACAATGGTCAATCTCATCCTCTTTTCTCATTCTTCCTGCTCCGAGAATCACAGCAGTCCTGCCAATCTCATATCCATCAATATCTGAAATATATCCATTGCATGGACTCTTAACAACTTCTTTAAATTTGCACTCAGGATAGGAATCGGGATCTTCGACAACAGACACATCACCACCCTGCATCTTGACCATCTCCAGGAAACGATAGTAACCCTCTCCAGAATCGAGCTTGTGCTGAATCAATTCCATTCCATCCTTAACAGAGGATACCCTCTCACCCAAAACGAGCATCAAACCACCAAGAGTTATAACTGCCTCCATCAAATCCTCTGGCCCCTCGCCCTTTAATGCTGATACTGCCTCCCTCACCTCAAGCCAGTTGCCAATGGATCTACCAAGAGGCTCATCCATTCCGGTTATAAGAGCAACAGTCTTAAGAGACATACAATTTCCTGCTGATACTAACTCTTTTGCAAGTTTTACCGCCTCATCCATGCTTCTGAAAAAGGCTCCCCTGCCAACCTTTACATCGAGAACAAGGCAATCTGCCCCCTCTGCCTTCTTTTTACTCAGGATACTTGCACAAATCAAAGGAATCGATGAAACCGTACCTGTAACATCACGAAGTGCATACATCTTTCTGTCTGCAGGCACAACTCTCTCGGTCTGACCCATCATGGCAAAACCGATCTTCTCAACCTGCTTGATAAACTCTTTCTCTGAAAGATCTGTCCTGAGTCCATTTATCGACTCCAACTTGTCGAGCGTTCCGCCAGTATGACCCAATCCTCTGCCCGACATCATTGGTACAACAATACCCGAAGCTGCAACGAGTGGGGCAAGTACCAAAGAGACCTTATCACCCACTCCACCTGTCGAATGTTTGTCTACCTTTACGCCCTGAATATATGAGAGATCAATTGTCTCTCCAGAATTTATCATCGCCTCTATTAGTGCCAATGTCTCGCTTCTATCCATTCCCTGAAAATAGACAGCCATAAGAAAACTGCTCATCTGATAATCAGGAATCTCACCCTTTGTGTATCCTGACACTGCAAGAGCAATCTCCTCTCTTGATAGTTTATAACCCTCCCGCTTCTTCTTTATTATTTCAATAAAATCAAAATTACTCATCACTCTTGAGCCTTTTCAAATGCTCCTCCATGATCTTTACACCACTGCTTGTGCCAATACGTGTTGCTCCAGCATTTAAAAATTTCATAACATCATTCAAGGTTCGTATTCCTCCAGAGGCCTTGATGGCAACACCCGATCCAGTCAAGACTCTTTTTATCAATTTAACATCATCTAATGTTGCTCCTCCTCCAAAACCAGTCGAGGTCTTCACAAAGTCAGCACCAGCATCAGCAACTATACTGCATGCCCGAATCTTCTCGGTATTGGTCAGCAGCGAGGCTTCAATTATGACCTTTACAATACATCCTCGGTCATGACACTCATCTGCCACTGTTTTAATATCTTCATAAACCCTCTCATTCTCCCGATCCTTTAATGCTCCGACATTTATAACCATATCGATCTCATCTGCTCCATCTTCAATCGCCCTTCTTGCCTGCATGAGCTTTACTTCTGAAACATCTGCCCCAAACGGGAAACCAGCCACACTGCAAACCCTTATACCCTTTTTTCTGATCATTTCTGATGCAAATCTTACATAATAAGGATGCACACAAACAGCAAAGAATTTATACTTCTCGGCTTCACTGCAGAGCCGTGCAATATCATCCATCGTTGCATCAGGACGCAAAAGAGTATGGTCGATGAATTTTTCGATATTTAGCCGCTCAGAGCAATTCACTTGGTCTCACCTCTTCTCATGACTATTCCGATCCACTCACCAATTGAATCAACCTCCTCTACAGTATATCCAGATGAGAGGAACCTCTTCTCCACCATTTTGAGCTCGCTCAGCAGAATACCGGACGCAATAAGGAGACCATCCTGTTTCAGATTTTTCCGCAATCTAAATGCATAATCTATCAGAACGCGACTGTTTATGTTAGCAGCAACAAGATCAAAAGATAAATCTCCTATCACATCTAGACTGCCATGCACAACCTCTACTTCTTTATCAATGCCGTTCAATTCCAAATTTTCACGGCAGTTTTCCACTGCATCTCTGTCTATGTCCACAGCCACAACGCTCTCTGCTCCCAGTTTCAATGCCGAAATTGCCAGAATGCCAGATCCGGCCCCTAAATCCATCACCCGAGCAGACGGCTTTAGATATTTCTCTAGAAATTTCAGACACATTCGAGTTGTATTGTGTGTTCCGGTTCCAAAAGCCATTCTCGGCATTATCTCAATAACTATCTCCGAACCCTGCTCTTTCCACTCCTCCCATGGCGGCTTAACAATAATGTGAGGTGTTACCCTAATGGGTTTGAAATATTTTCTCCATTCATCAGACCAATCTCTTGCGGCCACCTCCTTTAAGGCAATTTTATTGCATGAGAGTCCAAGACCCTTTAATCTACGGATGTAATCCCTTAGCTCATCCTCAAGACCTTCTGGAATTTCATCTTCCGCAAAATATCCCTTTATGCCTCCCTCTTCCTCCTCGAGTCCACAGCATCCCCTCTCGAATAAAAAATTCCCGCAGCACTGGAGAAGTTCAGTGCACCCGGAAATCTCTACCTCGATCCATTTAGATCTAGTGTTCATATATCAAACTGAGAAGAAGAGTGCCGACAACACCAAGACTTTCAGGGCTACACTTATCCTCTGTATCGCCCAGTGTATGCCAGTAAGGATATTCAAAATCAATGATGTCTATTACCGGGATTCCAACCTTAATGAGTTCCAGATGGTCGTCAATGATTTCACTTCCCTCAGAAAAAATAAACTGATTCAGACCCTTCTGTCTGGCTATTGTCCATACCTTGTATACCAGATCTTCGGCATATCTCAAGGAATTTTTCTCCATAGGGAGAGTAAGGTCTCTGTCTCCTATCATGTCTATCAGGATTCCATACTGCGGATTAAAATCTGGAGGCAGGTTGTGGGCAAAAAAACGCGAACCAACACACCATGTCTTATCAATTCCATATGTGCCTGAATCCTCTCCATCGAACAGCACAATGCAGACACCAACTGGCGGTGGATTCTCCTTCATGATCCTTGCAATCTCAAGAAGAACCGCAACACCAGATGCACCATCATTTGCCCCAAGGATTGGTTTATCTCTGTTTTTCTTGATCGGGTCAAAGTCGGCCCATGGTCTTGTATCCCAGTGGGCACATAAAAGAATTGGGTTATCCTGATTCCCAAAATAAGCGATCAAATTATTTAATGTAGTTTTTGTTCTAAGTTTCTGATTGCTGTATAGAAAGGGCTGCCTTTCGACCCTGTCTGCATATTTGCTGAGCTCGTCCACTAAAAATTTTTGACACCTTATGTGTCCTTCCGAGCCAGGATATCTTGGACCAAAACCGCACTGAATCTTAAGATATCTATATGCACTCTCACTGTCAAATCTTGGAATCTGTGCCACCAGAAAATGACAAGATATAAAATATAGGAGCAATACGGGGAAAAATCTCTTCATCTTTACAATCTTCCAATCTTTGTTTTTTAAATGTATTGAAAAATAGATTCAATGTCAACATTGGTACTTGTATTAGATTTAAAATTTAACTAATTTTTATACATGAAAAAGACAAACAATGACAAACTCATCGATTTTCTATATTCAAGAAAGGCAAGCGGCAGAAAACTGGGGCTGGAAAATATCCGCAATTTTCTTCATCTCATAGGAAATCCCCAGGATAGTTTTCCATCAATACACATTGCCGGAACAAACGGAAAAGGCTCTACTGCAGCAATTCTGGAATCGATTCTGCGTCATTCCGGCCTCAGGACCGGGCTCTATACCTCACCTCATCTAATAGATGTCAGAGAGAGAATAAAGATATGTGGAAAATCGATCCCCTTTAGCGATTTAATTACTTTTCTCTCTCATTACAAATCTCTCATAGAGATTACAGATATCTCATTTTTTGAGATTCTTACTGCACTGGCTTTTACTTATTTTAAAGAAAAGAATGTAGATATAGCTGTCTTAGAGACTGGTCTTGGAGGAAGACTCGATGCAACAAATCTGGTCAATCCTGTATTAACTGTTATCACAGAAATAGGAAAAGATCACACAAAGACTCTGGGAAGAACCCTCAAATCTATCACAAAAGAAAAGGCCGGTATACTTAAACCTGAAGTCCTGTGTGTTGCTGGCATCACTAAAAAGAGAGTCAAAAAACTCCTGTCCCCATTGTGTGATGAGAATGGAATCCCTGTTGTGTTCAGTAAGGAATCGGTGAGAATATCAAACATACGTCTTTCAAAGCATGGAAGCATGTTTGACCTCAAGAGTAAAAGTTTTCATCTCTCAAATCTTTTCCTTCGACTCGCAGGTCGCCATCAAATCTTAAATTGTTCCACTGCGATTCAAGCTGTCGAGGAACTTAAAAAGAAGGGCTGGAAAATTTCTGAAAACGGGATCCGTGCAGGTCTTAAAAATGTGGAGTGGCGAGGCAGACTAGAACTTCTCTGCGAAGATCCAACAATAGTTGTCGACTCTGCACACAACCCCATGGGAATAGATACGCTTGTAGATGCACTCAATACAATCTATAAATATAGAAGTTTGATTCTGATATTCGGGGTTCTGAAAGATAAAGACTACAGAAAAATGTTTCAAAAAATAGCCCCGCTTGCAAACAGAATCATTCTTACAAAGCCTCTTAGCGATCGTGCCCTCGAACCAGAAGCGATTCTTTCGCTTCCACAATCGAAAAACAAGGAGATCGAAATAATCCCTATCATACGCAAGGCACTCTTTCATGCCATAAAAATTGCCACTAAAAATGATATTGTGGTTGCAGCAGGATCTATCTATTTTGCAGGAGAAGTACTTAGAATCTGGGACGAATCAAAAATAAAATAAAAAGGGTTATATCAGAAGTCAAACCTCTGATACAACCCTTTTGTGCTTTATGAGCCTGGACTCAACTATTCTCTTGTTTTTTGTCCCACTGCTCTTTTGTCATTACCTTAATTGGTTCCATCTTTTTCTTGGTTAGTGCCCTGTTGACTCCGGGAAGCTCCTTTTTTATGAAATCTTCAAATTTTGCGCTTGCCCTTTCAATCTCCTTCTCAAGAAGTGTGGTTCTCTCTATCTGAGTCTGTGTAGGACGGCCGGCATACTGTACAACAGATCCATAAAGGCCAACCACCTTTTCACGCAGCTTCTCCTCACCACTTATTCCGCCACTCTGAGTTGCCACAATCGATTTGTTGAGCTCGTCGAGTCTATCTGCAAACGATTCAAGAAGTTTTCTAACCTTGTCTTTCTTTTTCATCCCCTCAGCCTTCTTCTTTGCCTGGTCTCTTGCATCGATCATTGCCTCAGATACGTATGCCAGTCTCTCCTGCATTCCATAGAGCTTCCATACTATTTTATCTCTGAGAGCCCTGTCTGCTGCAGAGTGTGGAGAATCGGGATCTGCCATAATCTTTATCTCTGTTGTATAGGTCTTCTTCCCCTTTATAAGTTTAACCTTGTATGTGCCTTCTGGCACAGTTGGCCCCAGCAGTGCACCGCCTGCGAGTACAGGAGACCTTGGAACCTTTGGAGGCTTAAGCCTCATCGCCCACTCTACTATGTTGATCCCTCTTCTCTTTCCACCTGGAAGTGTCTTGATGAGCTTGTCATCAGAATTATAAATCTCTATTCGCATATCGCCAAAGATATGGCGCTTCTTCATATAGTAGATTATCTTTGCAGCCTCTTTAGGATTCTGGCCAACAAATTCATCTCCTCCTGGCCAGTACTGAGAACCCATAGATGTTTTTACTATTGTTGGTTTGGAGGGTAAAAATGCTATCTCTGAACTAAGTAGCTCTCTGGATATGTGACGTATTGGTGTTATGTCATCAATGATATAGATGCCGCGTCCATGAGTTGCCAAAATTACATCCGATTCTCGCGGATGAATAGCAATATCCATCACAGAAACATTTGGAAGATTGCCAGTAAATTGTGCCCACTGGTTTCCACCATCTATAGTAATAAAGAGCCCAAACTCTGTTCCAACAAAAAGAAGATCTTTGTTGACAAAATCCTCTTTGATTACGTGAGCATATCCCTTTATCTGTTCTGTGGCAATACTCTGCCAGCTCTTACCATAGTCGGTAGTCTTGTAGATATAGGTATTCATGTCGCCTGTCATGTGTCCATCAAATGTCACATATGCCGTTGCCTCATCAAAATGGCTTGCCTCAACAGATGAACACCATGTGCAGCTCGGCAGACCTGAGATATTTCCGACTACATTTTCCCACGACTTTCCGCCATTTGTGGTAATCTGAAGATTACCATCATCTGTACCAACCCAGATGATTTTTTCGTTCATGGGGGATTCACTTATGGTAAAGATTGTACAGTGGTTTTCTGCACCCGAATTGTCGATTGTTAGGCCACCAGATTCCGACTGCTTTAGTTTCTCTGGATCATTTGTTGTAAGGTCATCTGAAATTCTTACCCACGACTCACCCTTATCAGTGCTGTAGAAGAGAAACTGTGCACCGATGTAAATTTTACCAGGTCTGTTTGGACTCATTGCAATAGGTGTATTCCAGTTAAACCGATATTCTGGTTCGCCTTCTTTTGGTGCAGGCTTTATATCTTTAACTTCACGAGTCTTAAGATGAACACGCTGGATATTCCCCTCCTGCCACTCGCTGTATATTATAGAGTTGTCCGTTGGATCGGCAAAAACACAGAACCCATCTCCACCTCCAACATTTTCCCAGTCTTTATTTTCAATGCCATCTGGACTCTTTGAAGGGCCGAACCAAGAACCATTATCCTGCAATCCGCCATATACATTATATGGCTTCTGCATGTCACAGCTAACATGATAAAACTGAGACACTGGAAGACTTCTGAGAAATCTCCATGAAAAACCCTTGTCATAAGAAACATATACTCCGCCATCTGTACCCGTTAGGAGATGTGAAGGATTGTTGGGATTTATCCAAATTGCATGAATATCTGGATGCACACCTGCGCCCGACTGCCTAAACGATTTTCCTCCATCGCTGCTTATCATTATCATGTATGCTGTTTTATATATTGTATTGTAATCCTTGGGATCTACTCGCATAAAGCTAAAATAAAATGGACGGTATAACACGTTACTTGCAGAAGTTACCTTTGTCCACGTATGGCCGTAATCATCGGACATGAACAGACCCGACTCCTTCTTCTTTGCCTCAACACTGGCATACAGCCTGCCAGGACGAGAAGGCGCGGCAGCAATTGCAATTCTTCCCAGCTCACCCTCCGGAAGCCCATTTGTTAGCTTTGTCCAGTTCTTTCCTCCATCGATACTCTTATAAAGACCGCTTCCTGGACCACCAGATTTAAAGAAATAGGGCCAGCGCCTGAACTGCCACATTGCGGCATAAATGATGGTTGGTTCCTGTGGATCCATCTCAAGATCGGCACAGCCGGTATTTTCATCTATGTAGAGAATCCTCTCCCAGCTCTTGCCTCCATCTGTCGTCTTGTATACACCCCTCTCTTCATTTCCATTCCACAGGTGTCCCATTGCAGCAACATACACAATGTTTGGATCATCAGGATCTATGAGTATGTCTGCGATCCTTTCACTCTCCTTCAGTCCCATAAGCTGCCAGTTATCTCCGCCATCTGTGGATTTAAAGACTCCTCCACCAACAGATACACTGTTGCGAACCCAGCACTCTCCTGTTCCTACCCAGACCGTGTCGGGATGGGCCTGATCAATCTTTATTGTGCCAATAGATTGAATGTGTTTGTCGAAGATTGGTTTGAATCTGTTTCCCCCATCTTTTGACTTCCATATTCCACCATTTGCCGTACCAACATAAATTATATTTGGATTTTTATTTACCGCATCAATTACACTTATGCGGCCGCTCATCACAGCCGGTCCAATCGACCTCGCCTCTAATGCACCAAATGTATATGAGTCGATCTTAATCTGGCCAGCAGATCCATCGCTTCCAAATGCTCTCATACAGCAGAGTACAATAATGGATAATATAAATAAAATTTTTACTTTCATTAATCTGTTCCTCCTTATTTAGAGTTTAAATTCTGAATGTATCAGCCTTTACTTTCTGGCATATTGAAGATCGAGTCATCAATGTCTACATTCAACTCTACTTTCTCAATCTTTATTGTCATTATGGTATTGCCACCAACTCTATTTTCGAAGGAGTGTGGCATTAAAATTCCATCAACCTCCTTGAAATCACTAAAGTATTGATCTAATTCATACGTATTCCCCTGCTCTTCTGCTGTTGACGAAATCTTGAGTTCAACATAGTACTCACTGTCAAGATAGTAGTAGACTACATCTCCATTCTTGAGTGTAACCTTCAATTTGTATGTTTCACTTCCTTCAACATCTTCTTTTCCTATAAGCTCAATCTTATGACCCTTCTTTTTATAATCTACAAGCGGTCCATCAATATCCGCATTGAGCATCAAATCCCTTGCCTCTTTACCAGTTAGTTCATGTGCACTCAAATCTCCCATAAAGGGAAATATCTGCCATGCCGTTTTTCCATCATATGCATTTACAAGTGACATGCCCTGAATTGTTGCCTCCATGCGAAATTTATTTGGCCGCTTATTTATGACTACAACAGGAAACTCAAATTCCATGCCCATCTCTGTTCTTGTTCCAGTACCTGTTACCCTGATTGTCTTGATAGATTTTAAATTCTCATATCCACCCTTAGCCTCAATATATTTGGAAATTATCTCATCTACTGTTTGAGCAAAAGAAGTTGCCGTAAAGAAGGTTAACAGCACAAAAAATGCAAAAAATATTAGAGAAGATTTTGTCTTTAGCATTGAGTTGCCCTCCATTTTGACTGTTTTGATTCAAGCACTGAAAAAACGTCAGAACTCTTTCAATCTACTTTTCCTGTTTCTTGGGCATTACAAATATAGAATCATCGATCTCAGGATTTATCTCTATCTTCTCAATAGTAGTCTGTATGGATGGAGTTTGCGTTCCCTTCTGTTCTATTGAATGCGCAATCATCATACCACCGAACTCCTTGTAGTCACTATAATATGCTTCCTGCTCAACTTCCTGATCACCTAAAAGAAACTTTGTGATCGACTTCAATTCAAGAAAGCATTCAGGATCAATAAAATAGTAGATTATTGATCCGCCCTTCTGAACAACCTTGATCTTATATACCTCAGATCCTTCCATATCCACCTTTCCAATCAGTTCCACACTGTTGCCCTTCTTTTTATAGTCCATAAGCGGACCATCAAAATCGGAATTTTCCTTTATCACTTTCTGCTCTTCCTGAGACATTTCCTGAGGCGTAGAATCACCTGAAAAGGGATTGATGGTCCATGCCTTTTCGCCGTCAAATGCCCTGATCAGCTTCATACCCTGAATCTCTGCCTCCATACGAAATTTGTTTGGTCTCTTCCTAATCATGGTCATCTTAAACTCCATGCCCATCTGTGTGGCATTTGCTGTAATCTTTAAGGAATTTACAGATTTTAATTTTTCATAACCACCCTTTGCTTCTATATTTTTCGCTATGATCTCATCTACAGTCTGAGCAAAGGCTAAGCCTGTTAAAAGCACAAAAATAAAAATTGCAAGAGATGTTTTTCTAACTTTCATCTTTAATCTCCTCTATTATTTATTATTTTTTTAGTGTTCTATTTTACTCTCCTGTGGCATCCTGAAAATTTCATCGTCTACATCAACATTAAAATCTACCTGATCTATTACTATCTGATATTGTGTATAACCACCAATCTTTCCTTCGATGGAATGTGGTATCATTACTCCATCCACCTCCTTATAATCACTGTAGTAGTTATCGAGCTCAACCTCTTCTCCATTAATGTTCATTACAACAGTCGATTTCAATTCAATACAATAATCAGTATCAAGGTAATGATAAATCACATCTCCGTTCTTTCTCGTTACCCTTAATTTATACACCTCTGTTCCTTCCATTTCCTCCTTTCCAATGAGTTCTGCCCTGTTTCCCTTTTTCTTGTAATCAACGATATCACCTTCGAAATCGGATTGAGCCATGACCTCCTCTGCTTCAAAACCGCTCAAACTCTGGGGATCAGGACTTCCCATTAATGGATTTATTGTCCATGCAATCTTACCATCATAGGCCCTTATTATCTTCTGGCCCTGATATTCTCCCTCCTGCCTTATGAGATTAGGACGCTTCTGGTACATTGTAAATTCCACCTCTTCCTCGCCTATTATGTATAACCCCTCTGTCTTTATGGTTTTCAATTTTTTTAGCTTCTCATACCCTCCTCTTGCCTCGATATTTTTCTTTATTATGTCATCAACAGTCTGGGTAAAGGCAGGAAATGTAAAAAGGATTAACAAAAAAGTAGTAAATTTTTTTCTCATACTCTACCTCCACGACTTTGTATAAAGTGTATGAAATTTTTTACGCATTATGCCTGAGATTGTTACACAACTGTTACGATCAATATACATTTAAACCAATTAAAATGCAAAATTATTCAATATTTTTTTAACAAGGAAGGGGGAGACTGATGATTTATTGATTCAAAATCTGGGGTCTTTTACACGTTGGATTTCTTTATAAATTTCACAAACTATTCTTCTCAATTTCTAACTTTTCAATGTAACTTTATCATCTTTTTTAAGAACACATTTGATCCTGCCTTCAACCTGTATAAATAGATACCGCTCGGCACTATCCGTCCCTCTTCATCTTTCCCATCCCATGTAACCGTGTAGACTCCAGCACTTCTCTTTCCACAATCCAGTACCCTTATCAAAATTCCCAGTGAATTGTATATTGCAAGCCGAACTTCACTATCCTTTGGGAGATGATATGTTATTCGAGTTTCGGGATTGAAAGGATTTGGATAGTTTTGAAGCAGGCAAAAATCATCTGGCACTGTATTATCCAAAGGATCGACATCAGATTCAATATCGATTCCTATGATCCCAATGTTTTTACTCTCTGTAAAGAGGCCTGTTTCATCCCATGCCCAGACACGCCAGAAATAGATTCCTTTTTCCATGTTTTCTGGCTTAGTAAATATAACGGTTGTGTCAAGCACTATGCTGGATCGATCTGGTGAATTTGGATCCCCGTTGTATTTCCACATCTTCCAGTCATAATAGACACGACTCCCTGAATCGGGGTCTGATGTTGAATGCCATTTAAATATTATAGTATCGGGCCATTCATCATACTCTGCATACATCGGTTCAATCAAATAAAACTCATCCGGTGGGTCAGGAACAGAATGAACAACAACACCGACTGTATCTTTATCTGTTGCACCAGATGTATCAGATACAACAAAAATGACCGTCTCTTTTCCATACCACTGCGGCTTTGCAAACAAACAAAAATGGTTGTGGAGAGTGTCGACCAAAAAATCGATATAATCCTCTTTCATAATACTGAAACTCAAATCTTCAGGCTCATCATCTATGTCCGTTACCATTGTCCTGAGATATGAAAGAAGTATCTTCAGTGTATCATCTTCATAAAATTCCATGTCCTGAAGACTCTTCCATTTCGGAGGATCGTTCACGGCAATAACCTTGAAAACAATGTCACTGCTACCCGATAATCCGGTAGGATCTGTGACCGTTAAATTCACAGTCTCCTGTCCCCACCACTCACTATCTGGCACTGTAACTGTTAATACTCTATTGTCTATAGATACCAGAAGCTCTCTATTACCAGTGTATTCCCATGTGAGTTGTTCAGGCTCATTATCCTCATCCACAACAAAATCATCAAGGTTTATTGGATTAAACTGCTCTCCTTCAAAAATTATCTGAGGAGGAATCTGAACTATATATGGCGCCTCGCTCGATATTCGCACCTCAGCACTATCCAGTCCAACTCCTCCATCTTCATCCCTTACCTTAAGCCATACTTTATATACGCCAACTTCAGGAAATGATGCTGTTGGCCTTTCTCCTCCTGTCTCAAACACTCCATCGTCATTTAGATCCCATAAAAAATAGAGTTTGTCATTTACCCCAGGATCAAAAGCAGTTCCAACAAATTCTATTACCTCATTCTTTGGAGCAGTATACGGCCCGCCTGCTTCAGCAATCGGGTCGCCATTTTCAATAAAGATGTTGAGTGTATCCACATCAACGCCGCCATCATCATCAGATACCGTTGCGGTTACTGTGTATATACCACTACCCTCATCAATATAGACATATTTAAATTCTCTTCCCTCGATCTGTTTTCCATCACCCATGTCCCATACAACGTTCAAACTGTCATCTCCAGGTTCTATTATACTGCATGTAAAATTCAGTGTGTCGCCCTCAATGCAGTTTATGTCCGCTCCTATATCAATTTGAGGATCTACATTGTCGATTCTTATTGTAGTCGTATCATATCCAAACTGACCTGCATTGTCTTTTACCCTCAGGATAACAGTACCATTAAAATCATCATTGAACGTGTAACTATCTGTTGATGAGCCTGTTACAAAGTCATAGCTTCCATCAAGATCCCAATCCCATGCATACTCAACAATACCGCTATTCTCACCTGTATCGGAAGATCCGCTCATGTCAAGCTCTATGGGACTGCCCTCTACTCCTGAATATGGACCGCCTGCTACGGCAACAGGTTCAAAGTCTCCAACATCCCTTAAAATCTTTAATCTTACATCAGTATCGGTCGGATAAACACAGTAAAAATGGTTGCGATAGGCCCTTATCACAGCAAGATTTCTTCCATCATAGGCTCCATAAGGACCGCCACTCAATGGTGCGATCTCTATTGGAGTGGACCAGTTTACACCGCTATTTGAAGAGATCACCATGTTGAGCTCACCTCCTGGAACCTTCATATAGGCAATCGCGATGTACAGTCCATCTGATGAGGTTGCAACAGATGCACATCCCCATCCAGCTCCATTTTTATATGTATCCAGATATCCCTTTTTAGTTGCAGCAACATTCATTACCTGTACATAGTTTTCATATCTCACATATCGTATGGAGGGGGCGCCATCTATAGCATTATCAGAATTTGTCCCATAAATGAAATGAAGATTCTCCAGCCCATCTATAAAGAGGTCCGGATTCCCATTACGGTGTATGCACATGTTTGAACGCAGATCATCAAACTCCTCGAGTGTTACCCCACAATCTGTAGAACGATAGTATTTAACCTCTCCTCTATCAAAGTGGGGATATCCAAGAACAATATGAACATATCCATCTTTTGTTACATCTATTTCGAGTCGGCTGTCAACCCTGAAAGGTCCAAGCCTCTCATGCGTTCTGTCACGAATCAAGGCACCATTATATACATGATAATAGTTTGCCTTGCCATATGGAGTCTTCATGTCTTCAGGAACGTAACCCTGGATAATGTGAACATGATCATTGTCGTCCACCGCAAGCCTTACTACATATCCTCTTATAACATCTTCAGAAATCAAAAGCGGATTGGACCATCCTGTGGCTCTCTTTCTTATATAGTAAAGATCATATCTATAATCTCCCTTTGGAATCCTGTATAGAATGTGTGGATATCCATTGCGATCTATATCGATTGCCGGCCCCCATGTCCAGCTGCCATTATCCCCATACGTTCCCGGCACAGGCTCCTGGCTGATTATGTTGCCCATAGAATCGATCACCGTATAGATTACCCTGTTGTTGCTATTGACAACATGAAGCGTTGCAGTTGAATCATCTATGACAAGGTCTGGGGCAGAACCACTCGATATTACAATCGGACTGGACCACTGATAATTCTGAGCAAAAAGAACCGATGAAAGCAAAATTAAAATTAATAATACATTTCTTCTCATGTGACGATTCTTCTCCATAGGCCGATTTTTACCACTCCTTGAACAAAATTCAATCGATATAAAGAAGAGTCTTTATTTTCATAACTTTTAAATAATCAATATATTATCAATATGATTAAAAACACTCTCTTTTAGATATTACTTACCTTGCCAGAACCGTGCCATCTGATGTTTTAAAAAATCTCTAAGTATCCTTATAGATAGAACTGGATCAGAAACAATTCTCAGAAGATATCGCAAGGAGAAATTGGATAATATTGACACCAATCTTCTGCTGTTGCAAAGAGAGTATGTGCTGGCTACAAGTTCTTTGAAGAGATCAAAATCTATGTTCTCGTTTACATAAAAATCGCTTCTCTTAAGATCGAGAGGACTGAGGCTGAAACCCCTCCAATCGACCTCCTTTGAAATCAATCCTCTCTTTATAGCATATTCCCAGAGCCTGGTTCCCGGCAGAGGAGTTGTAACAGTTAATTGACAGAAATTCCTTCTGTCCATTTTCAGTATCTTTTCAATCAATACTCTTGTCTTTTCAATATCTTCTATCGTTTCTGTAGGCGATCCAATCATGAAGCAGCAGTGCGTCCCGATTCCATATCGATTCAACATCTCTACTGCTTTAAGACTCTGATCAACAGTAACATCTGAGCCCTTAAGAAATTGCAGAATCCGATCAGAGCCAGATTCAATTCCGATGGCTACCTTTACCACTCCCATCCTCTTAAGAAGTGCAACAAGTTCTGAATTCACCATACTTGCACGCAGATCAACCATGAATCTCAAATTTCCTAAAAGACCCTCCCTCTCCATCTTTCTAACGATCTCCTCCACCCTGCTGATAGTGTGAGAGAAAAGATCATCGCAAATATATATTGCCTCTGCCATGTATCTTTGGTAAAGAATCTTCATCTCCTCTACAATATAGTCTGGTGAGTGGAATCTCGGTCTGCCCCACTTGGCCGAGACATGACAGTAAATACAGTGGAATGGACATCCTCTTGATGTGACCATTGTGGTTCCGCGCAGGTACTGATTGTTCATCAGAATCTGACTCGGTTTCATGTATGACTGCATATTTAAAAGATCCCTGTCAGGGAATGGAATAGTGTCAAGATGTTTTATGAATGAACGAGGCGGTGTTATATGGAGTCTTCCTTGATCCCAGAATACAAGTCCATCGATTTTACTCAACTGCTGCGTAGAAACCTGTCCTGAATTTAAAAATAGCCTCATAAACTCAAACAGCGACTCCTCTCCCTCTCCAATGAATCCAATATCTATGTCTTGACTCAATCCCATAGGAAGAGCCGTTATGTGCGGGCCGCCTGCCAGCACAACAACATCTGTCTTTCTCTTTATTAGTCGAATCAGTTCAATCATATGGCTATGATTTGCACTATATACTGTGAAGCCAACCACATCGGGATTTTGTTTCAATATTCTGCTGGTTATATTTCTACAACCATCTACTATTGTGATATCGTGAAAATCGAGCCTTTTCTTTAAATAGGAGGCAAGATATCCAAGTCCAAGGGGCGGCTTATTTGATCGGGCTGAAGAGCTGTTGTAATTTACCAGTACTAATCTCGCCATCTTTTTCCCTTCAGCCAGTCTTTTACCACTGAAATCTCTTTCTTATGAAAAAACCCAGTAATATAGAGAACAGTCAGATGTGCTAATATCACAACCATCTTTGTTGCTAAATTAAATGAAAGCGGCAAAAATTTGACCATTAAATAGAACCCTAGAGTAGACAGAAAAATTTTAAAAATTCTTCCAAACTCATACTTTATTGGATAATATCTTTTTGATAGAAAATAGATATACAAGGCCATGAATATATATGAAATAAGAGTAGAGAAGGCAGCACCCATCAAATGAAATCTGGGTATCAATACAATGTTTCCCAGTATGTTCAGCATAGCAGCACTGCATGTAGAGAGGATCAAAAGATTTGTCTTTTCCTTTATGTATATTCCAACTGCAAAGTTCAGAAAAAATCCATAGAATATATATGCAACCATTACTACTACAGCTATTTCAGTACTCGCCCAGTATTCTCTCCTAAAAAGAGTTATACCGAAAACCGTTAATTTTACAATATCATCTATATACAAAGCAAGAAATAGAAAAACAAAACTGCTGATGAGTGTAAAATAGGTCAGCACCCTGGCAAAAATCTCCTCAGCACCCCTAATTTCACGAATCGACATGAAAAATGGATGCCATGCAAACCTGAACGATGTAACAAATAGTGTGACAATCATTCCCATTTTGTATCCTGCTCCATATATCGCAAGATACTCCATTCCCAAATAAACAGAGATGAAATATCGATCTATTACATTCAAGAAAATCAGACCAATCAGGTATGGAACAAATGGAAGTCCAAATCTCAACATCCTCCTTAAAAGAGACCATGAATATTTGATAACGATTAGATGTGACGCTGCGGGGAAAACCAGTATGAACGTAACCGCCGACGATATTAAATTTGCAATGAATATCCCGCTGACGCCGAGCCTGAGATGAACTAGAAATAAAAGGTTTAATGAAAGGGTTAAAACCATATTGATAGCCTGGATCAAAACATATGCTGCCGACCTCTCGTCTGCACGGAGCACATTCAAACATAGAAGAACCAGGGAATCGATACTCAATATTGCACATCCCATCCATATGATCGGTGCATATGCAGCGCTGCCAAGTAAAAGGTCTGCAATTCTGGATGACAGCAGGTAGAGCACAAAAGATAAAACCAGAGATGTTGCAGCAGTCGTAATGAAGGGTGTGGAGAAACAGAGCCTTTTCATATAGGAATCTTTTTCCTTCAAATAAAACTGTATGAAAGAAGTATTCATGC
>CAZYVD010000049.1:0-21483 GCA_964651045.1 uncultured bacterium
ATAGGTATTACAAAGAATGGATACCGCATGGGCATGAGCCACTGAGGTAAATAATTTGTGATATTTCAACAGCGCTGCCAAACTGAAGTTTGGGAACGAGGAGGGTGCTCTGGATAAAGATTTAAACTCATCTTAACTTTCTACATATAGTCTGCAAATTTATAAAGGTAATTTAAAAATATATTTTCAATATTTGGATATCCATAAATATCAGACCAGTGTGGTTCATCCCTAAAGCATCTAATTTATTTAACTTAATTAATATATAAATATGTGCCTCATCCTAAATGCCCACCATCAGCTTTTTATTGATTTTCTTGATATATATCTTTAAATTAATTTCGATTTTAATGCGAGCATCGGATGAATAGAAAAATACATGAAAGATATCTAAGACTCAAAAACAGGAAGGCAAAAGACTGGTGGACCACAACCTTTGGTGATCCGCTCTCCTGGCTGATACTCTCTCTGATTGGTGACTGGAAATTCATAACACCCGATCGCATTACAATACTTTCATTCTTTTGTAAAATTGGGCCTGCAGCAATGATTCTGTTCAAGGGCCGTCCAGTTGTAATTGCTGCTGCCATCATACTGCAAGTAGGTCAGATACTCGACAGCATGGACGGCAACCTCGCCAGATACAGGGGGATAACATCTCTACAGGGAAGCTTTATTGACAAGATTCTTGATGGCACAGGATTTCTATTCCTATGTTCTTCACTCTCATGGCACATCTATCAAAATGGGGGTGCAGCATATTACCTAATCATGGGGCCACTAACTGCCGGTCTTTATCTATCAATATGCTATATGTACTGGGTCACGGCATTTGCCGAACTACAGAAGAGTGGAGACGTGAAAAAGACAAGGGTAGAAAGAAATGTAAAATCTATATCAGATATTCCCCTGTGGAAATACATCATAAAGGGGCAGAAAAAGATTTTAAAGTTCAACCAGGCCGACTTTTATTTCTGGATTGGTCTTGGATTAATAATCAATCATCCAGAAATAGTTCTATGGATTCTATTTGTAATGCTGCTCAAAAAGACCATAAGAAGATTCTTTGTACGAAGAAAACAGTTAATTAAATTAGAAAGAGAATACTAAGGTGGAAAAGATTGAACTAGCAGTAATACTTGCCGCAGGCAGAGGCTCTCGGATGCTCTCTGCTACAGAAAAGATACCAAAGTGTCTTATAGAGGTAAAAAATGTTCCAATACTTCACCGAATGCTCAATCAACTAAAAGATATAGGAGTAAAAAGGACAATAATAGTTGTTGGCTATTTGGAAGAGAAAATAAAAGATTCTGTAGGCACAAGATGGAATGGAATGGAGATAGATTATATTGTTAATGAAAAATGGGCCACTACTAACAATGTTGTATCACTTTATATTGCAGCAGATGAGATTAAAAACCACTTTTTTCTAATAGAATCGGACATAATAATTTCAGACAATGCCCTCTATCTCATGCAAGAGTTAAACACAGCAGCAGTAAGCAAATATCTTCCATATATGGATGGAACGGTTGTAGAGCTTGACAGGGATGGCAGAATCACTGCATTTTATTTGAAATCGGATAAGAGAAGACCCGCAGATCCATCTGCACTATACAAAACAGTCAACATATATTCTTTCGACTTAAACGACTTTAAAAACATAATCGTACCACGTCTGAGAAGACTGGTAGAAGAGAAAAGAAATAATGTTTATTATGAACTTGCAATCGCCGAGGCAGTTACTGCAGATGAAATAATACTCACGGCTGCCGACTTTTCAGAAATAAAGTGGGCCGAGATTGATGATAAACGCGATCTAAGAAGAGCAAGAACGATTTTCAGTGGCTGACCCTTATAGGCTCTTCTTTATATCTCTCTTATACAATCTTCTCATCTCCCTGAACACATCATTATAAACGCCCTGCTTAAAGTCTGGAAAACTCCATGGATAGGGATAAAAATCTCCCTTTTCCCAGCGAAGAGTCAAATCGGCCCAGATGCCATCTTTCAGGTAGATCTTCTGCCCATTGTATTTTGCAGATGCAAGAACTACCTTATCATAATCCATATATCCTGAATCTATATTGACTCTTCTTTTTCCTTTGATGGATATCCGCTCTTCTATGGAATTTGTCCTTAGTTTAATATTTGCAAGATCTGCCGGATCTATAAGCTTCTCGAATGAAATAAAGATACGGTAGATCGGCCTACCCATCTCCTCAACATAATAATCGCTTACCTTAAATTCAAAATTACGGCTCCTAAAATCTATTGTTCCAAATTCTTTCTCCAGTAGGTTCAAACCATCATTCAATAGATTCTCATCGCTGTAAAGAATGCCTGCAAAGAGCTTAACTGGATGTGGCTTATTGGGTTTCAAATCTTCTCTAATCTCCTCACTTTTTTGGGACCCACAGACCCATCTCCTTTCTACGCTGAAGATTGAACTGTAATGCAGATAGTGCCTCCTCCACCAATTCAGGAGGAATGCCAAATACCTCATTTATTCTGAGATGATAATCGGACTTAATATTGAAATTTCTCTTGCCGTTAAAAAAACTCTCCCTCATGAAGGTCTTGTGCACATATATTCTTCTGTTCTCCTCAACCTTATTTATACAAATTCCATTCATTGTTTTCCAGCCAAAAGAGTCGAGCCAGTGTTGAAAGAACTCTTCATCTGAGACAGGTCTGTCTTTGAATCTGTACCGCCACTTCATGCCGCTGTAGTCGAATGTGTACAGATCGTACAGATTCTGTGCTGCGTAAGCTACTAACCTTATTCCAGTAAATTCTGCCTTATATGTGACTTCCCTCTCCTGGCTCAAATTCAGCGGATGATTGACTAAATAACCAGGGTCAACAAGAAATTTCTCTCCATCCAGTAAAACAACAAGCGCACAGTGCACATTTTTACCCCATCGCATGTCTGCCATCACCGGATAACAACCAAAACCAAGGGTCTTAAGGATTATCTGAAGAAAATTGGTAAGAGAGAAGCAAGTGCCGCCAAGACGGTTTTTTAGATACCCTTCCATTATCTCATCTGGAAGCCTTATCCTGTAGATATCATCATGGTGATTTTTGTATTTGATAATCTTGCTTATATTCTCATAAGGTATATTTGAAAAATTGTGGAGTACTTCCTTCAGCAGCTCAATTCCAGCCCTTTTCTGAGAGATGGAAAAATGATTAATAAAACTGTTTACGGCATCCCTGTAATGGGAGGGATCCATTATTGAAATGACCGATTCATTGCTCATCAAATATCTATTTACTTATTGGATTCGATTACCTCTTTAACGCTGCGGAGAAGATCGATCAGGGCATAGGGTTTCTGAAGAAAATGAAATCCCTTCTCCTGTATTAGTGGCCACTGCGATTTATGATCTGTGTAGCCACTGGTCAATAAAATCTTCAAGTCAGGATTTTTCTTCAGTAGTCGTTCCACCAGATCTATTCCAGTAATATCTGAGAGGACAACATCGCTGAATATCAGATCAAACCTGCCCCCCTCTGTATCAAACACACTAAGTGCCTCGTTAGCATCAGATGCTGCAAAGACAACGTAGCCGCTCTTCCTGAGTGCCCTCATAGAAAATTCACGAACACTGATCTCATCCTCTACAACAAGAATCCTCTCACCACTTCCCTTCAATTCATCAACAGAGATGAATCTTCTCGTTTCCTCCTCCGGTTTTACTCCGATAGCAGGCAGAAAGACTTTAAAGGTTGTTCCTTTTCCGAGCTCACTGTAGACATTGATCCACCCCTTATGCTGTTTAAGAATTCCATATACAACCGAAAGCCCGAGCCCCGTTCCCTTGACCGGCCCCTTAGTGCTGAAGAAGGGCTCAAAAATGTGGATTAAATGATCTTCTGCTATTCCTGTACCTGTATCTTCAACCACTATCTGGATAAATTTACCCGGCCTTGCCTCTGAATTGTTTTGGCAATAAAACTTATCCACAACAACATTCTTTGTCTTTATGGTTAATCTTCCCCCAGCAGGCATTGCATCCCTGGCATTAAGAATCAGATTCATTATAACCTGCTCCATTGTGCTCCTGTCAGCATTTACAGTCCATAGATCTTGCTGCATTTCTGTACGTATCTCGATGTTCTCTCCAATCAATCTTTCCACCATGCCCATGAGACTCTTAATTATCTTGTTGAAGTCAACAGGAATATACTCCATGGGATGTTTACGACTGAAGAGTAGAAGCTGTCTTGTAAGATCTGCCGCCCTTACAGCAGTCTCTTTTGTCTCCTTTAATTCCAGGTATGCAGGATGATTTGTGCTGATCTGACTCATTGCCATCTCTGTACATCCCTGAATGGCAGTAAGCATATTATTAAAATCGTGGGCTATTCCCCCAGCAAGTATACCTATTGCCTCCATCTTCTGGGCATGATGAAGCTGTTCCTGAATCTTCTCCCTTGCCTTCTCTGCCTGCTTCCTTCTAATTGCAATGGCAATCTGACCAGAAACAAAGTTTAGTATATTCAAATGTTTATCAGTATAGAGTTCAGGATCTGTATAACTCTGCACAACAACTGCTCCAATGACCTCATCTTTTAACCTCAATGGTACACCGAGCCATACTTCTGCCTTTGAACCAACAATTTCGATCTCACCCTTTCTTGCAAGCTCTTCAATGTCCTTCTTCCTCAAAAGAAGAGGTTTGTTGTTTTTTATTACATAAGAAGTGAGAGTCTTTCCTGCTGGATAGCTGCTAAAGTTATCTCTCTCGTCATTAAAGTATGCCAGAGAGAGCGTCTCATCCTTTTTATCATATAGAACAACAAAGAAATTCCTTGTATCCAGAACCTTACCAAGATACTTCTGCACAGATTCTATTAATTGATTCATATCTTCTGTGGTATTTACTGCTTGTGTTATCTTGTAGAGAACCTTCTGAAGCTTTTCCGCCTCTTTGCGTTCCGTGATATCCTGAATGGATCCATCAATATACTCAATTTCATTCTTATCATTTAAAAATACTCTTCCCGTATCCTGAATCCAAATCTTCTTTCCATTTCTGGTTTTAAACTGTAACTCATCGTGCACTACACCACCCTCCCTTTTCCACCTCTCAATCTGCTGCTCTCTGTGCCGAGGATCAATATAAAAGTCTGCTGCCGAACACTTCATGAGCTCATCTACACTGTCGTATCCCAATATTTCGGCAAGGGCAGGATTTGCATGAATAAACCTTCCATCCTTTGTTGTACGATATATACCAATAGGCAGCTGATCTGTTAATGAACGGTGCTCTTCCTCGCTTTCACGAAGTTTCTCTTCAGCAGCCTTCTGTTCAGTTACATCTCTTATCATTCCAATCAATTTGATTCTCTTATTTCCAAGTGTTGCAGTGTTGGCCTCAAAATATCTAAAACTACCATCGCTCGTTTTAACCCTGAAACTAAATTTGTCCGGGCTCTTTTTGCCTTCTTTCCAGTCCTTTATTATCTTTGAAACTCTTTTCCTGTCCTCATCATCAATCTTTTCAATAGAATCAAAACTTCTTCCCTTTATCTGTTCTAAACCATATCCAAATATTCTCTCCATATAGGGATTTATATATTCAAATCCACCGCTACCATAGATAAATATCCCGTCAAGCAGACTTTCAATGAGAATCCTGTATTTCTCCTCCAGTTTCCTCAATCTCTTCTCTGTTTTCTTCCGTTCAATAATCTCTCTTTCCAGATCCGCAGTTCTCTCTTTTATCAACTTTTCAAGATTATTTCGATAATTCTGAAGCTCAATCTTATTCTCCTTATGACGAACCGCATTTTCAACTGTTACCTGTATTCTATTTAAATAGCCCCCGTCAACATCCTTTACTAAATAATCATATGCTCCAGATTTTATTGCCTTTACAGCAACATTCTCATCCCCCTGTCCTGTTATGATTATAAAGGGTGTATCTTTAAAATCACCAAACAGGTCGAATGCAGTCCCATCTCGCAGCCTGTAATCTACCAATATCACATTGAACATAGAATTCTTCAGAATATTCCCTGCCTCCCCGACCGATTCTGCAATCACATATTCATAATCCAGACCATTATTTTCTATGTATCTTTTAAACATATCCTGATCGATCTTGTCGTCCTCAATCAACAGTATTCTATATCTTTTCTTATTCATCTGTTCCTCTGATATATAAACCGCACAAACAACTACTTTGCTATGCTGAATCTAATCTTAAATTTAGTTCCCCCATTCCTCTCCACTTCGATCCTTCCTCCTAATTGATCCTCCCCAAGAATGTGAACCAGACTCAGTCCCATAGACTTTGATTCTCTTAAATTTATATCTTCTGGTATTCCTATTCCATTGTCCTGAACGATTAGTTCAACATCTTCTTTGTCTATCAATCTAAGCACGATATCTATCCTTCCCTCCCCTTTCCATGACGGTGGAAATGCATATTTTAGGGAATTTGTTACGAGCTCGTTAACAATCAAACCGCAGGGAATTGCATAATTTATCTCAATTGGTATCTTTTCAGCCTTGACATTCACCTCTACTTTCAATGAAGAGTTCATATAGGTATGAAACAGATTGGTTGTCAGACTCTTTATATAATCGCCAAAATCGATGTTTGCTAAATCTTCAGACTGATAGAGCTTCTCATGAACAAGTGCCATTGTACGGATTCTATTCTGGCTGCTCTTCAATATCTCCAGGCTATTCTTATCGGTCACCTGACTCGACTGGAGGCGTAAAAGACTCAATATCACCTGCATATTGTTCTTCACTCTGTGGTGTATCTCTTTTAAAAGCACCTCCTTCTCCTTAAGCGATTTCTTAACCTGCATCTCGGCCTGAATACGCTCCTTTATCTCTCTCTTAAGATTCTTGTTTGCCTCTCTCAACTCGGCAGTTCTTTCTTCTACACGCCTCTCAAGCTCATCACGTGCCTTCTTTAAAGACCTCTCAGCCTTTTTTCTCTCAGCAATCTCTCTTTTCAGCTTTTCTGTCCGTTTCTTTACAAGTTCCTCTAAATGTTCACGATACCTGACAAGTTCATCTTCGGTCTTTTTACGTCTGAGTGCCCTGTCAATCGTAATCTCTATCGTCTTTAGATAATTTCCATGAATATCTTTTATCAGATAATCGTATGCACCCGACTTCATGGCCTTGACAGCCACCTCCTCGTTGCCCTCGCTGGTTATGAGAATAAAGGGCAGCCCATTGAGGCTTGGGAATAGATCAAAGGCATTACCATCTGGAAGGATGTAGTCGAGCAGCACGGCATCGAACTCTTCTTTTTTAATCAGCTCCTTTGCCTCAGCTATGGAACATGCAAACCTGCAACTATATGGCATCTTCTCTTTTTTTACAAATCTTTCAAATGACAGCCGATCTATCTCATCATCCTCGACTATTAAAAGTCTTTTCTTTGCCTTGCTCATTTTCTTTTACCAAAAAATGGCCAGTTTAAAATATTAATATTAAAACCAATAATCAACATTATTCTTTCTTAATAGTAATATAGAACCTGCTCCCCTTTCCAGGCTCTGATTCAACCCATACCTTTCCCCCATTCTGTTCAACGATTCTCTTGACGATGGAAAGACCGATCCCTGTACTCTCCTGCGTATCTCTGGATTCGAGAGTCTGAAAAACCTTGAATATTTTTTCATGGTACCTCTTCTCGATTCCCGGCCCGTTATCTGCAAAGACAAACTGCCAGTAGCCATTTTTTTCAGTGCATCGGATCTCAAGCTCCCCATTTTCCTTATCGTTGAATTTCACAGCATTTGAAATAAGATTCTGGAACAGTTGATAAATCTTAACCCTCTCCGCATGGATTGTCGGCAATTTACACTTTATCTTAATATTAAAGTCATCAGGAATCGATATGGAAGAAATGACCTCATCAACAATCTTGTTGCAGTCAACCATATCCGCCTTTCTCATTTTTCTGGATGCCTTTGAATACTCAAAGATAGCAGTGATGAGATTATTCATCCTTCTAACTCTCTGCTGCAGCAGTCTCAATTTCTCACGTCCATCCTCATCTAGTACTTTTCGATAATCACGAGAAATCCACTCTGCAAGCTGATTTATTGCCCGAAGCGGAGACTTTAGATCGTGTGATGCAACATATGCAAACTCCTTCAACTGTTCCTCCAGCATCCTGCGTGCCGTAACGTCTCGAATCACACTTATCCATGCAGCACGTCCCTGATAGTATATTTCATCAGAATGTATATCCACATACAGCCTTCTGCCATCCTTTGTCATATGTGAGTATGAAAATGAATAATCGATGTTTCTAACATCTATACTCCTCTTAACCCTCTCGATCTCCTCTGGTGGATGAAGGTCAAATGGGGTCATCTTGCGAAGCTCTTCTAGGGAATATCCATATATACGCTGTACGGCTCTGTTGCAGTCCAGAAATCTATAACTCTTCTTATCAAATATCACAACCGGATCTGCAATAGCATTAAACAGAGTACGATATTTTTTCTCGCTCTTTTTAAGTGCCTCCTCTTTTCTCTTTCGAAAATCGATTTCTGTTTTCAGCTGTTTATATAGAGATGCATTTCGAATAGCAGTGCCAATCTGTGTGCTCAATGTTTCCATGGCCTCAACATCTGCCTTGCTAAAATCGTTCAACTTATCGCTCTGAATGTCGAGAACACCTATGACTCTGCCCTGGCTGAAGATGGGAATGGCAAGTTCCGACTTTGTCTCCTCGTCTGACAATCTAATATAATAGTGATTTTTACTTACATCACCACTAATCTGTGTCTTACCTGTTACTGCAGCCTGTCCAATCATTCCCTCTCCTAACTTGACAGTCAAATCTTTCGGGAATATATCACAATATCCTCCAACAATCGACTGTAGTTTTAACCTTTTCTTCTTCTCATCACAGATTAGCAGCATTACACCATAATAGTCAAATGAATCGCGCACTGCCCTGACGATCTCTGCGAGCAGAGACTCCAGGTCAAGTTCGCCGCTTATCCTCTGGCCAACTCTGTAAATCAAATCTGCCTGAGCAGCCCTTCGAATTGCCTCCTGCTGCAAACGTTTTTGCATTGTTATGTCTGTAAATACAGCAAGGCTTCCAGCAAATTCTTTCCCCTCATATCGCGGGCTTCCGCTTACAAGAACAGGAACTCTTGTTCCATCTCTTCTCAATAGTTCAACTTCGTATCTGCTGGATTTTCCATCCTTTCTCAATCTGTCTGCTTTTTCTATTATTCTATGTTGATCTGGAGGACATGTAATTCTCCAATCCTGGCCGACAAGCTCTTCAAACTCATAACCCAATAGGTCCAATGTGGCAGGATTAACAAAAATAATAACTCCATCTGCATCCTGAACCACAACACCTTCGGTCATATTGTTTATGATACTCTCAAAAAATCTCTCTAATTTTTTTACTTTCTTTCTCATCTCTCCCCATCTCAAAACATCTATTTAACTCTTACCTTCTTAATCGAGAAGTAGAATGTACTGCCCTTGCCAATCTCAGATTCGACCCATATTCTGCCGCCATACTGCTCAATAATCTTCTTGACAACAGAAAGACCAACACCTGTGCTCTCTTTCCTGTCTCTGGACTCCAATGTCTGAAATATCTTGAATATTCTATCATAATATTTTTCATCTATACCAGGACCATTGTCTGATACACTGAACTTCCAGTAACCATTATCCTCCATGCATCCTATCCTGATTTTCCCTCTTTTCTTATTGTTGTATTTTACTGCATTGCTTATCAAATTTAAGAATATCTGCTGAATCTTTACAGGCTCAGCATAAACGGTAGGAAGCCTGTTCTCAATTCTGATATTGATGTTATCCGGCGGCGAGATACTATCTATCACCTCCTCTACTATTCTCTGACAGTCAACATCCCTCTTCTCCTCCCTCTCGCGGCCTGCCCTCGAATATTGAAGCACGCCATTTATTAAATTCTCCATCCTCTTGACCCTGCTTAAAAGCAGATCTATCTGTTCTCTGCCCTCATCATCGAGCCTGTTGCCGTAATCCTGCGAAATCCATGTGGCAAGCTGGCTTATGCCTCGAAGTGGAGCCTTCAAATCATGCGAAACTATGTAGGCAAAATCTTTCAGTTCATTATTAACAGACTCCAGCTCCCTGGTGCGCTCTCTGACCTTCTCTTCGAGCTCTCTGTTCCTCCTTTTTATTCCAAGGGCTCTTGCCTCGTAAATCCCTAAAATCAATAAAATAAAAATAGCAAAACTCAAAATCCTAAACCACAACCTCTGCCAGAAGGGTGGAATTATCACTATCTCAACCTCTGTTCCCTTCTCATTCCAAATTCCATCATTGTTTGATGCCTTTACTTTAAACTTGTATCTTCCTGGTCTAAGATTCGAATAGGAAGCATACCTCTTCGATGCGGTTGTATAAACCCACTCCTTATCGACACCTTCCATCATATAGGCATAGCTGTTCTTTCCCGGAAAAACATAGTGCAGTGCTGCAAACTCGAAGGAGACCATGTTGTCTTTATGAGAAAGCACTATTTTATCACATACTGTGATCGATTTTTCCAGTGGTGATCTCAATCCATTATCCTGCCCAATAGGTACTACTCTATTGAAAATCTTGAAATTTGTTATTACAACCTGAGGTGGATAAGGATTATCCTTAATCGTCTCTGGATAGAAACTATTAAAACCTGAAATTCCTCCAAAGAACATCTCCCCATCTGGACTCATGTAGCGTGCCCCACCGTTGAATTCATTATCCTGGAGCCCATCATTTATATCATAATTTCTGAAAGTTTCTGTTTCAGGATCAAATCGTGAAAGACCATTATTTGTGCTTATCCAGAGCCTGCCTTTACGATCTTCTAAAATTCCATACACAGCACTTCCTGCCAATCCTTCAGGTTCTGAATAGTTTGAAAACATCTCTGTCTTAGGATCAAATTTTATTATTCCCGATCCATTAGAGCCTATCCATAATATTCCATCTTCATCTTCGTAAAGTGTCACACAATAATCATTGCTAATGCTGTTGGGATTGTCGGGATCGAAATTGTAGTGATAAAAACTGCCATTCTCTGGATCAAATCTGTTGAGTCCCCCCCCAAATGTAGCGATCCATAAAATACCAGAACGGCTCTTCACAATCGACCAGACTCTATCATTACTCAAACTGCTTGGATCATCAGGATCATACCTATAGCGAGTAAATTTTCCACTCTCTGTATCAAACCTGTTAAGCCCGCCGCCGTCAGTACCTATCCAGAGAACTCCCCTGTGATCTTCACAAATAACTCTTACCCTGTCATCACTCAAACTGCTCGGGTCATTCGGAGAGTTTTTATAGCAGGTAAATTTTCCGCTCTCTGGGTCGAACCTGTTCACTCCACCACCATATGTTCCGAGCCAATAAGAACCTGACGAATCCTTGAGTATTGAAAAGACCCTGTCGTTGCTCAGACTCGTTGGGTCGTTAGGATCATGCCGATAATGGGTAAACCTTTTAGCCTTTCTGTCATATATGTTCAGTCCTCCTCCATCCGTACCTATCCATATAATACCGGGACGCTCTTCATAGAACGATCTGGCAAACATGTGGCTGAGACTGTTGGGGTTTTTGGGATCATGCGTGATGTGGACAAACGGTTTGGGTTCTCTGATAAATTTGCACAGGGCACCGCCGTAAGTACCGACCCATATAACTCCAGATCTGTCTTCATATAAAGAATAAATTCTATTACTGCTGAGGCTGTAAGGGTCTGTAGAGTCGTTTTTATAACAAACAAAACCTTTGCCATTTCTTTCCAGTCTATTCAGGCCCCCCTCATTTGTTCCAATCCATATAGTGCCCAAATGGTCTTGATACACAACATGAATCCAATCATCACTCAAAGATCTTGAATCCTCAGGATCATGAAAGTACCTGATAAACTTCCCAGTTGCCGGATAATAAAGATTGAGTCCCTTATCTGTTCCTATCCAGAGCCTGCCAGATGAATCCTCACAGATCGAATTGATGTTGTTGCTGCTGAGACTATTAGGGTCGTTTGGATCATGGAAAAACCTTACCCATCTCTCCTCTTCTGGATCGAATCTGTTTAATCCATTGTCAGTCCCTATCCATAGAACATTGGAGTGATCTTCAATGATGGCATGTATACGGTTATCGCTCAGACTCTGTGAATTTTCAGGGTCATGCCTGTACCTCTTGAACGATTCATCCTCTCTGTTGAATCTGTTTAATCCATTGTCAGTACCTATCCATAGACGCCCTGACCTATCCTCAAAAATCGTGAATACCCTATTGCTGCTTATGGAGTTTGGCTTTTCAGGATCGTGAAAATAGTGAGTAAATGTCTCTTTCTCTCTGTTGAATCTATTCAGTCCATTGTCTGTACCGATCCACAGATTGCCCGTTCGATCCTCATATACAGTATATACCCAGTTGTTACTCAGGCTCCTGGGATCCTTAGCATCAGGAGTATAGACAATAAAATCATATCCGTCGTATCTATTGATTCCAGATTCTGTACCTATCCAAATGAATCCTCTGCTGTCCTGATATATGCAGTGAATGCTTGCCTGTGAAAGACCCTTTCTGCTTCCAATTTTTTCAAATTTGATTGATTGTGTCTGAGAATAAAGTAGAGAGGGAAGAAGCACAGATAAATAGATTGTGAAAAAGAGCATCCTGACAAATCGTTTAAAAGGGTTAAGCATTATGTGATTTACAATCATTGTAAAACCCTCTCAATAATTTTTCTATTAATTAATTTATTTATTTATCATCCGGTAATAGGCTCAGAGTCCAGTAGAGATCGATTGTTCTTACAACCTCTACAAACTCCATGTAGTTTACCGGTTTTAGCATATATCCAGAAACTCCAAGATTAAAACTCTCGATCCTGTCCTGATCCTCCTCAGATGTTGTCAGCACTACAACGGGTATACGATCCAAGAGCTTTTCCTTTCTAGCCTCTTTTAAAAATTCTATTCCATTCATCTTCGGCATGTTCAAATCTAAAAGAACAAGACAGGGCAGCTCATCCTTAGTGTTCCTGAGATATTCGAGTGCCTCTACTCCATTCTCTACAATATGAAGCTCGTTTGAAATCTTAAGATCCTTGAAGGCACGCTTGACAGTCATTGCATCAACCTTATCATCTTCTACTAAAAGTATGTGTTTATTTGACCGCATCGAAATCTCCTTTCTACGCTTATCATATATTCAGGATAGAAAATCATTAACTATTGAAACACTAATTGCTCAAAGTGTCGATATTTTGACACTTTAAGTAAATATAAAAGAACATTTTAACATACCTGCAAAATCTTTGCCAATCGTTAAAATAAAAAAGGTTCTGGCGATAAAGTTCTGTTATTACTATTTGAAATTAAAGGGAGGATAAGTATTAATATTTTGAAAGGATCGATCTATTTTCTTATTCGCAAGCTGATAAACTCCGGCTCTACCTGAGGGTAATATATTTAGGAAGTTCTCATTCTTCTGTATATGTTATGGAAGACATCTCCTTAAGGCACTCTGGACAAAGACCATGACTGAATTCAACCTCAGAGTGATCCCGAATGTACTCCTCCACCTGTTTCCAGTAGCCCTTATCATCTCTTATCTTCTTACACCTTGCACAAATTGGAAGCATGCCCTTTAGAGTCTTTACATTTGCAAGAAGTTCTTTCAGCTCTCTGATCAACAGCTCCCGTTCCTTCTCAATCTTCTTTCTCTCTGCTATCTCTTCTCTCAACTCTTGATTTGACTTATGAAGTTCCTCTGTACGCTCCTTTACTCTCTGCTCAAGCATATCGTGAGCCTCTTTCAGCAATCTTTCCGTTTCCTTCTGTTTTGTGATGTCCCTGCTGATCCCCACTATACCTATTATATCTCCCTTTGAATTTCTCAGAGGAACCTTGGTTGTTGAGGAAATCCACTTTACATTTCCTTTTGAATCGGGCTGAACCTCTTCCTTATTAATCAGTGGTTTGCCGCTCTTTATTATCTGCTGCTCTTCTTTATAAAACTTCCTTGCAGTCTCCTCAGGGTAGTAATCAAAATCACTGGTACCGAGGGCCTGCTCCGGGCTGCTTAATCCCAACCATTCTGCCTGTGCCTTGTTTATTCTCACAAACCTGCTCTTTTTATCTTTATAGTAGATGAAATCCGGAATATTATCTATAAGTGTCCTTAACAGATTGCGCTCCTGGACAACCATTCTCTCACTCTTTTTCCTTCTCTCCACCTGGAGGTTTAATTTCTTATTTATTTCCTCAAGCTGGCGTGCCCTTTCCCTTATAGTCTTAACCCTGACCTGAAATATCACAAAGCCTGTTACGGCAACAAACAGTACCGCAAGCACCTTAAACCACCAGGTCTGCCAGAATTCCGGAGGAACTATTACTTTAATAGAAATCCCCTGCTCATTCCATACTCCGTCATTATTTGAAGCCTTTACTCTGAATGTATAAACATTTGGAGGGAGGTTTGCATAGGTTACAAGATGGTTGTTCCCAATATAATTCCAATCTTTGTCTATCGGTTCCATCATACATGCATACTCATTTTTGTCAGGGGCAACGAAGTGCAGGGCAGCAAATTCAAATGAAAATACACTCGCCTTGTGTGGCAATTTTATTACCCTGGTCTCAGTAATAGATCTGTTCAATATCTTGCCGCCATACTCCCACTCTCCAATAGGAACAGATTTATTAAATATTTTAAAATCAGTAATTACAATGGAAGGCATGAAGGGATTATCAATGATGTCTTCAGGATAGAATGAGCTGAAACCACCTATACCTCCAAAAAACATCTCTCCTTTCCCGCTTTGAAAATATGCACCAGCATTGAACTCATTGCTCTGAAGTCCATCAGAAACATCATAATTCTTGAATCTTTTGTTTACAGGATCGAATCTCGACAACCCATTATTTGTGCTTAACCAGAGATTTTTATTTTTATCCTCAAGAATTCCATATATAACATCGTTTGGCAGTCCGTCCTCTACCGTATAATGAGTGAACTGGCCACTTGAGATATCGAGAGAGCAAAGTCCATTCATTGTTCCATACCATAAAACATAATTTGAATCATATACCGATTCATATATAGACAACACCTTATCATCTATCAAATTATTGTTTTTGTAGTGCTTATATCTTTTAAAAGTCCCGCTGCTTCTATCGAACCTGTTCAAACCTCCCCCCCATGTTCCTATCCAGAGCCTTCCGAGATGATCTTCACACATCGAATAGATAATATCTGAGCTGATTGTCGTAGAATCATTAGGATCGTTTTTGTAGGAGATAAAGATCTTCTTATCGGGATCGAACCTGTTAAGACCTCCATTACGGGTACCAATCCAAATAAAGCCCGAACGATCTCTGAGTATAACATAAACACAATCGCTACTCAGACTGTTTGGATTATTCTCATCGTGTCTGTAGTGGATAAACCGATCCCTTTCTCTGTCATAACGGTTCAGGCCACCCCTTTCTGTGCCAAACCAGAGATCTCCATTCCTATCCTCACATATTGTAAATACATTATCATCGCTTATGCTGAACGGATCCCTTGGATCGTGTCTGTACCTTTTGAACCTTTTTGTTTTAGGATCAAAACGGTTCAGCCCTCTAAAAGTGCCTATCCATACATATCCCATCCTGTCTTCATATATCGACCAGACAAGATTATAGCTCAAACTATGAGAATCGTTCGGCTTGTTTCTATATGTTTGAAACCGCTTCAATGATCTATCCATCCTTGTGAGCCCATTTCTGGTTCCTACCCACATTCCACCCGACCTATCGCTGTATAGAGATCGTATCTCATCGTTGCTTATGCTGTTTATGTTTTTAGGATTGCTCTTGTAGTAGATGAAGCTATTCTTTTTTATATCGAGCCTATTTAGACCGCAGTCTGCAGTACCAATCCATATCACATTCGATGAGTTAAAAGACGAGTAGATCAGAGTGATTCGATCGCTGCTCGGGCCTCTTCCGTCTTCTCTTCTTCTATAGTGGGTAACGACTCTACCATTTTTCATTCTGTCCAGGCCATTATCTGTTCCTATCCAGAGACTCCCCAGACCATCTATACACAATGATGTTATTCTGTTGCTGCATATGGAAGCGGGATCTTTGCTGCTGTGTAGATATCTTCTATTGTTCTTAGTCTCAGGGTCGTAACAATTGAGCCCGTTTGTCGTACCAATCCATATCATTCCAGAATCGTCCTCACATATAGATGTGATATAGTCGCTTTTTAGAGAGTTGCCGCTATCACCGCCACTCATAGGCTTAATGAACCTGTCTCTTTCTGTGTCATATATGTTCAATCCAAGATCTGTACCGATCCATATTCTTCCTTTAGAATCCTGGTATATTGTAGTAATTATGTTGCTGCTTACACTCTCTGAATCACTTGATGAGTGCATATATCTTACAAATGTCTCTGAAGAAGGGTCGTATCTATCCAATCCTCCACCCTGAGTTCCGACCCATATTCTTCCCGAATCATCTTCCATCATGCAGAGAACATAATTGTTGCTCAGAGTCGTACTATCATTAAAGTTGTATCTAAATATATTGAATTGATATCCGTCAAACCTGTTCAGTCCATCTTCTGTACCAAACCACATGAATCCCTTTCTATCCTGCAGTATGCAGTTTACAGAATTTTGAGAAAGCCCATCAAGAATAGAATATCGTTTGAATCTAATGCCGTGTTTCTGTGCATGTGTAGAAGTGCTGGAAAATAGTATTAAGCATAACACTGCTGATAAAAGACAGGGTTTCAGCCTTAAAAATACATTTTTACTTGACATATTTATAAACTCCATCATGCAAATATAATATATTTAAATATAAATTTTTACTGCAAAATTTCTGCCATCTTTTAAAAACATTCAGATTGTTTTAATCCCTCCAGCTATTGAAAAATAGTATCTCCTCTATACTTTTTCTCTTCCTCCTCTTCAGACTCATGCCTGGTTCTGGATATCCAACAGCCATGAGTTCACATACCCTGATCTTCTTTGGTAGTTTAAAAAATCTGTGGGCCTTTTTAACATCAAACCATCCTATCCAGCATGTTCCCAGTCCAAGGTCCTGGGCCTGAAGCACAAAATGTTCACCTGCAATCCCTATATCCAGTAAATAGTAAGGAATACCTGTAAAAAGTTTAGCCATCCTGTGAGCAATAAAGTTGAGATCGGCAAGCAGAACAACGATTACTGGCGCCTTAATTGCCCACCTTGTTGCCCTGTAAATTCCAGAAAAGACCTCTCTTCCAAAGGCCTCCTTTATATCATCATCATCTATAATGATGAAGCGCCACGGCTGAACATTTTCCGCAGATGGAGCAAGCCTTGCTGCCTCCACACACTTGATAAGCTTTTCCCTTTCCACAGGTCTTGATTCAAATCTTCGTATGCTGAAGCGTTCCTCTATCGCATCGATCATTTTAGTCATCCCTCTTTATGAGAAGATTGATTAACTCCTGGCTCTACTAGTGAACCTATTAAATCTTTTATATCATCTATTCGCTCTCTTCTGCAAAATTGCTCAAGTCCATCGATTATCCTTACTGCACCATCTGGTTGAACAAAATTAAGAGTGCCTACCTGAACGGCCGTAGCCCCTACAATTAAAAACTCGAGAGCATCCCTCCAGTTCATAATCCCGCCAATTCCCAAAACTGGAACATTGACCCTCTTCACTACCTCATATACCTTTGCAAGAGCTATTGGTCGTATTGCAGGTCCAGACAATCCTCCAACAATTCTGGCAAGCATAGGAGCCCTCTTCTCAATATCCACACTCATTCCAATTAAAGTATTTATCAATGATAGACAATCTGCTCCTCCCCTGACTGCTGCAAGCGCAATCTCTGTGATGTCTGTAACATTCGGTGTCAGTTTTACGATTATGGTTTTATCTGTTGCCTTACGAACGCACGAAATCACCTGTTCTGTTATCTCAGGATCCGTACCAAAGGCTATTCCTCCCCTCTTTACATTCGGACACGATATGTTGACCTCGATCCCATCCACTCTTGGATGGTGCTGAACCCTTTCCACAACCTCACCATACTCCTCGATTGTACTTCCAGCAACATTTACTATTACTGCTGTATCGAGCTCATCTAACTCAGGAAGTTTCTCTTTTATAAATCGATCAACACCCACATTTGCAAGGCCAATTGAGTTCAACATCCCACATGGAGTCTCTAAACTCCTCGGCATAGGATTACCCTCTCTCGGCTTCAGTGTAACAGTCTTTGTAACTATTGCCCCAAGACGATCTATCTCCAGATACTCCTTATATTCCACACCGTAACCAAATGTACCTGATGCAGTAATTACAGGATTCTTTAATTGAAGAGATCCAATCTTCACTGAAAGATCAATCATTAAATTCTATCTCCCTAAGATTAAACACTGGGCCATCCAGGCAAACAAGACGATATCCGCCACCTGCAGATTTGATGCAGCATCCCTGACACGCCCCAATACCACATGCCATTCTCTCCTCAACCGAAGCCTCCCATTCCACTGCAGATTTTGCAGTAATATTCTGAACCTTTTTTAACATCTCTCTTGGGCCACATGTATATCCCCGAATCTTTGAATCAGATTTCAAACTCCTCAAAAATGAGGCTAAAATATCTGTTACGACTCCTTTCTGCCCAAGTGAACCATCTTCTGTAGCAATTCTGATCTTAACTCCACATTTCTCCAAATCGGAAGTCCCGAAGATTTCGCCTCCTGTTTTAGTGCCCCAAAACAGAAAGATCCTCTTATCCCTTTCCAGCAGCTCATCAATAAGAAAAAAAACTGGAGCACTTCCCATGCCTCCAGCAACTATCAAACAATCAGAAAAATCTCCATCAATAGAAAAACCCCTGCCAAGTGGGCCCATAACATCGAGATTCTCACCAGGCTTAACTCTTTTCAACATCTCTGTCCCACATCCAACAACACGATAGAGAATTTCAAACTCACCCTTCTGTCTTGATACTCTGTGAATACTGAATGGTCTTCTTAACAGGGGTATAAAAGATTCATTTATTCTTATATGAACAAACTGTCCAGGCCTGCATAAAGAAACTATTTTTTGTGATTCTAAGGAAATTCTGTAGATGTCATCTGAAACCTTATTGTGCTCAGTCACTTTGCAGATTTGTCTGCTCACAATCTCCTCATCTTCTATTAAAATATCTCTTAATGGGAATATCGATTCTTATCCATGAATCGATCGGTTTACCCGCCTTAACTGCAGGAATATAATCTGCCTCTCGAACAGCAGACAGCAGTGCTCTATCAAGATCGGTGTTTCCGCTGCTATTTACAAGCTCTGCATTTACTGGTTTTCCATGTTTATCGATATGAACCCTTATTTCCACGACATCGATTTCTGCACGCTTTATTAGAGTCTCGATATCCTTTATTCTACTTATAACAGAACCAATGCCTCCTATTAACTCGGCATCTGTGGTGCTGTCCTGTTTTACATTTTCCATTCTATTATCACCAGAAAGCGTGCGATTTAGTGAATCGCCACTCTTCTGTGCAGGCTCTATCTTGCCTTTTTTTATAGTTGATCTGAAGGCCTCGACCTTCTCTCTGGCCATAACAGCATAAGATGACTGTGGATAACTCTTTAAAAGAGAATCGTATAGTGTATATGCAAAAGATAAGGAATCCATTTCATTCTCACAGATCCATGCCATACAGTATAGCGTCTTTGGCGAAAACTCTGAATTCGGATATCTCTGGAGTATTGATCGATATTTCTTGAATGCCAGCACTGGATTTGATTGGTCGAACAAAATCTGTTCAGCCTCGCATAGCAGCATGTTTATAGAGTCCTTACGAGTAATTACATCCAGCAGGTTAAGCCGCTTTCTGCTTCTCTCTGCAAGTTCAGAATCTGGAAAACTATCAATTATCTCTCTATAGTAGCGGTTTCCATTGAGCGTGTCGTTCAAAAAAGTGCAGCTTATGTATCCCATATTAAAAAGCACTCTGTCTTTATATCTGGTGTCAGGGAAAAGCATCAAAATGCGTTTATACTGCTCCAGTGCTGAATCTGGCATATCAAAATGCATCAAATAGAGCTCTGCAAGAAGGAACATGTTTTTGTCTGTACTGTTTTTCATAAAACTCTTAATTTCTGGATTTTGATTCTTTTTTTGTTCTGACCCCTCATCTTTCTTCTCCTCCTCAACGCTACTGGCTACCTTGAGCGAATCATCGATGAGGTGTTTTAAAGCAAGGAGTCGCTCTATATCCCTCCTTCTTGCCTCTGCAGAATCTACATATTCTGACCTTTGAAATGTGCCTCTTACCAGCCTATAATGATCGAGCGATTTCTGATAATGTCCCATCTTCTCATAGACTCTTGCCAGTCTGAAGTGTGCCTCTGCCGCCTCTCTTGAGCCCTTATACTTATCCATTATCTTTTTATAGGCCTCTATTCCAGCATCGATCTGGCTGCCGGATATTAAACAATCTGCTATTTCGAGTTCTATCTCTGCAAACCTCTCCTTGTTTCTCTCATCCTTCCTCAAACTCCTGAAAATTTCCATGGCACCTTTATAATCCTTAAGGCTCTTCTTTATCTTCCCATATCTGAACAGTGCAATAAATTTCATATCTTTTGTTGTCTTTGTGTCGATAACCCTCTTAAAAAACTTTCCTGCCCTCTCATACATTCCAAGAGAGTCGTAATCTGCTCCGATCGAAAATAGTGCTTCAGGCCTTAAATCGCCCAGCCCCTTGGCAAGTGCTGTGTTATATGAGTTTATTGCCTCCTCAAACTTTCCATTCGACTCATTAATCTTTCCATAATAATAATATACTCGCGCAGCCAGATCTCTATTTAACTTGTCCCTTAAAAGTTTTTGGAGTATATCTCCTGCTTCATCAAACCTGCCCAATTCGATTGCCGTTCTGGCTAGCCACAGTTCAACCTCATCCTTGAACCCTATCTCAGGACACCTTTCTTTTAGCTCATTAAATCTTCTCTCTGCCTTATAATACTCTTTCAGGTAGAAGTAAGACTTTGCCGCAATAAACATTGCCTCTGCTGCATATCGAGAATCTGGATACTCCTCAATTAGCTTTAAGGCCTTATCGATTGCCTTTCTATAATTTGACTCTTCCTGACTCGAGGGCCTCTCAAGAGTGCGTTTCTTCGTTTCGCTGTAGGCTTTATTGTAGTACTTTTTTAAATTATAAAAAGTGTTAAAATAGACGCAGCCGGAAAAAGATGCTACTGTAACAATCAGTATTATAAACCTTTTTATCATGAAATAATCCAAATTGTAACCATCTAAAATTACAATGAATTAGTCACATTGTCAAGAGCAAATTAAGATTATACCAAAATATTGTTTGACAATTATGATAATTATATGGAATTGCAACAAAAAAGTACACACAGAGTTAAGACTCAAGCAGCCTTTCTGCT
>CAZYVD010000050.1:0-21269 GCA_964651045.1 uncultured bacterium
CGAAACTTTATCATTCCTCCAGCATTTGATATCCCCCTTTTTCAAAGGGGGATTACAGGGGGATTTGTTGTTAGAGGATAAATTTTTCTCTTTAGTAATGAATCTTAAGCGTTTCAACACACACGAATTAGATTCCTTTTTTTGGAGTGCGGCAACACGTTGCCGCTTTCAAAAGCGGCGCCAAGGCGCCGCAGTCCAAAAATTAAAACTCATACGAGTATGACTATCATGTTTAATTTTTATCGTGCGGCACGACCCTTGTGGTCGTGCTTCTTAAGATTTCATTAACATTGTGGTATTCCCACCTCGTTCCCAGACAGGAGTTTGGGAATTAGAGGCAAAGCAGTAAAGGTCTAATAGACCTCTATGCGCCTTATCCTTGATTTTCCAGAATTTCTCATAATCTTCCTTGCATTCATTCTCTCTATATATTATTTTAGATGATAATTTTATTGAATCATGAGATAGGTTTTCTCATTGATTTCTCACGTATCGGGATATTTTATTTGATTCCGACTCTATCTTAATTTACAAAAAAGGGATATTAAAATGAAAAAAGAAGAGAGAGAGTCACGCAGAGAGTTTATTAAAAAGGCTGCGGCTGGCACTGCTTCGCTTCTCTTTAGCAACATCTACTTGAGATGTTCCAAACCTTCCAGAAAGCCAAACATAATCTATATACTAGCAGATGATCTTGGCTACGGCGAGCTGGGCTGTTATGGTCAGAAAATGATCTTAACACTATATATCGACAGGATGGCAAGGGAGGGAATCAGGTTCACGCAACACTATTCGGGAAGCTCGGTTTGTGCTCCTTCGCGGTGTACTCTTCTTACCGGGAAGCATACAGGCCACTCCTATATAAGAGACAACGATGAAATGGCAGAGAGGGGAGATGTATGGCATGATCCCAAGCTTGAGGGGCAGAGGCCGCTTCCTGCAGGCACAGAGACAATCGGTACAATGTTAAAAGAGGCGGGATATACTACATGCTGCATAGGAAAGTGGGGGCTTGGCGGACCCGACTCTGAAGGTCATCCCAACAATCAGGGTTTTGATCACTTTTTTGGCTATCTTTGCCAGCGACATGCGCACAACTACTATCCAACACATTTGTGGAGAAACAAGGAGAAGATTATACTGGAAAATGAGTATCTGTTTCCACACCAGAGATTGCCAGAGGATCTAGACCCCTATGATCCGAAATCCTACAAAAAATATACAGGAAATCAGTATGCACCAGATCTTATGATCAGGGAAGCACTGGATTTTATCCGTAGTAATAGTAACAAACCCTTCTTCTTGTACTATGCGACACCAGTGCCTCATGTGTCGCTTCAGATCCCTGAGGAGTACAGAAGGATGTATGAAGGCAGATTTCCCGAGGTTCCATACAGGGGAGAAAAGGGATATGTGCCAAATCGTTTTCCTCGGGCAACATACGCTGCAATGATAACACATATGGACTATCATATTGGTCTTATAATATATTTGCTGACAAAGATGGGGCTGCATAGAGATACACTCATAATGTTTTCGAGTGACAATGGTCCAACCTTTGCTGGAGGAGTCGATTACGAATTTTTTGATAGCAATGGACCTCTTCGTGGCCTTAAACAGGACCTTTATGAGGGGGGGATCCGTGTGCCGATGATTGCATGGTGGCCTGGCCATGTTGTTTCTGGAGCAGTCACAGATCATATCTCTGCATTGTGGGATGTTTTGCCAACCATAGCGGAATTGACAGGTGCAAAACCACCACAAGATATCGATGGAATAAGTTTTTTGCCAACTATAATGGGACGCGGCAGGCAGAAAAAGCATCGATATCTCTACTGGGAATATTTTGGACAGCCATCACAGGCTGTGCGCATGGGCAGATGGAAGGGGATTCAGTTTTATAATAGGGATAGATCAAAGAGGCCATTTGAGCTATACGATTTGGACAGAGACATAGCAGAGAGTAAAAATATTGCATCAGAAAATCCAGAGATAGTTGCTCGAATCAGAAAGATCATGGACTCCCGTACACCATCGGAGTTTAAAAAGTGGAATTTTTAGAGCCCGGCAATCTCAATTAAATGTCAAGGAGGTTAATATGGTTCACATATTGGTTGGAGCCGCAGCCACAGCAGGATTGTTTCTGATAATAGATTTTTCAAGAAAGAGGAAATTAAAAGTTACATATCTGCAGTGGCTCTTGACTGTAATGGCGATCGCATACAGTGTTTTTGTGATAGAGGTTATTATCAGTTTCATACATGAGGGATGTTTCAGAGGGGCCCTCATAATGGGTGTGATTATGGGATTTGTTGCTGTTGTATGGTCTGTTCTACTGGGAAGGTTTGTGTTTCTAAAGAGTAGATGATTGTTAATTCTAAACAAAGAGTTTGTGCTATGTCTAATCAACTATTTGAAAGGCGTGAATTTTTAAGGATTATGGGAATCGGAGCAGCGGGTCTGAGTGCAGGAGGAGGAGAAGTATTTAAGGAAAAAGATGACTCTTTGACAATATCGGATGATGATTCCAGCGATTTTACCGTTGAAGTGCTTGAGGGCGCAAATTATGAGTATGATGCAACTGTTCTTAAACAGATGAGTGAAAAATATAATGTGTTCAGCCGAAATATCTGGGATCCTGAGCGGCGCAGGGTTATGGGACGAGGCCTCAGTTATGAACATCTTGTAAAGGGTAGGGGTAGAATTCCAGATCAGACAAGGCTGGATTATGCATTGAGTTCCGGTGCATGGCGCTTTGCAAATTCAAGGACTGGTGCCTATGATTGGGGAGAAAAATACAGATACAGATATGACAGTAAACCATGGGAGCCATCTGATATTGGAATGACATGGAAGGATGCCTCTCGTGTTGTAAAACACGCGGCAAAGTTCTATGGCGCATCACTTGTAGGAATTGCCAAATTGAATCCTCTCTGGTTGTATTCCGATCATTATGCCCCTCGAAGAACAGACATGGAACGTACGATTCCTGTGATACGAAAGGGAGAAAGGTTTGAGAGGGGTGAAGATAGATGGTTCATTCCGGAATCGATGAATAGAGTAATTGTAGTAGCCTTTGAGGAGGATTATTATGGAATTGCAAACTCTCCCGGAAGGCTTGCAACCGCTGCTACTGGTAATGGATATTCGCGTATGGCATTTACTGCTGGCTCAATTGCCGAGTTCATCAGGTTTCTCGGATACAGGGCGATTCCTGCAGGCAACAATGTCGGGCTTAGCATACCGATGGCAATAGATGCGGGACTGGGAGAGCTTGGACGAAATGGACTGCTCGTTACCCCGAGGTTTGGCCCTAGGGTTCGTATTGCAAAAGTCATTACAGACATGCCGCTTGTGACTGACTCTCCAATAAGATTCGGAGTAAAGGAGTTCTGTGAGGTATGCAAGCTCTGTGCAGATCACTGTCCCAGTGGTTCGATCACCGATGGCCCTCAGACATGGAGAGGAAAGTCGATCTCAAACAACCATGGCACGCTCAAATGGTACATAAAACCAGAGTCGTGTTATGATTACAATGGCTTCAGCTGTTCTAACTGCAAGAGGGTCTGTCCCTTCAGTAAGCCTAACAATTCCTGGCTTCACAGGATGATACGTGGGGTCATACAGGGGAAAATAACTCTTCTAGATAAAATAATGGTGACATTTGATCAGGCGAGTGGGTATGGAAGAAAAATTTCCGATTCCGAATTCTGGAACTCGGATGGATCAAGATGCATAACTTCGAGAGAGCCAAAATAGCAAAACAGATTATGAAGAAGATTATATCACAAAGATTACAGGTTTTCATAGTAATTGTTACAATAGCAGGTGGTTGGATTTTAGGCCGCACGAGAAGTGAAAAAGAGATTTTTCCATATCTCAAAGAACAATTTCCCAAGGCAGACCATTTTACTAATATAGGGAACGGTTGCTATAAGATATGGCTGGATAGAGAGGAAAGCAGATTTTCTGGTTATGCCAGTGTAGGTGAGGGAATCGGGTATGGTGGAACGCTCAGGATATTAGTAGCTGTTGACACAACAGGTATCATAAGGGCAATATCTGTTGTTGACCATAAAGAGACACAGAGTTTTTTCAGAAGGGTTGTCTCTGGAGGATTTATTGAGTCGCTTAAGGAAAAACTCTTTTCAGATGATTTTAATATTGGAAGGGACATTGAAGCCGTTTCTGGTGCGACATGTACATGCAGGGGCATCTTGGAAGCAGTAAGAAGGGCAAGTAGAAAGGCTGTTAAGATTGGGATGGGTTTTTCTGTGCCAGAGGAGCCTGACACCAGCATTAGATTTGGGTTTCAAGAGGAGCTTTTAATCTTTCTCATAGGTTTAAGCCTTGTAGGAGGATTTATAAGGTTTAAATATAAAAAGATTCTGCGGTGGATATCAATGATAACAGGATTGATTTTTATCGGATTTGTATTTAACGTGCCCCTTACCCTTTCGTTTATAAATAAACTGCTGATTGGATACTGGCCAGACTGGAAGAGTAATCTATACTATTATATATTGTTTGGAACAATAGTTTTTACTATCTTAATCTTTAACAGGAATCTGTACTGCAGATGGATATGCCCATTTGGAGCTGCCCAGGAGTGTATTGGATTGATAGGCGGTGTACGCGAGTCTCGTTCGACGGCTGGTGCATCTTTCCTGTTCGTGATTCCAGGGATACTTGCATGGTTTGCTATTTTAATGGCTCTTATTTTCAGAAATCCGAGCATCTCCAGTTATGAGATATTTGGAACACTTTTTGGCCTGATTGGTTCTGATTATCAATTTGTTTTGCTGGCCTTGATCTTGATATTATCGTTAGTTGTTATTCGACCGTGGTGTAGTTATCTCTGCCCCATACCGCCGGTCTTTAATTTCATTCGCATTATACGCAGTTGGGGAATAAAGTCATGGAAAATGCTATTAAAAAGAAAAGAAGCATTAAGAGAATCTTGATTTCAGCGATTATTTTTTCGGGTGCGATTCTTGTTATACTTGAGATCATAAAAAACATCTCTATGGAATAAAAAGTCTCGGGAGATTTTTTATGATTGTAAAATTAAAAAACAGGAGAGCATGGTTGTGTCTGGCCGCATTTTTCCTGGTTGCTGTTGCCCTTCCAAAAGATGAGGATAAAGAGACCGATCCGCTCGTGATGAAAAAGATCGAATGGTGGAGGGGTCTTAAATTTGGCCTTCTGATGCACTGGGGTCCATACAGTCAGTGGGGAGTAGTTGAGTCATGGTCTATATGTTCTGAAGATAAGCCATGGTGCAAAAGACCGGTCGATGATTATGAGAAGTATAAAAAAGATTATGAGAATCTTATTACGACCTTTAATCCTGTAGATTTTGATCCAGATAGATGGGCAGATGCAGCGCTCTATGCAGGGATGAAGTACGTGATCTTTACGACAAAACACCATGATGGCTTCTGCATGTTCGATACAAAGCAGACGGACTATAAGATTACATCCAAGAGGTGTCCATTTCATAAAGATCCGCGGGCAGATGTAACCAAGGTCATTTTCGATGCCTTCAGGAAGCGTGGTTTCGGCATAGGAGCATATTTTTCAAAACCGGACTGGCACTGCGAGTATTACTGGTGGCCCAGATTTGCAACTCCAGACAGGAATGTTAACTATGATCCAGAGAAATATCCAGAAAGGTGGAGGAAATTCTGCGATTTTACATACAACCAGATTGAAGAGCTGATGAGCGGATATGGAAGAATCGATATTCTCTGGCTCGATGGTGGTTGGGTCAGGCCCAGAGAGACTATAAATGTAAATCGCGATGGATGGTACAACCACAATTACAATCAGGATATCAACATGGCTCGTATCGTGAAAATGGCAAGATCTCATCAACCAGGGCTGATAGTGGTAGATCGTACTGTTCATGGGAGATATGAAAATTATCGTACCCCAGAACAGCATGTTCCAGAGCGTGCTCTTGACTATCCATGGGAAACATGCATGACAATGGCAACTTCGTGGTCATATGTTCCAAATGACAGATATAAGAGTGCAAGAGAACTGATCCATCTTCTGGTTGATATTGTGGCAAAGGGGGGCAACCTTTTGCTGAACATTGGTCCGGGGCCCAATGGCAGATGGCATGATGATGCGTACGACCGATTGAGAGAGATAGGCGACTGGATGAAGATAAATGGAGAGGCGATATATAAAACAGAGCCCATACCTCCATATAAAGAGACCAAGATCTGTTTTACATCAAGAGGCAGTTCTCTTTATGCAATATATATTGCAGATGAAGATGAAGAAAGGCCGCCTGAGAAGATAATGATCTATTCTGTGAGACCGGATAAAGGGAGCAGAATTAGTATGCTTGGCGTGGATGGATTTCTGGAATGGGAAGTTGTGGGAAAGGGAGTGTTGATCAGTGTTCCTGAATCAGTTGTAAAAAGGCCTCCATGCAATTATGCATGGACATTCAAAATTGAGAAGAGATAGAAAGGATGTTCTGTGATATTTGAGCATGGTATTGTCCGCAGGCCTGGTCCTGAGATGATCTATGGGTTGACGAGCGGTTCTATGGGCAGGCCAGATTTTAAAAAGGCCCTTTCTCAGCATGACGACTATATTGAGGCCCTGAGGTCTTGTGGGCTGAAGGTTATAGTGGTTGAGCATGACTCGCGGTATCCTGACGGCATGTTTGTCGAGGACACCGCTGTTCTCACAAATAACTTTGCAGTAATCACAAACCCAGGAGCAAGTACACGAAGGGGTGAAGAGAAAGAGATCGGTGCTATTCTTAAAAGGTTTTATAAAGATATTAAAAAGATCACAACGCCTGCAACTCTGGATGGTGGGGATGTGATGAGAGCAGGAGATCATCTCTATGTTGGTCTTTCGGCTCGTACGAATCAAGAAGGTGCGGCTCAATTGATATCGATTGCTGGAGAGTATGGATATAGTGGTTCTACGATTGAAATAAGAGAGGCGCTTCACCTAAAGAGCGGTGTCTCTTATATAGAAAACAACACACTCATTACTGCAGGAGAGTTTATAGAGAGAAGTGAATTTTCAGGATTCAGGAAGATCACAGTCGATGATGATGAGGCCTATGCTGCAAACTCAATATGGATTAACGGCAGTGTTCTTGTACCGGCAGGATTTCCAGAAACAAAAAGTAAGATCGAATCTGAAGGATATAGAGTTCTTGAAATAGATGTTTCAGAGTTTAGAAAACTCGATGGCGGTTTGAGCTGTCTTTCATTAAGGTTTTAAAGGTATTAAATTATGAAGAAAAATTTCACTGTAATAATATTCACACTCTTCTTTTCTACCACAATAGCTACAGCAGCAGTCCAGAATAGAGTGTTTTCTGATGGAATGATGCTTATTCCAAGGCCGCAGTCGATAGAGATCGTGCCAGGATATTTTGAATTTTCGCCCAATATGTCTATAGTTGTAACAAATAGCAAAGATGAATCAGATTGTTTTGCCGCAGAGCAGCTAAGGGCAGAAATAGAGAAGTCGCTTGGATGGAGTCCAGAGATTAAGAGAGGGGGAATGAGAGGAGAAATAATTCTTGCCAGATTCAGCAGCCGTACCACATTAAAGAGAGTATTGGAGAGGTTTGATCCTGCACTTATTGAAAAGATCGGCGATCAGGGTTATGTTCTCGATATAGAAGACGATAAGATTGTTATATGTGCAAAAAGTGGCAGAGGACTCTTTTATGGGGTTCAGACCCTAAGACAGCTAATTCGTGCAAATATGAGGGGAGGCGTACTTCCTGCGTTGCGCATAGTGGACTGGCCGGCCCTTATGTATCGAGGCTGGCAGGATGACATAAGCAGAGGCCCGATTCCAACAATAGAATTTCTTAAAGAGGAGATAGTTAAACTTTCAGAATTCAAGATGAACCTCTTTACATTATACACAGAACATGTATTTAAATTAAAAAAACATCCTGAGATTGCACCCCCAGAAGGCATTACAAGAGAAGAGGTTGAAGAGCTGGTCAAATTTGCAGAAAAGTATCATGTAGAAATTGCAGGAAATTTTCAATCTTTTGGACATTTCCGAAACATACTCCGTGTGCCCAAATATTCTCATCTTAAAGAGACAGACAATCTGCTCACACCTGCAAAGGAGGAGAGTTATGAGTTTTTAAGAGATGTATATGATGAGATTGCACCGGCCTACAGGAGTCCACTTTTCAACATTAATTGCGATGAGACATTCGGACTGGGGAGAGGGCCTGCGAAAGCCATGGTCGATACAATGGGGAAGGGGGGAGTATATGCATACCATATCAATAGAATCTATAATCTTCTAAAGCCATACAACAAACGAATCATGATGTGGGGAGATATTGCCAGGGATTATCCTGAAATAATACCCGAGCTGCCGGATGATATTATAGTTTTGCCGTGGGCATATCATGCTGCCGATAGTTTTGATAGTGAGATCAGACCATTTAAAGAGATGGGTTTTGATTTCATTGTCTGCCCTGGAGTTAGCTGCTGGAGAAGAATATGGCCCGATTTCAGGACTGCTATGATAAACATATCCAACTTTGTTCGTGATGGCGCAGAATGTGGTGCGGCAGGGATGTTAAATACTACATGGGACGATGATGGAGAGAACCTCTTTAACTATAACTGGTATCTTTTGGCCTGGGGTGCCGAGTGCGGCTGGAATCCAATTATTCCAGAGAATTCAGGAGAGATGGAACGGTTGCGCAAGGAGAGGATGAGTATATTTAATCTCTCCTTTGATCCAATCTTTTTTGACCTGAGCAGCAACAGGATCACACCTCTTTTGAGCCGGTTGAGTGATTTGCGCAGATTCAAGGCTTCATCTGGTTTAAGAGATGGACCATTCTGGAAGGGTCTGGTTGAAGAGATAAAGGAACATAATATTCAGGATGCAGATAGCCTTCTTTCTGAGGCGGTCAGAATAAGGGGATTGTTAGAAGCAGAGGCAGAGAGGGTAGGCCAGAACCAGGATGCAGTTGAGTGTGCCGTGTTTGCTGCCAAGAGGATTTGTCTTTTGGCAGAGAAGGAGATGTTGAGAAAAGATCTTATAAGAGGTGTGGAAAGGCCAGAGCAGATAAAGGAGAGATTATTTAAGTTGAAAAGAGAGGTGATTGATCTCAGGGATGAGTATCAGAGGCTCTGGAAGACCGAGAACAGATCCTGGTGGCTCGACAGAAATTTAAAGAAGTATGATGATCTTGCCGATGACATCGAAAATACAACAGACCATGTATTCATTGTACCTGACAGTAATCTCTTTAGCAGACAGAGAAGGGTCTTTCTAAAACCAGTGCTTCCAGCCGATTTTATCTGCTACACAACAGACGGCTCAATACCAGATAGTTTATCAAAAAGATACACAGGGCCGTTTCTAATAGACACAACTTCAACAGTTAAGACAAGACCATTTAGAGATGGGAGAGCCGGAAGTATTAGTACAAAAGAGATATTTGTTTACAGAGGGCATGTAAATAGAATTGAACTTGAAAACATGTTCAGCCAGACCTATCCTGCAGATGGAATAATAAGTCTTGTAGATGGAAAGAGGGGCAGCAGCGATTTTAGAGATGGAAAATGGCAGGGATATCAAAAGAATGATTTCATTGCTGTGCTGGATTTAGGAAGAGCAAGATTCATAAGGTCGATTTCAACAGGATTTCTGCAGAACACACCATCCTGGATACTATTTCCATTGTGGGTAGAGTACAGTTTTTCAGATGATGGAGAGAATTTTACATCTACTGTCAGGGTCAAGAACAGGATGGAACAGAACATCGAGGGTTCATATATACAGTATTATAAGGCTGATATCGGATTGAGTAATGTTCGATATATAAAGGTTGTGGCAAGGAATGTCGGCCGTCTACCAGAGTGGCACAGAAGTAGAGGTGGCGATGCTTGGCTATTTGTGGACGAGATAACCATCGATTAATATTGAATACCCATAGAGTGAGGATGAAAGATCTTTATGGTTCCGACCAAAAATCATATATCTTTCATGGTTCCTGAAAGAGAGATAGAGAAAAGGATCCTATGGCTTACCAGTCTCTTGAAAGAGAAGAATATTTCACTCGTTTTGCTCAACCACCCTGTAGATATATGCTATTTTACAGGATCGGCTCAGGATGGCGTGCTGATCGTCCCAGCCGATGAAGAGCCCATCTTCTATGTAAAGAAGAGTGTAAAAAGGGCAGAGCATGAGTCGTGTATTAGGATCTCACCCTATTCAGGAAGGAAAGAGCTTGTAAAGGAGATGAGGGGGGTAATTGATGATTCTAAATCGATAGGCATTTCTGCAGATACTATGGCGGCATCGTATTATTTGTGGTTGAGAAATGAGTTTAGAGACTGCAGGATTGTTGATGTAGGATATGAGATAAGGGTTAGGCGTTCTGTTAAGAGTCCCTGGGAGATCCAGCAGATAAGGAAGGCAGCACTTCAGATTGAGACGGTCTTTGGTGAGATGGGTGATCATATTCGTCCTGGTTTAAGGGAGGTCGATTCGAGTTCTTCTGTAGAGAAAAGGATTCGAGAACTGGGGCACAGCGGAACGATCAGGGTTCACCGTCCGGGGTCGAGTCTTGGAATATTAAGCCTTGTCTCTGGAGATTCGGCTCTTTATCCCACCAGTTTTGATGGGCCAGTTGGTGGTGAGGGCCTCTATCCATCCTCACCTCCTGGTGCAGGATGGAAGAGGATAGTCAAAGACGAGATTGTCATGGTCGACATTGTTTCATCATTCAACGGATATCATACGGATCATACGCGTGTATTTTATACAGGTAAGAAGATACCAGAGAGGGCCTATTCTGCTCACAAATTTTGTATTGAAGTTATCGAAAGAATTTCAGGTTGTCTCAGGCCAGGCAGAAGATGTTCAGACGTGTTTAGAGAAATAGGTGAATGGATTGAGAAGAGAGAGATTCCTGATGGATTCATGGGATATGGAGAGAACAGGGTAAAATTTTTTGGTCATGGCATTGGCCTTGAACTCGATGAACTGCCGGTAATTGCACCGAAATTTGACATGGTTTTGAGAGAGGGAATGGTTGTGGCAGTAGAGCCAAAGGCTTTTATAAAGGGAATAGGTGGAGTTGGGATTGAGGAGACTTATATAATTAAAAAACATGGAGGTGAGCCTGTATGCAAATTTGAAAAAGATATAGTTTTGTTGTAAAACATAGAAGAAGAAAGGGGCAAACAATGATTTATAGAGAAAGTTATAGACGGGTACTCTTTTTTATCGTAATTCTATTTGTAAACCTTTTTTATACAAACATTTCCGCATCGAACAAAATCACATATGATGAATCTCTATACAGCGCAATGAGATATAGATGTATAGGGCCATTCAGAGGAGGAAGATCCGCTGCTGTTGCAGGAGTGGTTGGTGATCCCATGACATACTATTTTGGAGGAACGGGCGGAGGAGTATGGAAGACTACAGATGGGGGGCAGAAATGGAAAAACATATCAGACGGATTTTTTGGAGGATCGATAGGAGCGGTTGCAGTAAGCGAGTGGGATCCCAATGTGATATATGTTGGGGGTGGTGAGGTTACTGTGAGGGGAAACGTTTCACACGGATATGGAATGTGGAAATCTACAGACAGGGGAAAGAGCTGGAAGTGCATCGGCCTGAAAGATTCGAGACATATTACAAGGATAAGGATTCACCCAAGGAATCCAGATGTTGTATATGCAGCCGTTCTTGGCCATCTCTATGGACCGAATGAACAGAGGGGGGTCTATAGGACAACGGATGGTGGAGAGAGCTGGAAGAGAATACTATTTGTTAACAGCGAAGTTGGGGCGGTCGATATTGCAATGGATCCTACTAATCCAAGGATACTTTTTGCCACTATGTGGAGGGTGAGACGCACACCATACAGTCTTGAGAGTGGGGGTGAGGGTTCAGGAATATGGCAATCGACAGATGGGGGAGACAGCTGGATAAATATTACAGGAAAAGGAGGCCTGCCCGGCGGAAAAATAGGGATAATAGGAGTGACGGTGTCGCCGGCAAATCCCGATCGGATATGGGCAATAGTAGAAGCAGCAGATGGTGGGGTGTTTCGTTCAGATGATGGTGGAGAGAGCTGGCACAGGGTAAATGATGAGCGAAAGCTTCGGCAGCGTGCATGGTACTATACCAGGATATATGCGGATCCAAAGAACCAGGACATTGTTTATGTACTGAATGTCAGGTTCTGGAAATCCAAGGATGGAGGAAGGACATATCAGGCGATTCACACTCCTCATGGCGATCATCATGATTTGTGGATTGATCCTGAAAATCCCGACAGGATGATTATTGCTGATGATGGTGGAGCACAGGTTACCTTTGATGGCGGAAAGGGCTGGAGCACATATTACAATCAGCCAACAGCACAATTTTACAGGGTTAGTGTGGACAACCATTTCCCGTACAGAATTTATGGCGCTCAGCAAGATAATTCGGCTATTAGAATCCTCTCATGGTCTGATGGAGGATCAATAACAGAACGCGATTGGGAGTCTACTGCCGGAGGTGAGAGTGGTTGGATTGTTCCCAATCCTCAGAATCCTGAAGTAGTTTATGGAGGCTCTTACGGGGGATATCTTGCCAGACTCGATCACAAGACAGGCCAGATGCGAATGATAGATGTGTGGCCTGATAATCCGATGGGGCACGGCGCAAAAGACCTGAAATACAGATTTCAGTGGAATTTTCCGATCTTCTTCTCTCCCCATGATCCGCAAGTCCTGTATACTGCCGGCAATTGTCTGTTCAAGACAACAAATGAGGGTCAGAGCTGGACAAGAATCAGTCCCGATTTAACACGAAACGATACAACAAAACTCGGCCCTTCTGGAGGACCAATAACAAAAGATAACACAGGAGTCGAGTATTACTGCACCATTTTTACTGCTGTGGAGAGTCCCATTGAGCCCGATGTGATATGGACCGGCTCAGATGATGGTTTGATATATCTGACAAGGGATGGTGGTAAACACTGGATAAACGTAACTCCCCCGAAAAGAATAATGCCAGAATGGATTCAGATTAACAGTATAGAGGCGAGTCCATTTGAGCCAGGATGTTTGTATGTTGCAGCAACGATGTACAAATGGGATGATTTTCATCCATATCTATATAAGACAACAGATTACGGAAAGAGATGGAAGAAGATTGTAGACGGAATTGATGAAAACCATTTCACAAGAGTGGTTCGATGTGATCCTGAAAGGAGGGGGCTGCTCTACGCAGGCACAGAGAGTGGAGTCTATATTTCATTTGATGATGGTGAAAGCTGGAAGAAGTTTCAGCTCAATCTTCCAGTTGTGCCTGTGACCGACATGGTGGTTAAGAATAATGATTTGATTGTTGCAACACAGGGAAGGTCTTTTTGGATTTTGGACGATCTGACTCCCCTTCATCAGCTCAGTGAGGAAGTTGCAAATGGTGATTTCTGGCTCTTCAAACCACGGCCTACATATCGTTTCACTGGAGGGTCTTATGGAGGCTCGGCTGGTGGAGGTGAGAATCGGCCAGGAGGTGTTGTCATTTACTACTATTTTAAAGATAGACCCGAGCCAGGATGTGTATCGCTGAAGATTCTGGACTCGAGCGGCAGAACAATCAAAACATTTACTCCCGAGTCAGGCAAGGCAAGAGAGAAGCTTACTACAAAGAGAGGAATGAACCGGTTTGTGTGGAATATGCGTTATCCAGATGCAGAGAGTTTTGAGGGGATGATTCTATGGGGAGGCTCGGTTCGTGGGCCTAAAGCACTACCCGGTCTGTATAATGTCCGTCTCATATCTGGTAGAGATTCTATTGAGACATCTTTTGAGATTTTAAAAGATCCTCGCTCCTCCTCGACACTCGATGATTTGAAAGCACAATTTGATTTTCTTATAGAGATAAGAGACAAGCTTTCAGAGACTCACAGGGCCATAAAAAGAATCAGAGACATGAAAAGACAAATCGGCTCTGTGATCGAGCGAGTCAAACGGTGCGGCCAATCGTGCGAGATAGAGAAGGCAGGAGAGGAGCTAATTTGTAAGATATCGCGGATAGAGAATGCATTGTACCAGACAAAGAACCAGAGCAGGCAGGATCCACTGAACTTCCCGATAAAGTTGAACAACAGGCTGGCTTCACTTGCGACAGTTGTGAGTACAGGAGAGTTCAGGCCTACAAATCAGGCCCTAGATGTGAAGAATCTACTTATCGATTCAATAGATAAAGAGCTCGAGAAGCTGAATAGAGTGATAGAGACCGATCTTTCTGAATTCAACAGGATGGTAAATGAGCAGAATATTCCTGCAGTCGTTATTGAGAATGAGAGTAAAAAATAAGTGAGACGCAAGTATCGGTCTCAATGAAAAATCATTAACATTTAGATGAATTAGGATAATTTAAAATAGAAAGGATAAAATCATGACTGAAAGAACTATCATTCGGTATTCAATATTTATTGTAATTGTTGGATTGTTACTTCCTGTGATTTTGATTGCTCAGAACGAGCCGCTTACTGTTGCAGAGGCGAGCGGATACACAAGAACTTCACTTTATACTGATGTAATGAATTTTATTGAAAATCTTCAGCTTAAGACTCCATATCTAAGGGTAGAGACGATATGTAAGAGTGCAGAGGGAAGAGATGTTCCTCTGTTGGTGATAGGAAGGCCACTTCCTGCCTCTCCGCTCGATTTAAAATATGACTCCAGGGCTGTTGTATACATTCAGGCAAACATACATGCTGGTGAGGTAGAGGGCAAGGAAGCTTCTCTAATGCTTGCAAGGGACATTCTTTTAAATGAGAAACTTACATATCTTGATGATCTGGTAATTCTCATTGCTCCGATTTTCAATCCAGATGGAAACGAGAAGATCGATCCGAGGAATCGCAGAAGTCAGAACGGACCCGAATCGGTTGGAATCAGGTATAACGGACAGAATCTTGATCTAAACAGAGATGCCATGAAGCTTGAGAGCAGTGAGGTAAGAGGAATGGTATGCAATGTTTTAAACAGATGGGATCCTGTGCTCATGATTGATTGCCACACTACTGATGGTTCATATCATCAGGAGCCTGTTACTTTTGTGTGGGGTTTTAATCCAAATGGAGACAGAAACATAATAGAATTCTTAAGAACCAAGGTTACTCCCTTCATCCAGAAGAACATGAAGAATAAATATGGACTGCTTTCTATCGTCTACGGAAACTTTATGGATTATAAAGATCCTGAAAAGGGATGGAGGCCTGCAGGGCCACAGGTCAGGTACATAACAAATTATATTGGTCTTAGAAACAGACTGGCTCTTCTCAATGAAAATTACTCATATGCAGATTTTAAAACCAGAGTAAGAGGTTGTTATGCATTTCTCAGATCGGTTCTTGAGTTTTGTGCAGTTAATAGGGAAAAGATCAAGAAGCTAATAACAGATGCGGATAGAAGAACAATTGAGCGGGGTATGAATCCTCAGACATCGGATTCCTTTGCAGTGGAGTATGATTTAAAACCATATGAAGAGAAGATAACTATCAGGGGTTATGAGATGATCCCAAGAGAGAGCGGATACCCGAGATTCATAAAGACAGACAAGGAAAAAATCTATAAGGTTCCCTACTACTGTAAATATATACCGAGACGGTCGGTTAGATTTCCACATGCATATTTGATTCAGGCGTATGGTGACAGGATTGTGAAGAAATTAATAGAGCATGGAATATTAGTTGAAAGGTTAAAGGAACCGGCAGTTCTGAGGGTAGAATCATTCAAAATAAAAAAGATTGAGGCAGCCAAGAGGCCATATCAGGGTCACTACATGAACTCAATTAAGGGCGAGTATGAGATGGTAGAGAAGGAGTTTCCCAAGGGAACACTTTTTGTTCAAACTGCACAGAGGCTAGGCAGTCTTGTTGCTTATCTACTCGAACCAGAAAGCGATGATGGACTTGTTGTTTGGAATTTTTTCGACAGATACCTGGTGAGACAGTGGGGTGGGGGTTTTGGAGAATTTCCAATATATAAACTTTATGAACCTGTAAATTTAGTTAAAGAGAGATGCGTGAGATAGGTTTTAATAACTTTTAAAAGATTAAGGGGCGACTCTTATAAAAGAGACGCCCATTTATTTAAGGAGGAAGACAATAGGATCGTATACGGGTGAAATTGCCGCACTTTTAGCCGTTCTGTGCTGGACAATATCTGCCCTTTCCATTGAAATGGCTGGAAGGGAGGTTGGATCGTTACTGGTAAATCTGATTCGACTAATCCTTGGATTGACTTTTCTTAGTTTTTTTACCCTGTTCTACAGAGGAATGTTTTTTCCAATAGATGGTTCTTCTCATACTTGGTTCTGGTTATTGGCTTCGGGTTTGATAGGGCTGTCGCTTGGGGATCTTTTTCTTTTCAAGTCATTTGTTTTAATCGGTTCACGAATATCGATGCTGATAATGTCTCTTGTGCCGCCGGTTACTGCCCTGATCGGATGGATAATAATGGGTGAGACAATGAGCGTGGTTCAAATATCAGGAATGGTTCTTACACTCATAGGAATAACAATCGTTCTGCTTGACAGAGGCCCAAAGGATGATGTTTCGATTACCCGACCTTTATCGGGTATTTTATGTGCTCTGGCAGGAGTCGCTGGACAGTCGATCGGACTTGTTTTAAGTAAATATGGAATGAGAGATTTTGATCCATTTGCTGCCAATCAAATACGACTGATTGCTGGAGTTGTAGGGACTACGATTATTTTTACATTTACTCGAAGAAGGGTAAATATTAAAGATGTGGTATCGAGTAGAAAGGCAAAGATTCATATTATGATAGGATCATTTTTCGGTACTTTCATGGGCATTTCACTTTCTCTCGTGGCCGTAAAGTATGTGTCCACTGGTGTTGCATCCACAATAATGGCAATAGTACCTGTAACGATCATTTTACCTTCTGTACTGTTGTATCATCAGAAGGTAAAGATGAGGGAGATAGTCGGTGCAGTGATTGCTGTTGCTGGTGTGGCGTTTCTGTTTTTATGATTTAGGGAAGATTGTAATGAATAATAAATTGAGTCGCATTGAAAGATTTGGAAGATACGGCCAGTGGATATGGATACCACTGGCAATACTCACTCTCTCGGCTGCAGCAATTATTTTTACACAAGCTAACCGTTCCGTGTTCATCTGGATAAATGGCTGGTCAGAAGTTACCGGAAAAGAGTTGTGGGCAGTTATTACCATGTTTGGCGATACACTGCTAATATCTGCACTTTTAATTTTATGGATAAGACGCAGACCCGATGTCGTGTGTGCAACACTGATCGCAGCGATTGTTGCGGCTACATTTGTTCACACACTAAAGCCCCTTTTCGACATTCCAAGACCTCCTGCCGTGTTTGGAAAGGGTATCATTAATGTAATAGGTCCCGGATACAGGTCTCACGCATTTCCATCCGGTCATACTGCAACAATATTTACATTTGCTGGAGTCCTGTGTTTTTCTGTAAGGTCTTCATGGATAAAGTTTCTGCTGCTGGTATTTGCCTCTATCGCAGGCATTTCGAGAATCTGTGTTGGTGTGCACTGGCCTCTCGATGTGGCTGGAGGTGCACTCATTGGAATTGTAGCTGCATGGATAGGCGTAGAACTTGCGATGAGGACAGATTTATTTTCAGGCACCACAGCAAGAAAGATTTTTGGAGCAATACTGCTTTTTGCGGCTTTTTATCTGTTGTGTTTTTACAGGCCTAAATTTGGTAATCTAATATGGTTTCAGCGTTTTGTTGCGCTCGTATGCCTTACAGGAGGCATTTACGAATATGTTAAAATATTCAGGGGCTGCGATAGGGTTTGAAACTTTAATATAAAATGGTTAAGTTAAAGAAAAAGAGAGGTAGTGTGATTGTATGACCGGCCCCAGAGAGTGGAAACTGATCGATGTTTTAAATGAGGCCACTAGATATCTGGAGTCCAAAAGCATTGAGAATAGTCGTATTAACGCCGAACTATTGATGGCAAAACTGCTCTCTGTTTCAAGGATCGAACTGTATCTTCAGTTTGATAGGCCTCTTAATGAAAAGGAAAGAGAGGATTATAAAATCCTTTTAAAGAGAAGAGTTTCGCATGAGCCCTTACAATATATTCTGGGTGATACTGAGTTCATGTCTCTTCCTTTCAGGTTGAACAGAAGTGTCATGATACCGCGACCCGAGACAGAGATTGTTGTTGAGTCTGTTCTCAATGTTGTGGAATCGGATCGCAGCGTTAAGATACTCGATATCGGGACAGGGTGCGGAAACATTGCAATCAGTCTGGCAAAGTATCTTACCGGATCAAGAGTTGTTGGCATAGACATATCCGATAAAATATTGGCAGTAGCAAGGGAGAACTCTCGTTTGAACGGAGTAGAAGAGAGAACCTCTTTTGTTTTAGCAGATATCAAGAAAAGAGATTTTTTTGATATAATACAAGGGTATTTTGATGTTGTTGTATCCAATCCACCATATATATCGATTGAGGAGTGGAGATTGCTTCCAAGAGAGGTTCGTGATTATGAACCAGAGTCTGCACTTTGTGATCAGGCAGACGGTCTGTCATTCTACAGAATAATAGCAGTACTGGCAGGGAATCTTCTCAAGAGTGGTGGAGGGATTTTTTTTGAGGTGGGTGATAATCAGGCCGAATCTGTTAAGGATATTCTCAGGAAGGCAGGATACACAGGGATAAAATCGGAGCAGGATTTAAATGGTATAGAGAGAGTAGTTTGTTCAATTTTTAAATGAATCGAGGAGAAGAGGATGAACAAGAATATTTTCAGGGCCTATGATATAAGAGGCATTGCAGAAGAAGATCTAACAAGCGATGTCGTTGAGGCCATAGGAAAGGCATATGGTACATATATGAAGAGGAAGGGACATGGTGTGGTTTCTGTTGGGAGAGATGTCAGACTCTCTTCCGAGAGAATTGAGAGTAGTTTAACAAAGGGAATTTTGTCAACAGGAATCGATGTGATCGAGGTTGGAGTTGCCCCAACACCGCTGATCTATTTTTCAATAGTAAATTACAAGACTCACGGCAGCGTGATGGTTACAGGAAGCCATAACCCAATAGAATTTAATGGATTAAAACTAAACGAGGGTATGCTCTCTATGTATGGAGAGCAGATACAGACTCTGAGAACAATGATTGAGAATAAAGATTTTGAGAAGGGCAAGGGAAGTGTAATAAAAAAGGAAATAATAAAACCATATCAGGAGATGGTGGAGAAGAGGATAAGAATTGCAAGGCCGGTGAAGATTGTGATAGATGCTGGTAATGGTACTGCAGGTCCTGTTGCTCCAGATCTATTCAGGAAGATGGGGTGTGAGGTGATCTGCATCTATTGTGAGCCGGACGGACGCTTCCCGAATCATCTGCCTGATCCAACTGTATTGAAGTATATTGAAGATTTGAGAAACAGAGTCGTTGAGATTGGTGCAGATGTTGGATTGGGATACGATGGCGATTCGGATCGTCTTGGTGTTGTGGACGAGGGGGGAAGGGTGGTATTTGCAGACCAGCTTCTTGCTCTTCTTGTTCGTGATGTGCTTAAAAGAAATCCAGGGGCAGTGATCCCGTTCGATGTTAAGTGTTCTCAGATGCTTGCAGAAGAGATAGAGAAGGCAGGGGGCAGGCCTTTGATGTGGAAGACAGGGCACTCTCTGATTAAAAAGAAGATGAGGGAGGAGAATGCTCCACTTGCGGGTGAGATGTCGGGTCATATCTTTTACAGTGATGGATATTTTGGGTATGACGATGGAATATACACCTCGTTTCGATTGGTTCAATTTTTATCAGAGCAGGACAGGAGTCTTGGTGAGCTTGTGGATGAACTTCCACATTATGTTTCAACACCAGAGCTGAGGATAACATGTACTGACGAGGACAAGTTTGAAGTTGTAAGAAAATTGACAGAAGAATTTAAGAAAGAGTATGAGGTAATAGATGTAGATGGAGCACGTGTGCTCTTTGGTGATGGATGGGGTCTTGTTAGGGCCTCAAATACACAGCCGATCCTTGTGTTGAGATTTGAGGCGAAGACCGAAGAGAGGCTCGATGAGATAAGAGAAATGTTTAAAGAGAGGCTTTCAAAATTTCCTTCTGTAAAGGTTGAGGAGCTTTAGCAGGGTATCTCTGAGGGATTTTATGAAATTGGGTCTTTATTATATAGATGTGGCCAATGTGCTGGGGGAGGATTTTTCTGGATATCAAAAAGATGAAGAAGGGGTTCCATTTAAATGGTCGAGGGCAGAGAGAAGGAGGATATATAATCCTGTGACAGTATGTCACTATGGGTTATACTGGTTCAATCGCTATTTAACGAGAGGTCTTGAAAAAGACAGAAGACTCTTACTTCAACAGGCAGAGTGGCTGCTTAACAATGGAAGCTCTGGACCAAAGAAGAGCCTTTTATTCTACTATTCTTTTGATGTTCCTGAATATACTCTAAAAGCTCCGTGGGTTTCAGGAATGGCCCAGGGAGAGGCGCTGTCGTTATTTTTAAGGGCTTACGAAATAAGCGGCAGGTCTATATTCCTTGAGAGTTGTCATAGAGTGTTTAATAGTCTGATGATACCTGTGGATGAGGGCGGCCCCCTGGCTCGGTTTCCAGACGGCACTCCGATTATTGAGGAGTATCCATCACCAATTGGATTGATTGGAGTGTTGAATGGCTCGATCTATGGTATATTGGGAATATACGACTATCTCATCTATACTAAAAATAGAAGAGTTAATAGAATATTCAAAGATCTTATCGAAGGTTTAAAGAGAAATTTAAGTAATTACGATTGTGGTTTTTGGTCATTTTATGATATTAAGAATCCACAACGATTATCCTCTGTCAATTACCACAGATTGCATGTTGAGATGATGAGGGTACTGTATAAAATAACTGGTGAAGAGACCTTTTATTTATACCATGAAAGATGGAAAAGTCAGCTTGCCTCACCCCATTGTAGATTAAGATGGCTAGCAGGAAAGGGTATCGAAAAGTTGAAAACTGCCATTAATACTGCAAAATAGATGAGCCATGATTAGGGAGATCTTCAGATTAACAAAGCATTCTGTAATCTATGGTGCAGGCTATGTGTTCACTCGGTCAATCTATATATTTCTGCTTCCCGTACATGTTAATTCGATGTCAAAATATGATTACGGTATTGCCACTCAGTTTTTCGCATTTCTTGCCATAATGTCGATCATATATTCGTATGGC
>CAZYVD010000051.1:0-20986 GCA_964651045.1 uncultured bacterium
CCCGGATATGAAGTGCTTTCGCTGCCGCGGCAAAGGCTGTTCTCTCTGCAAGGGACATTTTTAATCCCAGAAAACGGTGTATTAATCAGTATAAAGATAAAAACCACTGTTATTAGAATTATAAAGCCGAAAAGTTAATGGTATTTTAAAAGATAATTTCTATTTTGTTTAAACACTGCCTTTTTTTGAAGTTGTCAAAGAACAGGTTCAAGATTCTATTCATATAATAATAAAATATATGAATATTGCTTTTCAAACACAAGAAAAATCTCTTTTTTTGTATAAATATGTCAACTTTTTTCAGGAGAGGACACAAGACACTATTCACTATTCACTATTCACTTTTCACTATTCACTTTTCACTAACCAATCTTCCCTACCCTCTCAAGTTCCCTTTTAGCTTCCTCTAATGTAAAAATATCTGTTCGTACACGGTATCCTTTAAGCTTCAATCTTCTCATATATCTTGGAATCTCAGGCATGATCAACCCTGCCCGATCCAAAAGTTTTTCTTCTCTAAATAGATCCTCCCTATTACCATCAAATATAACGGATCCCCTGTGCATTACAACTACTCTTCTTGCCAATCTTGAAACAAAGTCCATGTCATGTGACACAAAAATCACAGTTTTTCCCTTTTGATTGTACTGAATGAGCAGCTTCTCTATCATATCAGAAGATTTTCCATCAAGACCGGCCGTTGGTTCGTCCAAAATCAAAACCCGCGGATCCATTGCAAGAATCCCTGCTATTGCGACCCTGCGCTTCTCTCCAGTGCTCAAGCCAAATGGCGATCGACTCCTGAACTCATCAAAATCGAGACCAACAAGCGAAAGGGCACTGTTTACCCTCTTCTCAATCTCACCCTCTGGCAGCCCGAGATTTTTAGGACCAAAGGCCACATCATCATAAACCGTTTCGGCAAACAGCTGGTTTTCAGGAAACTGGAAGACAAGACCAATCTTCATTCTAATCTTTGTAACCTTTGTATCGAGAGTCGATATGTTTTGCCCATCTACAATAATCCTGCCATATGTTGGCTGCAGAATTCCATTCATGTGTTGTATCAATGTAGTCTTTCCAGAACCAGTGGAACCAACAATGGCCAGAAACTCACCCGATGGAATCGACAGAGATACTTCTGATACTGCCTTACATTCTGGTGAAAATTGAGATCTGTATATATGAGTCAAATTTTCTACTTTGATGTCCATTCATCCTCTTTTAAGATATCCACGCAACTCAATTTCAACAGGGACCCTCAGTCCCACCCCTCTCATTAAATCACCATTGCTAAACACTTCATACGGTCTGCCCGACATAACTATCTCACCTCTTTCTATTACAATCAATCGATCAAAAGAGAGAGCCTCCTCCGGGTACTGAGTTATCAGAAGTGTTCCAATATTTCGCTTTTCTGTCTCATCATCAATAAATCTTGCTATCTCCTTTCTTCCTGAAGGATCGAGAAGAGAAGTTGGTTCATCTAATATTAAATAGTCGGGCTCCATGACCCATACAGATGCCAATGCCAGTCTCTGCAATTCTCCGCCAGATAACAGATGAGGTGGTGTGTCTCTATAAGGCTCGAGATGAAAACGAGATAGTGCAGCCTCTACCCTCTCCATCATCTCATTATGTTCAACTCCAAGGTTTTCCAATCCAAATGCGATCTCTCGCAGAACAGTAGTTGTAACAATCTGGTTATCTGGATTCTGAAAAACCATTCCAACCTTCTGACGTATCCTGTATATTGATTTCTGGTCAAGGATGGAAAGTCCATCTACTACAACATCCCCATGTGAAGGTCTAATCAATCCATTCAGACAGCGGGCAAGGGTTGTCTTTCCCGAACCATTACTGCCCATAAGGGCTACCCTCTCACCCTTTTTCAGTCTAAAAGAAATACCCCGAAGAGCTGGATTTGACTTATTTCCGGGGTAATAAAAAACAAGTTCTCTTGCTTCTATCAAGACCTTTTTACAATCTCTTTTATTATGGATACTATCCTTTCGGTAGCGCCAACATTGTTCACTACTATCTTCTCTGCAACCCTGCCCTTTTCACTTAAAATTTTTGAATCGACTAACAATTCATAAACAATCTTATATAATTCGTTTGATGTGCTAACCGAGAAGCCTACACCAAACTTTTTTAACTGACCCGCCTCATATGAATTCTTATGTTTCGGCCCGAACAGCACTACTTTACCAAAAACCGCAGGCTCAAGAACATTATGAACTCCAGGACCAAACCCACCTCCCACAAACGTCAGATCGCCAAGACTGTAAAGATTTGCAAGAATACCGACTCTATCCACTATGAGAACATCTGAGGGAAGATTCGGGTTCTTCGAGATCTCAGAGAAGAGAGACGATTTCAACTTGATGTTTGACAGCTTTTGCCTTATCTGCAGGATTCGCTCTTCAGTTGGCTCATGAGGAACCAATATGAGCCACAACTTGATTCCAGATCTTATCAGTGATGTTACTGCTCTTAAAACAATATCTTCATCCTCAGGCCATGTGCTGCCAGCAACCAGAACCCTTCGTCCTTTCTTCAATTTCTGGAGTGATGAAGTAATACTTTTCGACTCCTTAGCCCTGTCTACAACCCTGTCGTATCTGGTATCGCCGGTAAATTGTACCCTCTTCCCATTACGATTAATGTCCCTCAGATAGAGTTCAGTCTCACTGGATACTGTACATATCATATCAAAATAGCGATAAAGCTGAACAAATGGCCCTACCCGCAGCCAGAATGACGATCTGAGTGAACAGTTAACCAGCAGCGATCTGATGTTGTTCTTCTTCAACTGCTCCAAATGATTCGGCCACAGATCATGACGAACGATAATCGCAACGTCTGGCTTGATTAGCGATATAAATATCTTTGCATTCTTTTTTGAATCAAAGGGAATATAACAGAGATGATCTGCATAATCGTAATTATTGATATTATCAAATGCAGATGGTGAGAAAAAGCTGACCACAATACTGCACGATGGAAAAGCGCTCTTTAACCTTTCTATTAAAGGCTTTGCCTGTTCAAATTCCCCCATAGAGCTGCTGTGTATCCAGAATCTCAATCCACCACCGGAAAGGCTTTTCATCGCCTCCCTCAGCCGGTCAAAATTGTTTCTCCTCCCTATTATTCCACTTCTTATCTTGGGTGAAAATACTCTTCCAACCACGAATCCAAGATATATTAAAGGAATACAAACTATGTTATAAAAATAGTACCAGAATGGATTCATCTTTTATCCTTATCCAATAAAATCTCTGCAGCTTCTACAACCTCGCTGCTTTTAATACTCTTCATACAATAAAAATGGCCCTTTGGACATCTATCAGTACCATGAAATGAACACGGCCTGCATTTTAAAGATTTTTCAACAACAAAACTCTCACATCTAAAAGGTAAAAAACCAAAATGGTAAGATGTGGGTCCAAATATGGCCACTACTCTTGTGTTAAGAGCCGCTGCCATGTGCATCAGACCGGTATCGTTTGTTATGAGAAGATCGCTCTTTTTTATTGCTGCTGCAGTCTGTTGAAGAGAAAGCTTACCAGTAAGATTTAATGTCGATTGGCCCATTTTATCGAAAATACGACTGCAAACACCTACATCGCCTTCTCCTCCTAGCAGCACGACTCTGTATCCCTTATTTATAAAATACCTTCCCACCTCAATGTAACCATCCTCTGTCCATCTCTTTGTGGCCCTGCCCGCACCAGGTGCCATCGAAATAACCATACAACCATTTCGCAGGCCACTCTTCTTAAAAATAGAATCGACAGTACGATCGGCAACCTTATCAATATAAAGTTCCAGTCCCAGTCCATCATCTTCTACCTCGAGGTCAGAAACACTCCTGATATATCGCAGGGGAACCGGCTGAATATCTTTGTATATATCCTTCCTCAGATGCACAAGAACAAAACGCTGAAATCTATTCGGATTGTAGTTGAACTTCTTGGTCCCTGTTTTTAAAAATTTTAATATTCTAGACCTCAAATTCAATTGAATATCAACAATTACATCATACTCTCTCCTCTTTATCTCTCTGCTTATCCGCAGAAGCTCGGATAATCCATCCTTTGAAGAGAATTCGATTATATGGCTAATATGGGGATTGTTCCTGATTAATGATGCATATTCTTTTTTGATGATAAAATCTATCTCTGAATCTGGAAATCTCTTTTTTAATATTCTTACCAGTGGAGTAGAAAGGAGAACATCCCCCATTGCACTTAGTCTAACGATGAGAATTCTTTGAGGATCTGTGTCTATATTATATCTCATTATTTTTCTTGAAGTATTCACGATACCAATCGATTGTAATCCGTAGCCCATCCTCAAATTTGATCCTCGGCTTCCATCCCAAAAGCTCGATCGCTCTGCTTATGTCGGGTTGTCTCACCTTTGGATCATCAACAGGGAGAGGCTTGTGGACAATTTTACTCTTGCTCCCCGAGATGCGAATAATCGTCTCTGCCAGCTCATTTATGGTCTTTTCATCAGGATTTCCTATATTAACAGGCTCTACAATGTCTGAGACAAGCAGCCTGTATATTCCTTCTACCTGATCGTCAACATAACAAAAACTCCTTGTCTGAGTTCCATCTCCAAAAACAGTTATGGGATCTCCTCTAAATGCCTGAGGTATAAAAGTCGGTATTGCCCTACCATCTTCTGGCCGCATTCTCGGGCCATATGTATTAAATATCCTGACAATTCGTGTATCGACCCCATGGTAACGGTGATAGGCCATTGTAAGGGCCTCTGCAAACCGCTTTGCTTCATCATATACTCCACGAGGGCCTACTGGATTCACATTGCCCCAGTAAGACTCGGGCTGCGGATGTATCAAAGGATCTCCATAGACTTCGGAAGTCGAAGCAAGAAGAAAAGTTGCCTTCTTTTGAAGAGCAAGTCCGAGTGCCTTGTGGGTTCCCAGAGAGCCAACCTTGAGTGTCTGAATCGGCAGTTCCAAATAATCCTTCGGACTGGCAGGTGAGGCAAAATGGAGAATATAGTCGATCGGACCATCTATATAGATGTAGTTTGTAACATCATGCTTTATAAATGAAAATCCTTCATCATGAAGATGTGCTATGTTATCGATCGTTCCTGTAACCAGATTGTCCATGGCTATTACTTCATGTCCCTTTCTCAGGAGATACTCACATAAATGTGATCCCAAGAATCCTGCCCCACCTGTTATCAATGTTCTTGGCATTAAAGAGATCTCCTATTTAATATCTATTTTATCCTTGATTCCATCTGAGGCTAAAAATTCCAATTCTTCATCCTTTTCATATATTATCACTCCCTCGATGGAATCGACATTCTCTATCAGTTCCATCCCCTTTTTTGGCCCCAACACGAACACGGCTGTTGCATATCCATCGGCCACCATACAATTATCTGCTACTATTGTAACACTAATGCAGCCACGCGCAGGATACCCTGTGCGCGGATTCAGTATGTGATGATAACGAATTCTGTCTTTAAAAAAGTATCTTTCATAATCACCCGAAGTTGCAACGCTGCTTCCGCCTTCCAGTCTCAGTATGCCAATGAGACCGTTCCTCTCACCTCGTGGATGTCGAATTCCTATCCTCCAGAACCCTTTATCCGGCTTTTTTCCCAATATTCTAAGATCACCACCCGCCTCGATTATTGCCGATTTAATCCCTTTTCTCTTTAATGCCCTGATTCCAGAATCGATTATATAGCCCTTTGCAATTCCACCAAGATCTATCTCCATGCCCGCATCTTGTAAAAATATTTTTCCGTCCGAAATTTTCAATCTGCCATAGCCTATTGTTTTCAAAACAGAACATATCGATTCAGAATCTGGAACAGTGGGAGTATTTGATTCAAAATTCCACAGCTTCTTCAATGGGCCGATCGTTATATCGAATGCACCACTGCTGGTCTCAGAGATCTTCATTGATTCCTCTATTACACATTCGATATCTTTTGAAATCATAAGAGCTTTCTTCCCTGCATTACGATTTATTTTTGCTGCTTCACTCGAATCTATATGAACAGACAATAACTGCTCGACCCTCTTCATCTCCTCTACTGCATAACTGGCAGCATCCTGAATTGCAGATTTTGTTATATCGGTATCATAGATAGATATTCGGGCCATTGTATCCATTAAAAAATAGACTTCTTCCACAGGACCAGAATATCTACCGCACATGGCAAAAAAACTAAAAACAAAAAGAGCTGTAATTAATGCAACAGTTCTCATCCGACTCTTTCCAAATCCAGATATATTAATTTCTCCATCGATTCTCTGTAAACAGAGGGATTAAATTTAAACAATACATCTATAGCAGATTCTACAAATCTCCTTGCTCTCTTTTGTGCACCTTCCACGCCATCATATCTTTTAATGAGCTCATAAATCCAATCGATATCTGCCTTTGAGCCCCTCCGTAATCTTGCTGCTACCTCCCTTCTCTCAACACCCGAAGCCCTTCTCATTGCAACAATGAATGGAAGCGTCATCTTACCATCCCCGAGGTCCTGACCAACAGGTTTCCCCATCTCTTTGGGATATCCTGTAAAATCCAAAATGTCATCCCTGATCTGAAAAATTATTCCAAAATATTTTCCCAACAGTCTGAGTCTTTCTATCTCATCTTCAGATCCATTGGCAGCAATCCCTGCCAGCTCACAAGCAGCCTCAAAGAGCCCTGCGGTCTTCTCATAGATAATCTGGATATAGTTTTCCTCATCCATCCTATCAATATTCCCATCAAGTGCCTGGCGAAGTTCTCCTCTGCTCATATGTGTTACAAGCCTCGACACTATCCTTAAAACATCAGAAGAATTTATCTCATCGATCAACGACAACACCCTGGCCAGAAGATAGTCTCCTGTCAGAACAGATATCTTGTTATCCCACACTGTATTTATCGTTTTTCTTCCTCTTCTCACAGGTGATCTGTCTACAACATCATCATGAAGAAGGCTGGCCGTATGGACCAGCTCAAGAAGAACCGGTATCTTTACACTATCGATGCGGGGAGTTGAAATAAGACCCTGGGACAGGAAAAAAATAATTGGACGAATATATTTACCATCTGTCTGGACTATATAACTCAATACAGGCTCAAGAAAAGGAGCATCTGTGGCAAAATTGCCGCGATACTCCCTCCGGAATATTTCAATCTCCTTACTTACGGTTCTCGATATCTCTTCTAACGTTGCTGTTTTTCCTAATGCCATGGCTGATGCAAAACATAAGGGCGGGGTATATTCCCGCCCTCACCTATTAAAATCCAGATAACCTTATAATCCTTTAAGATTCATATATTTAGCTTGCTTGAAATGCTTTAACAGCCTCTTCGGGGCTGTCGTAAGTCTCAAATATTGTAATCAATTTAGTGATCATAAATAGACTCTTTACCTTCTCTGTAACCCTGCTGAGCTTCAAGTCTCCATTTGCATTCTTCAGCGAAGTCAGGCAGCCCATCATAGTTCCAAGACCGGAACTGTTCATCCATTTTACACCACCAAGATCGATTACTACTTTTAACTTATTCTGAGATATAAACTCTTTTACTTTCTCATGTATTGAAATCGTCTCAGGACCACCCATTAATTTCCCTTTAATCTTAATTACAACAACATCACCTACCTCGCTAATATCAATATTCATCCTATCCCTCCATTTCTTTTCGATTCAAATTTTTTAAATATAATAGTTCTGTTTTAAATTTACAAGAATTTTTTAAATATCTTTTTCACTAAGAATCTGGGAAGTATAGATATATATCTCTGCCCCCTTCTTCCATGCATCCTTCGGAAGTCCGGCCTTCTCCACGCAGCAGTGTTCGAGAAACTCTATTTTGTTCCATCCCATCTCAGTAGCAACTTCTGGAAGATATGTTCCACCCCGCATTCCCTGGCGAATCCAGATTCCATGCTTTCCTACTTCAATCTCATCAATAGAATCTATCTTCTTTAGTTCAGACAACACAGATATCTTTATCTCTATATCAGCCATCTCCTCGATTGTTACAGGATTGTAGAAAAATCGAGGATCCTGTGTGGCTGCAGCAACGGCCATTCTCGATACTATCTGATAAAGAGGATAATCTGGATCAAAGTGACCAATACAACCTCTCAATCTTCCATGGTTGGTCAGCGTAACAAATACTCCCCTTTTTTTCAACAAATTTTGTGATTCAACAGAAAAATCGGGAACAGGTTCTCTACGCAAGCTGCACTCTATGCTCTTTCGAGCTATCTGAAACAACTGCTTCAACTCCTGCTTGGAAAAATCTATATCAGACACCATCTCTGCTTCTCCCTCTGTTGTTGACTTCTCATCTTTATAAAATATTGCCGCCCCATAACCAACGACCCTTCTCCTCTCGCCGCTTACATCACCAGAATTTATATATGGAAGAGTCATGGCCTTATCTGCTCCCATCTGATCGGAAACGATCATTGTAATCAATACTGCACTCAATCCACACATCGTACAATCCAGACCTTCAATGTTGCTCTTCATGATCTGGCTGCTCACACGCACGAGTTTTCGTGGATTAAAAGATTCAACTGCATTTAAAATCTTCCTGTCCACCGAATATGCATCTCTGTAGTTTGGATAATGAGACATATCTGAACTCGCTACTACAAGTACTCTCTTTTCCTTTATAGAACGGGCAATTGCAACAGCAATCTTTTTAGACTTTTCATATGAAAGAAATCCATTGACAACTATCGGAACTATCGGTACCCCTGGAAGCACACTCTGAATGAATGGAATCTGATTCTCCACCGAATGCTCTCTTTTATGTGCATCCGGAATACATTCGATCAAATCTGTATTGGAACGAATTCTTTGTGCCAGCTCCTTATCAATGGCTATCTCTCCAAGGGGTGTTCGATAACCATCCCAATCACCTATTGAACCACCCGCAAGTGGATAGTAATGACTTGGACCAATGATAATTACAGCATCGTAGTCTCTTCCCTTTATTAGGCCGTAACCATTTGCTGCAACCTGACCACAAAACATATATCCAGCATGGGGAACCCATATTCCCTTTATGTCTCCTTTAATTTCTATCCTCTCCCTGTTGGCAAGCAGTCGATCGATATTATCAGACAACTCCTCTGGTGTTTCGGGATAGAACTGACCGGCAACCGCAGGGGGACGAATCTTTTTCTGATGAGTGCAGAATACGGATGAAATTTGAAGAAAAAACAGCATCGAATAAATGAGTGGAGAATGTTTCATGGCGTACCTCACGATTTATTCTCCCAATAACCTGGGATAGATTCACCGCAGTATTCACACTTTCCATTCTGTATATGGTTTTCAAAAATCTCATATCCCAATCTGCCTATTACCATTTTCTTGCAATTTGGACAGTATGTATTCTCACCGGGATGTCCGGGAACGTTACCAAGATAAACATATTTCAATCCCTCATCCATTGCCGCGTCCCTCAATTTTTCAATTGTAGGCACTGGTGTAGGCGGCAGATTTCTTAATTTGTATTTGGGATAAAAACGAGAAAAGTGAAGAGGTACATCTGGGCCGAGTTCCCTTAATATCCACTTCGACATCTCCCTTACCTCTTTCACATTATCATTGAGTGTTGGCACAGTAAGGTAGACGATCTCCGGCCATACCCCATGACTCTTTATTCTTACAAGCGTATCGAGTACTGGTTTTAACTTGCCATTGACAACTTCACGATAGTAGGATTCGTTGAACGACTTCAGGTCTACCTTATAAGCAGAAAGCACTCTGCATAAATCAAGATGGGGTTTTTCATTTATATAACCATTGGAAATCATAACAGTATGAATCCCCTCTTCTTTTGCCCTATAGGCAGTGTCAAGAATAAATTCGGGATAGATGGTCGGCTCGTTATATGTGAAGGCAATCGTTGGACATTTCCATTTTTTTGCATAATCAACAACTTCCTCTGGTGTAAATTCCACGTTTGGAATCTCTTCAGGCCTCCTCTGGGCTAATTCCCAATTCTGGCAAAACTTGCAGTCAACATTACATCCAGCAGTAGCAAGCGAGAAGGCATCAGTTCCTGGCAGAAAGTGAAATAATGGTTTCTTTTCAATGGGATCTTTATGAAGGGCAGCTATGCGACCATATACAAGCGTAATATATTTACCGTCGCGGTTTTCCCTGACAGTACAATGGCCTCTCTTTCCAGGAGGTACAACACAATACCGCGGGCACAACTGACACTGCACCATACGATTGGACATCTTCTTATAATAACGCGCTTCTTTGTCAGAAAGAGATGCTTTAGATCTCTTATATCCTGGAATAGAGGTAAGCGGTATACCCGCAGTTAACGCTGCTGACTGGCGTAAAAACGAGCGTCTTGTAATTTCATTTTGCTTCATATAATCACCCCCTGAACCTATTTTTAATCAGTAAATAAACGATACATATAACAAGATTATTGAAAAACGCCAGCCAAAGAATCTCTATATACAATCATATCCTTTTTTCATAAACCCTGTATCTTTTTATCTCCCTGAATCCAAGTTTTAAGATTGGATTGTTCATTATCATATTGTCTTCCAGAACATAGTTTGCTTCCAATCGATCCGGATTCCTTGGAGAAAGCACCTCATACAATCTCCTGTAAAATAGTGTATCTATTGCCTTTCTCAGATATTGAGGAATCACGCCAAGAGCCCAAATACGATAAGACCGCACATTTTTGATTCCAAAAAGCAGCCGGAAAATCCCAAAGGGCAGAAGCCTTCCATTCAACCCCTTTAGAATAGTATTTATGTCAGGTAGTACAATGAGATATCCAATGGGTCTTGAATCGATTTCGGCAATCATAACAAGCTCAGGATCTACAATAGGTTTCAGTGATTTTGCCAAATCGTCTGCCTCCTCATCTGTAACCGGAATGTATCCCCAGTTACCCATTGTAGATTCATTAGCAACATTTACAATCACTTTCACATCTTCCTTCAACCTCTTCATGTTAATTGGTCGAATCCGTACTCCATACCTTTCTTCCAGCTTATCCGTTGCCCTGATATATCTTTCTGGCAGTTCATATCCATCACAATCAAGCTCATAAACGAGCAGGTCCTTCTTTTTTTTCAGACCCCATGCCTTCATGTGAGTGTCGTAATATGGAGGATTGTATGGTGCCATAATCATCGGAGGTGAATCAAATCCCTTTACAACAAAACCCCACTCCTGAGATGCAAAACTCCACGGCCCTCTTATCCTGACCATTCCTCTTTCCTGAAGCCAGTCCCTTGCACTGTTAAGAAGTAGCGCAGATGCTTCTTCATCATCTATACATTCATAAGAACCAAACAGCCCTACCTGTTCTCCCCAGTGTTGAATAGCAAGGCGATCTATGAAAGCACTTATTCTTCCTACAACCTTGTTATCACGATAAAGAAGAAAATGCTGGTAATCACAATGATGAAGCATTGGATTTGTTTTCTCAGAATACTTTTTCTTCTCCTCTATCCTCAATGGAGCGATCCAGTTCGGATCGTCTCTGTAGTGATCATAGAGAAAATTTATAAATTTTTTCAAATCGGCTCGACTCTGAACAGCCCTAACAGAAAAAGCCACGATGCCTCCTGACAGATTATTTCTATTTCTCCTCTAATGGATGAGTCTCTCTGTACCCAATGGTAATGCCTATCAAGATACCAAAGATGACTCCTGTTGCAATCATCATCCAGAATCCGATACTCCATGCAAAACAGATGCGTCCAATCAGACCCTCAGATGAGATTCTGGAAAGTAGAAAGATAAATAGATTCACAACCACTCCCCAGATCAGTCCCTTCATCCACCATTTGACCTCTAATTTAACCGATGTTGTGAGAAAGCCCATCAGAGTTCTTGAGATTATTACCGTCCAGATCCCAATTGCTGGAATATCATTCGAAATACCTGTGGCAAGAAGCCACGAAACAATACCATAGAAAAGTCCCCATTCTGTTCCCGACTTTACCTGTCGCCAATTTTCCATATAGACTCCTGTTTGTAAATTTAGAGAAAAACCAGATCACTTGCCCTTCTTTATCTCTCCTGCAATCTTCTCGATAAATGGTTTAAAAAGGTCGATCGGTATTGGGAAGAGGGTAGTTGAGTTGTTTTCTGATGCAACTTCAACCAGTGTCTGGAGAAAACGAAGCTGTATTGCAGCAGGTTCTTTTTGAAGAACCGCAGCAGCCTGTGAAAGCTGTTTCGAAGCCTGAAATTCTCCACTTGCATGGATGATCTTTGCACGACGTTCCCTCTCTGCCTCTGCCTGACGTGCAATCGCCCTCTTCATCTCCTCTGGAAGATCGATATGCTTCACCTCTACTAAGGAGACTTTAATTCCCCATGGATCTGTGTGTTTATCGAGAATATCCTGGAGTTTCTCATTTATCTTTTCTCTCTCCGATAGAAGTTCATCAAGTTCAAACTGACCGAGAATGGAGCGAAGCGTTGTTTGTGCCAACTGTGAAGTTGCATAGAGATAGTCCTGAACCTCCACAATGGCCTTGCCTGCATCTATCACCCTGAAGTAGACAACTGCATTCACCTTTACAGAAACATTATCTTTTGTAATAACATCCTGTGGAGGAACATCCATTGCTATTGTACGAAGACTGACCTTTATCATACGATCGATTATGGGAATAAGAATAATCAATCCTGGGCCCTTTGAACCAATCAATCTACCCAGCCGAAAGATTACTCCTCTTTCATATTCCTTTAAAACACGAATCGCACTTGCCAGAATCAAGAAACCAATAATTACTATAGTAATATAACCTGCCATGATAACCTCCCAATTATATTTTAATGAAAAATCACTACTCTGCTTTTTTCGCTCTTTTTACTTTAAGTTTCAATCCTTTTATTCCTGTCACCTCAACTTTCTCCCCCTCTTTAATCTTCTCATCACTGACAGCCTTCCATACCTCTCCATGAACAGAAATCCGTCCTTCCGGATCCAGACTCTTTATTACCTCTCCAATCTCACCAATAATTCCCTTATCCCCTGTGACCGACTTTCTAAACTGGGCTCTTATCCCCAGGCCCACGGCAAATATGAAAAAGGCCGCAGTGAACAGGACTGCTGGAATTATCACGCTTAGAGACACACCCGCTGAGGGTGATTTAAAAAGCATTAGAGAACCAAAAATCATCGAAACGATCCCTCCTATGGTTAATAGACCAAAGCTTGTTATATGAATCTCTAAAATAAATAGCAAAATAGCAAGTAAAATCAGAAGAATACCTGCAGCATTGATTGGCAGTACCTGCATTGCAAAAAATGCAAGGATCAGTGAGATTGCACCTATTGCACCAGGAAAGATGGCTCCTGGATTCTTCAATTCAAAAAACAGACCTGCCAATCCGCCCAGTAGAAGAATATATGCAATGTTTGGATCTGAAATCTTGTCAAGAATCTTATACTGCCAGCTCATTGGATGGCGGCGTATCTCACTGTTCTTTGTATAAAGCACTACCTTTCTTCCCGAGAGATTGAGCTCTCTTCCATCGAGTTTGGAAACAAGGTCGTTAAGATCTTTTGCAATAAGATCGATCACACCCTTCCTAAGAGCCTCCTTCTCTGTTATAGATACACTCCTTCTGACAGCCTCCTCAGCCCATTTTGAATCTCTTCCTCTAATATCTGCCATTCCCCTTATATGTGCAACAGCATCATTTGTTATCTTCTCAGTCATTACCTTAGAAGAATCCTTTCCCATCATAGATACGGGATGTGCAGATCCAATCCTGGTACCAGGTGCCATGGCCACAACATTGGCAGAATATGAAATATACACGCCCGCAGATCCTGCGCGCCCTCCGCTTGGAGCAATGTAGACAACAACAGGAACTCTGTCTGCAAGTATTGCCTTATCAATTGTCCATGTAGACTGCATCAGTCCACCTGGAGTATCCATCTGAATAATGAGACACTCGGCACCATGTTTCTCTGCTCGTCTGATAGCATCCGTGATATATTTGGATGTGATCGGTGTTATTGGACCATTGATCTCTATCAAATCGATATGGCCTGAAGACAGGAGTGTATTTGATGAAAAAATAATAATTAAAAAGACAAATATTAAACGGACAGGAGCAATAAAACTTTTGTTGGCTTTCATGATGAATTTACCTCATAAAATATCAATTATCTTTTATGGAGAAGATACATTATTAAAGTTAAGATTAAACTTATCACAATGCAAGTAGTAATAGGAAAATATAAGGTAAAATTCTTCCTTTGAATATGAATATCTCCTGGAAGCCTTCCAATCAATGGAATCTTGTGAATAAAGATAAGGATTATTCCTATTATAATCAGTAAGATTCCTGTTAACACTACTGCTCTGCCAATAGATTCCATATTCCCAGCTCCATAAATTAATTTACATTCTCTGACAAAGAGGGGAGCTTATCATTCCAATCGAGCACATTGTATTTCTTACATATCTCTATCACTCTATCTATTGGAATTGCTTTGACACGGTGGCCTGATCTGCCATCCATATCCGTGGCGCTGAACAGAGAATTCAATATCGCCTCCTCGGTTGCCTCCACAACAGCAAGAAACAGTGGAGAGATGCTGTCATTTCTGAGTTGCGGTACAAGATCAACACTCTGCTTTGATCTGTATTTGATTCTGCAATCAGGGTTTGTGGAGAACGCAATAACATAGTCACCGCTTCCATTGCTACAAAATCCACCACATCTTGCTATACCAAGAACGGCCCTCGAAGCCAACCTTTTCAGATTGCGTGGCGATAGAGGAGCATCTGTTGCAATGATTATCATACATGAACCCGATTTTTTTCTGGTGATCCTGCCTTTCAGATAATGTATGCCGAGCTCACGGCCGACAGGTGCACCATTGACCCGCAAGATTCCACCAAAATTTGTTTGAACAAGCACACCAACAGTCCATCCACCAAGATCAGGAGGAAGCACTCGAGATGAGGTGCCGATTCCTCCCTTAAACCCTAAACATATAGTACCGGTTCCGGCTCCAACGCATCCCTCCTCAACTACTCCTGTTGAGGCACTATCAATCGCATCCCAAACATCCTCCTCTTTTACTGATATGCTGCGAATCTCATTAAGGTATCCATCATTGGTCTCACCCACAACTGCATTTACAGACCGAACATATTCATTTCCCTTCTGGCGAATCGTATACTCAACAAGTGCCTTCATTGCAACCGACACACTCAAAGTGTTTGTAAGAACAATAGGAGTCTCAATTTCCCCGAGCTCCTCAATCTGTGTTGTTCCGACGAGTTTACCAAATCCATTTCCTACATAAACACCACCTGGCACCTTTTCCATGAATATGTTTCCGTCATGGGGAAGTATTGCAGTCACTCCCGTACGAATCGAATCGCCACAAATCAAAGTCTTATGTCCTACAAGCACTCCATCCACATCTGTAATAGAGTTCCATCTGCCCGGAGAGAGTATGCCGATCTCAATTCCATAATCTCTGATCCTTCCCCTCTCTTTGCCACCGCACGGCAAAGAGCTAAAGATAAAGGCCGAGAAGAAAAGAGTGTTGAAAGTTGTTCTCATCAAAAATTTAAATTTTTTCCTTGACATTGTTTTTTAAAATCTCCAAATTAATTAAAGTTGGGAATTAAATTCCCTGCAACTTGGCCTTACGGCAACTATAAAGAGCTATCAATATAAAATAGGGAGCCCGACTCTGACGTGTATTACATGCCTCCTAAGAGTGGACGTAAAAAGCGATCAGGAGGGCACCCACCGTGTCTAACGCGGTTCTTTATAGTCGAGGTTAAGTTGCAGGGTTTTTTTATCTCAATGTAGCAGTTAATCATGATTCTATCCGTCAGTATTTTCAAAATGTTAAATACAATTCAATATAGGCCAAACCCAGTATTTCGGAAAATATTATCGAATTAATTACTTCTTAAATTTTCTTCATACCATTCTCGAAAAATCTCTATCTAAACTTCTGTATTGAATTGCCTCACTCAAATGTTCAGGCCGTATATCAGTGCTTTCTTCCAGATCTGCAATCGTCCTGGCAACCTTTAAAATTCTATCGTATGCTCTTGCAGAAAGTCCCAATCTTGTTATGGCCCTCTGAAGCAAAGCATTTCCTTCATCATCAACCGGGCAGAACCTGCGAATATCTTTCGAATCCATGTGGGCATTGCAATAGACTCCCCTCCGATGCTTAAACCTGTTAAGCTGAATGGTTCTCGCCTTTTTTACTCTAGACCTGATCGACTCAGACATCTCTCCAGTAGTTCTTCCAGATAGTTCCTTGTACTTTACTGCAGGCACTTCCACATGAATGTCGATTCTATCTAATAAAGGACCCGAGACCTTTGAGCGATACCTCTGAATCTGAGGAACAGTACAGCAACATTCATGAGTCGGACTCGAATAGTAACCACATGGACATGGATTCATTGCTGCCACAAGCATGAATAGAGCAGGATATGTTACAGAAATGGCTGCCCTCGAAATAGTAACCCTTCCATCCTCCATTGGCTGTCTCATTACTTCGAGTACATTCTTCCTGAACTCTGGGAGTTCATCAAGAAACAAGACCCCATTGTGTGCAAGACTCACCTCTCCAGGCCTTGGAACATGACCACCACCAATCAATCCTGCATCTGAAATTGTATGGTGTGGAGATCTAAATGGTCTTGTTGCAATCAATGCCGTATCTGGTGGAAGATGCCCTGCGACGGAATGAATTTTTGTTGTCTCCAGCGCCTCTTCAAGGGTTAGTTCTGGTAAAATTGTAGGTATCCTCTTGGCGAGCATCGTCTTTCCTGAACCTGGAGGCCCTATCATCAGAACATTGTGTCCACCTGCTGCTGCCACCTCGAGAGCCCTCTTTACATGCTCCTGACCCTTCACATCCTGAAAATCGACACTGTATTCACAGCTTTTTGAAAATACTTCATCTATATCAACAGTAAACGGTTCTCTCAGCTCTCCATTTTCGATTATATTCACAGCATCTCTAAGACTTTCAACAGGATAGACATCGAGTCCAACAGCCATGGCGGCCTCTTTCGCATTCTCTCTTGGCAGTATTATCTTCTTTATCTTTTTCTCCCTAACTGCTACTGAAATCGAAAGCCCGCCTCTTATTGCTCTTACCTTGCCGTCTAATGCCAGCTCCCCAAGAATAACAATATTCTCAACTTTCGATTGTTCTATCTGGCCACTGGCAATCAGAACCCCAATAGCCATTGGCAGATCAAAGGCCGATCCCTCTTTACGTATATCTGCTGGTGCAAGGTTTATTGTTACACGCTTTCTGGGGAAAAAGAAACCGGAATTCTTAATAGCAGCATTGACTCTTTCCTTTGATTCCTTTACGGCACCTTCAGGCAATCCTACTGTAGCAAATATTGGCAGCCCATTCTCAAGATGAGATTCTACCTCAACTATATAACCTTCTATTCCGAGTACAGCAGCACTAAAAACTTTTGAAAACATAAGAAAATCTTAGAATTGTAACTTGAAATGGTTATGCTTTAAGTATATGCAAATATTTGGAAAGAATCAAGAATATTTTTATTGTAAATTAGAAAAGGGATAAGGCTCGTGGAATTTTGATCAACAGTAATTAGTAGGAACTGTTAAATTTTAAGTTCCGATAACCATAAATAAATCCCTGACTCAACGAGCCAGGGATCTGCTCAGATGAAAAGAATTGATATGGCCTTTTCAGAAGAAAATCAATTTACAAGATTGTGTACATTTGGACGTGGATCTTTTACTGGTCTATATTTTCTTCTCTGATCATCCTTCTCAAGAAATTCCACCCTCTTGGTTAAAACAAAATTCTCCCGATACAGCCTCATTTTTGAGCCGTATGCAAGTGCTGCCATGCTTACCACACCAAATGTAACTCCAGCCATAAAAACAATTATATAACCAACCATTTCAAATATTCCTCACAATTTTATAAAATATTGCATTATGAAATTATTTTCTCAATAATCTGTACGACTAATTTACAGCAAAAAATGTACCGTTTGTATATTAATGATTCACTGCATTGATATTTAAAGACTTATAAAAATATTGTTGGACAACAAATCGGTATTTTTTTCCTTTGATGTAAAACTTTTTACCGATCAGATCGTCTTACATACAGATAAATATTAAAATAATTGAGGAACTACTACATGTCCGACAGCGATCTTATTCAAAGCTTTCTAAAGGGAGACATAAATGCATTTAATCTATTGGTGTGGAAATACCAAAAACCTGTATACAATCTTGTATACAGAATGACAGGCAACGAAGAGATGACAAAAGACATCTGTCAGATGACATTTATCAGAACATACAAGAAACTAAGTAAATTAAAGGACCATGATAAGTTCGCATCATGGCTATTCAGGATAGCCATAAATCTCTGCTACGATGAATTCAAGAAGAAAAAAAATCATCACTTCGATATTAATAAATTCAGATCAGAAGATGGTGCTGATACTATAAACTGTATGCATGATAAAAAAGAAATGATGCCCGATGAAATTTTAAATCAAAAACAGATCGGGCAGATCTTAAAAAGATGTCTGATGGCAATACCTGAAGAACAGAGGGTTGTTATCATCATGAAACAGTATCACGGATTGAAATTTTCAGAGATTTCCGAAATATTGAGTCAACCAGTAAACACTGTAAAATCTCGACTTTACTATGGACTTAGAGCCATGAAGAAAATATTGGAAGAGTCCAAACTTAATAAGGAGGTCATGCTAAATGAAATGTAAAGACATGACTGAAAGACTAATTTCTCTGATCTATGGAGAATTAAGTCCCGATGAAGCAAAAAAGACAGAATCACACATAAAATCGTGTGATTCTTGCAGAAAGATATACAAAGAGCTTAAGGAGACAACAGAGATTCTAGATAAGTGGAAAGAGATAACCCTTCCAACCAACTTTGTCTTTACGACAGAGGCGCCAGGGTTTAATCTTTGGAATAAGAGTATACGAAGCATGGGCAGAGTAAGAAAGTTTATGTTAGGAATTTCAATAGCGGCTGCATTCTGCCTTCTGCTCCTGAGTATTATTAACTTCGAAGCAAAATATGAGTATGGAAAATGGAGCATAGGGTTTCATCTGATTCCACAAGCAAAGGAGTCTATAACAAAAGAATATGTAGAACAACTTGTCAAGGAAAGTCAGAAACAGATACTAATTTTTACTTCGAGAATGATAGAGGAGAGCGAAAGACGAACGGATATAGACCTTACAAGACTTGTTCAGACCATCGAAGAGCAGAGACAGAAGGACCTGCAATTTATTACAAAGGGATTGATAGGATTGAAACAGACAAACGACTGGCGATTCGATCAAACAGAGAAGGTCATTGATCGACTCTACCGCCTGACAAGTTATCAATTTAATAAAAAATAGGGAGGTACATATAAAATGAATAATACAATAAAGAAGATGATAAAAGGGATGGTTATATCAGTAATTCTTCTTATTTCAATAAACGTGCTTGCACAGGAATCAATCATAGAAGAGAAAAGACTGCACAGAGACATGAGGATAATGGGAGGAATATTGGGAAAATTAATAGCCCAAGAGGAGAACACTCATTATCCAGGATACTATATAGGAATGTCACCAAATATAATGCTTCTTAAAGGTTTTGGTATTGTGTTTTATACTCATAAGAGCAGTCCCCTGACGAACGATTTTCTATTCGGAGGCGTAACGAGAAACATGAAAACAAGTTATTCGAAGACTCTTGAAAATTTCTTAGTCATGCAGTATGAAGAAAAGAGTCTGGAATCAAAAAAGGGAAAGAAAAGCGATATCGACTCAACAGAGATCAAGATGCTTCAAAAGGAAAATGAAGCTATAGAGACCTTAAAAGATAATATTATCTGCTTCTTTAAAAAATATGTTCCTGCAATTAGACAATTAAAAGATGATGACAGGATAGCGATCATAGTTAAACTCGACAACTGGAGAAATAAAAAATATCAGGACTCATTTCTAAAGGCAATGGTCACCAAACAAGCAGTCGATCTGTACCGGAAAAATCGGATAAGTTATGCAGATTTTCAAAAACGCATTGTCTTTCAGTTAAGAGAAGAAAAATCTGATATAACAAAAGATATTGATATAATGTCGGAAATCCTGAGCAGAGGTTTGGATTCATCCACCTACTGGAGGCCATCCTCCTACAGAGGCACATACATGGAAAACTTTGGAGTAATATTCTTTCTCAATATCCCCAGCAGATTTTTAACCCTATCGATTGTATCTACAGATACGCCAGATGTAGTATTAACAAAGACGATTACAAACAGTTCAAAAGAATATCAAACAAGCAAGGAGGAGATATTCGACCTCAAAGGAAAACTAATTACAATTACAGAGAAGGAAAAGAAGAAAAAGAAAGATAGGGAAAAAGAAATAAACAAATCTATCAAAGAACTTCAAGATGAACTTTTTGACCTACTGGCATCCTATGGACATACACTTAGAATCAAACCAGAGGAATGGGTAGTGCTCAATGTGAATATGGGAAACAATCTATTCTATCCAAGAAATTCGGACAACTCACATTTCATCCTTCAAATCAAGAAAAAATACCTCGATTACTACTATAAAGGCACAATAACGATTGATGAACTTCGTAAGAAATTGATTGTTCAGACAATCTAAACTTTAAACCACATTTTTTCAACTAGACTCTTCTGCCTCATAGGGGTAGAAGAGTTTTTAATTTTCGTTTCACATTGAAACATTTTACCAGATTGAAACACATTTATGATATTTTAAAAAAACTTCCAACAAGTAAAGAGCCATAAAAATGTTTTAAAAATAATATCTTATAGCACTCCATCATTACTCAAAAGTTTGGCATAACATTTGTATAGAACAATCATTAGTTAGATTTTGTTCAATAATATCCCCCCTAAGGCG